>NZ_CP019312.1:2400000-3045000 GCF_001969365.1 Tateyamaria omphalii | reverse complement strand
GTCGCGGGCCTGGACCTGGACCCGTGTTGTGCCTTCGGGGATGGTCACGCCGCTCAAGGAGCGGGTGAAGGGCTGTTCGTCCACATGGGGGTGGTGCAGCACGCGCATGCCCAATTCGTTGCCGTCCATGTCGAGCACCCGCCAGCCGTCGGCGTAGTGGTCCCAACCGGTGTCCGGATGGCTGATCGTGACGGAGAAGCGGTATGTGTCCGTGCCAGTTTTGGCGATGTCGACGTTTTCGATCACCGGGTCTTCGGCGAGGGCGGGTGTGGCGAGCAGCAGGAGGGGGATAAAGTATTTCATGGGCGCAGGTTAGGGCGGTGCCATTGTGTTGTCATGTCACGTGTCTGTGCCCAACAGGATGGTACGTGAGTTTGAGGCGAATTCTCGCCGCCAGATCACTGCCAGCGTGAACAGCGTTGCGGCGATCAATGTGAGTGGGCCGGCAAGCCAGGCGATGCAGGCGAGGGCGAAATAGACCGACCGCAGGCCGCGGTTGAAGGATCGGGCGGCGGTGATGTTGATCTCTGCCGCTTGCGCCGCGCGGGGGGTGCAGACCGGGTCATCGGTGTCGTTCGGCACGGCGGCCATGACCACAGCGGCATAACCGAAGAGCCGGTTGGCCCAGACGAATTTCAAAAACGCGTTCGTCAGGAACAGCACGACCATCAGCATCTTGATCTCCCACACGAAGGCGGGGGTTTCCGTCAAGATCAGATCGTTTGCGATGCCGGTCAGCCGTTCCGCATTGCCGATCAGCGCGAGCGTGCCGCCGATGGCAATCATGGAGGTTGAGGCGAAGAACGCCGTGCCCTGCCGCAGGCTGGCCACGATCTGGGCGTCAAAGATGCGCGGCTGGCGCGTGATCATCTGCTGCATCCACTCGCGCCGGAACCCGGCCATGATCTGCGAGGTCGAGGGATGCTTGGCCGCGGGGTGTTCGATCCGCCAGCCGATCACCAGCCAGCCCAGGAGCAAGAGGCCGACAGCTGCGAAATCGAGCGGGGTGAAAAGGGTGATCCGGTCAAGCCATGTCATGGCTGCGGTCTTACACCGCAGCATTTCAGATTGCATCCCGGTGAAATTGGTCATATTATTTTACCAATCGACGGAGGACGCTTCATGGAAATGCCCATTCCCGATTCTGATGTGCTGGCGCGCAAGGCGCGTGTGGTCGAACGCTTGCGCGGTGTGCTGCCCGGCGATGCCGTCATCGACGACCCGGCACAGACGCGCGCCTATGAATGCGACGCCCTCACTGCCTATCGCTGCCCGCCGATGGTGGCGGTGTTGCCTGCGACCACAGCCGAAGTGTCGGACGTGTTGCGCATCTGTCATGACGAGGGCGTGCCGGTTGTCCCGCGCGGATCGGGCACGTCGCTGGCCGGGGGCGCCTTGCCCACCGCTGATTGCGTGATCCTGGGTGTGGCGCGCATGAATGACGTGATCGAAACGGATTATGACAACCGCTTTATTCGCGTGCAGACCGGGCGCACCAATCTGAGCGTGACGGGGGCGGTTGAGGCGGACGGGTTCTTTTACGCCCCGGACCCTTCTAGTCAGTTGGCCTGTGCCATTGCGGGCAACATCGCGATGAATTCGGGCGGGGCGCATTGCCTGAAATACGGTGTGACCACAAACAACCTGCTGGGCGTGACCATGGTCCAGATGGACGGCACGGTGGTCGAGATTGGCGGCGCGCATCTGGATGTCGGGGGCCTTGACCTGCTGGGTGTCATCTGCGGGTCCGAAGGGCAGTTGGGTGTCGTGACCGAGGCGACCCTGCGCATTCTGCATAAGCCCGAGGGCGCGCGGCCCGTACTGATGGGCTTTGACAGTGCCGAGGTGGCAGGCGCTTGCGTGGCCGACATCATCAAGGCGGGCGTGTTGCCCGTCGCCATCGAGTTCATGGACAAGATGCTGATCGAGGTGTGCGAGGATTTTGCCAAGGCCGACTATCCCAAATGCAGCGCGCTGCTGATTGTCGAGGTGGAAGGATCGGACGCGGAGATTGACGCGCAGCTTGCCCTGATCACCGACATCGCCAAGCGTCACAATCCGGTGGCCTTGCGCGAAAGTGCATCGGCGGATGAAAGCGCGCGGATCTGGGCCGGGCGCAAGGCGGCGTTTTCGGCCATCGGGCGCATCAGCGACTACATGTGTCTGGACGGGACGATCCCGGTGTCGGAACTGCCGTATGTCCTGCGCCGCATCGGCGAGATGTCGGAAAAATACGGCCTGCCCGTTGGCAACGTGTTCCATGCGGGCGATGGCAACATGCATCCGCTGATCTGCTATGACGCCAACAAGCCCGGTGATCTGGAGCTGTGCGAGGAATTCGGGGCCGAGGTGCTGAAGCTCTGTGTCGAGGTGGGCGGCTGTCTGACAGGCGAGCATGGCGTGGGCATCGAGAAGCGCGATCTGATGACACATCAATATGCGCCAGCCGATCTTGAGGCGCAGATGGCGGTCAAGGACGTGTTTGACGACACGTGGCTGTTGAACCCCGCAAAAGTGTTTCCGCTGGCGGTGTCAGAGCCGCGGCGTGGGGCGCGGTTGGCGGCGGAGTAGGGGGCCAGCCCCCTCGGCGCAGCGCGCCTCACCCCCGGGATTTTTTGAACCAGAGAAGATGGACATGCTTGGAACAGAAGAGGCAGTTGCGCAGGCGGTGGCAGAGGCCAAGGGCCCCTTGGTTGTTCGCGGTGGCGGGACGCGCACCGTGGGCCGCCCCGTGGTGGGCGAGGTGCTGGACGTGTCGGGCCTGTCCGGTGTGACGCTCTATGAACCCGGCGCGTTGACCCTTGTGGCGCAGGCGGGCACGCCAGTGGCTGAGATTGAGGCGACGCTGGCCGCAGAGAACCAGCGCCTGGCCTTTGAACCCTATGATCTGGCCGGACTTCTGGGGACCAGCGGCGCCTCGACCATTGGCGGGGTGATTGCCACCAACGCCAGCGGGCCGCGCCGTATCATGGCGGGGGCGGCGCGGGACTTTGCGCTGGGCGTGCGTTTTGTCGATGGCGTGGGGAAGGTCGTCAAGAACGGGGGTCGGGTGATGAAGAACGTGACCGGTTATGATCTGGTCAAGCTGATGAGCGGGTCGTGGGGCACCTTGGGTGTGTTGACGGAGGTGAGTTTGAAGGTGTTGCCGTCGGTGGAGGCGGAGGTGACGCTGGTTATTGAAGGTCTGGATGCCGAACAGGCGGTCAAGGCGATGAGCCGTGCGCTTGGCTCACCATTCGAGGTGTCGGGTGCCGCTTGGGTGCAAGGTCAGGTCTGGTTGCGGATTGAGGGGTTTGAAGGCTCCGTTGCCTACCGCGCCGGGCAGTTGAAGCAGCTGCTGGCCGGGTTTGGCGACAGTGCCGAGGTTGATGCGGATTGGACGACCGTGCGCGATGCCGTGCCGCTCCATGGGGCGGAGGCCGTGTGGCGCATCTCGGTCAAGCCGAGTGACGGGCCTGCCGTGATTGCGGCCTTGCCCGAGGATGCCCATGCGCTGATGGACTGGGGCGGTGGCCTTGTCTGGGCCGGTATGTCCGGTGGCGATGTTGCTGCGACCCACGCACAGGTTCAGGCAATGGTGGCCGGGATGGGCGGCCATGCGACGCTGATCAAGGGGCCGGAGGCGGTGCGCGCCGCCGTTCCGGTGTTCCAGCCTGAGGCACCGGGTGTCGCAGCGCTGACCGCGTCCTTGCGGCAGCGCTTTGACCCCAATGGCATCCTCAACCCTGGACTGATGGCTGCCTGATGGTTGTGATCCTTTTTGTCATGGCGTTTGTCGTCGGTCCCGGCCTCTTCTTTCTGCTGGACCGCGTGGCCGAGCGGCACTGGCCCTTGGCCTTTGTCGCGTCGCTGCTGGTGCTGGCGAGCTTTGTGCTGCGCAGCGATGCCTATCTGACCTTTCCCGTGGATGCCACGCGCGTGTTTCTAAGCGTGACCCTCATTTGGCTGGGCTGGGTGGTGGTGATGGTGCTGGCCGCGCGTGCCTTGCGACAGGCCGTTTCAACGCCGCGTGCGCGTCGCCTTGTTCGTGCCGCAGGTGCAATGGGCACAACCGTGCCGTGGTTCGGCTTTGCCGCGGCCCAAATGATGGCGAGGTAAGATGCAGACCACCTTCACTCCAGAACAGCTGACCGACCCGAAGATCGAACGGTCGAACGAGATCTTGCGCAACTGCGTGCATTGCGGGTTTTGCACGGCCACGTGCCCGACCTATCAGGTGCTGGGCGATGAATTGGACAGCCCGCGGGGCCGCATCTACCTGATCAAGGATATGCTGGAGAATGACCGCGACCCGGATGAGAAGGTGGTCAAGCATATCGACCGGTGCCTGTCCTGCCTGGCGTGCATGACGACTTGCCCTTCGGGCGTGCACTACATGCACCTTGTGGACCATGCACGGGAATACATCGAAAACCGCTACAAACGCCCGTTCACGGACCGGGCGTTGCGCTGGGTGCTGGCGCGCATCCTGCCCTATCCGATGCGGTTTCGCGTGGCGCTTCTGGGCGCCAAGATCGGGCGGCCCTTTGCGCGACTGATGCCCGACGCCCGCCTGCGTGCCATGCTTGAGATGGCGCCGGACCACATCCCGCCTGTCAGCCGCAATGACGATCCGCAGAGCTTTGCGCCCGAGGCGCCGACGAAAATGCGTGTCGCCTTGATGACCGGCTGCGCGCAACGGGCGCTGAACACCGACATCAACGATGCCACCATCCGCCTGCTCACTCGGCTGGGATGCGAGGTTGTGGTGGCCGAGGGCGCGGGCTGCTGCGGGGCGCTGACCCACCACATGGGCAAGGCCGATGAAAGCCACGCCACAGCGGCCAAGAACATCAACGCCTGGGCCAAGGAGATGGACGGCGAGGGCCTCGACGCCATTGTCATCAACACCTCTGGCTGCGGCACGACGGTCAAGGATTACGGCCACATGTTTCGCAATCACGCGCTGGCCGAAGACGCCGCGCGCGTCGCAGGCATCGCCATGGACGTGAGCGAGGTGCTGATGAAGCTGGACCTGCCTGAAGGGGCGCCGCAAGACATGACCATCGCTTACCACGCGGCCTGCTCGCTACAGCATGGCCAACAGATCAAGACGTATCCCAAGGACCTGCTCAAACATGCAGGGTTCACCGTCGTCGAACCTGCCGACAGCCATTTGTGCTGCGGATCGGCCGGGACCTACAACCTGATGCAGCCCGAGATTTCGCAACAACTCAAGGAGCGCAAGGTGCGCACGCTTGAGGCCAAGAACCCCGACATCATCGCCGCTGGCAATATCGGCTGCATGATGCAGATCGGGTCGGCGGCTGGGGTGCCCGTCGTGCACACGGTCGAGCTGCTGGATTGGGCGACCGGAGGGCCGCATCCGCCCGCGCTGGACCGGCACCCAAATGATGTGCCGATTTTGCGCTAAATTGCACCTTTGCCCTAATTTCGCCCCCATTCGCACCTAAACCCGTCCCAACCCCTGGGATCGGAGAGTGATGAGTATGCGCCGATGGATGGCCCTTTCGGTATTGGCCCTGGTGATCACGACTGCGGCGGTGGCCCAGGATGGGCGGCTGCGCAGCCTCAATTCCGGCGCCGATGCGGCCGGATGGGAAGCGGTCGGGCGGCTGAACATCGGCGGCACGGGCTTTTGCACCGGTGCGCTGATCGCGCCCAATCTGGTGCTGACGGCGGGGCACTGCCTGTTTGACAAAACAACGGGCGACCGGATCGACCACACGCAGGTCGAGTTTCTGGCCGGGTGGCGCAATGGGCGCGCATCGGCCTATCGCAACGTGCGCCGCGCGGTGGTGCATCCGGATTACAGCTATGCGGGCCATGTGAAATCCGACGGCGTGCGCAATGATCTTGCGCTGCTTGAGCTTGAACACCCCATCCGCGATGGCAAGATCCTGCCCTTCGACACCGCCGCCCGCCCGCCACGCGGCGCAACGGTGGGGGTTGTCAGTTACGCGACAGGCCGGTCCGAGGCACCGTCGCTGCAAGAGCTGTGCCGCGTGTTGGCGCAACAGGACGGCCTGCTTGTCACCTCTTGCACGGTCGAGTTCGGCAGTTCCGGCGCCCCGATCTTTGTCATCGACGAGGGCCGCGCACAGATCGTGTCGGTCGTGTCGGCCAAGGCCGAGGTCGAGGGCGAGGCCGTGTCGCTGGGCACCTCACTTGGCGCGCCGCTGGCCCGGTTGCAGGCGGAACTTGTCGCACAGCGCGATGACATCAGCCCGCGCATCTCGGGCGGGATGCGCCGCGACACCGGCGCGAAGTTCATCAAACCATGAAGGCGCTGGCGCTGATCCTGGCCCTTGTGCTGGCTCCGGTCGCGCAGGCGCAGACCTCGCAATTGCGCACGCTCGACACGGACTACTCCGCCGCCAGCTGGAAGGCTGTCGGGCGCATCGAATTCGGCGGTGGGCGCGGTTTTTGCTCCGGCACGCTGATTGCTCGCGACCTGGTGCTGACGGCGGCGCATTGTCTTTACCAACCCGGCACCGACCAGCTTTGGCCGACTGACACGATCCGCTTCCGCGCCGGTTTTCGAAACGGCGACGCCGCGGCCACCCGCCGCGCGACCGACGCCTCTGCGCATGACCGTTTTGATGCGGTTGGCCCGCTGACGGCAGAGAATGCAAGCTACGACGTGGCCCTGATCCGGCTGGCGGACCCCGTCTCGACCTTTGATGTGCCGCCTTTCTATATTCACGAGGGCGCGGTGCCGCGCGGCCCCGTCAGTGTTGTCAGCTATGGCCGCGGCCGCGAAAACGCGCAGTCCCGGCAAAAGGAATGCCAATTGCTGGACCGGGCCCGCGACGCGATGCTCTTTGATTGCGACGTCACCTTCGGCTCCTCCGGCGCGCCGGTCTTCACCCACAAGAACGGGCGCGGGCAGATCATCTCGGTCATTTCCGGCATGGTCGAGATTAAGGGCCAGAAACGCGCGCTGGGCATGGTCCTGCCCCAGCGCGTTACAGAAGTGAAACGGCAGCTGCGGATGCAGGTGGCACCCCCGGTGGCCAAGCTGCGCCGCATCACAGTCGGCGGCGGCAATCGCGGCAGCACGGGCGCGAAATTCGTCAAACCCTAAGGGTCTTGAACGGCCACAAATCCTCACCACATTGATGTCATCGGATGCCCGAACGGGGTCCGACCATAGCAACCGTGCGGGTCTGTCCAAGACGGAAGGCCCGCCGTTAATCGCTCAAAGAATGAGGATGACATGCGTACATATGATTTTGCACCGCTTTACCGCGCAACCGTTGGTTTCGACCAGATCGCCGACCTGATGGACCGGGTCCTTGCGACGGACAACAACGCGGGCACATATCCCCCTTACAACATCGAAAAGACGGACGATGATGCCTACCGCATCTCTATTGCGGTCGCGGGCTTTTCCGACGCCGATCTGGGTGTCGAGGTCAAGGAAAAGTCGCTGATCGTTTCTGCCAGGAAGGCGGACGAACAGGACAAGACCTACCTGCATCGCGGCATCGCCACCCGCGCATTTAAACGCAAGTTCCACCTGGCCGACCACGTGGTCGTGACCGGCGCCTCCCACGTGGACGGCATGCTGCATATCGACCTGGTCAAAGAGGTGCCCGAGGCCCTCAAACCCCGCCGGATCGAGATTGCCGGCCAAAAGGCGATCGAGACGGACGTGGTGGACGCCAAGGCCGTGAACTAAGCCGACCCAAGTCCGACCTCCTCCTCCCTGTCGGACGACCCCGGAGTGCTTGCGCGCTCCGGGGTTTTTTGATGTCCAACTGATCTGGCGCAAGGCGCAGGCACAAATGATGCGCATCATCTCCACGCGAAAAGGAGACCGCGCCATGCCCGCCGCGCAAAACAAGACCGATCTGGCCGCCATCACGCACAAGGAATTCGGCACGCTGAATATCCTGCTGGATCAGGTGCCTGCCAGTGTCGCCTTGCAAAAGCTCGACGAGGACACCTCGATCAAGGACGTCATCGGCCACCGCGCCCACTGGATTGATCTGTTCTTTGGCTGGTATGCGGACGGGCAGGCGGGCAAGCCGGTCCACATTCCCGCCGAAGGGTACAAGTGGAATGACCTCAAACGCTACAACGCGGACTTGAGAGCCGCGCAGGCCGATCTGGGCTGGCCGGACGCAGTCGCAATGTTGCGGGACAGGCACGCGCGTTTGCTGGATTTCATAGACACGAGGTCCGACGCAGAGCTGTATGGCGGACCGTTGACGGGCGCCAAGAACACCTGGCGCCTGGGCCGCTGGGTGGAGGCGACAGGCCCCAGCCACTACCGCTCCGCCTCGAAGTTCATGCGCGAGGTGATGCGCGACCGCGCGCTGAGCCGCGCAGATCAGACGTGATCCGAACGCACCGACAGTAATTCGTGGAGCGCCGCGTTGATCGCTTCCGGGGCATCAAGGTTCGCGATGTGCCCCGCACCGGGCAAGACCACATGCCGACAGCCGGGTATCGCGTCTGCCAGAGCAGCGGCACGGGCATGGATACGCACGTTTTTTTCGCCGACCATCACCGCGCATGGCATCGCCAAAGCGCCCAAATGCCGCCGCCCGTCATAGTCGGTGGCAAGGCTCAGCAGGGCGTGGTTTTGCGCAGCGCTCAACCGGGGCAGCGTCTCTTTCAAATACGTCGCCGCCTCGGACGTTTCGGCCCCCAGATGGCGCCCCGGCAGTCGCGCCATCCACCGCGGCGGAACACAGAGCAACGGCAACAGGCACGCCTTGATGCCCCACCGCGCAGCCATGCTGCCGGTCACGGTCGGCACCGTCTCGATCATCGCCAGATGCGACACCTCATCGCCCCAGCGCCCCGCCATCTCCAGCGCGACCATGCCGCCCAGCGACAGACCGACAAGCGCATAGCGGCGCAGCCCCAGTGCGCCCAATCGCCCCCGCACGTCCTTTGCCATCTGCTCGACGCTATCGACCGCAGGCACACCGCCATGGCCGGGCAGGTTCGGGATGATAACGCGATGGGTGCTGCGAAAATGCGCCTGCTGCGGCGCCCACATGGCGTTGTCCACACCCGCCCCATGCAGGAACACAATCGGGTCCCCGTCCCCGTCGTCAATCAGATCCGTCATGTGCAGCGCCATAGCACCGCCGGTACCCAAGGCCCATCACACGCGCACCCGTACGGCCAGCTTCCGCCTATCCCGCGTCGCGCGCGCCCGCAGCCAAGGCCAACCCGTCCGCCACGGCGGTAAACACCTCCGAAAACGAATGCCGCGCGCCCGGAAAACACACCTTCATCGTGTCCGTCACCATCGCCATCAGGCTGGACCCGCCTACGTAAATCACCTGATCAACCCGATCCGCGCCGACCTGCGCCATCTCCAACGTCTCGGCCACGCCCTTGCGCAGCGCAGCGGCATGTGGGTCCAGAATGCCCCGCAGCGCATCGCACGGCAGCGCCGCCTTCAACCCCCGCGCCACCTCGCCCAATGCAATCACCGCATCCGTTCGCCCCGAATTGGCGTCGATCTTTCCCTGCTCCACGGCAAAGGCCACATCATGGCCCAGCTCATTCTCCAACACCGCGCCCAGCCGCGCCATCCTGTCCCGGTCCTCGGCCATCTGCACCATGTCGGCGACCATCCGGCGCGTCTGCGCGGTATAGAGAAACGGGATCTTCTCCCACGTCGCCAGATCGTTGAAGATCGCCTTGGGCGCGGGCAGCGTCCCCGGCCCGATGGCGTTGCGGATCAGCGTCCCGGCCCCCAGCAGCGGCATCACCCGGTCAATGCTGATCGAGCGGTCAAAGTCGGTCCCGCCAATGCGCACCCCGTGGTTCGACAAAATCTCGACCCCACCGTCTCGCGCACGAAAAACGGAAAAGTCCGACGTCCCGCCGCCAATATCCACGATCAATCCAATGGCACCCGGATGATCCAGCGCGCCAGAGGCTATGGCCGCCGCCTCTGGCTCGGGCAGGAACGACACGTCCGCAAACCCCGCCGCCAGATAACAGGCGCGCAAATCTGCCTCTGCCTGCGCTTCGCGTGGATCACCACTGCCGTGAAACACGACCGGACGCCCGGACAGGGCGTGGTCAAACACATGCCCGGCCTCTGCCTCCGCCCGCCGCTTCACCTCTGCCAGGAACCGCGCGATGATATCGACAAAGGTCACGCGCTCGTTCAGCAACTGCCGCTTTTCATGCATGATGGATGTGCCCAAGACACGTTTGAGCGCCCGCATGAACCGCCCCTCGACCCCGTCCAGCAGCGCCGCGTTGGCGGGATGCCCCATCAACATCTTGCGCGCGTCATAATCAAAGAACACGGTGGTCGGCAGCGTCGTCTGTCCCGGTGCCATCATCACCAGATGCGGCGCGCCGTCCCGCACATATCCCGCAGCCGAATTCGATGTTCCGAAATCAATCCCCAACGTGGCCATGACGCGCCGCCCCAATCCTTCATTTCGCCAAGTAAACCTTGCCCCATTGCCCGACAGGCGGCGTTGCCGCCGTAAGGGGAGGGCCGATCAGCCAACAAAAAACGCCGCCCGATGTCTCAGGCGGCGTCCAATTTGTAAACCTTGTTGGGACTTAAATCAGTCTGCCAACTCAAAGGAATAGAACATCGTCTCGCCCGAATGGTCATCGACCCCGTCATTGTCGGTCGAAATCCATGCCGTGCCATCCGTCGTGATCGCCAGCCCCTCGACCTTGTCCAGCACATAGCCGCCGGTGGACGTCAGATCGGGGATCAGGTCGCGCACCTCTTCCTTGGTCACGACGGGCAACTCACCGCCCAGCGGTGCTGCCACCATCTCGGCCAGCGGCACGCGGTACACCTTCTTGGTCACCGCCTCGATCCCATGCTGGTTGTCGCGCTCCACGATATAGACGTGATCGCCATGGGCCACGATTTCCGACAGGCCAACCCAACCCTGGGCCGGTTCCGCCTTGGGATAGTGCACGGCGCCCCATTCCTCGGTCTCAAGGTTGTAGGCCACCAGCTTCACATGGTTCGCCGGATCGTCCTTCCACTCACGCTGCACGGCCATCCACAGGGTGTCGCCCACCTTGGTGATGCCTTCGAACCCGAACCGACGCTCAACCGCCATCAACTCCGGCGGCAAGCCGATCTCCTCGTCGATGCTGCCATCCGCCTCGACCTTGTAGATCGCGTGTGGGATCACACGGTCGGTGCGCCCTTCGCTGGCGATCCAGAACGCATCGCCATCCAGCGCGATGCCTTCCATGTCCAGCTTCTGCGCAGGCCGTCCCGCACGGGTCACGTCGATGGCCTCGATGATGCGGGCCGGGGTCTGGGACGGGTCAATCTTGAAGATACGCGGCTGGTAGCCGTAAAAGCTGTCGGATACGGCATAGATCATACCGTCCTCATCCGCGACCATGCCGGACAGGGCACCCCAACCCGTCAGCTCGTCCATCCCTTCGGATGTCAGATGCGGATAAACCGCGGCGCCTTCGCCATACTCAAACAGCATGACATGCGCGCGCGCCGCACCGTCTTCCAGCCCATCAACCTCGTTGGCGGACACAAGCAGGTTGCGCTCAGGCACGGTCACATATCCCTCCGGCCCGATGCCCGAAGGCAGCATCTGCGTCAGCACCGGCGCTTCGGGGTCGGTCACGTCATAGACGCCCACGATGGACCCGCGCTCGGACCCGACAAACACAAACGGCGTGCCGTCAAAAGTGGCGGCGGTCACGCTTTCGGGCTCCACCCCCTTGGCGTCCGACCGTTTGTCGGGATAGTGCCCGATCTGGATCATCGCGTGCTCAAAGCTGACGCCGCTTTCATAGACAACGCGCCCGTCCTTGCGGAAGATCGTCCAGCCGCGCGATCCGCCCTCATAATCGCCTTCGTTGGCGGTGGCGAAATGTTCGTCATCAATCCAGGTCACAGCGTCGGGTTCGCGTAGGCGGCCCATCTGGCTCTCGGTAAAGATCAGCGCGCCGCGCTCGTCCGTGGCGTCGATCCCTTCCAGATCCACGGCCCCGGCCGAGAAATGGCTCACGATGCTGCCATCACGCGCCACCACGACCATGTGGTTGTTCTCCTGCAAGGTCACGACCGTTTCGCCCAGACCGTTGATCGACACATATTCCGGCTCCGGATCTGTCGGCGCCACATCGGCCAGCCCGGTCAGGTCCGCGGTCGCGATGCTGTCACAGTCCAGCGACCCATCGACGACGTTGATCATTTGCAACGACCCGGCCGGCAGCTGCGGGATCACCCCGTCATTCAGGTCCTCGTCCCGCTCGTTCTCGATGGCGACGGCAACAAAGGACCCGTCGGGCGCCTTGGCCACGCTGTCGGGCTGTCCCACCAGATCGCAAGAGGCGATGACCGACCCGTCACCCACATCGATGGCCAGCATCTTGCCCGACGGGTTGGTAAAGCTTTCGGAGGTGTTGATGCCGACAAAGGCGGTTGATCCGATCACGGCGACGGATGTGGGCTCGCCCTCCAGTGCGATGTTGCCGCCGGGCTGCGGGTTCGCAGGGTCGGTGATGTCCACGAGGCCAAGGGCCTCCAGCGGGCTGTCGGTATAAACCAGCGTCATCCCATCGGCGGTCACGTCGATGATCTCGGGCGAGCTTTCGCGCGTTGTGTCCTCACCCTCGGCCATATTGGTCACGACCGGGAACGACGCGATGCGGTTGAAATTCTTGGCCGCATGGCCATCGGCATAGGCAGCGCCTGCCATCAGGGCCAGGGCCGAGGTCATGCAAAGAAGGGGGTTGGTCATAAGACACTCCATCGGGATCAAATCCCACACGGATTGGCTTGTTTGCTTGACGCAGACGTAACAGCCACATGTCAGTTTTGTAAAATCAGACCTGCGGCGTCGCGCCGTCCAGCACCGTACGGAACCACGCGGTGTCGATGTTGCCGCCGCACAGGATCACGCCCACACGCTTGCCAGCCATCTGCGCGCGCTCTTGCATCAGCCCGGCCAGCGGCGCGGCCCCAGCACCTTCAGCCACATTGTGCGTCGCCGTGAAATACAGCCGGATCGCATCGGCCACCTCATCGTCGCTCACCGCAATGACACGCTCGGCCCCCTTGGAATAGACGTCAAACGCCTCCTGCACGGGCACCCGCACCGCCATCCCATCCGCAAACGTATTGGCGGAGTTGGTTTCCACCAGCCGCCCCGCCTCGACCGACAGCTTGGCCGTCTGCGCGCGGTCCGACACAACGCCGACGATCTTTGTCTTAACCCCCAAAGCATCCCGCGCCATGATCGTCCCGCAAATCCCCGACCCACAGCCGATAGGCACATAGACGGTGTCCAGATCGGGCTGCGCACTGAACAGCTCAAAGGCATAGGTCGCCACACCGCGCACCAGCTCGGGATGATAGGGCGGGACGACAAACAGTCCTTCGTCCTCCGCCACGCGATAGGCCTCTTCGCGCGCGGTGTCGAAATCATCGCCAAACTCGATCAACTCAGCGCCAAAGGCGCGCATGGCCGCGTTCTTTTCCACCGAATTGCCGCGCGGGACGTACACCTTGGCGGTCAACCCCGCCCCCGTCGCGGCCCAGGCCTGCCCCTGACCATGATTGCCGCGCGTCGCGGTGCAGATGCCCGGCACATCCGGGTGTGTCCGGGTCAGCCAATCCATAAAGGTCAGCGCCCCTCGCACCTTAAAGGCACCCGTGGGTGTATGGTTCTCGTGCTTCACCCACACCTCGGCGCCCGTCGCGGCACTCAAGAGCGGCCAATGGTGCTGCGGCGTGGGGGCCATGCGGGCGTGAACAAAATCAGCGGCGGTCTCAAGATCGGTACGTGTCAGCATGCCGCACATCTGACCCGGATCACCCCTCGGGGTCCAGCCCCTGGCCCTCAAACCAATCCATCACGCGGCTGGGCCACCCCTCCGGCGCCCCGTGCCCGCCCTTGTGCAGCATCAACCGCAGATCGCCGTTCTGGCAATCGGTCCAGTGGCGAAACCACAGATCACCGTCAAAGCTGTTGCGTTCTGGCTGGCGGGCATCGCAGCCATTGGTGGCGCGCAGGATCTTCAGCGACGCCCAGACATCCCCCTGCACAACAGCACCGTCGCGGAATGTTCGACCCTCCAGGGGCACGGTCCGGTCATTCCAGCCATGGGTATGAAACAGGCGCACAGGCGCGGCGCACTGGCCTGGCAAGTCGTCCCAGAATGCACCGGCCATAGGGGCATAGGCATCTGCGAAATCGGGCGACGCACAGGCCATGTCCCAGACAAAGGAACCGCCACGAGAAAACCCGGCCAACAGGACCTGGCCCGCGCCCGTGTCCGTGCGCGCGCGGACATCTGCCAGAACCTCGGGCAAGAACTCGAAATCCTGCCGGTCATAGGTCATCCCCTTGCCGCGCACCGACCAGTCCCGATCAAAACGGCGGCTGGGCTGATCGCCATCCGGGGCAACAAAGACATAGCCGCGCGCCAGCGCTTCCTGTGCAAGGTCCGACGTCAGCAAACCCTGACCCCGCCCACCTGCGCCATGCAGATGCATCACAATGCCCTTGGGGCCGTTGGGTGCGGCTGTCTCGGGCACGGCCATATGATAATTGCCGCTGGGCAGGGCACAGGGGTCGTCACGGCCCCCGCAGGCCAACGCGGGCAGGGACAGAAGCGCAAAAAAGAAGATAGCAAGGCAACGGATCATAAGACCACTCCTGATGCGAAATACGGCCACATCAGCCCAATCGTGGCTTGCGCGCAACTCACGTCGGCGTCAGATGCGGCGCGGCGTTGCAGGACTGCACAGTTGCCACGATAACAGAGACGAGCGGTCAAAGCCGCCAACCACTGCCATGGGGGATGGACATGAAACGGACCGGAGTGATGCTTGCAGCGGCACTGACAATGCTGGCAGCCTGCGACGAGACCACGCAACCAGGCGCGGCAGGCGGGCCTTTCATCTCGCCCTTGCCGGACAATATCCTGGCCATAGCCGACCCCAAGCAGGATCTGAACGCGGTCAAGGTCGATCCGGTGGACGGCTGCCTTGTCTACCGGCACGTGGGCCCGGTCGAAACAACCTTCCTGCCGCTGCGCAACAAGGACGGGCGTCCGATCTGCACCCGGACACCGGCGGAAACAACGCCCGCGACCTGATACTTGCAATTCGTCCGTCACCTGCATCTCGGCAAAACGGCGGAACGGCATCGCGGGCAGTCTTTTTGCACCGAACGTCGACCGTTGCGACATGTGCTATCCGGCTGGTATCCCGCGATAGGCGCACCGGCCCGCGACCCACGTGCCCTGAACGGCCGGAACCGAACCATCGGGCCAGTCCACCAGAACAAGGTCAGCACGCTTGCCCACCGCGATCTCGCCCCGGTCATGCAGCTTCATCGCGTGCGCAGGGCCCCTTGAGACCAACGACCAAAGGGACAGGCGGTCTGTGCGCCGCTCGGTGTCAAGCCTTGCCACGGCGGCCAGCAATGCCGGGTAGAAATAGTCAGAGGCCAGCGCATCGCACATGCCCGCCTCAACCATGTCGCCCGCGCTGAGCGACCCGATATGACTGCCGCCGCGCGCGGCATTGGGCGCGCCGAAGACGATCGGATCGCCGCTGGCCCGCGCGGCTTCCGCGGCCTCCATGACCATCGGGAATTCGGTGACGCTGGCCCCCAGATTGCGGAAAAAGTCGCGTGTTTCGGCGCGGGTGTCATCATGGCTGAGCATTGGTGCGCCTGCGGCGCGCGCCATCTCCGCGACCTCGGCAATCATGTCGGGTACAGCGGCGCGCCGATCCCACACCGCGCCCAGAAGCGTGATGTACTCGTCCTCGCTCAGACCGGCGCGATGCGCCTTGGGGGCCGTCCGCTGTCTCATGCGCATATCATCAAGTGCTGCGATCGAAAAATCGGGCGAGAATTCAAAGGCGCGCTCCTGGATCGGCACGTCATAGGCGCGCATGGTCATTGACGTGTGATCGTTGAACGCAACAGAAGGCAAAAGCGGCGCCGAAAGCGCCCACTCAATCACGTCCAGCGCCTCGAACGCGAAGGTTTCCCAGCGCAATTGCACCCGGTTTTCCACGGTAAGGCGCGGGGCCAGATCGCGCATCGCGCGCATCAGTTCGCGCCCCCGCGCCACGTCGCGCAGGCCCGGCTCCCACCCAAGTGTGATGGCATGGTAGGCGGTCGCGATGCCATTTGCCGCAAGCTGCCTGTCTGTGTCGATGACGGCCGTTTCAATCGGAAAGTACACGCCTGGACGCGGCATCATCTGCCGTTCAAACGCGTCGCCATGCACGTCGATGAGTGCGGGCGCCAGGATCAGGCCGCGCGCATCGACGATGGTGCCTGCCGCGGGGCCGCCAATCTCGGCGATCCGGCCGTCGACGACGGTTACAGTCGTTTCCGCAATCTCATCCGGCAGGAAAACCTGCGCACCGTCGAAGGTGATCATTCAAAGCCGTTCCAGTGTGAGGTGCCAGTGCCACGAGCCGGGTGTCTCATGCTCCCGGTCTTCCAGCTTGCGGCACTCAAAGCCGGAGAACAAGGCCAGGAGGTCCGCAGCCGAGCAGAAGTAGTGTGGATGGACCTTGTCCGTGCCGGGTGCATCGAACACCCAGGTGTTGCGGCTGATGGCGCGGCCCGGATACTTGGCCTGTTCATGGGGCAGGCGCCGGTTTGACAGCATCGTACCCATGTAACTGCCACCAGGCGTCAGAACGCGCCGTATTTCGCTGATTGTGCGCAACAGAACATCCTCATCTCCGTGATAAATGACGTTCCAGCTCAGGATATGGTCAAAGCTGCGATCCTCGAATGGCAGCGTGTCCATGCGGGACAAAACGGTGTCGACACGTCCCGCCTTGTCGATTTCGGCAAGACCGCAAGGGGCCGCGTCCAGCGCGGTGACGTTGAACCCCTGCGCCGCAAGCCACAGCGCATGCCGGCCAACGCCCGCCCCCAGATCCAGAATGCGGGACCTGGGCCCAAGGCCTGCGGCCCACGCCTTGACGTCCTCTTCCGGCGCCAGCCACTTGCTACCGGCCTCAATGCCAGCCCATTGGTCATTCCAGTGCTGGTCTGCGGTGTCCGTCTTCACCTTTGTTCTCCTATGATCCTCATGCGGGCCCAGCCGCTCAGGTGTTCGATCCCGATCACGACAACGGCGATCATCAGGATCACGGTCATCGCCGTGGGATAGTCGAAAAGGTCAAAGCCGACCTTCAGTTCAATGCCGATCCCGCCTGCACCCACAAGGCCAAGGATCGTTGACGAGCGCACGGCTTTTTCCAGCGCATAAAGCGCGGTCGAGATAAAGGCAGGCATCGTCCCGGGGATGGTCGCACAGGCAACCACGTCGATCTTGCGCGCGCCAGTCGCCGTCAGGCTTTCGGCAGGGCCCTTGTCGGTCGCCTCCATATCGTCAGCAAAAAAGCGTCCGCAAAATCCGACCGTG
Organism: Tateyamaria omphalii; assembly: GCF_001969365.1. NCBI lineage: Bacteria > Pseudomonadati > Pseudomonadota > Alphaproteobacteria > Rhodobacterales > Roseobacteraceae > Tateyamaria > Tateyamaria omphalii. The sequence goes on along the minus strand of NZ_CP019312.1, from coordinate 3,027,603 downwards.
TCGATCACAATGGCGAGCATACCGGCAAAGGGACCAAGCCCGACGGCCACAACAAACACCAGCGCCCAGGCAATGTCGGGCACCGCACGAATGAACCCAAGGATGGTGCGCACGATCTGGTTGACCCAAGGGGCGGCGATCAGCCCGCGTGCCGCCAACAGCGCAACCGGCACCGACAGGACCACGCCAATCACCGCGCCTGCCACCGCAATCTGAAGCGTTTCAACCATTTTCCATCCGAGCCGCCCAAGCACTTCGGGCTCCAGGTTCGGCGGGAACGCGCGCGCCGCGAAATCGGCAAAGCGGGGCGGTGCGCTCGCCACTTTTTCAAGCGAGAAACCCGCGCCCGCAAGACACCAGAAGACGATCACAAGGCCAACGGCATAGCCCAGAAACCCGATGGCAGACGGCCGTTCCAAGCGGGGCGGTGCGACGTCAGTCATAAAGCCCCCGAAGATCCTGCGCGACCAGGGACGCGGCGGTTGCATCAAGCTGTAGGCGCCCGTGCGCCAAGCCCAGCACGCGGTTTCCATATTTCAGCGCGTGGTCGATATTGTGGGACGTGAACACAACCGTGACCCCTTGGTCGCGGACCAGCCGAAACAACAGGTCCATCACATCCGCGCCGGCGGACGGGTCAAGCGATGCGCAGGGTTCGTCTGCAAAGAGCACCTTGGGCGCCGCTACGATCGCGCGGGCAATGGCGACCCGCTGTGATTGTCCGCCGGAAAGACGATCCGCGCGCCGCTGGGCAAAGCCCGCCATGCCAACCCGGTCCAGCGCGTGCAGGGCCGCCCTGCGTGACATCTCCGGGGCCAGAACATGGCTCCAATGGCGTAGACCCGGCGACGTGCCAAGCAGCCCATGCACCACGTTCGACAGGACAGACAGGCGCGGCACGAGGTTGTGCTTCTGAGACACGAGGCCAACCTGGGACCGCACGTCGCGCAGCGCCCGCGCCTTGATGGCGTTGGTCTCTTGGCCCAGCAGGTGAACGCTGCCGCCGCTGACCGGGATCAACCCCATCAGGCAGCGCAGCAGGGTGGACTTGCCGGCGCCGTTGGCTCCGACAAGCGCCACAGCCTCACCCCGCGCCAGTCGAAAACTCACATCCGAGAAAATCGGCGTTTCGCCAAAGCGTTTTGCGACCCCGCGCGCCTCGATGTCGACGGGCGATACCGGCGCGAAATCCACGGGCGCCTGTCCGGGCTGCGCTTGTGGCGCAGCCCGATGTTTGACGACAAGATCAGTCACCGATGAAATTGTCGAATTGGGGGTAACCTGCATTCGAATACATCGACCGCACGTAATCATAGGCGCTGTCATCAATCGCCACGAGGTCCATGCCGACATATTTGTCGTTCTCCTCATGGGCCGTGATGCCTGCGATGATCTGGTCCTTGTTCTCAAGAATCGCGGTCTTGACCATCTCGGCCGCATCGGATGGCACATGCGCACCGACCATGATCATGTCATTGGGCAGATCACCGGACCGCGCGATCATCTTGAAGAACCCGTAAGGCAGGTCCGTCTCCTTGTTGCGGACGTTCAGCCATGACCCCGCATTCGATCCAAGCGCATCCACGTCGCCCGCCTTCAACGCCTCATGCGCGATGTTGCGCGAGGTGTGGGTCTTTTCGATGTCGTTCACCGGATCAACACCGTGATCTGCAAGCACCTGCATCGGGCACAGCATGTTGGACGTCGACCCGATATCGCCAAAGGCCACTTTCCTGCCCTTGAGGTCAGCGGGCACGTTGATGCCGCTGTCTGCGCGCACGATGATGGCGCAGTGATAGTCGGGGCGGCCCAGACCGACCAGCGGCGCGGCGTTGGTCAGCTTGTTGATCACGACATATTCCGCCGGACCGGATACGACGAAGTCCACGGTTTCACCGCGCAGCGCCTCGGCCGCAGCCGTGCGTGAGTTCACGGCGTAGAACTCGAATGTCTCGCCGGTGGCAGCTTCCAGGGCCTCCTTGAAAGGACCCCATTCGAGTTGCAGGCGTTCCATGCCTTCAACGTCCGTGACGGCCAGTTTCCATGTGTCCGCCGCAACAGCGAGGGCAGAGGCAGCGGCAAGGCCGAGACCGAGGATCAGCGATTTAAGTGTCATGTGGTTCTCCAGGTTGGGTTGGGGTGGTCGTGGATGGGGACGGCGCCGGGGCCGGACGATGCTACAAATCGAACCTCTCAGAGCGGTCGGCGAAGTCGTGCAGGTGAATGATGATCTGCGCGTCGCCCAGCAGGACGACGCCGTAGGCGGGTGGTTCGAAATTCCCGACCGTGCGGTCCCGCACCCTGTTCAGATCAAGCGCGACCTGATGGTTCAGACCACGCATGCAGGAATAGCTGATGCCGCGCCACGTGCCCCAGATCGCACGGTGAACATGCCCGAAAAACAGGTGCCGGATGCGTGCGGTGTGCGGTGCGATCACCTCATGAAATGCCTCGGCCTCGTGCAGCATGATGTGATCCATGGCGGCGATCCCGACCGGAAACGGCGGGTGGTGCATGAAAAGGGTGACAGGTGCCTGGGTCCGCTCAAGTTCCACGCGCAACCAGTCGCGGCGGAGCGCACAAAAGGCGCCCGCATGGCCCTCGGGCGCCTTGGTGTCGAGCAACAGAAAGCGGCCCGCATCCGTGTCAAACCCGCTTTGCACAAAACCGCCCGTGTCGCGCGGGGCATCCGGGACCGCCTGCGCAAAAGCCTCCCGATCATCATGGTTGCCCATCAGCAGATGCACGGGCATATCCAGGTTCCCGATCTCGGCGGCAAAACGCGCATAGGCCGCCGCGTCACCCCAATGGGTCATATCCCCGGTCACCACGACAAAGTCCGCATCGCCATGCTCGGCATTGATCGACGCCACAGCCGCAGCCAGACGCGCCCCGGGATCCTGCCCATAGAGCAGCCCGTCGGCCACAATGTGGGTGTCGGTCAGGTGGATGAACTTCATTCCGCAGCCACCGGCTTGGCCCAGTCTTCCCACGCGGTGCCGGTCCTCTGCACCGGCCCGTCCCAGGCAAAGGGGATCTGGTGAATGGTGGTTGCGCCCCCGTCGATCACGATGACGCAATAGGCAGGTGGCAATGGCCCCCGGTCAGCATCTCCTGCTCCCGCAGATCGGGAATGGACTGGTGGCCGGTCGACGGCACGCTGGCAAATGGAACATCGCAGAACGTGCCATGGATCGGCGCATGGACATGGCCAAAATGGATGTAGTCGATGCGGTCGTGATACCGGCCCACCACAGCCCGAAACCGGGCGCGATCTTCGGGCACAAGCGCGATCTTGTCCTCAGCGGGCAGGCCCAGCGTCATGGGGTTGTGGTGCATAAACAGCCGCGCCCGACCCGCATCATCAAGCTGCGCGGCCAGCCAATCGCAGCGATCGGCACCGAAATGCCCCGCATGGGTCCTTGGCGCGCATGTATCCAGATAGATCAGGCGCACATCGTCCACATCCTCGGCGTGATTGACATAGCCATTCGGGTCACGGGCATGGTCGGGAAAGGCCGCCAAAAACGCCGCGCGGTCGTCATGGTTGCCGATCATCAGACGCACAGGCAGATCAACGCCCGCAAGGGCCGCGGCCAGCGCGGCATAGGCCTCCGCCTCGCCCCAATGGGTCAGGTCGCCTGTGATGACGATCCGGGCGGCATCGCTGTGATGGGCCTGCACATGGCCCAACGCCTGCGCAAACCGCGCATGGGGATCAATGTCCCCCATCTGCTCACCGGGCACGGTCAGGTGAATGTCGGAGATGTGGACGAGTTTCATCGACACGCCCCTTTCTTGAAAATCTGGACAGGTACCGGTCACCCCGCGGCTCGCGCGGGATGACCGGATCGTGGATCAGCCGTTGGGCAGCAGGTCGGCCACTTCCTCGACCATCTCTTGCTGCAGCTCTTCCATATCGGTGGCGTCACCCGTCACGATGCGCTCGATGCTGTCATAGATCACCTGCGTGATCGCCAGCCCGTTCTCACCGGGATAGGCCAGCCAGTCGCGCAGCAGCGGCAACTGATCCACAGCCGTCTGCTTGTTGGGGTTCTGCTCGTAGAAATTGGCCAGAATGATCTCGTTCGCGGCCTTGTTGGGGGGCATGTAGCCGGTGGTCTTGGCCACTTCGGCGGCACCATCCCCGGAGGTGATGTATTTCAACCAGGTCCACGCCGCGTCGCGCACCGCCGGATCATCCGAGGTCGAGGTCAGCATCGCCGCATTCCCACCGGCAGGCAGACCCATGGGGGCGCCGTCAAGTCCCGGAAACGGGCCGGTGACCAACTCGAAATCACCCTGGGACCGCTCAACCGCGCCCAAGGCAGAGGTGGACCAGAACATCATGCCGATCTCGCCCGCAGAAAAGGACGCAAGTGCCGCTTTCCACTCCAGGTTCTTCATCTCGCACTCGGCAAAGATCTCCTGCATCTGCTCCAGTGCCACCAGCGTCTCTGGGCTGTCCAGGGTCACGGTGCCGTTCTCGACAATGGCCTTGTCTTGGCTCCACAGCAGGGCCTGCATGAACCAGTTGCCGGTGATGTTCCATCCCCAGAAAATCGGGTTGTCGATACCATTGGCCTTCATGGTCTTGCAGGCGGCGATGACCTCGTCCCATGTTTGCGGCAATGCCTCGATCCCGCCTTCGCGCAGGATGTCCATGTTGTAGTATCCCACCGGCAGCGACACCGAAAACGGCAGGCCGTACACCGTGTCGTCAAAGGTCGACAGCGACAGCATCGCGTCGTGATACCCGTCTTTCTCGAAATCCGCCTCGGCGGCGATGAACGGCTCAAGCGACTGCGCGATGCCCTTGTCGATCAGGGGGGCCTGACGGTTCAGACCCTGCATGGTGACATCAGGAAGGTTCCCGGCCACCGCCTCGCGCAGAACCGTGTTGGTGCCGTCCTCGTAGGATTCGTATGTGGCGCGAAACTTCACCTCGATATTCGGATGCGCCTCTCTGAAGGCGGGCATCATCGCCTCATAGGTCACGTCAAACAGGTGGCTGTAGGGATAGGCAAACTCGATGGTCACCTTGTCCTCGGCGAACACGGCACCGGCGGACAGGGCCAGCACCATTGCAGTTACGGTCATTTTCATTACATCTACTCCAGTTGCGTGGGGCCTGACGGTTTGGCGATTGGCAGACCCCGGTGATTGTCCCCTTGCGGGGCTTTGGTTGTAGGGCGGGAGCAATCCCGCCTTACTTCATTCCAGACAGCGTGATCCCCTCGATAAAACGGCGCTGTGCGATCAAAAACGCGACGATCAGCGGTGTGACGATGACGGTGGCGGTGGCCATCATAGGGCCAAAGAACGACCCGTCCCCGTCCCCTTTGAATTCGCGCAGACCCAGCGGCGGCGTGAACAGATCTCTGTTGCCGGTGACCACGATGCGCGGCCAGAAATAGTCGTTCCAATGGGCCACGATGCTGAAAATGGCAAAGGCCAGCAGCGCCGGAATGGCTGTGGGCAGCATCACGCGCCAGACAATGGCGAACTCGCTCATCCCGTCCATGCGGGCCGCATCAATCAGGTCATCCGGCACGGTCATGAAAAACTGGCGCATCAGGAAAATGCCAAAGACCGATATGGTCCACGGCACGACCAGCGCCGCATAGGTGTTGGTCAGCCCCAGCTTGGCCAGCATGATGTACAACGGCAGCGCAATCGCATGGACCGGGATCAGCAGGCAGAACAGCACCAGACCAAAAACGGCCTCGCGCCCCCAGAACTTCAGCTTGGCCAGCGCATAGGCGGCGGGCAGCGCCACGACGATCTGGATCAGAAAGATCGAAACCGTGACGATCACACCATTCATCAGATAGCGGATCAGCGGCGCCTCGGTGAACGCCTTGGTGTAGTTGAAGACGGCGGGGCGCATGGAACATGCCGCCTCCGTCTCGGCCAGCAATGCGGCCTGAACACCGGCGTCGTCCTGGCCGGGAAAGCGGTCGCGCGCCGCCTCGATATCCGCGCGGTCCGGCTGGCGCAGGGCGACACAGCGCGGGTCGATCATCATCTCCTGCCGCCCGAAAAAACCACCTTCGCCCCGGTCAATCTCGCCCGGGCTTTTGAAGGAATAGCTGACCATCATGTAAAACGGCGCCAGCACGATGATCGCGCCAAGGATCAGCACCAGATGTTTCCACCAGTCGCGTGTCATCCGTAATGCACCTTGCGCTCGACCAGCCAGCGCTGGATCAGGGTCAGGAACATCACAAAGACAAGAAACAGCATGGTGATGGCCGACCCGATGCCGATCAGGTTCTGCTGCACGCCCTTCTCAAAGATCGCGAACATCATCACATAGGCCGACTTGTTCGGCCCCCCGCCCTGCGGCCAGAACGCCTCGATCGTGTCGAACACCTGAAACGCACGGATACATGAGATGGTCACGACAAAAACGGTTGTCGGTCCAAGTGCCGGCCACGTGACCAGCCGGAACCGCTCCCACGCGCTTTTGGCGCCGTCCATCTCTGCGGCGTGATAGAGCTCGCGGTGTACGCTTGTCAGCCCCGCAAGGTACAGCACCATATTGAACCCGAACCCTTGCCAGATGCCGATGAAACACACGACCCAGATCGCATAGTCCCGGTCGCCCAGCCAAAGCGGAAAGCCGTCGGCACAGCCACTTGCAAAGAACGGGATCGCCTCCAGCCACGACCCGCACGCCAGTGCCAGCGTCCGGTTCACCATGCCAATGGTCGGATGCAGCATGAACTCCCAGGCGATGGCCATGGCCAGCAGCGTCGCCATCACGGGCAGGAAGTAAATCGTCTTGTAAATGTCCCCGATCCGGCCCAGCGAATGCACCAGCATCGCCGCCCCAAGGCCCAGACCCACCGAAATCGGCACGACCGTCACAACATAGGTAAGGGTCGCGATGAACATCTTTTCATAGGTGGACCGGGTGAACAGGCGTTCGTAATTCTGCGCGCCGACCCAGTCAAAGCCGGGATTGCCCAGGGAATAGTTGCTGAACGACAGCACCCCGGCGACGACGACGGGCACCAGAAGGATCAGCACCATCAATGCCAGGGCAGGGGCCGCCAGACCCCACGCGGTGCGCGCCTGCCGGTGTTCGGGATGGGTGGCGTGCGCACCCGCGCCTGTCTCGATCACCGCCATCTTATGCGACCTCGCTGGCCGGATCGGCCATCGCTTCGACCTTGCGCAACCGCTTTCCGTCCGCGTCAAAGACCATCGCGGCCCGCGTATCGAACGCCAGACCCACCTCGGCCCCAAGCGCCAGCATCGGGCGTTCTGCCGGTGTCGCCCGCAATGTCACACGGGCGGTGTCGTTCTTCAGGGCAACCTGCGCAAACACTTCCGAGCCAAGGTTTTCGAAATGCGCCACATGGCCCCGCAGCACCGGTGCGCTCTGGGTCAGGCGCAGCGCCTCGGGCCGCAGCCCCAGCTGCATCACCCGCGCGGTCTCGTACGGCAGCGGCCAATTCAGCGACGTGCCGAAAAGCTGCAGCTGACCGCCCACGCACTCGACCGGCAGGATGTTGATCTTGGGCGAGCCGATGAATTCGGCCACGCGCATGTCGTCGGGATCCTCGTATATGATCTCCGGCGACGCGCATTGCAGGATCTCACCGCCCATCATGACGGCGATCCGGTCCGACATCGTCATCGCCTCGACCTGATCGTGGGTGACGTAGATGAATGTCGCGGCCAATCTGCGATGCAGTTCCGCGATTTCCGCCCGCGTCTGAACACGCAACTTCGCATCAAGGTTCGACAACGGCTCATCCAGCAGAAACGCCGCCGGATCCCTGACAAGCGCGCGGCCCAGGGCAACGCGCTGGCGCTGTCCGCCCGACAGCTGTCCGGGCTTGCGATCCAGCAGCGCACCGATCTCCAGCATGTCGGCGGCGCGCGCGACCTGTTCGGCTATGCCCTGAATGCGTGCCTTTGCGCCGGGCATGATCCGGCCCACAAAGGGCAATCGCTGCAAACTGGTCAAAGCGCGCATGCGCAGTGGAACGGCGATATTCTCGGCCACGCTCAGATGTGGATAAAGCGCGTAGGACTGAAAAACCATCGACAGGTTGCGGTCCGCCGCGCGCATCGCCGTCACATCGACCGCCCCCAGGCTGACGCGGCCCGCGGTCGGCGCCTCGAGGCCTGCGATGATGCGCAACAGCGTGGACTTGCCACAGCCCGATGGACCCACCAGCGACACAAACTCGCCATCGGCCACATCCAGCGACACACCTTTCAGGACCGGCGTGTCTCCAAAGCGTTTCGTGATCGCCGCAATCGACAGGTCTGCCATGTGATTCCCCCACGGATCAGACCAACCCTAGTGTGGTGCAGGCTTAAGTTTTGTGACGTCATATTAGTGAAACCGATGGGTGCTATGGGCGACGCAAAAGGAGACGCCGTGCGCCCCAACCATCATCAGTTCGAAGCCTTCGCCTATGTCGTGCGCGAGGGCAGCTTTTCGGCTGCCGCCACCCGGCTTGGCGTGACGCAATCCACGATCACGCAGCACATTGCCAAGCTCGAAAAAAGCGTCGGAACAGTGCTGCTTGTGCGCGGCCGCGACGGGGTTGAACTGACGCCGACGGGACAGGAATTCTACGATCTCGCGGATCGCATGGTTGCCCTCGATGTCGAAGTCTCGGAACGGCTCGAAGGGTTCAACGCCATGCAGGAGGGGCGGCTCAGCGTGATCGGGAACGCGCCGCAACCCGCCCTAAAGATCATCGCCCGCTTCCGGCAGCGCTTTCCCGACATTCGCGTCGATTTCGGCCTGCACGACTGGACAACCGCGACATCCATGATCCGCGGCAGGTTGGCCGATGTCGGCCTGATCACGGATCCACCGGACCATGAAAGCTGGGAACGCATCCATATCGAGCAATCGCAATATGTTCTCTACTGCCCGGCAGATCACCGATTTGCACACCAGGCCGAGGTGTCACTGGCCGATCTTCACCCCGAAACGCTCATCGTGCCGGAAAAAGGGTCGCTCACGCAGCGTTTGCTTGGCCAAACCTGCAAACGGCATGGCATCCGGCTGACACGCACCGTCACCATGACAACCTTTCCGCTCATGTGCGAAGCGGTCCTTCAGGGCATTGGCGTGGCACTTTTTCTCCGCAACAGCAGCCTGATCCAGGACAACGTCGCACAGGTCGCCATTCGCGAGATGCCGGATGCACAGGACACCTATCTGATCGCCACCAAGGACCGAACGCGCCTGAAACTGGTGGCCGAATTCATCAACGCCGCTTGTGTGTGAACCAACGGACCCTGCGTGGCGTTGCAGCATGGCCGCGCGCGATGGACAATCCATGGCGCGGGCGCGTTCGAGTGCTTTCGCTTGCATGTGCGCCGGTTTTCAACGTCCCATGGCATCGGTTGGTTCTGAATGACGGGATGACACAAGAATTCGCCACATTTGACGGCGCTGGTATCTCGGTGAACGCGCTCTGGCTCATCCATCCCAACAGCAATGCAGTCTCCGCTAAAGCCCGCGTGCTTGTCGACGTCCTCATCGCGCATATCGGGGAAACGCGCGCATGTCCCCACATAATCCGGGCCGCCTTCACGGGCCGGGCGGCATGTGGGCGTCAGCCCGCCACGCTCCTTGCTGACCTCGTCGGGCCCGTGGGGGGCACCCCCGCGCGCGATCTCAATGCCGGTGTGGTCTTAACTCGCCGCCGTCAGGCCGTCCTCGGATGGGTACAGGAACGCGGTCGAACCGGGTGTGACGCTCGGATACAGTTGATTGATATGCGCCATGATCATGCGCACGCAGCCCGAGCTTGCGCGCCCGCCGATGGACCGGGGATAGGGCGTGCCATGGATGCGCAGGTACGTGTCCCGGTTGCCCACGAACAGGTACAGCGCGCGCGAGCCCAGGGGGTTCGTCGGCCCGCCATTCATGCCGTCGGCATGTCGTTCGAACAGTTGCGGGTCGCGCTCGATCATCGCCTTGGTCGGCGTCCATGTGGGCCACTTGGCCTTGCGCTTGATGGTGTAGGTGCCAGGCTCGTACAGATTGCCACGCGCGATGGCCGCACCGTAACGCATGGCCGTGCCATCCGCCTGGATGTGGTACAGATAGCGGGCCACCGCATCGACGTGGATGTCGCCCGGCGTCAGCCCGTCATTGGCCTGCACCCGCTGCGGCAGGAACCGGCGATGCACGCCCCACGGGTTCGATGTCGCCAGGTCGAAATTGGCCGGTGTGACCTGCGCGTCCCAGGCGGACCACTTGGATTGATCCGAAATGGGCCTTGCCAGGGCAGGCCCTGCAATGGGTGCCGAAAACAGGGCGGCGGTCGTCATGACGAAATGGCGTCTGGTCAACATGTCTCAAATTCCTCGCACTCAGGTGTCGTTTGAATAGAACAGATATCCGCCCGCGGGCAATCGCGCAGGCGGCGGGTCACAGCGATGTGAGGGGGCGGTGTTTCTTAACATCCGGTAAATCCGCACCTGTAAACCCTTGAATTCACGTCACCCGCACCGCGTCCCAGCATGGGACGTCACACGCTCATACAGATATATTTCATCTCCAGAAACTCCTCGATCCCGTGATGCGACCCCTCGCGGCCCAGCCCCGATTGCTTGACCCCCCCAAAGGGCGCCACCTCGGTCGAGATGATGCCGGTATTGACCCCCACCATCCCATATTCCAGCGCCTCGGCGACCTTATGGACACGGGAAAGATCGTTGGCATAGAAATACGCGGCCAGGCCAAAGATCGTATCATTGGCCATCGCGATCACATCGTCCACATCCTCGAATTTGAAAAGCGGCGCGAGCGGCCCAAACGTCTCTTCATGCGCCACCTTCATCTCCTGGGTCACCCCCGTCACGACGGTGGGCTGCAGGAACGTACCGCCCAAATCATGCGGCTTACCGCCCGTCAGGATCGCGCCGCCATTCTCCACCACGTCCGCCAGATGATCCTGCACCTTCTCGACCGCCTTGTCGGTGATCAGGGGGCCTGTGGTCACGCCGTCTTCCAGCCCGTCACCCACCTTCAAATCCTCAACCGCCGCCTTCAGCTTGGCCGCAAAGGCATCATACACCCCCGCCTGCACATAGATCCGGTTGGCACATACGCAGGTCTGGCCCGCATTGCGAAATTTGCAGATCATCGCGCCTTCCACGGCGGCATCCAGATCGGCATCGTCAAAGACGATAAAAGGCGCGTTGCCGCCCAATTCCATCGAGCATTTCATGACCTGATCGGCCGCCTGTTTCAGCAGGATGCGCCCCACGGCGGTCGAGCCGGTGAAGGTCAGCTTGCGCACCCCCGGGTTCTCACAGAACTCCTTGCCCGTCTCGGACGCGTTCGAGGTGGTCACCACCTGAAACACCCCTGCCGGGATACCCGCCCGCTCGGCCAGCACGCCCATGGCGATGGCCGACAGCGGCGTCAGTTCCGCGGGCCGCGCGACAAAGGCGCAGCCAGCCGCCAGCGCGGGCGCGGCCTTGCGCGCGATCATGGCGTTGGGGAAATTCCACGGCGTGATGGACGCGGCCACGCCGATGGGCTGCTTGATCACCGTGATGCGCTTGTCGCGCTGGTGGCCCGGGATCGTCTCGCCATAGATGCGCTTGGCTTCTTCGGCAAAGAACTCGACAAAGGACGCGCCATAGCCGACCTCGCCCTTGGCCTCGGCCAGCGGCTTGCCTTGTTCGGCGGTCAGGATCACGCCCAGATCGTCCTGGTGTTCCATCATCAGATCGAACCACTTGCGCAGGACCGCGCCACGTTCCTTGCCCGTCCATGTGGCCCAGTCCTTCTGCGCCGCCTGCGCCCCCGCGATCGCCTGCGCGACCTGCGCCCGGCTCAGGTCCTGCACATGGGCGATCACATCGCCGCGGGCGGGGTTCGTCACCTCGAAGGTCCCTTCGTCCCCATCCATCCAGGTGCCATCCACATAAGCGCGGGTTTCCAGCAGGCTCGGATCGTTGAGCATGGATTTCAGGTCAGTGGTCTGGTCAAGCATGATGTGTCCTTTGCGGGTCCTTTGCATGTCAAACAACACGGGCTAGGCTTGTCCAGTTCCAATGTAAGGGAGAAGTTGATGCCAGACATGGACGATGCCTATGCCAACGGGGCCTATATCGAGGGCGCGGCCGATTATCCGCCGCGTTGGGCCGAGGAGGCCGAGGCGTTTCGCAAGGCCCTGGGTCCACGTGCGCGGCTGGGGTTGAGCTACGGGCCGTCCGAACGCATGGCGCTCGATCACTTCCTGCCCGAGGGGGAGGCCAAGGGCACGCTCATATTCGTTCATGGCGGCTACTGGCTGAAATTCGACCGGTCCTATTGGTCACATCTGGCCGCTGGCGCGCTGGCGCAGGGATGGTGCGTGGCGATGCCGTCCTACGACCTGTGCCCATCGGTGCGGATCGCCGGGATTACGCAGCAGGTGGCCCAGGCGGTGATGGCTGTGGCCGATGGCAGCATGGGCCCGATCAGTTTGGCGGGGCATTCGGCGGGCGGGCATCTGGTGTCGCGGATGCTCGCGCCAGGCATGTTGCCTGCCTCTGTGACTGCACGGCTGAACCATGTCATGCCCATCTCGCCTGTGTCCGATCTCGAGCCGCTCTTGCAGACGACGATGAATGCGGATTTCAGTTTGGACGCCGCCATGGCGCGGGCCGAAAGCCCGGTGCACCAGCCCAAACCGGATGTGCCCGTGACAGTCTGGGTCGGCGCCGACGAAAGGCCTGTTTTCCTGGATCAAGCGCGCTGGCTGGCCAAAGCCTGGAGTGCAGATCACGTGATCACCCAAGGCGAACACCACTTCAACGTCATCGACGCGCTTGCCGATCCGGGCAGCGACATGATCCGTCGCTTGACGACGACACCGTGACGCGCAACATGGCGGTGGCTGCGGGCGATGGCGTCGCCCGCATTTCCAGCCCAAAACCGTCCTGCACGCCGGGACCTTTCTGAAAAGGAGGGTTTGGCATGACCGCGCGCCCCGATTTCTTCCGCTTCCACAACGGCGAAAAGGCCGTACTGCCCTTTGACGCCGCCGAATACGACGCCCGCCTGACCGAGCTGCGGGAACGGATGGACGCGCAGGGCGCCACCGCCGCTGTGCTCACATCCATGCACAACGTCGCCTATTATTCCGGCTTTCTCTATTGCGCCTTTGGCCGCCCCTATGCCTGTGTCGTGACCGAAGACGCCTGTGTGACCATCAGCGCGGGCATCGACGCGGGCCAGCCGTGGCGGCGCAGCCACGGTGACAACATCACCTACACCGATTGGCAGCGCGACAATTTTTGGCGTGCCGTGCGGGAGGTGACGGGGGAGGGGGCCGTGATCGGGGTCGAGAGCGACCACCTGACCCTGCTGCAACAGGCCAAGATGGAGGATTTCCTGAAACCCGTCGCCACTGTCGACCTGTACGAAACCACCATGCGTCAGCGTATGAACAAGTCAGAGGCCGAGATTGCACTGATCCGCCACGGCGCGCAGGTGGCGGACGTGGGCGGCTATGCCATCCGCGACGCGATCAGGGCGGGCGTGCGTGAGATCGACGTGGCCATGGCGGGCCGCGACGCGATGGAGATGGAGATCGCCAAACGCTTTCCCGATGCCGAGTACCGCGACACGTGGGTCTGGTTCCAGTCGGGGCTGAACACCGACGGTGCCCACAATCCGGTCACGGGCCGGGTACTGGAGCGAGGCGATATCCTGTCGCTGAACACCTTCCCGATGATTTCGGGCTACTATACCGCGCTGGAACGCACGCTGTTTGTCGAAACGGTGGATGAGGCGAGCCTGACGCTCTGGAACCACAACGTCGCGGCGCATGAACTGGGCATGTCACTCTTGAAACCCGGCGCCACCTGCGCCGAGGTGACGGAAGGGGTGAACGCCTATTTCCGCGAACACAATCTGCTGCAATACCGCAGCTTTGGCTATGGCCATTCCTTCGGCGTGCTGTCGCATTATTATGGCCGCGAGGCTGGTCTGGAGCTGCGCGAGGATATCGAGACGGTGCTTGAACCGGGCATGGTCATCTCGATGGAGCCGATGCTGACCATTCCCGAGGGGCAGGCGGGTGCGGGTGGCTACCGCGAACACGATATCCTGGTGATCACCGAAGACGGAAACGAGAATATCACCGGTTTCCCCTATGGACCGGCGCACAATGTGGTTGGCTGATTAAACTATGACATAGCAGGTTGTATTTCCTGCAAGATTTACAACCAGAGTTTGCGCCGCCTCACAGAATCGCGTACCATTTTCGATGAACGGTGCGTGTTCAACGTTTGGAACTCCCTATGCTGGCAGACCGACATCCTTTTCAGGACGAGCGCCTTGACGTCCTGCATTCATATGATGTGCTCGATACTGAGTATGAGGCGGCATTCGACAGTATTGTCGACGTGGTGTCCGACATCTGCGATGTCCCGATCGCGCTGATCAGCCTGGTGGACGGCCACCGGCAATGGTTCAAGGCGGTCAAGGGGTTGGATGTGGCCGAGACTCCGCTGGAATCGTCCATCTGCTCCCATGCGATCCTTGAAAGTGACCTGGTCGAGATCGAAGACACCCATGCCGACCCGCGCATGCAGGGCAATCCGCTGTGTGTCGATGACCCGGGGCTGCGGTTCTATGCGGGTGCGGTTCTGAAAGGTTCCGAGGGGCTGCCGCTGGGCACGTTGTGTGTGCTGGATCACCGACCGCGCCAGTTGACCGATACGCAACGCAAGACGCTTCGGGTCTTTGCCGGGCAGGTGATGGCGCAACTGGAATTGCGCCGCACGATGAAGCAACAGGCGGTGCTGCACAGCGAAGCCGATCACCGGATCAAGAATTCGCTCCAGATGCTGTCCTCGCTCACCCGGTTCCAAAGCCGCGTGTCGGAACTGGATGAAACGCGCGAGGCGCTGGATGCCGTGGGCCAGCGGATTGAAACCATGGGGCGGCTGCACGAGGTGCTGCAGGCGGGCCACGTGCAGACACACGTGGACCTCGACGATTACCTGATCCGCATCGTGGACTTTCTGTCGGAACAGGCGCCGGACAACGTGATCATCGACACGGCCCTTGCGCATCTGCGCCTGACCCCGTCCCGTGCGGCGTCCATTGGCATCGTGTTGAACGAATGGGTGACGAACGCCTACAAACACGCTTTTCCCGATGGACGTCAGGGCGCCATTCACGTCACGGTGACAAACCTTGGCGCGGGGACGGCGCAGATGGAAGTGTCGGACGATGGCTGCGGCAGCAGCGTCGAAAAGCCCCCACGACGTTCGGGCCTTGGAACCCAGATCACCGAAGCGGTGGCGCAGGCGCTTGACGGGACGCTCACGGCGGACGCAAACGCGCACGGCACGCGGCACAGGCTGCTTTTTGCCACCTGACCGCCTTTTCTTGGCGCTGTGTTTTTGCAACTATTTCCCAAACTGTCGGCCTTAGCCGATGTAAATATGCGTAACATTACCTATATATGGTTCAACGCATTGAACAGAAGGGACATTTCATGGCCGATTTCGCAAGTCAGGTGGCAGAATCTCAATCGCAGGTCGCTGAGGCGCAACAAAAAATCTCGGAACTGACCAGCCGGATCGAGGCGGCGCGGGCCAAGATGAAATCGGGCGACGACATCTCGATGGATATCGAGAATGCCACCCTCGAAGATGTCCACGCCCACACGGACGTGATGAATTCCAACATCGCCGAGTTGATCATGGGTCTCGACGACGTCACTGCCGCCTTTTCCAAGGACTTTGACGAGATGCGGTCCAAGACCGGCTGGGAAAGCTTTGTGGGTATCTTTGCCAAGGGCAAGTCGGAATCCATGCGGCAGGAGCGCGTCCGGTCTGCGTCGATTGATGACAAGCTGCAGGACCTGATCTCGAAATCCGATGTGATCGTGCAGTTGTTGCAGGGTCAGCTAACCATGCTCGAAGAGCAGAAAACCAAGGTCGAGGCCAATCTGACCGAGACGCTGGACGAACGTGAATTCACGGTGCAGGAGTTGTCGGCCCTGCAAGCCGACATTCAGGCGATGGACCCGCAGATCATCACGCTGGAGAACAAGATCGCCTCCGAGACCGACGCCGCCAAACGCACGGCGCTTGAGACGGAACTGGCCGACATGAACTCGAAATACAACGAGATGGTGCAGGAAGAGCAGGTCAAGGTGGCGAAGTCCCAGACCCTCGAACGGTATATCGAGAAGGGTAAGACCTGGGTGGATTCGCTCCAGAACCAGGCCGCGACCCAGATGGTGCTGATCAACAAGCTGCAAACCGACACTAAGCAACGCGTGGTGCTGTATGACGCGCTGACCAAGTCGTTGAAGACGGCGCAGCAGCAGGACGTCGCCCACCGGATCAACGAGATTGGGGTCAAGACGGACCAGGAGGCGCAAACCGCCATGGCCGGGATTGGTGCCGCCACTAACGCGCGGATGGCCGACATGCTGGAAGCCCACGAAGACCAGATGGTATTCGCCCGCGACGTGCTGGAGCAGAAGGCGAAGGCAGACGAGCGGTTCGCAAGGCGGTTTGCGCAGATTGTCGAGAAGCATGACAGCAATGCGTATGGTAGGTAAGGTCAATGTGGCTTAAGGAACGGCCACGACCTTTGCGCATCAAAAGCGTGGATGAGCTCTCCCCCGGATTTAAACCCCGCTGGGTAAGAACACGAAAGTGGGCATTGATTGCTTCTCTCTGTTTTCAGTTTGCCTTTGTTTTCTTTCAGAGTGGGCACTTTCATCTACTGGCTGTTGCCAGCCTTTTGTTCGCCTGTCTCGTTGGCTGGTATTGGTTGCACCCCAAAAACTACTCCGCTCTTGTAGGATTGCTGCTGCGACCTTTCCCTGAACTGGCGCTCGAACATGCAAAACTGGAAAGCTGGTTGGAATTTGATCTCGACTGGAATGAACAGCAGCTATGACCGACACTGGAGAAACTCGAGCGCCCGGAGGCGCCGCCGGGCAGCCCCCGACCGCCCCTCCGGGCGGGGGGATGCCCTTGGTCCTGCTTAAAGGCAGTCGGGAATGAAGTTGGGTCCTTTGTTGGTTTTCTTGAAGTTTGGAGGTCTGTTGACGCTACTAACTTTGACAAGCCAATGCAGTGCAGTGTTTCAAACGGACCAATTTTCAACATTACCGATCGGCGAAGCGCTTCGGTCGCAAGTACTGATCCCGGCAGTCACGATGTTTTTCGCTGGTGGTCTCTTTGGCCTGATATCCCGGATGTGCGTAGGCGCAATTCTTCCGGCAATTGTTTCGGCTCGGCGCCGAGCGGGATTGAGGACGGACGTGAATGAATTTGCGTTGAAACACGTTTTCGAACTGGACGGGCAAGCGAAACCGATCCAGCGAAAATTCTTTCGTGTTTGGAGATTGGGGCAATGACCAAACCCGAAACCTCCGGCCTTACCGACCTTTTCGCTTCGCGCCGTTACTTCAAGAAGTTCGAGACGATCACCGGACATCTCACCCGCGTCGCGGGTGTGATGGAGGCCGAGGGTGATCTGAACCGGGACGAGGTTAAGATTCTCACCCGATACATCGCCGAACTCACCTTCACCTTCCGCGCGCTCGGCCAGAAATACCTGCTGGTCGGCCGCGACACCGGGCGCTTCTTCGGTTCCCTCGCCATTGACACGCGCCACAGCGGTTTTCCGGCGGCCGAAGAACTGCTCACCATGGCCTCGGACGCGATACAGTCGGGCGTGCATCTCGACCGTATCGAACCCGCGGACGAGTTGAAAAAGCAGATGGTCGAGGTGATTATCGGCGACCGGCAGGTGCCCACAAAGCTGCAATTCGCCCTGTCCCAGCGGCTTTATTACGAGGACTTGATGCGCGGACAGTTATTCTGGCCCCGCAACGACCCACAGATCGTCTGGACCGGCAACCTGAGCGATGATCGTCGCAGTTTCCGCATCCATTGGGCCGTTTACGACACCGAACTGAACCTGCCCGTCATCTACATGATGGAGGTCGAGGACACGGGCCGCACCGCCCTGCCCAAGGACCCGCGCCGCTGGCCCGAAGCGCAGGCGCATCTGATGGCGCAATCGCTGGGCAAGCTGAAGCTGGTGACCATTGCCAAGGGGTTCGATGAGGATTTCGACGACATCCACCCCAAACGCCTGCGCCGTTTCTACGCGGGGCCGATGTATTCCTCGGCCTTCACCGCGCAATCGGGGCCCATCCTTGATGTATTGAAAGCCGCCCGCGCGCCCGAAGGGCAGGATTGGGCGCTGGTCTGGACCGAGGAAGACCTGCGCTCTGAACGTGTGATCGAGGAACGCGCGGGCTGGTTTTCGTCGGTCGAACGCGAGGTGTTTGCCCTCGACCCCTTTTCGGGCCGTGGCGCCGACCTCGGGGCGACCCGGATGGAGCGCAGCATCGTCCTGCCGCAACGCGCCTTTCAGGCGCTGGAAGAGATGAACCCGCCGGGCTTTGGATCGGTGCGCAAATTCGTGGTCAGCCCGTCCGGGCGAGTGCTGCGGTACTGACGGGTGGGACGGATGGCAGATCGGCCCTCCGGGGGATGTTTATTTTGCAAAGTGAAGAGAGCAGGTCAGTGATATGAGCCAAACGTCAGATCAAATGGAACTGCGCGAGGCCGAGATTACGGCGCATTACCCATGGCGCTGTCCATGTTGCAGGGCTTTGACCACGCGCCACGGATCGGGAAGGGCAAGGATGCGCCGCAGCAGGAGCGGTCCAGCGGCGTGGGCACGCGCCGCCGCTTCCGCACGACCACGCCCGGCCTTGTCACCCGCCGTACGGTGCCCACCGGGGCCGTACAACTCATGGCAACCGTCGAAGGGGCTGATGACGATAACGCGCTGATGTCACCGGTGCAGGCCACCGTGCTGAACGCCTTGCGCCGTGCCATCTCGATCGCGCTGGCGGTGGCGGAGAACTACGCCTCTGTCTCCGGCCTTGGCGATCTGAAACGCGCGAACCTCGAAGGGGCCTTGCCTGCCGCGCGCAAGACCGAGTTTGCGGAACTGCTGGCGGCGGAGGCGTTGATCACGCTCTACGTCTTTGGCAACGCCACCGCCTATCTGCTCTCTGCCCACCAGACCGAAGTCACGGCAGAGGTGGGCGAGGTCGAGGAGATCCTGACCGATAATGGTCAGACCGCTCTGCACGGGGCGCTTTGGGAACTGGATCAGGATATCGCCGCCCACGCCCCCGACGACGTCCACCTTGTCGCCACCATCACTGCCTATGCCGAGGCGCTGATGGAAAAGGTGTCCTTGCGCGCGCAGAACGCTGCGCGGCTTGCCCCCTTCACCGGCGCAAGCTGGCACGTTGAGGCGGACGACTTTACCGTTCAGGGTTTTACGCCTGCCACCAAGGCCAAGTCGCAGACCCTCACCATGACGTTCAAGAAGCCGCACGAGGTCGTGGGCAACCATATCGCCAAATATCAGGCCATGAAGCTGGCCAAGATGCTGATGGCTTACGATTTCGACCGGCGGCTCAACCCATTTGCCGAACTGGGCGGCTTCATCTTCACCTTCATGGGCGACGGCGCGCCGGGCACGGGCAAGACGACCCTGATCCAGATGATGGCGGGGCTGATCAACGACTATTGCGGGGTCGCGGGCTACACCTTCCGTTACCAGAACCTGAGCACCGACAACATCGACAGCTATCAGGGCAAGTCCGGCCAGAACGCCAAGGCGTTCATCAGCAACGTGATCGACCCGAACGTGATCGGCTTCGGCACCATCGACGACATCGACCAGCTGGCGGGCAAGCGCGGCGACCGCCAATCCTCGGCCGGGCAGTTGGAAATCACGGCGGTGCTAATGGAAAGCTTTGCCGGCGCCAACACCGTCGTGCGCGGCAATTGCACCTTCGGCATGTTCTCGAACTACCCCGAGAATGTCGACGACGCCCTGCGCCAACGGGCAGGGGCGCGGTTCCTGGTGGACGGTCCGCAAACGCGCGAGGATTACATCGACATCCTCGCGCTGCTGATGGGTAAGAACCACGACATCCCGATGGGCGCGCACGAATTGTTCTCGGCCCAAGAGATCAAGAAGGCGGTCGCCGCGAGCTTCGACTCGCATTCGCGTCCGCACGAACCGGGGCTGATGAATGTGTTCGACCGGGTGCATTCGGACATTGGCGAGTTGGACACGATTGCCAAGCTGGGCACCTATTTGAAAGCGATCCAACAGGCCGATGAGCGCTTCACCGGCCGCGCGATCAAGAACATCACCGACGCGGTGAAGGTGCGCGCGATGGATTTCGAACTGCCCGACGAGTGGATGGAGCAGCCCGATCTGTTCCTGTTCAAAAGCTACGATGAGAAGAAGGCGATGATCGAAGAGCTGCGCGTGCCGATCACGGTGGACATGGTGGTGCAGGAGATCAACCGGTACGCGGATTCCGAGTTTCGGTATGCGGACAAGTCGGATGAAGTCGCGATCGAGGCGATGGTGCGCGACTTCGGGCGGCAGGAAGAGGCGAAGAAGCGGTGGTTGGGGAGTAGGGGGTGATGGCGTTTAGTCTTGCGACCTTCTTGGTGGTGGTGATTGTTCCGTTCTGGGCACCGACTTTCGTGAAGGCGGTGCGAGGGCCTATTGCAAACGCAGGACTGCGATTCGGCGTCGGCGCATTGGCCGTCACAGCCGCTCTTTTCCCGATACAAATTGCATTCTTTCCAATGGGTCCGATAACGCGCTTGCCAATGGATCTGGGCTTCTTTTGGCTCGGGACAGCACCTTATTGGGCATCTCTGCTGATTATTCGGATCGCACAGCTTGGTTTAAGGGAACGAGAGCAAAACGATAGGAAGGCGCAATTGTGAGCATCGTTAGCCGGGCCGTACCTGACCTCGGGTGGGCGCACACAGAAGCAGCGCAGTGCGAGGCACAGGCAATACACAATTCGACTGTTCGGCGCGTAACATCAACAATGCGCCCTCCCGGGAGGGAGGTCGGGCGCGGCCCGGCGATGCCGGGCACCCACGGTTCAAGCGATGCACCAGTTTCGGAGGACGGCGTTTGATACTCTGGATCACAACCGCCACCGCCCTCCTCCTCGGCACCGTCCTCCCCCTCCACCGGGCCCTCCTCGGCTTCCTCGCCGCCACAGCCCTCCTCTTCCTCGCCCAAGCCGCCATCCACACCGCCGTGGGCTTCGAAGGCACGCCGCTTTCCGAAACCATGCTGCTCTTCAACAACTCGTGGGGCGCCTATATCGGTTACAACCTCCAGATCACCTTCCGCAGTTTCGCCCTGCCGCTGCTGGCCCTCGCCACCCCGCTGATCTTCCGCATAGGACGGCTGGCATGATCCTTACAGGTATCATTGGCATGGGTGTAATCGTGGCCTTCGCCTGGGTTCTGCCCCCATACCTCAAGCGCGCCATGCCGTTGCCGGATTTCCTGTTCGGCATGGTCTGCACCATCGTCATCATCGGCATTGCGGCGGTTCTGGTTCTGTTGATCCAGGCCGCAGGGCTGCCGCTTCCGATCCTCGGACCTAGCAGGGAGACCGGTTTCGCCAACGCACTCCTGTCGCTCTCCATGCCAGGCGTCGGTGTGCTGGTCATCCGGTTGGCGCAACTTCGGGGAACACGCCCATGATCCGCCTCATCCAACGCGGCTTGATGTTCGGCAACCTCTTCCACGTGGCCTCGCCCGCGCTGGTCGAACGCTACAACCGCGCGCTCGAACATCTGACGGGCAAGCGCACCGCGCTGACCGATTTCTACATCGACATCTCCGGCTACTCGCCCGAGGTCGGGAACGAGCTGAAAGACCCGCTTTACCTGAACCACAACGGGGTCAACCGGCAGTTCATCCTGCTGTCGACCGAGCAGCGCAAGTGCCCGCTGCTCGATGCCAAGTTCTCTACCTCGCAGGGTGTCCTCAAACGGTTCATCGCCGAAAATGAGGCTGCACTTTTCGCCCTCACCGCCCGCGACGCGGTGGCAGGTGAGCTGGTGAACACTGTCTACGACATCTCGCATCCTGCGCGGCTTTTCGACCTGCGCGCCATCACCGTCGAGGCGGACACCACGCGGGGCACGGTGCGCAACGCCGCGCAACTGGCCGAGAAAGTCGATACCTTCCTTCAAGAAGACGACGCCTGGTTCGACGACGTCCTGATCGGTGAGATGATCCAGCTTGCCGGCCAGACGGGCGATGTCATTCGCAACCCGGTCAAACTCAAGCCGCTCAGGGTGGACAAGGGCAACTTCTGGACATCGCATTTCGGCGGGCTCTACATCTTCCAGACGCTTGACCACCCGGCCACCATTGCCGCAAGGAAAAAGCCCGAGGACGTACCCACCAAATACACCTTCGATCTGACCCAGCGAAACCGCATCGCCAAGTTCCTCGAATACAACGATCTGGTCGAACCCGTGGTCAAGGCGCGCGGCATCGACGGCACGGCCATCCTGAAGCAGAAGATGGATTTCATCCTGGTATCAGCGGTCACGGAAGCTGGCGTTGACCTTGCAGGCACAACACGGCGCGATATGCGCCGCCTTGCCCGCGACCACGCGCACCTGCTGCCCGATGAATTCCACGGCCTCGCCGATTTGGTCAATTGGGCCGAGCATGGGGGCAAGTGGCCGCGCATCAGCTCCGAACACCCGGCCTATTTCTACACCCTGCGCGCCGCCTCCACACCCGATGCGGACCTCGTGAACATGCTGCTGTCCGAACTCAGCCCGCGCGACGTGCGCCAGCTCTTTATCTGCCACAAACAGGCGTTCTATGCGGCCTATGCCACTTGGGCGGACGCGAAAAAGGAATATGTCGCACAGTATCTCGAAGCCGAGTACAAGGCCGACAAGGCAGGCGCGCGCGCAGCGCTCTTTGGGCACGACGCCCCCATGGAACCCGATCCCCAGCCCCGCGACTTGATTGCACGCGTGGGGCCCTGGGGCGCAGTCAGGAGGTAAGGACATGGCCGTTGCAAGACTGTTTCTGATCGCCTTCGTGGTGCTGACAGTGATCTATATCTCGCTATCGTTCTACTCGCGCGCGCGTGCCCGCGACCGGCTGGAAGCGGAATGGGACGCTGGCGACATTCCCGGCCCGCGCGAAGCCTATGTCAAACATGGGCTCGCGGACTATGACGGATCGCTCCGGCGCAAGCTGATCCTGGGGGTCTATATCGTGCCCATGGTGCTGATTGGCCTTATCATCTATCTCGTGAACTTTGCGTAAAAAGGACACCCAATGCGGTATGTCGGCTGGACCATTCTGATCACTTTCTGGGTCGCGCTGGGCGCGGCGCTGCACTACACGCTGCCGCAGCGCGATGTTGTTCGCATCGTTCGGGTGTTCGAGGAACGTCAGGACCTGAACGACTGGACACGGATATTCTGGTCGCGGCCCGACGAACAATCCGACACGTTCATCAGCCGGGATGTGCAGTTCCTCCAGACGGTGCGCGCTAACGGACGACCCATGGTCTACCGGAACGAGGATACCGGCTGGAGCTGGCCGCCCTATTTCAAGTTCGACACCTCCAACCTCTTTACCGAGGCCGCCGACGCCACGTCGACTCGCGCCGCCCCCGAATGGTACGTGATCACGCATTACGGCTGGCGGAACGAGTTTCTGACGATTTTCCCCAACGCGATCTCGCTGCGCCAGGTCGATGGGCCGGACGCGTCCAAGGGCATCCCGTGGGTCAACATCATCATCCTGACAACGATCGCGGCGATCTTCTACGCGATCTGGGTCCGCTGGCGCCGGTTCCGCCGGGCGCGGATTGACCCCACGCTTGAGGAAATCCAGGACAGTTGGGAAGCCGCAGGCGACGCCGTCTCCGAAAAACGGGGCCGAATTCGCCGTTGGCTCGACACGTGGAAGGCCAAGTGACCCGACCCCTCCTTCATTTCGCGAAATAAACCGTCCCCGAAGGGTCGGTTGGTCATTGCGCTACCCCAAAGAGCCGGTGCGCCACAGCTTCACCCGCAATCCCCCATGGGCAATGCTGGGTCCTTCGGGCAGAAAGGGCAGGCCGGTGGCCTTGGCCAGCGACGCCTCGCTGGTGACAATGCCCACGCGCCAACCGGCAAAGCGCTCGGCCAGCACCTGCCCTAGTCGGCCATAGACCGGGTAAAGCGCCTTCTTGTTGCCGATCCGCGCACCATAGGGCGGGTTGACGATGACCAGACCGGGCGGGCCATCGGGCGGGGTGATCTCGCCAGCATTGCCGGTGCCAAAGGACACAAGGTCCGCAACACCTGCCCGTCCCGCATTGGCTTGCGCCATCGCGATCACGCCCTGATCCCGGTCCGACCCCGTAAGGCGCACCTGTGGTGCGCCCCGCCGCGCGCCACAGCGCAAACCAGCCATTGTCTTGGGATCAAACCCAGCAAACTGCTCAAAGGCAAAGTCGCGCGCGCGGCCTGCCTGCAGGTCCGCGGCCATCTCGGCGGCCTCAATGACAAAGGTGCCCGATCCGCACATCGGATCGAACACCGGCTGCGTTCCGTCAAACCCGCACTGGCGCAGAAACAGCGCCGCCAGTGTCTCGCGCATGGGCGCCTTGCCGACAGCCTCCTTGTGGCCGCGTTTGTGCAGGGGTTCGCCCGACGTGTCCACGCTGATGGTCACGCGGTTGTCGTCAATGCGAACCTTCAATGTCACAGGCGCATCGGCCGCGACGGTCATTCCGGCACTTTCCACCAACGCAGTCTCGATCCGCTTGGTGGCAGCTCCGGCGTGATAGATCTTGGACTTGCGCGACGTGGCCACTTCGACCCGCACAGGCGCGTCCGGTCGTAGCACCTCGGTCCAGGGAAACTTGCGCGCCCGCTTGTCCAGCTGGGCCAGATGGAACGCCATGAAAGACCCCATGCGCCAGAGCAGACGAGTTGCGCCGCGCAACTCCAGATTGGCACGCCAGACCTCGGGCCAGCCGCCGTGCAGGCTGACGCCGCCGGGCACGACATCGACCACGTCAAAACCAAACCCGCGCGCTTCGTCGGCAAGGGTCTGCTCCAGTCCCGGCAGGGTGATGGCAAAAATCGGTGCGGGGTCTTTGGTTGACATGCTGCTGTCTATAGGACCCCGCGCGCCGAACCGCAAAGGCGCGGATCAGTCCGCAAACAGATAGTCCACCGACGCAATCTCGCGCGCCTTTTCCGGCGCCACACTCAGGAAACCGGACAGGGCCTCTGCATTGTCGTCCATATCGGCGGTCTCCTCTATCCGGTACAGATGCTCGAAATCGGCGTCCCGTATCCCATCGGATTCGTAGGTCATGTCGTGCCGGATGGTGGGCAGCAGCCGGTCCAGCGTGTCGGTGCTGGTCTGTTCCCCGGCCAGTCCCACGCGCATGGCGTGCCCAATCAGGTACTCGTCCGAGAAACTGCACTGGATCTCCAGGATACGCGTGATCGACCTGTCGCCCGCAAAATCCTGCAACAGGTCCAGATTGCCAGGGTCCATGCACACGATCAGCCGGTCGGTGTCGAAATAGTCAAACAGCATCCGCATCAGGGCACGACGGTGGCGGGTGCGCTTTTCCAGCGTCTTCTGGATGCCGCCCAGATCGGGCAGGGGGGTATGCTCTTCGTTGAACAGGTATTCGATGGCGGGCACGTTGGTCATGACCCGGACGCGCTCAAGCAAGCGCTTGGCGACATGCCATTTCTTGCACACGATGATGAGCAGCTCGCGATTGCGGCCCAGCGTGCTCTCGGTTTCCCAGAACCGCATGGCAAAGCGGCGCCCGATCCGGCCCCGACCGGTCAGGAACTTGAACAGGCTCGCCCCCTCGTTCGAGATCTGGAACTGCACATTCTCGGCCGCATACAGCAAACCAAGGCGTCGCTTGAGGTCCTTGGCCTCGGGGCTGATTTTGCGGGCAAAAAGGAAATCCTGGCTCAGCAGCAGGTCATAGTGGTCATCATAGAAGGTCACCGGGATACCGTAATCGGTGAACATCAGAAAGGTCAGTGTGCGGCTTCTAATCTCCTCCTCGGGCACCACGTGGCGCACGATGGTTTGAAAAAATGTCTCGTCCGGGATCCACGTGGTGCGGAAAAAGCGCATCACGTCGCGGCGAGACCGGGTGAAATCCAGCACCCATTCAATCGTGCGACGGCGCAGGCACCACCACTGGCTGCCGATCTGCACCTGAATGTCGGCGGGAATTTCGCGCTTCAAACCAAAGCGTTGCTGCAGGTGATAGCTGGTGTAGAACCGCCATTTCTGCGTCCGCTCGTTAAAGAAGTGGCGGTAGATCAGTCGATCTTCCTTCAGGCCGGTCTTGATCCAGTCGCTCTCGAAATAGTCGAAACTTTCGATAAAATCCGCATCGTGGTCGTCCAGAAACTGATGCGTGTACTGCGCCGACTTGATGGCCATGCAGTCGCCCGACAGCATGTAGAAGTGGGTCGCGCGCGGAAACGCCTCGACCGCGCTTTCCACAGCGTACAGCGTGGCTTGCACAAGGCTCCACTCGCCCCAACCACAGCGGATGCGACGATGAGCAAAGGTGACATTCCGATTGTCTTTCAACGCCTTGCTGATCTGTGCAAAATGCGCGGGATTGGCGCGGGCGTCGAAATGGATGGACATGTAATCGCCGGCCGCAGTCAAACGCTCCGCCTGCTTGATGATGGCATCCGGATCCTTGTGACACAGCAGAATGTAGGCAATTTTTGCCATTCAGGAAACTTTACCACCAAGTAACACGCGATTGTTTACGGTGATAAAGCTAAGCAGAGATTGAATAAACAGGATTTCTTTGCTTTTTTGCGCGACAAGCCAGTGGCGTGTAACACTGCAAGTAAAAAGGGCGAGTGGTATGGGGTTCCCAGGGACGTGGATGACGGAAAGCGAAAGTGTGGTGTACCGCGTGGTGCCGAAATGTGCGTGTTCCACCATCGGCCAGATCATGTTCTACTCGGACCATGGCGAATTCTTTGACGGCGACATTCATGACGCGCAGGGCGGCATGCACAAATGGGCCATCGAGGCGAGCCAACCCATCATCACCGATAACGTGAAGACGCACGGATCCTACGCCTTCACCTGCGTGCGCAACCCGTACACCCGCATCCTGTCGTCATTCTTCGACAAGATCTGCGGCATCCAGCGCAACGGGAAACGATATCGCGGCAATCTCGTCCCACTCCTGATCCAGAAATACGGGATCGAGGTGGGCGGCGATGACGGCAAGCAAGAGTTCGACCAGATAAAGGCGTTCCGCCGCTTCCTGCTCTTTGCCCGCGACACCATCCGCTGGCGCCGCCCGATGGACCCGGACATTCATTGGTCCGCGATGTCAGGCCATGTCAGCACATTCATCGTGAATGGCGGCCGCTATGACAAGATTATATGGACCGAACAGTTCAACGACGGGATGGAACAGGTGATGCAGGCGATCGACACACGGCACGCCGTTGATATCGCCGACATCCCCCGCTTCAACGAAAGCGAAGGGCATGGGCCAAAACGCGCCCACCCGGTCGAGGATTACTTTGACGACCTGTCCATGCACCTCGTCTACGAGATCTACAAACGGGACTTCGACCTCTTCAAATACGATTTCGAGGATCCGTCGAACAAGATGCCCGTGGGTGAGATTGACCTCGACGAAGTGCACAAAAAACTGGGCGACTAGGCCCTAATTCAGCACCACGGGATCCGTCCTGCCCATCCGGCACAGATCGCAGATGCGCACCGCTTCGGTGATCCCCATCTTGGCCAGATCCCGGAACTCAGGCAGGTCAAACGGATCCGCCGCGGCGTAATCCACGGGATACCCAAGATCTTCGAAGGATGCGAGTGTCAGACGGCTGAGCGGGCGCACCTCGCCCGACAGAAACCCAGTCATCAATTCATTGCCGAACACCAGCTCGCGCCAATGCCCCTCGCGCGTGCCTGGACCGCCCGTATTGGCAACCGGCACCGCCTGCTCGCCATCCGGGTCAAGTGCTGCAAATTCCCGGCGCGACGCGGTCCCGACAAAGCGCGGGTCCATCGTGCCCGCGCCTGTAATCAGCCCCTTGCGATCCCACAACGTGCCAAAGCCCAGCACATGGGCCATCTCGTGCAGCACGACATCCTCGAACCGGCCACCTGCCTCCAGGTTCTGAACATCGGCCTGGTCAAACTCCATGATGCCTGCAACGGGCAACTCGGTGTCGGGACGTAACACCGTCGGCCCGGCTTGCCCCAACACCCCGTCGGTGCCGTCCAGGGGCCGCACGGACACATCAATGCGGACACCGGTCAGCGTCTCGCCTTCGAACGTCACGGGGTCAAATGCCGTCTGCACCACCCCGTCCCACCGGGTCGCCGCGCGCTCGAACACGGCGCGGCGTGCCGTGGGCAGGTCTCCGTCAAATCTCAATGCAATCATGTTCCCGCTCCAGTTGTTGCCTGTTATGGGTACAATGTCGGAACCGGACGGCGCGAAACCAATGCCGAGCAGCAGACCGGCACCGGCCAGCCGAAATCGGGCCGCAATGCCAGCCAAATCCCGCCAGCCGTCACTGCCGCACAAGGCCGGTCAAAAGACGCTCACGCGTCCTCTTCGTCCTCATCCTCCGGCCCGTCCCAGTATTCCCAGGCCACCGCCCACGTGGCCAAAAAGAACAGCCCGAACCAGCCAAAGTCGGAAAATCCGCTATACAGGACCCAGGTCTTGTCGGACGTATTGCGCCACACCAACTCGTTCGCGCCGGCCCGCAGCAAAGTGATCGCAATCCAGGCAAAGTTCATCACGTACCACCCCTCGTCGGTCAGCTGCAATTTGTACCCCAGGGTGCGCTCGATCAGGCTCGGCTTGAACAACAGCCCCAAGCCCAGGATGACGGCAAAGGCGAGCGATCCAACCGTCGCACTGATCTTGACGAACGTAGTGTCATTAAAAAACAGGCCCGCAATCACCAACACAGTCGTCAGGGCAAAGATCGAAATGGCCAGCCACGGCAAGCTTTGATCCCAGCGCCAGCGCAGTACGATTGCAATGAGGGTCGCAACCCCGGCAAAGCCAGAGCCCACAAAGATGCCACTCAGCGCATCGCCCAGGACAAAGGCGATGCCCGGCGCGAATTCGACAATCAGACGTTTGTCCATATGACTTTGCTCGCAAGTCCTTCAAACAAAAAAGATTTTGCGCTACGATCTCACCCGTGCAGCAGGGTCCGCCGCCCGCTCTCACCGGCCCGTCATGCAGAAATCCGTGCTGTTTTATCTATGATTGTCTGACGCGCATGGAATACGCGTTTGCAACAAAATGGTGTGGCACGGGCAACACCGCGACCACGCGCGCGCAGCGCGGTCAGGGACCACCCCGATTTATAACCGCAGCAATCCTTGCCGCGATGGCGGCACTGCCCTTGGGCGACGGATGAATACGGTCCACATCGTGAAAACTCAGATCGCCGTGCGGCACGAGATCGGCAATGGATACGAACGTGACGCCCACGTCCCGCGCGGCCATCCGGGCCAGGCGCGCCTCAAACCGGTCGCCCCATTCGCGGCAGTGGTCAATGATCGACCCGCGCCCCGGTGTGCGCAGGTATCCGACATAGGCAACCCGCGCCCCATCCGAGCGCGCCTGTTTGACCGCATTGACGACGGTGCCCGAAGCGCCATCCGAAGCAATCAACCGATCAAGCTGCGCCTCGCATTTGCCGCATCCGCAGCCCAGCCACAGGTCATTGCCGCCGCCGTTCATCACGGCCCAGTCCCAGGGACCCGCCCGGTATTGGCTCCCGATGCGCAAACCCAGACTGCCGCTGATCGGAAGGGCGTAGTGGTAACGCGCCCCGACCACGGATCGGTCGACAACTTGCGTGCCCAACCGCTGCTCCAGCGCGGCCACCACTGACCACTCCGCCCCGGCATTCCATGCCAGCAGGCTATCGCCCGTCGCAATAATTCGCGCCTCGCCCGACGACGGCACCGGCTCCGTGCACGCCATGAGTGCCAAACAGGCTGCCAAATACACCCAAACACGCATCCAAATGCTCCCGAACTCCGGCTCAGATGCACCATACGCGCACGTGTCTCAAGATTTGATGAACCTCGTGCCCCTCTTGCGGGCCTGCCGCCAAGCGCCTACATGCCCCTCCCATGGCCCAAGGAAAATCAGACCCCAATTACAAGGTGGCTGCCGAAAATCGGCGCGCGCGCTTTGACTACGCAATCGAGGATGACCTCGAATGCGGCATCGTGCTCGAAGGGTCCGAGGTCAAATCGCTGCGCGCGGGCGGCGCCAACATCGCCGAAAGCTATGCCCACGTAGACAACGGCGAATTGTGGCTGATCAACAGTTACATCGCGCCCTACGATCAGGCCAAATCGTTCAAGCATGAAGAGCGGCGGCCGCGTAAGCTGCTGGTCTCGCGCAAGGAATTGGCGAACCTTTGGAACGCTACCCAGCGCAAGGGCATGACACTGGTGCCCATCGTGATGTACTTCAACCACAAGGGCATGGCGAAGCTGAAGGTGGGCATCGCCAAGGGCAAACAGCTGCACGACAAGCGCGATACGAGCGCAAAACGCGACTGGAACCGCCAGAAACAGCGCCTGCTGAAAGAGCGCGGCTGATCCTTTTTGACCCACGGGCCGGCTAGCGACCCGGTCCTTCGGGGAGGATTTTCCAAAGTAAACAATTTGGACCGGTGCGCGCAGCGGTAAATGCCGTGCGTTGCGTCGCAAATCAGAATGGACTGAACCCTCGATAGTGCGCGGCGCGCCCCCTTGCATGGCGGTCCCGCCGACGTTACCCAAAGACATCCACTGTCGCCCGAGAGGACCCGCCCATGTCCGATGATCCCCGCACGCTCGTTTCCACGGACTGGCTCGCCGCGCATCTCAAGGACCCCGACCTCCGAGTGGTGGATGCCTCTTGGTACCTGCCGGACGCAGGCCGCGATGCGCGCGAAGAATACGAAGCGGCTCATATCCCCGGCGCGCGTTTCTTTGATATTGACGAGATCAGCGACGCGCGCTCGGACCTGCCGCACATGGCCCCGCCGCCCGAAAAGTTCATGTCGCGGATGCGCGCCATGGGCGTGGGCGACGGGCACCAGGTCGTGGTCTATGACTGCGCCGGTTTGCTTTCCGCCGCCCGGGTCTGGTGGCTGTTCCGCCTGATGGGGCACCGCGACGTGGCCGTGCTCGACGGTGGCTTTCCGAAGTGGCAAGCTGCAGGGCACCCGGTCGAAGACATGGCCCCGGTGATCAAGGACCGGCACCTGACGGCGCGGTTCCAGAACCACCTTGTGCGCGACGTCACCCAAGTCAGCCAGGCGGCCAAGCTCGGCTCGACCCAGGTCGTCGATGCGCGGGCCGCCGCCCGCTTCACCGGCGACGCACCCGAACCGCGCGAGGGGATGCGCGCGGGCCACATCCCCGGATCCCACAACGTTCCCTACGACACGCTTCTGAACGACGACAAGACGATGAAATCCCCCGCCGACACCCGCGCCATTTTCGAGGCGGCAGGCGTCGATTTGCAAAAACCCATCATCACCAGCTGCGGCTCTGGTATCACTGCCGCGATCCTCGCCCTCGCGCTCGAACGCATGGGCCACGACAGCTGGTCGCTATATGACGGCAGTTGGGCCGAATGGGGCATGTCGCCCATGGTCCCCGTCGCAACCGGAGAGGCCTGATGTTCGAAGATCTCAAAGCCCAGAAACCCGACGGCATCCTGATGCTGATGCAGATGTACCGTGAAGATGCGCGTGACGACAAAGTCGATCTCGGCGTTGGCGTCTACAAGGACGCAGCGGGCCACACTCCGGTCATGCGCGCGATCAAGGCGGCAGAGCAAAAGGTCTGGGAAACCCAGGACAGCAAAAGCTACGTAGGCCTCGCCGGTGCGCCAGATTTCAACGATGCGATGGTCAAACTGGTGCTGGGCGACGCGCTGCCCCGCGACGCCGTGAACTCGGTTGCCACACCGGGCGGCACGGGCGCCGTGCGGCAGGCCTTTGAGCTTTTCAAGATGGCCAACCCCGGCGGGCGGGTGTTCGTGTCGAACCCCACATGGCCCAACCACCTGTCCATCCTCGACTATCTGGCCTTGGAAACGGTCCTCTACCGCTATTTCGATGACACCACGCGCGGCGTCGATTTCGACAGTCTGATCGAAGATCTCAAACAAGCGCGCAAGGGCGACCTCGTCCTCCTGCACGGTTGCTGCCACAACCCCACGGGCGCCAACCTGACCGGTCCGCAATGGGACGAGGTGATCAAGGTTCTGCAAGACACTGGCGCGACGCCCATGATTGACATCGCCTATCAGGGCTTTGGCGACGGGCTGGAAGTGGATGCGGCAGCCACGCGCAAGGTCGCGGCAGCTGTCCCCGAATGCTTGATCGCGGCCAGCTGCTCGAAAAACTTCGGCATCTACCGCGAACGCACCGGCATCCTGATGATGGTCGCAAACGGCACGGACAAGGGCATCGCCCAGGGCACGCTCAACTTCCTCAACCGGCAAAACTACAGCTTCCCGCCCGACCACGGTGCGCGGTTGGTGACGACCATCCTGAACGACGACGCCCTGCGTGCCGACTGGATGGCCGAGCTGGAGGAGATGCGGATAGGTATGCTGACCCTGCGCGAGACCTTGGCGAAGGAATTGGAACAGCGCTCAGGCTCCAACCGCTTCGGCTTTATCGCGCAGCATCGCGGCATGTTCTCGCGGCTTGGCGCATCCCCTGAACTCGTGGTGAAGATGCGTGAAGAAAGCGGCATCTACATGGTTGGCGACAGCCGTATGAACATCGCCGGGCTCAACGCGCAAACCGTGCCGGTCCTCGCCGACGCTATCGTCAAGGCGGGCGTCTGATCCATGGCACGGATCGTTCTGTCAAGCGATCACGCCGCCATCGACCTGCGGCAGGCCATTGCAAGCCACGTGGCCGGGCAGGGGCACGACGTCATCGACATCGGCCCCGCCACTCCAGAAAGCACGCACTACCCCGCCCACGGCAGGGCGGCAGCAGAACGGGTGGCCTCGGGTGATTGTGATCTGGGGATCATCCTCTGCGGGACGGGGCAGGGCATCATGATGGCCGCCAATAAGGTCCCGGGCATCCGCTGTGGCGTCTGCTCCGATACGTTCTCGGCCGCGATGATCCGGGCGCATAATGACGCCAACATGCTGGCTATCGGCGCGCGCGTCGTGGGCGAGGGGCTGGCGCTCGACATCTTGGACGCGTTCTTGTCGACCGACTTCGAAGGCGGCCGCCACGCCACCCGTGTCGCAATGATCGAAGAAGGCCGCGTCTAAGCGCAGCCAAGCCTGCCGCTTCACTTAGCCAGAAAAAACCCCGGAGGGTTGGTCAACTGACGGGCCAGACAGTCGTATCTGCTTCGCCAAGCCTCCCCACCGCTTAAAGCAAAAAAGACCGGGCGCGAACGCCCGGTCAGTCGGTTCTCAGGTCTAAGAGGAAGGAGCCTTAGCCTTTCGAGAATTCCGGATAGGCTTCCATGCCCATTTCAGACATGTCGAGGCCCGCGATCTCTTCCTCTTCGCCGACACGGATGCCCATGACAGCCTTGAGGATGAACCACACGACCAGCGATGCGACGAAGGTGAATACACCGTAAGCGATGATGCCCATGATCTGCGTACCCGGCGACGCGTCGCTGTTGTAGAACACAACCGCCATCGTGCCCCAGATGCCCGCAAACAGGTGAACCGGGATCGCGCCAACCACGTCGTCGATCTTCAGCTTGTCGAGCAGTGGCACGGCAAAGACGACAATCACACCGCCGATGGCACCGATCCACAGCGCACCGAACAGGGTGGGTGCAAGTGGCTCAGCCGTGATCGAAACGAGGCCAGCCAGCGCGCCGTTCAGAACCATGGTCAGGTCAGGCTTCTTGTACAGAACTTGGGTCAGGATCAGCGCTGTGACAGCACCGGCAGCCGCCGCCATATTGGTGTTGGCAAAGATCCGGCTCACGTCCGATACGTCACCCACGGTGCCCATGGCCAGTTGCGAGCCACCGTTGAAGCCGAACCAACCCAGCCAGAGGATGAATGTGCCCAGCGTCGCGAGGGCGAGGTTCGAGCCCGGCATGGGGTTCACCTTGCCGTCCTTGTACTTGCCCAGACGCGGACCCAGCACAATGGCACCGGCCAGCGCGGCCCAGCCACCCACGGAGTGCACCACCGTCGACCCTGCGAAGTCCTGGAACCCAGCAGCGTCAAGCCAGCCAAGGCCCCATTTCCACGAACCCGAGATCGGGTACATGAAGCCAGTCAGAACAACGACAAAGATCAGGAACGGCCACAGCTTGATCCGCTCGGCCAGCGCGCCCGACACGATGGACGCGGTCGCGGCGACAAATACCAGCTGGAAGAAGAAGTCCGAACCGACAGACGCATAATCCAGCGCCGCGTCAGCGGCGGCCACGCCCACTGGATCCAGGACCGTTTGGCCACCAATGGCAAAGTAGCCGTTGAAGTCGCCCGGATACATCGTGTTGAAGCCAACAAGCCAGTACATGATGGCCGCGATCGAGAAGAGGCCGATGTTCTTGGTCATTTGCATGGTCACGTTCTTGGACCGCACCAGCCCACCTTCGAGCATGGCAAAGCCTGCAGCCATGAAGAAGACCAGAAAGCCCGCCATGCAGAACAGCAGGGTCGTCATGATGTAGGGGCCGATCTCGTCAAAGCCCGGGGCGTCTTGCGCCAACGCCAGCGTCGGCAGGGCGGACAGGGCCGCACCAACAACAAGAGATTTCGTAAGTTTCATTGTTCCGTTTTTCCCTATGCTGGAGCGCTCAGATGGCGTCTTCGTTCGTTTCGCCGGTACGGACACGCACGGCTTGGCTGACGTCGAGAACAAAGATCTTGCCGTCCCCGATCTTGCCCGTCTGGGCGGTCTTTGTGATCGTCTCGACGATCTGGTCGGCCATCCCGTCGGCCACCACGATCTCGATCTTGACCTTTGGCACGAAGTTCACAGCGTATTCCGCGCCGCGATAGATTTCCGTGTGGCCCGATTGCGAGCCGAAGCCCTTGATTTCTGTGACCATCATGCCGCGCACGCCGGCTTCGGTCAGCGCTTCGCGAACCTCCTCCAGCTTGAACGGCTTGATTGTAGCAATGATGAGTTTCACCACATGTCCCCTTACATTGGCAGGTCGCCCTGCGATATGCGGGGAACAGAAAGCATAGGGTGGGAAGGGCAAAGTTTTGCGCGGGGATTCTTGCCTACGATGCAGAAACGTGTGCATAAAAAATGCGCAAAATGACGTATTTGCCCAACAAATAAGCGTTTAGGAATCGTTACCTATACGCGCGCGGGGCGTGGCAAATGCCGCCAAACCGGGTAAGCTATGGCAAACATAAGGCCGGGCAGGGGTCGTCAATGCGTGATTCAAGAAAGGGCAAACGCCCTTTGGTGGCGGACCGTCGCTATCCAAAAAAGAAGACGGCCAAACCGGCGGCCCGCAAGGCGCCGGCCAAGCGGCGCAAGCCGCCCGCGCGGAAACCGTCGCGCAACATCTTTGTCCGCCTTTTCAAGTGGGTACTCCGCCTTGTCTGGTGGATTACATGGCGCGTCGGCCTGACCGTGACAGCAGCGGTCGCGTTGGCCGTCGGCTATTTCTGGACCACACTTCCCGACGTGAACGAGCTGCTGGATGGCCGCGCCCGCGGCTCTGTCACCCTGCTTGACCGCGAAGGAAACCGCTTTGCCTGGCGGGGCGATCAGTTCGGTGGGGTCGTGATGGCCAGCACCGTGGCGCCCGGCCTAAAGAACGCTGTCATCGCGACCGAGGACAAGCGCTTCTACCGCCATTTCGGCGTCAGTCCGCGCGGTGTTGCCAGTGCGGTGCGCATCAACCTGCGCGAAGGGCGCGGGCCACTGCAGGGTCACGGCGGCTCGACCATCACGCAGCAGACGGCGAAACTGCTGTGTCTTGGCGTCGTCTATGATCCGGCGGAATGGAAGTCCGAAGCGGCCTATGTCTCCGATTGCCGTCGCGGGTCGATCCAGCGCAAGGCCAAGGAAGCCATCTATGCGATGGCGATGGAGGTGAAGTACTCCAAGGAGGAGATCCTCTCGATCTACCTCAACCGGGCCTACATGGGCGCAGGTGCCTACGGGGCCGAAGCCGCGGCACAGCGCTTTTTCGGCAAATCCGCGGCCACCCTGACCCCGTCCGAGGGCGCGATGATCGCGGGGCTTCTGACAGCGCCCTCGCGCCTTGCTCCCACATCCAACTTGGAACGGTCCCGCGATCGCGCGGCGACCGTGCTGCGGCTGATGGGGGAACAGGGATACCTCACGCAGGCCGAGGTCGCGCAATGGCAGCAGAACCCGGCCAGCCTGTCGCCGGCAGCGCGGCGCAAGGCGGGCGGTTACTTTGCCGATTGGGTCATGTCGACAGGGCCCGAATTCTTCACCCGCAACACGACCGAAGATGTCATCATCCGCACCACCCTCGACCAGCGCTTGCAACGCGCCGCCGAAGAGGCGCTGAAACAGGTGTTCGAAACCAAGGTGCGCGAAGGCTCCAAGGCACAGGCCGCCATCGTGGTGATGAGCGCGGACGGCGCCGTGCGGGCCATGGTGGGTGGCCGCGAAACGCGGGTCGCGGGAGTGTTCAACCGCGCGATCCAGGCGCAGCGGCAGACGGGCTCTGCCTTCAAGCCCTTTGTCTATGCGGCCGCCCTGGAACTTGGGTATTCCCCGCTGGATACGGTCATCGACGAGCCGATGACGCTTAATATCCCCGGCTCGGGCGCGTGGTCCCCGCGCAATTACACCAACACGTATTCGGGCCAGGTGACGCTGATCCAGGCGCTGGCGCAATCGCTGAACATTCCGGCAGTGAAAGTGTCGGAAAGTGTGGGGCGCGAACTGGTGCGCCGGATCGCGACTGATTTCGGCATCAACAACGAGATGGCCCAAGGCCCCGCGCTGGCCTTGGGTGCGTCGGAAAGCACGCTTTTGGACATGACCGGGGCGTATGCGGGCATCCTTAACGGCGGTTCCTCCGTCACGCCCTACGGTTTGATCGACCTGCGGCTTCAGGGCGATGATGCGCCGCTGATGGGTACGGGCGGCGGGATAGGCGAGCGCGTGGTGCAGGATCAGGCGGCGGCCCAGTTGATCTGGATGATGGAAAAGGTGGTGAGCGAAGGCACGGGTGCACGGGCGCAGTTCGGTGGGCGCGAGATCGCGGGCAAGACTGGCACGACCCAGGCCGCCCGCGATGCGTGGTTTGTCGGGTTTACGGCGGACTACGTGGCCGGTGTCTGGATGGGGTATGATGACAATACGCCACTCACGGGTGTCACAGGCGGTGGGCTGCCCGCTGAAATCTGGCGGGAGACGATGGTGCGGGTGCACGAAGGGGTGCCCGCCAAGCCGTTGCCGATGCAGGCTCCGGTTGGTGCGACGCGCCCGGATCCCGCGCCGCAGACACCTCGGGACGACGTGCCGCGCACGACCGAAGGGCTTATCGAGATGCTTATACGGGATGTTTTGGGTGGCGGGGGGGAGCCCACCCGCCCCAACGACCGAATTCCGGGCGAAAGCCGCTAGGCGCTGCGCCTACCCCAGACTGCTCAGATCCGAGATCATGGCGTCGATATCACCGCCATTACGGTCGATCAGCGCGCCAATCTCTGTCCGTTCGGTCAGCAGCAGGTTCACCCCTTCGATGAACATGTTGAAGAACAGATCGCGGCCCGACCGGTTCGACACATGAAATGTTACGGCAAAAGGCGACTGACCGCGCAGGAACGCGGTGGTTTCAACCTCGAACCAATTGTTGACCGCACGTACGCCCTTTACCTCAAGCTGCCCGCCGATGAACTCGCGGAACCGGCGGCCATACTTGCGGGCGATGTAGCCCTGGAACGCATCGGAAAACGCGCGCTTCTGCGCGTTGCTGGCGCGGCGGCCATCCACGCCCATGGCATAGGCAGAGATGTAGGATGTGTCGCTGTAGCGGGCAAAGATGCGCTCGAAATCGCGGAACATCGCGCTCTCGCTGCGGCCCGAGCCGATGACGCTGTTGATGTCGCCGACAAGCGAATTGATCAGCCGCTCTGCCCCGGCCTCATTCAGCGCAAAGGCGGGCAGGGCGGGCAGGAACGCGGCAAAGCTGGTGCCGGTGGCCAGGAAACAACGTCTATTCATGTCAAAACCCCTCGGTGTCCAAGGCAAACGGATCAATCTCTGCAGCCGCACCGGCATCGCCCAGTTCAAAGCGCCGGTTCTGCAACCAGATCAGACGCGCCTGTGCATAGCTGTCAGCACTCTCATATAGAATGGAATCAACTGTATCGGAAAACCGTCCCCGCCGGGACAGGCCAGAAGCCGCCGCCGCGACCGTGCCATAATACTGTTCGGGGCTTTCGACGGTATAGCTGAGCGGGTTGGTGAACAGATCGACGACCTTGCCTGTGGCGTTGCGGGCCGTGGACGGGCCCAGCACGGGCAGTTCCAGATATGCACCTTCGCCCACGCCCCAGACATACAGCGTCTCGCCGAAATCGGTGTCATGGGGCGGCAATTGAAAGTCGGATGCGACGTCAAACAGGCCGAAAATGCCTAGAACCGAGTTTGTCACGAAGCGTACTGTCGAAACACCCGCCCCCTCCAGATCGCCCTGCAACAGGCTATTCACGACCACGGATGGCTCGCCAAGGTTGCGGGCGAAATTGCTGACACTGTCCTCGATCTCGTCCGGCAAGACCGAAGAGTAGCCGATGGCAGCCGGGCGAACCACGGCGCGATCCAAACCCCTGTTAAAGGCGTGAACACGGCGGTTCTGACGCTCGTAGGGGTCGTTTACTCCGTCAAGCTGGACGGCGCGTTGTTCTGACGCGGCACACGCGGCCAGCGACCCCACAGCAAGTAACAAAACAATCGCGCGACGGACGCGGCAAAAAAGAGACAATGCAAATCTCCACTGGATATTTTTCACACGTAACTAATAGTGTCGTCCTAAATGCCCATAGCGCCATTGATGGAAGATTGTACATGTGGCACTTGCGCGACACGCAGGATAAGTGATCGTGTGAAGAAAACAATTTTGAGCACCACACAAGCGAATTGATGCCGATGCAAACCGATGTGACAAACCGAGGGCGAGCCGAGTTGCGCGCCGCGCGCAGCAAGAGCCGGGGGCTGTACTGGGCCGTGGGTTTGTTCAGCCTGTTCGCCAACCTCCTGATGCTGACCGGGCCAATGTACATGTTGCAGGTCTATGACCGCGTTCTGGGCAGCCGCAGCGAGGAGACGCTGATCGCCCTGTCCCTGCTGGTCGTGTTCCTCTACGGCATAATGGGCATTCTCGACTTTACCCGGGGCCGGATCATGGCGCGGGTGGGCGCGCGGTTTCAGAACGATCTGGACCGACGGGTCTTTGACGCGGTTGTCCGCAAGTCTGCCGTCGCCCCGGACCAGCGCACGCAAACCGGTCTGGCCGACCTCGAATCGGTGCAGCGTTTCATGACATCGCCGGTTCTGATGGCCTTCTTTGACCTGCCATGGACACCGATCTTTATCGCGGCGATTTTCATGTTCCACCCGTGGCTCGGCTTCCTCGCGCTGGCCGGTGGCACTGTTCTGATCTTGATTGCCCTGGTCAACCAGATCCTGTCGCGTCGGCCGCAGCAAAAGGCGGGTCAGGCGGGCCATGTGGCATCTGCGATGTCCGATCAGCTTCGGATCGAGGCCGAGATGGTTCAGGCGATGGGCATGCGCGACGCGGCCTTTGACCGCTGGCAAAAGGCGCGCGGCCTTGCGCTGGATGAACAGATCAAGGCAACCGATGTTGGTGGTGGTTTCACCTCGCTGACCAAAACGCTGCGCCTGTTTTTGCAAAGCGCGATGCTGGGGCTGGGCGCGTATCTCGTTCTGCGGAATGAAATGACCCCTGGCGCCATGATTGCGGGTTCGATCCTGCTGGGCCGGGCCCTTGCGCCGATTGAGCTGATGTTGACCCAGTGGCCGGTCGTTCAGCGTGCGATCAAAGGGTGGGATGCCTTGGCTGAACTCTTGGGCACCGTCGCGAAAGAGCCCACACGCACCGCCCTGCCCAAGCCCAAGGCCAAGCTGGTTGCCAAAAGTCTGACCGTCGTGCCGCCCGGTGAACAGAGCGCCGCCTTGCGCGGGCTCAACTTCGACCTGCCGCCGGGCCATGCCATGGGCGTTATCGGCCCATCAGGTGCGGGCAAGTCGACGCTTGCACGCTGTCTGACCGGCGTGTGGCGGCCTGCGGGCGGTTCGATCCGCCTCGACTCTGCGGCGCTCGATCAATACGCGCCCGACGTGCTTGGCATGCACATTGGATACCTGCCCCAGCGCGTGCAACTTTTCGACGGCACCATCGCCGAAAACATCGCGCGCCTGGCCACCGCGCCAGACGATCAAAAGGTCGTCGCCGCCGCGCAAAAAGCGGATGCGCACAAGATGATCCTGGAACTGCCCGAAGGGTATGACACCCGCATCAACGCAGGCCAGCAACGGCTGTCCGGTGGCCAGATCCAGCGCATCGGCCTGGCCCGCGCGCTCTATGATGATCCTGTGATTCTCGTCCTCGACGAACCGAACTCGAACCTCGACAACGAGGGGACGTTGGCGCTGAACCAGGCCATCCGCGGTGCAAAGGCCGACGGCCGCTCGGTCATCATCATGGCCCACCGGCCTGCCGCGATCCAGGAATGCGACCTGCTGCTGGTGATCGACGGCGGCATCCGTACGGCATTCGGCCCCAAGGAAGAGGTGCTGAAATCCATGGTCAAGAACCACGAACAAATCACGCGCGCACCCGCCAGCGCAGGGAGCGTCACATGAGCGAAAAACGCTGGTCAGCCATCACGCCGCTTGTCATCGGTTTCTTTGGCCTCTTCGGCCTTCTGGGCGGCTTGGCCGCTTGGGCCACCTTCACCGAGATTGCGGGGGCCGTCATCGCCTCTGGCCGGATCGAAGTCGATCAAAACCGCCAGATCGTGCAGCACTCCACCGGCGGCATCGTGTCCGAGATCGCGGTGAAAGAGGGCGACAGCGTCGAGGCCGGGGACCTGTTGATCCAGCTGGACGTCAAACAGATGCAGTCCAGCCTCGCTATTGTGGAAAGCCAGCTTTACGAATTCATGGCGCGCCGCGGCAGGCTCGAGGCAGAGCGGGACGAAGAAGATGATATCGTGTTCGATGACGAACTTCTGACCGTCGCCACAACATCAGAAGATGTCCAGGAACTGATCACGGGCCAGGAGAACCTGTTTCACGCCCGCCGCGAGTCGACCGATAAGCAGACCGAGCAGTTGTCCGAAAGGGCTGCGCAGACACGCAACCAGATCAAAGGGATCGAGGCGCAGGAAGTCTCGCTGGCCCGTCAGCTTGAATTGATCGAACAGGAACTGGCCGCGCAGGAAAGCCTGCTGGAACGTGGCCTGACCCAAGCCTCTGGCGTGCTGGCACTGCAGCGGCAGCAGGCATCGCTTGACGGTCAGATCGGCGAACTTGCCGCGTCCAAGGCCCAGTCCGAACAGCGCATCACTGAGATCGAGATCGAAGTTCTGCGCCTCAACTCCACCCGCCGCGAGGAAGCGATCAGCCGCTTGCGTGACCTGCGCGCGCGCGAATTGGAGCTGATCGAACAGCGCCAGGCCCTGCTCACCGATATTGAACGGATGGAGATCCGTGCGCCCGTGTCCGGCATCGTCTACAATATGCGGGTACAGACCCCAAGGTCGGTCGTGCGCGCCGCGGACCCGGTGCTGTTTCTGATCCCGCAGGATAGGCCGCTCGTGATCGCCGCCCGGGTCGATCCGATCCATATCGACCAGATCGTGACCGGACAGACCGTCAACCTGCGTTTTTCCGCGCTGGATCAACGCACCACGCCCGAGTTGATTGGCGAAGTCGCCCTGGTCTCTGCCGACGCGTTCGAGGACGAAAACCTTGGCGCTAGCTATTACCGGGCCGAGATCGTGCTGAACCCGGGCGAGATCGACAGGCTGAATGAAAACCAGATCCTGGTGCCCGGTATGCCGGTGGAGGCATTCATCCGCACCGCAGACCGTACACCGCTGGCCTACCTCATCAAGCCGGTCGCCGACTACTTCAACCGCGCTTTCCGCGAATCCTGACATCGGCCCTTTTCACGGTTGCGCGGGCGGTCTAGCGTCCGCACAACCGTTGAAAAGGAGCCTGCCCATGTCCATCGAATCCCGTCTTGCCGATCTGGGTGTGTCGCTGCCCGACGCGCCTGCCCCCGCGGCCAACTACGTGCCTTTCGTTCAAGTGGGTGACATCGTCTATGTCTCGGGCCAAATCTCCAATGGCCCCGATGGTCTGATCACCGGCAAGCTGGGCGCGGATATGGAGGTCGAGGCGGGCGCCGCTGCGGCAAAGACATGTGCGATCAGTCTGCTCGCGCAGGTGAAGGCGGCCTGTGGCGGCGATCTGGAACGCCTCGTGCGCGTGGTCAAGCTGACCGGTTTCGTCAATTCGATCGCCGACTTCACCAATCAGCCGCAGGTAATCAACGGCGCTTCGGACTTTCTGGTCGAAGCACTGGGCGATGCGGGCCGTCACAGTCGCTCCGCCGTCTCTGCCGCCGCGCTGCCCCTCGGCGTCGCGGTTGAGATCGAAGGTATTTTTCAGATCAAATGACCCCGCGCTTGCCTGTCGCGTTTCTGTCGGCACCGCTTGCGCACCGCGCCTTGCACGACGTGGCAGATGGCCGCCCCGAAAACAGCCGGGCCGCCATTCGCGCTGCCATGGATCATGGCTACGGGATCGAGATCGACGTGCAACTGAGCGCGGATGACCGCGCAATGGTCTTTCACGACTACGCGCTGGACCGTTTGGCCGATGGAACGGGGCCTATCCGGGCTGTCCCCGCGGGGACACTTGACAAGATCCCCCTCCGTGGTGGGTGCGAGGGTATTCCGACACTAGATGAGGTATTAGACATCGTGGCGGGACAAGTGCCCGTGCTGATCGAGATCAAGGACCAGGACGGCGCCATGGACGAGGCCATCGGCCCACTGGAACAGGCCACGGCACACGCGCTTGCAGGTTACACAGGCCCCGTTGCCCTCATGTCCTTCAACCCGCACAGCGTCGCCCGGATGGCAGAACTCTGCCCCGACATCCCGCGCGGGATCGTCACCAGCGCATATAAAGCTGATGATTGGCCACTGAACGCGGCCACATGCGCCCACTTGCGCGCCATCCCCGATTACGACCGCATACGCGCCACCTTCATCAGTCACGAGGTCGCCGACCTCGCCCGTCCGCGCGTAACCGAACTGAAAGAGCAAGGCGCTGACATCCTCTGCTGGACCGTCAAGTCGCCCGAGCAGGAAGCACGGGCGCGCAAGGTCGCGCAAAATATCACCTTCGAGGGCTACCTCGCCCCCCATCCCGGTTGAAGCGCGCGCCGCGCGGCACACATCTCAACCTGTTGAGCAGGGAAGGCCGTTTGTGTCCGAGCAAGAAATAGAAATCCGTGTGGTGCCAAGCCTGTCCGAAATCGGGCAAGCGGACTGGGATGCGTGCGCCTGCCCCGAGGCGGCAGGGGGCGGGAGGCCCCAAGACCCCTTCACCACCTACCGCTTTCTGAAGGCACTGGAAGACAGCAACTCCGTCGGCCCCGGCACCGGCTGGCAACCGCAGTATTTGCAAGCCGTCGTCGATGGGCAGACGGTGGGCTTTGCGCCGATGTACGCCAAGAACCACAGCCAAGGCGAATACATCTTCGATCACAACTGGGCCCACGCCTATGAACGGGCCGGGGGGCGGTACTACCCCAAACTGCAAATCGCGGTTCCGCACACACCGGCCACGGGGCGGCGGTTCCTGACGCATCCGGATTTCCCCGAACTGGGGATGCGCGGCCTGATCTCGGGCGCGGTACAACTGGGCGAAAACAACAAGCTCAGCTCGCTCCACGTGACCTTCTGTACTGAAACCGAACGCGACTTTGGCGCGGATCTGGGCCTCATGGCCCGCACGACCCAGCAA
Organism: Tateyamaria omphalii; assembly: GCF_001969365.1. Taxonomy (NCBI): domain Bacteria; kingdom Pseudomonadati; phylum Pseudomonadota; class Alphaproteobacteria; order Rhodobacterales; family Roseobacteraceae; genus Tateyamaria; species Tateyamaria omphalii. The sequence continues at coordinate 2,983,642 of NZ_CP019312.1, read as the reverse complement.
TTCCACTGGCTGAACGATGACTACGGCACGTTCGACGATTTCCTCGCCACCCTGTCCAGCCGCAAGCGCAAGAACATCCGCAAGGAACGCGCACGGGCTCAGGACTTTGGCGGTGACATCCATGTGTTCACCGGCGACGATCTGCGGCCCGAACACTGGGACGCGTTCTGGCACTTCTACCAGGACACTGGCGCGCGCAAATGGGGCACGCCCTACCTCACCCGCCGCTTCTTTGACATCGCGCACGAGACGCTGGCGGATGACATGGCGCTGGTGCTGGCGGAACGGGATGGCAGATATGTTGCGGGCGCATTGAACTTTATCGGCGCAAGCGCGTTATACGGCCGCTACTGGGGCTGTTCGGAGCATCATCCCTGCCTGCATTTCGAGTTGTGCTATTATCAGGCCATCGACATCGCGATCCAGCACGGGCTGGACCGGGTCGAGGCAGGGGCGCAGGGCGAACACAAGCTGGCACGGGGATACCTGCCGACACAGACCCACAGCCTGCATTGGGTGGGCGACCCCGGCTTTGCCGATGCCATCGCCCGCTACCTCGAAGCCGAACGTGAGGCGGTGGAGGAGGAAATTGAAATTCTCACGGATTACGGACCTTTCAAGAAGGTCCAGATCGAGGAACAGGAATAATGGAAAAACTCAGCGATGAGACGCGGGCCACCCTGCTGGATCCGCTGCTGGCCACAGGATGGGCCGTCACCGACGGGCGGGACGCCATCCACAAGACATTCGAATTCGCCGATTTTGTCGAAGCGTTCGCTTGGATGACGCGCGCCGCCATCTGGGCCGAAAAGTGGGACCACCACCCCGAGTGGTTCAATGTCTACAAACGGGTCGAGGTGACGCTGACCACCCACGACGTGGGTGGACTGAGCACGCTGGATGTGAAATTGGCCCGCAAAATGGACAGTTTGGCGGGGTAAGACCATGGAAACAGTAAACAACCTGCTTGCCACAGAAGTGTGGCAAGGCAAGACGCTTGGCGACTACCTGTCACTGGAATTCCTCGCCTCTGTCGTCGGGTCGGTGCTGGCGGCCATCACCATCCTGATCCTCGGCTGGATCGTTGCAGCATGGCTTGGTCGTCGCGTCACCCGGATCGGGCTGAGGAGCGCGCATCTTGACGACACGCTCTTCAACTTCCTGGGCTCGATCCTGCGCTACGTGATCCTTGGGTTCACGTTCCTGATCGTCCTGAACACCTTTGGGGTGCAGACCACGTCGGTGGTCGCCGCTGTCGGTGCCGCGGGCCTTGCCATTGGTCTGGCGCTGCAGGGCACCCTGTCGAACGTGGCAGCAGGCGTCATGCTGATCCTCTTCCGCCCGCTCAAGATCGGGGATTTCGTCGAGGTGGCGGACAAGATGGGCACGGTGAAGGACGTGACGCTGAACTTCACCGAATTGGCCAGCATTGGGAACGTGCAGATTATTATTCCCAATTCCGAGGTCTGGGGCAACGTGATCGAAAACTACTCGATCTATCCCACACGCCGGGCCGAATGGACATTCGGCGTGGGCTACGGTGTGAACCTGAAACAAGCCGAACAGGTGATCCGCGACACGATTATGGCGGACGAGCGGTCAAAACCGGACCCTGAGCCGTTCATTCAGGTCAACAACCTGGGCGACAGCTCGGTCGATTTCCTGGCGCGGGTCTGGTGCGACAGCGGCGACTACTTCCAGTATCAGGCGGACATGAAACGCAAGGTCAAGGAAGCGCTGGACGACGCGGGCCTCGACATCCCGTTCCCAACCCGTACCATCGTGCAGGCGGCCGAATAGATCAAAACGTGATCCAAATGAAAAAGGCCCCCGATTGGGGGCCTTTTATTTCATGCTGATCTGGCGCGCAGATCACATCGCCTCAAGCAGCGCCTCACCGCCTGACACCTCGCACATGCCGGGGTTTTCTTCCTCCTGCAGCACGGTCACCTTGCCGTCCTCGACCACCATCGCATAGCGCTTGGACCGGTTGATCAGGCCCGCAGGCGGTGCCGTGAACTCACGGCCCATCGCCTTGGTAAACGCCGCCTCCGCATCCCCCAGAAACGTGATGCCCGCCGCCTCGGCACCGGTGCTTTCGCCCCACGCCTTTAGCACAAAGGGGTCGTTCACGCTGACGCAAATGATCTCGTCCACGCCCTTGGCGTCGAACTGGTCCTTGGTGCGGACAAAGCTGGGCACATGCGCCGTGCTGCACACGCCGGTATAGGCGCCCGGCAGGGCAAAGATCACGACCTTGCGGCCCTTGGTCTTTTCACTCAGCTGCACCTGTGCGGGCCCTTCGTCCCCCAGATAGACCAGTGATGCGTCGGGCAGGGTGTCACCAACGGAAATAGCCATGATATGCGCCTTTCTTGGAATTGCGTCTGCGTTCCCCTGCGATATAGGCTCCGGCTTGGCAAAGGGCGAGGGCAAAGGTGCAAGACATGAGCCATGTGATTGTGATCGGGGCAGGGCAGGCGGGGGCATCCTGCGTTGCCAAGCTGCGCAATGGCGGGTTTGAGGGGGCGATCACGCTGATCGGCGCCGAGCCCGCATTGCCCTATCAACGCCCCCCGCTGTCCAAGGCGTATCTGCTGGGTGACATGCCGCTGGAACGGATGTTCCTGCGCCCCGACAGCTTCTATGCCGACAACAACATCACCGTGCGCATGGGCGACGCGGTTACGGCCATCGACACAAGCGCGCAGACCGTGACGGTGGGCAGTGACACGCTCGACTACACTGATCTAGTCCTCACCACCGGATCGTCCCCCCGCCGCCTGCCTGCGTCCATCGGCGGCGATCTGGATGGGGTCTTCACCGTCCGCGATCTGGCGGACGTGGATAAGATGGCGCCGTGGTGCCAGTCCGGCAAAACCGCCCTCATCGTGGGCGGAGGGTATATCGGGCTCGAAGCGGCGGCCGTCTGCTGCAAGCTGGGCCTGACCGTGGTGCTGGTCGAAATGGCCGATCGCATCTTGCAACGGGTCGCCGCCCCCGAAACCAGCGACTACTTCCGTACCCTGCACGCAGGCCACGGCGTTGACCTGCGCGAGGGCGTCGGGCTGACACGGCTCACGGGCGATGGCACCGTGTCGGGCGCCGAACTGACTGACGGCACGGCGCTTGACGTAGACCTCGTGATCGTCGGCGTCGGCATCTCCCCAGAAACCGGCTTGGCCGAAGCGGCGGGCATCGCCCTCGACAACGGCATCGCCACCGATGCTCAGGGTCGCACCTCCGCCCCCCATGTCTGGGCCGCGGGCGATTGTGCCTCCTTCCCTTACAAGGGCGACCGTATCCGCCTCGAATCCGTGCCCAACGCAATCGACCAGGCCGAATGCGTTGCCGAAAACATCATGGGCGCGGCCAAGGATTACGTGGCCCGACCATGGTTCTGGTCCGACCAGTTCGACGTCAAACTGCAAATCGCGGGACTGAACACCGGCTACGACCGGGTCGTGACGCGCGATGGGGGGACGGCCAAATCATTCTGGTACTACGCAGGCGACACGCTGCTCGCCGTGGACGCCGCCAACGATCCGCGCGCCTACATGATCGGCAAACGGCTGATCGAAGCGGGCAAATCGGCAGACCCAAGCGTCGTCGCGGACCCCGCGGGCGATCTGAAAGCCCTGCTCAAGTGAGGATCATCGCAGGCCGCTGGCGCGGTGTCCCGCTGGCCAACGTGGGCAGGGGCGACGCGCAGGCACATCTGCGCCCCACGCCCGACCGGGTGCGCGAAAGCCTGTTTTCCATGCTCACCCATCGCGGGGTGATAGACGGCGCACATGTGCTGGATCTCTTCGCAGGCACCGGCGCGCTTGGGCTTGAGGCGCTGTCGCGCGGCGCGGCACACGTAACCTTCGCGGAAAACGGGCGCGTGGGCCAAAAGCTGATTGCGGAAAACATCAAGAAGCTGAACGCGGGCGACCAGACCAAACTGCTGCGCCTCGACGCAACCAAACCCGGCGAGCTTGGGCCAACACCCTTCAACCTGATCTTTCTCGATCCACCTTACGGCAAGGGCATGGGCGAAAAGGCACTCGCTGCCATCCGCACGCACTGCGCCGACGACGCGCTGATCGTATGGGAAGAAAACGCCGCCATGGACCCACCCGCAGGCTACGCGCTGCTGGACCGGCGCCGCTTCGGCAGCACACACGTTACATTGCTTGAAACGGCGTAGGGTGCGCCTTTACGGCGCACCGCTCACCTATAGGTCGGATGAAACCGACCACCGGGCGACAGGGTAAAGATCTCCACCCCATCCTCGGTCACGCCCACCGAATGCTCGAACTGCGCCGACAACGACTTGTCGCGGGTGACGGCGGTCCAGTCGTCGGCCAGCGTCTTGGTTTCGGGCCGCCCAAGGTTCACCATCGGCTCGATGGTAAAGAACATGCCAGGCTCCAGGACTGCGCCCGTGCCGGGACGGCCATAATGCAGCACGTTGGGCGGCGCGTGGAAAACCCGGCCCAGACCATGCCCGCAGAAATCGCGCACAACGGACATGCGCTGGCTTTCGACAAAGCTCTGGATCGCATGGCCGATGTCGCCAAAGGTGTTGCCGGGCTTCACCGCCTCGATCCCGCGCATCAGGCTGTCATGGGTGATCTCGATCAGCCGCTCGGCCTTTCGCGGCAGCTTGCCTGCCACATACATGCGGGACGTGTCGCCATACCAGCCATCCACGATGACGGTCACGTCAATGTTCAGAATGTCGCCATCCTTCAACGTTTTGTCGCCCGGAATGCCGTGGCAGACCACATGGTTCACGCTGATGCAACTGGCGTGCTTGTATCCTTTGTACCCGATCGTGGCCGAGGTCGCGCCCGCCGCGTCGACCATATCGGTGATCATCTTGTCGATGGCGCCCGTCGTCTGCCCCGGAAACACCTGATCCGCCATCGCATCCAGGATCTCGGCCGCAAGCCGCCCTGCCGCGTGCATCCCGGCAAAGTCCAAAGGGTCATAAATGCGTATGCCGTCCTTCGTCAGACGACCGCGGGTATCGTGGTCCAAAGCGCGCTCCATCGGCGTTGAGGCCTATAATATACTGCACTGCGGCAAAAAGGGCCAGTGGGTCACATCACCACGGCCATGGGCGCACCGACCCGTACGCCTGTCGGCGTGATATGGGTGCCGAGGCACAGCGTTTCCACCCCCGCCCCGGTCGCTGTCGCATAGGCTGTAGCATAGGCCGGGTCGATGTCCGCCGCCAGTGTGAGGCGATCACAATCCGTGCGCTGCACCAGATACAGCATCACGGCCCGATGCCCCGCCTCCGCCATGCGCGCCAACTCCACCAGATGTTTGGCCCCGCGCGCGGTCACCGAGTCAGGGAACTCCGCCAGCCCCGGCTGCCGTGCGAGCGTCACCGATTTCACCTCTACATAGGCATCGGGCAACCCGTTGCCCTGAAGCAAAAAGTCGATCCGGCTGCCTTCCCCGTATTTCTGCTCGGGCCGCACGGTCGTATACGCGTCAAACCCCGGCACCTGCCTCGCCTCGAACGCCGCCCGCAGCGCCTTGTTCGGGACCGAGGTGTCCACACCGGTGAAATACCCGCCCGCATGCTCCACGAGCCGCCAGCCAAACTTCAGCTTCTTCTTGGGATCGTCATTCGGCTCCAGCCAGATGCGCACGCCCGGCTCCGCCAGCCCCATCATCGACCCGGGGTTGGCACAATGCGCCACCACCTCGCGCCCATCCTCCAGACGGCAATCCGCCAGAAACCGTTTGTAACGGCGGATCAGCGTGGCGGGAACAAGTTCGGTTTGAAAGCGCATGGGCGCAGCCCTATACCGTCACTGGCCGCAATCGCAAGGAGGCCGAGATGCCCAACCCTACCGCCGCCATGCTGGTGATCGGAGACGAGATCCTCTCCGGCCGCACCCGCGACGCCAACATGCACCATCTGGCAGGCCAGCTGACCGACCACGGCATCGACCTGAAAGAAGTGCGCGTGGTCAGCGACGACCCCGCCGCTATCGTCGCAGCTGTTCAGGCGCTCAGCGCAACATACGACAGCGTCTTCACCTCCGGCGGCATCGGTCCGACGCACGACGACATCACGGCAGATTGCATTGCCGCCGCCTTCGACACGCCCATCGACATACGCGACGATGCCCGCGCAATCCTGGCCGAACACTACGCGAAATCCGGCACCGACCTGAATGCCGCACGGCTCCGCATGGCGCGGATCCCCGACGGTGCCACGCTGATCGAAAACCCTGTCTCCGCCGCCCCTGGCTTCACGCTCAAGAACGTCCACGTGATGGCAGGTGTGCCTTCGGTCTTCCAATCCATGGTCGCCTCGGTCCTGCCCACACTCACAGGTGGCGCGCCGCTGATCTCCAAAACCATGCGGATCGAGCGAGGCGAGGGCGACATCGCAGGCCCGCTCGGCGACATCGCGACGGCCCATCCCGACCTCAGCATCGGTTCCTACCCATTCCAGAAGGATGGCCGCTACGGCGCCAACGTGGTCATCCGCGGCACTAGCGGGGCGGAGGTGGACGCCGCCCTGACCAAGCTCGCCGACCACTTCCCGGCATGATCGACGCGGCAGCCTTCTACGCTGCCATTGACGGCACATGGCCGGCCGCCACGATCACGCGCGCAGGCCCTTGGACCATCCGCGACGGCCAAGGGGGCGGCAAGCGCGTGTCGGCGGCCACAGCGGATGAGCCGACGCATGACCTTGCCCAAGCCGAACACGCGATGCGCCACGCGCACCAGACGCCACTCTTCATGGTCCGGCAAGGCGAAGACGCCCTCGACACCCTGCTCGACCAAAACGGCTACACCATCGTTGACCCCACAAATGGCTACATCACGCCGGTTGAAACACTCACCGACATCCCGATCCCCCGCGTCACCGCCTTCGCCATTTGGGAGCCACTGGCGATCATGAAGGACATCTGGGCCGCGGGCGGCATCGGCCCCGCGCGCCTTGCGATCATGCATCGGGCGCGTACGAAAACGGCGATCCTGGCACGGCACAAAGACAAGCCCGCAGGCACCGCCTTTGTCGCGATCCACGACCGCATCGCCATGGTCCACGCGGTCGAGGTGCTGGCCCATCAACGTCGCCACGGCATGGCGCAATGGATGATGCGACGGGCGGCACTCTGGGCCGCAGAAAACGGCGCCACGTACATGGCGGTGCTGACCACGGCCGCCAACGGCCCGGCCAACGCGCTCTATCAGGGGTTGGGCTTCGGGCGCGCCTGCGGCTATCATTACCGGATCGCATCGGAGGACACATGACAGATCAGCCCACCGCCCTGAACCTGCCCATGGTCGACCCGCTGCCAGCGGAAACGCAGAAATACTTCGATATCTGCATGGACAAGCTGGGCATGGTCCCCAACGTCCTCAAAGCGCACGCCTTTGATATCGACAAACTCAACGCCTTCACAACGCTCTACAACGACCTCATGCTCGCCGACAGCGGGCTGACCAAGCTCGAACGCGAGATGGTCGCCGTCGTTGTCAGCGCCACAAACCGCTGTTTTTACTGCCTCACAGCCCATGGGGCGGCCGTCCGCCAACTCTCGGGCAACCCGGCTTTGGGCGAACAACTTGTCATGAACTGGCGCGTGGCAGACATTACGCCGCGCCAACGCGCCATGCTCGGGTTCGCGGAAAAGGTCACACTCGCCTCCGCCCAAATCGAAGAACCCGACCGCCAGATCTTGCGCAACCACGGCCTCACCGACCGCGACATCTGGGACCTGATCAACGTCGCCGCCTTCTTCAACATGTCGAACCGCGTCGCCAGTGCGACGGCCATGCAGCCCAACCCAGACTACCACGCACAGGCGCGGTGATCATGCGCGGCTGGCTCACTCTGATGGCCTGCGCGCTGGCAGGACCGGCACTTGCCCTGCAACTGGAATTGCCGTCGAATGCCCGGCAAACCGCCGCGCGCGACAGCGTGCTCGACCGGGTCGAGATTGCGACCGGTCCCTTTGCCAATGGTGCGGTGCGCGCCGAAACCATTGACGGCCCGGTGCAGCGACGCAGCTACCGCGTGACGTCGCCGGGCCTGACGCCGCTGCAAATCCTGGCGCCCCTGCGCGCGCAATTGCTCGCAGCAGGGTATGAGCCGCTACTGGACTGCGCGGCCGACACCTGCGGAGGCTTCGATTTCCGTTTCGCCATCGACGTGCTGCCCGCGCCCAACATGTATGTGAACGTGCGCGCCTTCCACTTCCTGAGCGCACGGCACCGGGACAATGGGAACGCTGTGTGGTTGCTGGCCAGCACCGCGCCGGACGCGGGCTATCTGCAGGTGGTGCAGGTCGGCACGCAGCAGGCAGCGACGGCAACCGCCACACCGCCGGTCGCCGCACCGTCCGGCAACAACTCTGTCCAAGAGCTCGGCCAGAGGCTCTTGGCCAACGGCTCTGTCATATTGCGCAGCCTCGATTTCGCCGTCGGCACCACGCGTCTGGGCGAGGGGCCCGCGCCCGAACTGGAACAAATCGCCACCCTGATGGCCAACCGCCCGGGCTTGCGTATCGCCGTGGTCGGCCACACCGACACCATCGGCGGGCTCGAGGCCAACCTCACCGTCTCCCGCGCCCGCGCCCGCGCCGTGCGCGAGCGACTGATCAATCGCTACGATGTGCCCCCGAACCGGATCGAAGCCGAGGGCATGGGATACCTCTCACCCGTCGCAACCAACCTGACAGCAGAGGGTCGCGAGGCGAACCGGCGGGTCGAGGTAATTGTGGTGGGGGAAGAGGGGTAGAGGTTTGTGGTGCGGACAAAGCGCTCATTCTCTGCGGCGGCGCCAAGGTCTGCTTCAACTGCTGCTTTGCACACCTAAATTTCTTCTTGGTCGTTACTCATCCCCACGGTCCTCGCCAGCCTTTCTTTCAGCCTGTTGACGTTGCTGTGGAGCGCGAAGTCTTCGTCGTTTTCGACGGCGAGGACCATGCGCGGGCGCTCTTTTTTGGCGATGACGCGTTCCCCATTGTCGCTGTTTTTTGTGATGAAGAAAGTGCGTGCGATGTGGCGGGGGCCGGAGCTAGACATCGCGGTCAGCGCGCGACGAAGAAGGCCGGTGCCTCGCCCCTCGGAGACGGAGAAAGTGGACGGGATGCTCTGTCCGCTGCTGGCGAGATTGGCGATCCGGACCCTTTGGCCATCGCCGCCCGCGGAGGATTAGCGGACGATGGCGCACATGTCGCTGTTGTGATGGGCCGTCGGCGGGGTGGTGCGGTCTGTGCGTTCCGCGGGCACTCTTGAGCGCATTTCTGTTCGCACCCTTCGCGAAGTTACGCCGACGACGGGCGGCTGGCCACTCTCGACTCGCGCGGCGGACTGGGCCGTGGCTATGATCTGATCAGGCATATTTTAACGATTGGGTCGGGGGCTTTTTAATGAACGTCGCGCGTGATTTTGTTCAAGCCGACCGCATCCTGCGCATCGCGACACCGCTTGGCGATGATATTCTGCTGGCGGAGAAACTCACGGTCAACGAACATGTCTCGGCGCTCTTCGAGATCACCGTGTCGGTGCGCTCCAAACAGCCCGAGATCGCGCCCGATCAGCTTCTGGGCAAGCCTGTCGACGTGAGCGTCGAGCTCAGCCAGGAGCCGCCTGTGCGCCGGACCTGGAACGCCATCGTCACCGATCTGATCGCCGGCCCGCGCGCGAGCCGTGGCTTGCGCAGCTACCAGCTGGTGCTGCGCCCGGCGCTTTGGATGCTGGCCCAGAAGAGCGACTGCCGCATCTGGCTGGACAAGAGCGCCACCGAGATTGCCGAGATCCTGTGCGCCGAGCATGGTCTGCCCGCGCCCGTGACCGCGGGCGTGGTCGACCCGGTGCCGCGGCAGCACTATTCCGTGCAGTGGAACGAGACGGATCTGGACTACCTGATGCGGCGGCTCCAGGAGGATGGCTTGTTCTTCTTCTGGCAGCATGAGGCGGGCGCGCATGACCTTCATATCGCCTCGCATGCGGCGGGCTATCTGACCGCGCTGGAAGGCGATGGCGATGTGCGCTTTGCGGCAGGCTCCACGGACCGCAACCACATTAACCGCTTTGAAACGACCTTCCGTTACATCCCCGGCAGCCATGCGGGACGGGACTGGAACTTTACCACACCGGGCATGGTGCCGGGGGCGGCCGCGCCCGGCCTCGTGACGCTGCCGAAGAATGGCGGCTATGAGCTTTATGAGTACCCCGTGCAGGCGGGGTATGGCACGGGCACGCGCGCATCCGAGGGGATCGACGACGCCGAGGTCGAGCGTGTCGCGAAGCTGCGCATGCAGGCGCTGGAGGCCGAGCATGCGCGTGTCGAGGGCGCGAGCGCCGTGCGGACGCTGGCACCGGGGCACCGCTTTACGCCCTATGATGTGGCGAACCCGGACACCGTGTTCGCCCCCCACACGATCCTGTCGATCGTCCATGAGGTGACGGATACAAGTTACGAAAGCGTCGAGAACCAGCCCGAATACCTCAACCGCTTCCTGGCGCTGCCTGCCGATGTGCCTGCCACGCCGCAACGCACGACCCCGCATCCGCGTATCGACGGCACGCAGGTGGCGATTGTTGCGGGCCCCGAGGGCGAAGAGATCCACCCCGACGAATACGGCCGCATCAAGCTGTGGTTCCCCTGGGACCGCCGCGCGGCCAAGGACGGCAGCGACACCTGCTGGGTGCGCGTGACGCAGAACTGGGCGGGTGCCGGCTGGGGCGGGCAAGTGATCCCGCGCATCGGGATGGAGGTCATGGTCAGCTACCTCGACGGCGATCCGGACCGCCCCGTGGTGACCGGCGTCGTGCCAAATGAGCGGCAGAAGGTGCCGTATGAGCTGCCCGCGAACAAGACGAAGAGCGTGATGCGCACCCAGACCCACAAAGGCAGCGGCTTCAATGAGATCACCTTCGAGGATCAGGACGGTGTCGAGAACATGTTCTTCCACGCCCAGAAGGACCAGACGACCCGGGTGCTGAACGACCGCACGAAGCGGGTTGATCGTCACGAGGTTGCAGCCATCGGCGCCAACCGCGCCGTCGAGGTCGGAGGAAACCAAAAACACGAAGTCGGCGGTTCGATGAACACCGTCGTGGGCGGCACCGGCGTGTCGGCCTTCGCGCTGATGGCTGGTGTGGGTGGGCTGGCACAGAACACCGCAGGCTTCCTGCAGGAAGCCGGCGAAATTGCGGGAGCCGGAAGCCCAGCCTTGTCGGCCTTCGCAGGAACGCTTGCGTCCTCAGCGCTTGGGTTCTTTGGGCCGGGCGGTCTGATGAACCGTTCCGGCGTTGTGGGTGGCGCCAGCAACCGGCCTGACGCGGGCGCATCGCTCGCGGCCTCGGGCACCGGGATGGGCGGCGATGCCTCGGGCCTGTTCCCGATGCCAGGCGTCAAGAATACGGTCGTTGCCGCGTTCCAATCCGATACAGTCGGCGTGGCACGCGCCGAACAGATCGGCGTGAGCAAGGTGACCAATGTCGGCCAGACCTCCATCGAAAACATTGGCAAGTCCAAGAAACTTATCGTGGCCGAAGAATACGTGATCGAAGTCGGCAAATCCAAAATGATCATGAAATCGGACGGCACCGTAATAATCACGGGTGTCACCTTCCATTTCGAGGCCGAGGGATCTTTCCAACAGATCGGCAAAGTTATTGACCTGAACTGACATGGCAATTGACCTTATCAATCGCACGCCTTTCGCAAATCTCCGCTTCTCGAACCTCGATTCGGATGGTCAGGAATTCGGCGTGGTGATGGTCAAACTGGCTTTTGACATCCCCGAAAGTGGCTCCTGCGCCATCTCCGATGAGCAGGAGCCACTGGTTGTGACCGACGAATACACCGGTGCGCTGAACGAGACGTCTCTGCGCTATCCGAGTGACCTGGTGCCCTACAAACCGACGACCGATATCGTACTCGATGCCGTGGCTTATGCACCTGGTGGGCGGGCACGGTATTGGACCTCATCCGTCATTGTCGAGGACGCGACAGGTCGGCAGGTCAATGCCGCGTTGGACATTTTCGGGCCGCGCAGCTGGATACCGCGTGTGCTGCCCCGGACCACGCACGTGACCGATTGGCAGCTGACAGACCCCGACGAAGTCGACGCTGTGCCCATTCGCTACGAGCACGCCTTTGGCGGGCCCAGGGTGATCAGCGATGCCGATGGAGCGCTGAACGAAGCCTATGACGAACGCAATCCCATCGGCTGTGGCCGCGTTCCCCAAGCCTTCGCCGAGGGTGAGACGCCGGCCGCGGTGCCTGCGCCGCAAATCCTGGCTGCGGGCCAACGCTATGAAACCGCAAGTGACGCTCCCGACCCGGCGGGCTTCGGCCCGATCCCACCGGCCTGGTTACCCCGCCGACTGCTTGGCGGAACATACGACCAGAACTGGCTCGACAACATCTGGCCGAACTGGGCACCGGATTATGACTTTGCCTATCACAATTCCGCCCATCCCGATCTGCGCAGCGATCGCTTCCTGCAAGCTCCTCTTGGTGTGACGCTCACGCATCTTCACCCCACCCGGGCAGAGTGGCGGTTTCAGATTGATTACCCCAGGCTCAGCCTTTTTGCCGCCTATTCCGACGGCACCGACGCCGATCTGGAGCTGGTACTGGACAGTGTGTTCCTGGATGTCGGTGCCGCTGCGGCGGATGATCCGCGCGCCTTTCTGGTGCTGCGGGCAGTTTTTCCGATAGATCGGGTCGAGAGCCTGGAAATCTACCGTCCCTACGACAGCGCCGAAATATCGCCGATCCGGTATCACCCCCGCGACGTGTCCTGTGATCCTGCCTTGCTTGACCCCCAACCAATTGATGACCCGGAGGAGGCCGCCGAATGAGCCACCCAATTTCAGCCCGCAAAGATGGCAGCAACATCATGCACACAACCGGCCCGGACGTCTGCATGACACCCATCGGTAAAAGCGTGGTTCCGGTGGCCTATACCTCGATGGTGACGCTGGCGGGCAGCATCCGCGTGTCGCATTCGGTGCGGGACAACTCGAACCCCGATTTTCAGCTGAACTCCCGCACACGGTCCGTGACCGGACATGAACCGGGGACCAAGAAAGGTGCGAAGGTTTCGGGCTACAAAGGCTACGCCCACGCCCGCACCGCAGCCTCAACTGTGTTCTCCGAAGGCTTTGCGCTTGTCCGAGATGCCGATCCGGCGTGGATCAACCATCCCGACCCGCAGCCTCAAGAGGGCAGGCGGTCCAAGTCCAGCACGTCGGTCGGACACATGTAGGCAGCCATGCAAGACTTCGACCCCTCCCAATCCCAAGACGTGACCTCCAGTGCGGGTGGCACCGATACCAGCGGGTATGGCGCCAACGCCAATGGACGCACCGCCGTGGGGGCCGGCGGGCCAGAGATGCTGGCCGATTGGATCACGGCCTTCGACGATTATCAGCAGCGCTGGGAAGAGGAAAAGGAAGCCCTCGAAGAAGAGGTCGCGGCTATGGAAGCCGAACTCGCCGCCGAGACCGACCCGTTGATGCGTCAGATGATCGAGGCTGACCTAGCGGAGGCGCGGATCGACCTTTCGGTGATCGACGCAGAATTCGGCGGCGCCTTCAACCCATACGAAAGCGGGACGGGCCAGTGGGAAACCCGTGATTTCAACCAATGGGCCGAGCAGATGCAGATGGATCCGACGAACCCGGATCACGCGGCCATTTTCAATCAACAGATGGAGACTTATACCGAGTTCAATGAACAGTTGATCGAACGGGTCGAAGACGATCACTGGTTCTTCTATAACATCCTGAACCCGCTGGATCGTATTCTGCAATGGGATCCGCGCGGCATCTTGATGCGGCGCGCCACGCGCGAGCTAGCCGAACGGGGGTTGCGGTCTGGGCTTCGTAATGCGCCCCGTGCGCTGTCGCGGGGGCGACGCACCGCCCGCGTGAATGGCCGCCGCAACCGCACCCGGAACCGGCGCAATTGCCGCCGCGCCTCGAACCCGTTCATGCTGCCCACCGGTTTGGGCAATCACGAAGACCCCTTCTTCTTGATACCCGGCCTGATCGAGCTGTCGCTGCATTCGATATACTGGTCCGATATCGACCATGTCTCACCTCACGGGACAAACCGGATCGCGCCTTACGACGCCGTGATCAAGCGAAACCTTAGGGGCGGCTTTGACCTGCTGGATGATGACGGCTACGTCGTGTCATTCCCCGCGCCTACGCCGATCCCCGAAGGCTGGGTCGATGGCAGCACAACCCGGCCTTTAAAGCTGATGCAGGGCAGAGCGCGCGCGTTGATCCTCCGCGATGGACGGCTGTTTCACCATTTCGACAAAGGTGCTGATGGTGTCTGGCGGATCAGCCGCACATACAATGCCAATGGCAACTCGCTGAACTTTACGCGCGGCCCCGACGGCCACTTGGATCGGATCACCACACCCGAAGGCCTCACCGTCGCCTTCGGCTACAACGGCGCGTTTCGTACATCCGCCGATCTTGTCGCACCGGACGGGCAGATCAAGCGTGTATTGGAATGGCGCTACGATGAACGCGGCAACATGCTGGAGGCGCGCGCCCTTTATGGCGAACACCATCGCTTCCGCTACGACGAACGCAACCGGATCGTCGGCCTACAACGTAACGAGGTTTATGACGCCACCTATACGCTTGACGATCAAGGCCGCCGCCTGTGCAGCGACACGTCCGGCCCTTATCACGGTGACCGCGCCGTCTATGACAGCGATTCGCGCAAAACCCTGTATCTACCGGGCGGCGATCATGCGCGGGCGCAAACCTATCACTACAATGCCAACGACAACATCACCGCCGAGGAAAATGCCCTTGGCCATCTGACCCGTTTCGAGGAAGACGCAGAGGGCCTTGTCAGCGCGAGCATCGACCCCCTCGGTCACAGTACCCGCTTCCTCTACGACGCCGATGGCAATGTGAAATCCATCCGCGATCCGCTGGACCAGATCACCTATTACGGCTGGTCCGCTGACGGGCAGATCGAGCGGGTGATCGACCCGACCGGCGCAGCATGGGAATACGAATACGACGAACGCGGAAACCTCGTTTCGGTCCGTGATCCGCTTGGCCATGTCACTGATCTGAAAGTTTCGGATCGGGGCCTTGTATTGGGGGAATGCCGACATGACGGCATGATCCGAAGCTATAGCTACGATGATCGACACCGGCTGATCTCGGAGGTCGATTTCAACGGTGCACAGACGACATTCATACGCGACACCTGGGGGCGCATCACCTCTACCACCGATGAACTGGGGGCCACGATCCGCTTCGAATACGAAGACCAGCCCGGCCTCGATTTCTGGACTGCCGCGCGCGTGATCCGCGCGGATGGCGCGAAAACCGAGCTGCGCGGTCAGGCGCATGGCAGAATCGTTGAGATGCGCGACGCCGAAGGGGCCGTCACCCGCCTTGTTCACGACGCTTTCGACAATTTGATCGAGATGATCGATCCGCGCGAAGGCAGTTTACGGTTCACTTATGACGACCAGCTCGCGCTCAGCGAGGTGACAAACCAGGTGGGCGAGGTTTGGCGCTTCGAACGGGACGTCGCGGGCCGGATCATCCGTGAGGTCGACTTCGCGGGCCTGGAGCTGCGTTACGACTTTGACGATGCCGATCGGCCTATTGCGCTGCATTTCCCCGATGGCCGGACCATGCGCTTCGAATGGGATGCCGCCGATCAACTGACCGCCCGCATTGGTGTCGCCCCTGACGGCACGGTGCAGGTCGAAGATCGGTTCGACTACGACGGCCGTGGCCTGATCAAGCGGGCCACTGGGGCCGATGCAGTGATCGAACTGGAATACGATGCCATGGGCAACCAGATTGCCGAAGTCCAAAACGGCGAGCGGATCGAACGCGCCTTCGATTGCTGTGGCAATGTTACCGAACGGCGTATCGGCACACATCTGACGGAGTATCGCTATGGACCTTCGGGCTTTCTGACCGGGCTCAGCCTCAATGGGACGGATGCGCTTACCATTGACCGTGATCCGCTGGGGCGGCCCATCGCCATGCGCGGGGCCGGGGCTTTCGAACTGATGCAGGAATTTGACAGCGCCGGGCAACTCATCCGTCAACTGGCCTACGGCCCCGATCGTTTCACCCGCAGCTACGCGTGGAACCGGCGCGATACGCCAACGCGCATCGCCGACGATCTCTGGGGCGCGACCGAATATCAAGCCGACGCAAACGCCCAGATCACCCAAGCCCGCCATGGCCTGCCCTCCGGCGTCGGAATGCGCCTTGCCACGCCCGTGCCCAGTGATGTGCCGGGCTTTCCGTCCGAGACCATCGAGGTCGAACGCTTTGCCTACAAGCTCACGCAGGATGTCGAAGCCGCCGATATCGCACAACCGCAGATGCCGCTGGACCGGCCGCTGTCGTATTGGCGCACAGCGCCGGGCGGCCGTGTGCACGAAGCCGCAGGGCTGGGGGGCGAGCGCATCACCCTGTCCTATGACGCCTGCGGGCGCGTCACCGAACGCCGCGTGCAACGGGACGGATTCCGGCCCCAGACCTGGACCTACCATTGGGACGTGATGGATCGGCTGGTCGCGTGCATCACGCCGGAAGGCGAGCGTTGGGACTACACCTATGACCCGTTCGGGCGGCGCATCGAAAAACGCTCGGCCAGCACGCGCACCCGGTTCCTCTGGGATCGCGATGTCATCGCCATTGAAGCGACGGATGGAGCCGCCGCCGTCCACTGGCACTTTGAGCCGCGCAGCCACCGCCCGCTCCTTCGCGAAGGCGAGACCCTTGGCCATGTCATAACCGACCACCTCGGCACGCCGCGCGAGATCGTGGATGGCTCAGGCGCCATCCTGTGGTCGGCCACCTACCGCCTCTGGGGGAAGGAAAGGGGGCAATGGGGTGATTCCACCCTTTGCCCGATCCGCTTCCCAGGCCAATGGCATGACGCCGAAAGCGGGCTGCACTACAACCGCTTCCGGTATTATGACCCGGATGTCGGGCAGTATCTGTCCATTGATCCACTCGGTGCATCCGCCGGAACGCGCGCGCATGGCTATGTCAGCAATCCGCTACACTGGATTGATCCGCTAGGGCTTGAGGCGCGCTATCCACCTTGGATGACGCGGATGCCAGGCTTTGAGCGACATCACATTATTCCTTGGCACCTGCGAACCAACCCGTTTCTGCGATCCATCGGGTTCGACGTAAACTCGCGGCAGAACCTAATGTACCTGCCACGTTACTGTTCATCGGTTTCAGGCGGTGGGGCGGCGGCACCGCGGACGTCTGCGCAGCACCGTGGGTTCAGCGGACACAGCGATTACAACACGTATATGGCAACGCAGTTGGAACTGCTTGAAAATAGGACGCGCAACATGACCCGAACGTGCAAGAGGCTTGCCGTCCGGGCCTTTGTTCTTGCTCACAGAACCATGTTACAAACCGGTGCACTACAGATTGCCAATTGTCGTTAGGGGCGAAGAAAACATGTGCAATCGTCGTTCTTGATCGACCGAAGCGGACAGGTTTTGAACACCGGGCGATAACGTTCACGCCAGAGGATGAAGATGCAGTACTACCAAATTCAACCAGACCCACGCGTCAAATCGGTCTCGAAGGTTTACGAAAGCGACTACGATAAAAGGGTCGCTGCGGAAAACCGCGGGGAGGTCTACCTTGGGCCATTCATAGCCGACGATCTAGGGCGGGATGAGATCACCGAGCATGATTGGATCCCTTCGGTTGGGTGCAAACTGGTGACCGACCGTTTTGTGTCTGCTGTCCGTTGCTACGACATGCGTCAGCCCGAGTTCTTCGAAGTCACGATCACTTGGGGGCCCGAAAACCTGCTGGAATGGGTCGGTGACGTCATTGCAGCATACTACACAGTCAAACTTCCTCAAGTGGAGGTCATCGACGCGGAAAAAACGCCGCTTCACTTCTGGCCCACGTTGAAGAAGTTCAAAATGTTGGACTACGTCATTACCCGTCCAATGCCTGACGACGTTCATATCGGCATTGACCAGCGCCAACCCGGCGTGGTGCTGTGCACAGAGGATTTCAAATCTTGGGCGGAACGCGACCGCCTGATGGTGGGCTTTACTCCGGTCCCATGCGCGATCTGAAGTGGCACGCCCATGTCCGAACGTGAAGCCTTAGAGAGGTTTGGCAACCTCATCGCGCACGTGCGCGACGCAGCGCTAGGGGAGATCCTGCAAGACCATGCGCAGGACGGATCAAACGTCAGCGGCTTGGGTAGCCTGCTGCGCCAGCTGAATCCCTGGCCTGAGCTCGTTACCCGGATCTTCGATCTACGCCGTACTCAATTTTCTCATCGCGCTCCAAGAGGCGGAATTGGAGCATGGCATCAAGCGTCGCGACAGACGGCGCAATCGCCGCTCTTGTGACATCGCTACGCAATGCATTGCCGGGCAGTGATCGAGATCATGTTTGGCAGGCTAAAGGATTGGCGGCGGGTCCCAACGCGATATGACGGATGCCCAAAGGTCTTCCTCTGTGCAATCGCCCTCTACGGGCTACGAGGCCCGAGCCTAAGACTCTCATTCGTCGATTTTTGACGGTGCGGGTCTGAAAGCAGACCTTGAGGTCTTGGCCGGGGAATGTCGTCAACGCGGCACGCAGCTGTCATTCAGATTGGTCACATCAAGGTCCGCTCTTGACCTTCTGTGAGGTATTCCGATCAAAAGCCAACGCAGCAATAGCAACTAGAATGATGCCGCCAGAGATCATGGCGAGAACGGCCCATCCCACGCTTGAAACGACGAACCCTGCAGCGAAGGCGCAGATGGTAGAGATCAACGCAATGATCGTGTCGTTGGCCCCCTGCACGGCAGCTTTCTCGCTCTCAGACACAGCGGCGTCGAGCATTGCCGTGCCTCCGACGAACCCGAAATTCCATCCAACGCCAAGAACGATCAGCGATCCGTAGAAGTGCAGCGCGGAAAGACCAAGCGCGGCTGCAATTGCCGCCGTGGCTATGGTGACAAGCCCGATGGTCGCAATGGTTTGCGCCCCGAACCGCTTGATCAAAAACCCGGTAAAGAAGCTTGGGGCGAACATTGCAACAATATGCCAACGCACAACGTCGCTCGCGGTAGCCTTACTGAACCCGCATCCGACCATGGCAATCGGTGTTGGGATCATTAGAAACACCATGACACCCTGCGACACGGCGGCGATGCCAATGGCCTGCCTGATGGCGGGGCGGCGGAGAGCGGCGAGAGAGGCGAACTTATTTGGTGGTTCATCGGTCGGTTCCCTCTTTCGTCGAGGCATGCGAACCAGGCCAAGGGGAACAATGCCAAGCACAGCAATCAGACCTGTCGCTGCATATGCGCCAGCAAAAGGGATGGGCGCGAGTAAGTCTTTCGCGGCAATGAACACTTGTGGGCCAACAATAGCGGCGATCAGCAGAGAACTCATCATCAGCGAAATCGCCACGGGCCGCCAGTTCGTTTCAACGGCCTCTCCGGCAGCGAACCGAAAATACTGGAACGATGCCCATCCAGCGCCCATCAGGAAGTGTGCTGCGCACAGCAGGATAAAGCTTTGAGAAATCAGAGCCTGGGTGGCCAAGATCGCTCCGAGGAGCGTCATCAAACCACCCAAGGCAAAGCCAACTCGCCTGCCGAACCGCCCCATCAAGAGCGAAAAGGGTGCAGCGGCAACCATGCCCGCCAAGGTCTGAACAGATGACGGGAGTGTGGCAAGCGTCGGGCTTGGTGCCAGCATCAGCCCCGCCAAGCCTCCGAGGATGAGCTGAACAGGAAATGCCGCTCCGAGAATCGTGTTCGCAAGCAATAGGCCAGCGAAGTCGCGTTTTTGAAAAATGGACACCACGGAAACGAACGGAAAGCCTTTAGATTGAATTTGGCTTACTACGTTGTAGCGTATTTGGACATACTGTCATGGTCCGGAGCGGTCCTTCGTGGATGTCGCCGCATTCGACAAAAGGGCTCAAAACTGGCCTACCCCCAAAGAAAAAACCCCGGCACTCACGCACCGGGGTCAGTCATCAACCGAGGGGAGGTCGGTTAACTCTTACCAGTCAGACGGACCCTTTTCAGCAAAGGCGTGGACCAGGAAATCAATAAACGCTCGCACTTTGGGCTGGGTGAAGCGACCGGGCGGATACACGGCATAGATGCCCTGCGTCTCGATCGGCAGATCGGGGATCGCATCCTCGACCAACCCCTGCTCCAGCGCGTCGGCGTAAAGGAAACTGGGCAGATACGCAATGCCCAGACCCGAAATGGCCGCATTCAACAGCGACTGTCCGTCATTCACACTCAGCCAACCGGCGGTGCGCACCTGGCGCTTTTCCCCCGACGGCGCGGTCAGCTTCCAGACATTGCCCGACGACTGGTTGGAATAATGAAGCAGCTTGTGCGCGTTCAGATCGTCGATCTTTTGCGGGCGCCCATATTGCTCGAAATACTTGGGCGACGCGATCATACGCTTGGTCGTCTCGGTCAGCTTGCGGGCGCGCAGGGTGCTGTCCTCCAGCTCGCCAATGCGCACGGCCATGTCAAAGCCTTCCGAGATCAGCTCGACATAGCGGTTGTTCAGCACCATGTTCACCGTGATGTCCGGAAAATCGGCCAGAAACTCCGACAATCGTGGCGACAGGTGGTTGACCCCAAAATCCGTCGCGACAGAAATGCGCAGCAGGCCCGAGGGCGCCGACTGCATGGACGTCACCAGCGAATCCGCCTCGCCCGCGTCGTTCAGAACACGGCGGGCACGGTCGTAGTAAGCCAGACCGATCTCGGTCGGGCTCACGCGGCGGGTCGTACGGTTCAGCAGGCGGGCACCCAGACGGGCCTCCAGCGACGACACGTGCTTTGAGACGGCGGATTTCGAAATCCCCATCTTCTTGGCCGCATCGGTAAAACCGCCCTGATCCACGACCGTGGCAAAGGCTTCCATTTCTGTAAGGCGATCCATGCCTGCTACCTCAAATCACTCTGTGTTGACGGTCGGTATGCGGGTCAATAAGGGCAGGATCAGGGCAAGGGTTGGACAGTATCGCGGTCATTGCGGGGATCGTTCATGGCGTGGAAACGACCGGATTCCGCTCAGATGGCGATATCCGCACTCCAGGATTGGAAGGTTTCGGCCTCTTCGGCCAGCGGCGCGGCATCGGTCCCGCCAATCAGCAGAAAGCCAAAACCGGGCGTGTTCCAGCGGGCCAGATCCATCCCCTCTGCGGCCCCCATGCTGACGGGGGCGGCATCGGGCCCGGCCGGAATGATGCACAAGGCAACAGGCGTTCCATCGGCGCGGGCAAAGGCGATCTGCACCAGCGGCTTGTCGTTGAACCCCAGCACCTGCGCCCGTTTGAAGGTCAGGCCCTGCGCTTCGGGCAGGCCGGTGACATCAATCCCCAGCGCATCCGACACGGCGGCAAGCTGCACCGCCGCCTCCTCTGCCGTGGGCTGGGCAATCGCCAACGTCTCGGGCGTGTAAAGCACCTGGTAGGACGCCACGAAAGACACCCAACCGCGCGGCGCAGGTTCGGGTGTCCCGAA
Organism: Tateyamaria omphalii; assembly: GCF_001969365.1. NCBI lineage: Bacteria > Pseudomonadati > Pseudomonadota > Alphaproteobacteria > Rhodobacterales > Roseobacteraceae > Tateyamaria > Tateyamaria omphalii. Next base: position 2,962,100 of record NZ_CP019312.1, on the reverse strand, counting down.
CCCCGTGAACATCGCCACGGCCAGCCCAGCGGCCAACCCGGTTGCAAAGGTGCCCACACCCCAGGCCCAGCGGCCACGCGCAGGCGTCGCAACGGGCGCCGCTTCGGGCAAGTCGGGCATCGGTGGCGCGTCCTGCAACAGCGCCTCATAGGCTTCGGCAATCGGGACCATCGGAATATCCAGCATCGCAAGCTGATCGGCCACAGCCGGATCCGCCTCCAGCGCGGCATCAATCTCGGCATGCAGGGCGTCGTTCGCCTCCCCATCCAGGTAGGCGGTCAGCTCTTCATCGGAAAATGCACGCACCTGTGTCATTGAACCTGTGCCCTATCCCCGGCCATCTCGGTGTTCAGCCGCTTGCGGGCGGCCGCCAGACGGCTCATCACCGTGCCGATGGGTATCTCCATAATCTCGGCCGCTTCCTTGTAAGCGTACCCCTCTACATAGACCAGAACCACGGCCTGACGTTGGGCCTCGGGAAGTCCGTTCACCCTGTTCAACACGTCACGCGCCAGAATATTCGTTTCCGCTCCGGGGGCTTTATCAGGTAGGTCGATCTCTTCGACAGGCACCAGCCCGCCACCGGTGCGCACCTTGCGGGACCGCAACTCGTTCAACCAGATGCGCTGGGCCATGCGGAACATCCAACGGTCCAGATGGGTGCCCGGCTCGAACTGGTCGGACTTGTCCAGCGCGCGAAGGCACGTGGTCTGCACCAGATCGTCAGCCCAATCGCGACGCCCGGTCAACGACACGGCATAGCGCCAGAGGCGTGGATGTACCTCTGCCATGCCATCGCGGACAGCGCGGTACGAAATTTCTGCAACGGTACGAATAAAATCAATCCCGACGTGTTAACCTTGGATGAACTTCAACATGTCCGGGAGGAAATGAAAAATGAAAACCTTTGTCAAAGCCGTGACTTTTGCAACAGTGTTGGCCACGCCAGTATTCGCGCAGGACACGCCCGCACCGGCGGATGCGCGCGTCTACTTTGTGAACATCTCGGACGGTGACACGGTATCGTCGCCTGTCACCGTGATCTTCGGGCTCGAAGGGATGGGCGTCGCCCCCGCCGGGACCGAGGCCGACAATACCGGCCACCACCACATCCTTCTGAACCGCCCACCGCTGGGTGAGGGGCCTGAGGGCGCGGAAGAGCTGGAATTTGGCCTGCCCGCTGATGAAAACCATATCCACTTCGGCGGCGGTCAGACGCAGGTGACGCTGGATCTGCCCTCGGGCGAGCACACGATGCAGCTGGTGTTGGGCGACCTGAACCACGTCCCCCACGCCGATCCGGTGGTCAGTGACGTGATCACGATCACGGTCGAATAACCCGCCTGCGTCGGCTCAGATCCACTTGAGCCGACGCAGCACCCAGACGGCCAGCACGGTCATCACCGCAAGCGATGCGCACAGCGCGGCAAAGGCCCACGGGGCCTCAAGCCCCGGCATACCCGCCACGTTGACGCCAAACAGCCCCGTGACAAAGCCAAGTGGCAGAAACACGGCGGCGACAATCGACAGCACATAGCCATTGTGCCCCTGCAACAAGGCGGCCTGCGCGGTGTGATGGTCCTGCACCGCCGTCATCCGGGCGATCAGGCCCTCCAATTCCTCGACAGCCAGCTTGGCCAGGTTCGCCTGCTCGCGCAGAAGGTCGCGCGTGCCCTGCGCCATCAGCGGGCTGTTGGTGCCCACAAGTGCCACAAGGGCGTCGCGCTGCGGCGCCAGATACCGACGCATTCGTATGGCCATCCGCCGCTCCTCCGCCAGTTCGGTCGGCAGCGGCTGGTCGTCGTCCTGAACGCTGTCTTCCATGGCGTCCACGCGTTCCGACAGGTCAAACACAGTATCCTGCACCCGCCCCATCAGCCGAGTGGCAAGAGAGTTCACAAACGCCATGGGCGTGCTGGGGGCCTTGCCCTGTTCGGCCTCGACGCGCATCGCATCAAGGGCAAAGACCCGCCGTACCCGCACCGTCACCACCAGCTGTGCCGTCACCCACATCCGCACGGCCACCATCCGGTCGGCAGGCCCGTCGGCGTTCATGTTGACGCCCCGCAGGTTGAGGATCAGACCGTCACCAAACGCATCTGACCGGGGCCGCGTTTCGGGGGCGCTCAGAGCAGCGGCAGGAATGGACGGAACATGCGCCTCCAGAAATCCTGCCAGATCCGCGTCGCCGAGATCGAAATGCACCCAGCGGTAACCGTGTTCCGGCGGCGCATCACCCGATGCAACATCTGTTCGGTCGGGCATGATATCGAAGGCACAAATGGTCATGTCCGCACGCTATCCACACCGCTCACATGCGGCAACCGCATGGCGGGGGCGGAGGACACCTCCGCCTTACGATTGGTAAGGCGGATCCTGATCCGCCCTAGAGCGTTGCCGCCAGCCGTGTCCCCTGATCAATAGCGCGCTTGGCGTCAAGTTCCGCCGCAACATCCGCGCCGCCGATCACGTGGCACTGAATGCCTTCGGCCTCCAGCGCGTTGGCAAGCGACCGCTCCGGCACCTGACCGGCGCAAAGGATAACGTCATCCGCCTCGATCACCGTCGGGTTCTCGCGCGCTTCGCCAAAGGACACGTGCAGCCCCTGATCGTCGATGCGCTCGTAATTCACGCCGCCCACGAACTCCACATCCTTCATCTTCAATGCCGCGCGGTGGATCCAACCTGTTGTTTTCCCAAGCCTTTTCCCATGCTTCTCCGCCTTGCGCTGCAACAGCGTAACGGCGCGCGCGGGCGCTTCGGGCTGCGGTCCCTTGGGGTCAAGGCCGCTCCGGTGGTCTTCGGTGTCGGCGACACCCCATTCCTTCATCCACTCGGGCAGGTTTTCGGTCGGGCTTTCGCCTTCGTGCACAAGATACTCGGACACATCGAACCCGATGCCACCCGCACCGATCACGGCAACGCGTCTGCCCGTCTCAACCTTGTGGCGCAGCAGGTCGATATAGGAATGTACGTTGTCGCCGTCCTGACCGGGGATCTCCGGATCACGCGGCAGGACACCGGTCGCAATGATAACCTCATCATAACCCTTCAGTGTCTCGACCGTCGCCTCGGTGTTCAGCTGCACCGTAATCCCGGCCTCCGCCACCATCGTGCGATACCAGTCCACAAAGCCCCAGAACTCTTCCTTGCCCGGCACCTGCTTGGCCATGTTCAACTGCCCGCCAATCTCATTTGCACGGTCAAAGATGGTCACATCGTGCCCGCGTTCCGCCGCTGTCAGAGCAGTGGAGAGGCCGGCAGGACCAGCGCCCACGATGGCGATGGATTTCCGTGTCCCCGCGGGGACAATCTGCAATTCGGTCTCGTAGCATGCCCGCGGGTTCACCAGGCACGAACTGATCTTGCCCGAGAACGTGTGGTCCAGGCACGCCTGGTTGCAGGCGATGCAGGGCGCGATCTGGGCGGACTTGTCCTCCATCGCCTTCTTGACGAAATGCGGATCGGCGAGCATGGGCCGGGCCATCGACACCATGTCGGCGCAGCCCGTCGCCAGCACTTCCTCGGCTACTTCGGGGGTGTTGATCCGGTTTGATGTGATGACGGGGATGCTCACCTTGCCCATCAGCTTCTTGGTGACCCAAGCAAAGGCCGCGCGGGGGACGGAAGTGGCGATGGTGGGAATGCGCGCCTCGTGCCAGCCGATGCCGGTGTTGATGATCGTGGCGCCCGCCTTTTCGATCTCTTGGGCGAGTTGCACGACCTCGTCATAGGTCGAGCCGTTGGGCACAAGGTCGATCATCGAGAGGCGGTAGATGATGATGAAATCTGTGCCGACTTCCGCGCGCGTGCGTCGCACCACCTCGATGGGCAAGCGCATCCGGTTCTCGTAACTGCCACCCCAGCGGTCCTCGCGTTTGTTGGTGTGGGTGACGAGGAACTGGTTGAGGAAGTAGCCTTCTGACCCCATGATCTCGACCCCGTCATAGCCCGCTTCCTTCGCGCGGCCTGCGGTGGCGACGATATCGCTGATCTGCTTTTCGATCCCGTCCTCGTCCAGCTCGGCGGGCGGGAAGGGAGAGATTGGCGACTTCACGGGCGAGGGGGCGACGCACATGGGGCCGTAGGCGTAGCGGCCCGCGTGCAGGATCTGCATCGCGATCTTGCCGCCGTTTTCGTGCACGCGGTCGGTGACGATCTTGTGGCTGGCGACCTCTTCGGCGTTCGACAGCATCGCGGCGCCGGGCAGGACGGAGCCTTCGAGGTTGGGGCCGATGCCGCCGGTGACCATCAGGCCGACCTCGCCGCGGGCGCGTTCGGCGTAGAACTCGGCGACGCGGTTCCAGTCCTTCGTCTCCTCCAGCCCGGTGTGCATGGAGCCCATGAGCACGCGGTTTTTCAATGTGGTGAAGCCAAGATCTAGCGGCGCAAGCATGTGCGGATAGGCTGTCATGGTGTCCTCCCGAGCCAAAGTTCCTCTTGGTGTCAGACATAGGGGGCGCGATGTCACGTGCAACGCGGCGTCACCCCGTGGGGACGGGCTGTCCCCGCGGGGACAGGTTTGTATGATTTTTTGTGCTTGTCACATGAGCTAGCGGCGGGGCGCATATGTGGGAACGGTTTTGGTGCCGTTTATTGACACGGGCCTAATGAAACGGACGGCAGAGCGATGGATAAGGCAACGAAATGCGTGCTGCGCGACATGATCCGCGGCGAGGCGGATGCGCTGGGTCGGGTGATGTTCGAAGCCATTCAGGAGGGGCCGGGCGCCTACACGCCTGCGCAGCGAACGGCCTGGTGTGCCGCACCCCATGCCGGGCAGGCGTGGGCGCGCAAGCTGGCCGCGCAGGACGTTGTCGTGGCCGAGGCACAGGGCGCGCCGGTGGGGTTTGTGACGCGCGAGGGGGCCTATGTCGATCTGGCCTTTGTTCTGCCGGAGTGGCAAGGACGGGGTGTGTTTTCAGCCCTTTATGACCGCATTGAGGCGGGAGGGCGTGCCGCGGGGCTGCACCGATTGCGGGTCCATGCGTCGCTGATCGCTCAGCCTGCCTTTGCGGCGAAGGGTTTTGCCCTTGTCCGGCATGAGCGCATGGAACGGCTTGGAGAATACCTGGACCGGGCCGAGATGGAGAAAACCCTGACCGCACCCGCTTAGAGCAAAAAGGGGCGATCCGTGTTGCGGCGCTGCCCAGGCGTGTCAGGTTTCGGCACGCGATGTCTTGGATCGTGGGGGCAAAGGGTGAGCCCAAGAGATGAGTGACTGTTCGTCTATGCGACGCGGCTGGCGTCCGCTTTGCGGCCGACTGTTCATTCGTCGCGGCGCGGTTAACGGCTCCTTCGCGAATCGAATAATTGGGCCAGTTGGAGCGGGGTGATACAAACCCCTTCTCGGCTCGGCGCCCTGTATCTGCGAAGCATCGGTGACCCGAAGTGCACTCGTTTGAACCTGCCACGCTACAGCGCAGCCTGCCCTAGACGCCGTTTGCGGCTCTTGAAGGAAGGAACCTTGCGGTGGCTGTTGCCCAGACAGATACCGGACCGCCCATTTCGCGCAGTTTTCCGTGAGAGTTCGCGTCAAACATACCCGGGCCTGCGCGTCGATCATGCCTGGCACCCATTTTCGAATTTTCTTTGAACCGCTCCCTGCGCTTGCACGACCAATGAGCAATCCGGCCTGCTGGTCGATCCGCAAACACGAACGCACGAGGGTAAAGGACATGGCAACGACGTCGAACGATACAATCCAGGGTCGCAGCGGGTTTGGCGACCCGTTTGCGCCGAGCACTTCGGACCAATCCCGCGTGAAAAACGCGTTGATGAATTGGGCACAAAATTCCTCCACCCCGGTTGGCTCGCAACGGTTTGCGCTTGCTATCGAGCAGGCCAAGCACACCATGTCGCTGGCACCCTGGCTGCAATACAGTTCCAATCCGGAATTGGAACAGGCAGCCGCCGAATGGCAGCTCAAGCACCAAATCTCCGCCGCGCTGGACCAGGGGTTTGTCTTGCACGATCCCTGTTTTCCAGAGTTTTCCCGACTTGATAAGCACAATCAATTTGGGTTGGTGAACCCTGATAATCTCTACTTCCTGGCCAGTATAGAAACACCCGGAACCTATATCATCTACGGCAAACGTGGAACGAGCGCAGATTTGCAGATCCAGGTTGGCGCAGGCGAGCCGGGCTTTGACGACGACCTGACAAGCCCCATCCCCGTGAGCGAACTGGATTTGGGCGCCTTGTCGGTCAAACGCAACGGCGAATTCACCATCCTCATCAGTGACACCGAGCCTTGCGACCTGAAGACCGGTGAAAACTGGCTTTGCAACACAATTGTTACTCCGAAAGGAAAGCTGTGTGCAAACAGCGTCTTGATCAGAGAAAGCCTGATGGACTGGGACACGGAAACGGGCGGCACATGGCGTATCGAACGCATTGACACTGTCGGGAAACCGAACCCGCTGCCCACCCCTGCGCGTGTTGACCTGCAATACGAACGGGCGGCCAATTATTTGACGGGGTCCACGAAAGGTTGGATAAAATTCGTCGAGCAACTCAGGGTCAATTTACCTGCAAATCATATCAGTCCGGCGCGCAAAACCGGGCAAGGCTTGCCAGGGCAATTCAACTCTGCCGGTCATTTCCAGATGAGTGATGACACGGCCATTGTCATTACAGTTGACGAGTCTGACGCAAGGTATCAGGGCATCCAATTGGGTGATCTGTGGTTCAACGCCCTTGATTTTCGTCGTCGGCAAACGAGCCTGACGACCAAGCAAGCGTATCAAAGTGAGGATGGCAAATATCGGTTTGTCATCAGCGCGAAAGACCCCGGGTTTGAAAACTGGTTGGATCCTGCCGGCGCCTCGACAGTTTTTGTTTTCATGCGCTGGCAGGGCATACCTCACTGCCCCGGAGAGGAACCGAAAGCACCAAATAACCCCCAACGGCAGGTTTTGACGTTTGATCAGCTTGGCGAAAAGCTGAAATGCGAACCTGATTTTTCGCCAGAACAACGAAAGGAACAACTCGCCGCCCGACATGTGAGCGCGCTGAATATTCCACGAGGGTTCTGAGGTTTTTTAGGATAGCGCAATCCGGGTTCGCGTGTGTTTTTTAGCGCTTTGGGCTTGAAGCTGGTCCTGACAGCGATCTGAAGGAGCACTCAGAACGTTCACGCAGCCGACCACCTTTCAATCATGGAAACGAGACATCCTCTTCACATCGCATGGAGAATGGTGTTTTTCGGCTCAGGAACGGCCGGAGACACCCGAGATGACCCCCGAAGAGATCGAGAAGCTGCCCTATCGCAAGAATGTGGGCGTGATGGTGATGAACGGGGCGGGGCTTGTTTGGGTGGGCCAGCGCCGGGATCGTTACAAGGACGCCTGGCAGATGCCGCAGGGCGGCGTCGACAAGGGTGAGGATGCGCGGACAGCCGCCTTGCGCGAGTTGGAGGAGGAGACGTCCATTTCACCGGCCCTGGTCGATGTGGTGGCTGAGACGGCCGATTGGCTGCCCTATGAATTGCCGCATGACCTGATCCCGCAGCTTTGGAAGGGCAAGTATCGGGGGCAGAAGCAGAAGTGGTTTCTTTTGCGCTTCAACGGATCGGACGCGCAGATTGATCTGGAAACGGCGCATCCGGAGTTTTCGGCGTGGAAGTGGATGGCCCCGGCGGACTTGCCGGACGCCATCGTGCCGTTCAAGCGCGATGTCTATGTGCGGGTTCTGGCGGAATTTGCGCCGCATTTGTGAGCGCTATTGCATAACTGGGGGCTGCATCCTTACGTCCAGAGTACGTTTCGAGGAAAGGTCCGGTCAATGTTACGACTTCTGAGTTTGATGCTGCTGCTTGCCCCTCTGCCCGCTTTGGCCCTGTCCTGCGTGCCTTACGGCGTGACCAACGCGTATCAAGAGGCGGTGCAGGCGGAAGACGGTTACGTGCCCGTGCTGGGCACGCTCGACTTCGATGCCGATCTGCTGCCCGACACGGACCCGTCTGTTCAGGTGGTGCCCACTGATCCGGTGACGTCGATCCCGGCCACGTTCAAGGGTGAGGCGCTGGCCGTGCGCGGTGTGGACCGCCCGTTTGAAACTGATGTTGTTCTGGAGGTGGAGTGCATTGGCCCGTGGTGTCCCCAGATACAGCCCGGCCCGGTTTTGGGGTTTCTGCGCCAGACCACGCACAGTTATGCCCTGAGGACCGACGCCTGTGGCGGGTTTCTGTTTGGCCGCCCGAGCGAGGCGCAGGTGGATCAGCTGCGCGATTGCCTGGCCGGGCGGGATTGCGTGCCGATGGGGCTACGCTAAGGTAGCGTCGGCTTGGACACCCCTGCTTCTCAGGGGTCGATGATGGGCACGTGGGGGGCGAGGTCACGCGGGTAGCCATGCGCGATGCGCGGGTCATCCGCAATTTCGATCCGCAGCCCTGTCGGTGTGAAGCCGGACCGTTTGTAAAACCCCAGCGCCTGCTGGCTGTCGATTGTGCAGGTGTGCAGGTGGAACCGCGTGATGTCGCGGGCAAAGGCAAATTCGATCGCCCGGTCCATCAGGTACGCCCCGGCCCCCGTGCCGATCAGGGCAGGTGTGAGGCCGAAATAGTCCAGCTCGCACGCGCCTTTGACACTGAAGTCAAGCTCTAGCAGGCCTTCGGGCCGTCCGTCTTTTTCCAGGGTGTAGAGGCCCGTGTCGGGGTCCACCAGGATGTCGTGTAACTCCTGTTCCGGCATGATCGTGCGCCCGTACCAGAGCCACGGCCCGCCCACGCGGCGGAAGAGGTCGAGATAGGGCGCGACCTCTCGCGTCATGGGTTTCAGCGTGACGCCGTCGGGGCAGGGTGCGCCGCGGTATTGCGGCGTGGTCATTTCGAGGTTGGTGACCACCATGGCCACTTTGCCGGGTGGGATGTTGTGGTATCCGTCGGTGAGCATTTGTTTTCCGGGCTGATTGGGGGCCAGCCCCCAAACCCCCGCCGTATTTTCAAAGAGAAGAAGCAGGGGGTGGGGAGAGCGGGTCAGAGCAGTCCCGCGCTGGCGAATTGTTGTTTCATGTCGATTTTGGGGCGGGGGCCGATATGGCTGATCACCTCAGCCGCACAGAGGTTGCCCATGCGTCCGCAGGTGGCAAGGTCGCGTTCCGTGGCCAGCCCGTAGATGAACCCGGCGGCAAACTGGTCGCCTGCGCCTGTGGCGTCCACGGGTGTGACCGTTTCGACGGGGATGTCGTGGCGCTGGCCATTGCCGATGATGGTGACGCCGTCGCCGGATTTGGTGCAGACGAGCAGGTCGATCATGTCGGCGGTCTTGTTCAGCGCGGCCTCAAGGTCGTCGGTTTCAAAGAGCGAGGTGATCTCGTGCTGGTTGCCGATGACGAAGTCCAATTCGTTGCCGATCATGTCGAGGAAATCGGCGCGGTGCCGGTCGACGCAAAAGGGATCGGAGATGGCGATGCCCGCATTGCCGCCCGCGCCACGGGTGAGGCGGGAGGCCTGGCGGAAGGCCTCTTTGCCCTTGTCCTTGTCAAAGAGGTAGCCCTCGAGGAACATGAATTGGGCGGCTGAGGCCACGTCGTCTGGCACGTCTTCGGGGCCAAGTTCGGTCGAGATGCCCAGATATGTATTCATCGACCGCTCGCCATCCGGTGAGACGAAGATCATCGACCGCGACGTGGGCAGTTCGCCGTCGGGGATGGGCGCGTTCACGAAATCGGTGCCGCTGTCGGCCATGGACTGGGCGTAGAAACGCCCCAGCGCGTCGTCGTGGACCCGCCCGATGAAAGCGGTGGGCAGACCCAGCGCGCCGACGCCCGCGATGGTGTTGGCCACGGCGCCGCCGGGGGTTTGCAGCCGTTCGGTCATGGAGGCGTAGAGCACCTCGCCCCGGTCCTGTTCGATCAGCTGCATGATCCCCTTTTCGATCCCCATAAGATCAAGAAAGCTGTCATCGGCATGGGTGATCACATCGACAACGGCGTTGCCGATGCCAGCGAGCGTGTATTTGGTCATTCGGTTTTGTCCTCAAACGGGCAGAGATCGCGGATAATGCAGGTGGGGCAGAGCGGCTTGCGCGCCTTGCAATGATAGCGCCCGTGCAGGATCATCCAGTGGTGGGCGTGAAGCTGGAAATCGGCAGGGATGTTGTCTTCGATGGCGCGTTCGACGGCGTCCACCGTCTTGCCCGGTGCGATGCCGGTGCGGTTGCCGAGGCGGAAGATGTGGGTGTCGACGGCCTGGGCCGGGTACTGCCACCACATGTTGAGGACGACGTTGGCGGTCTTGCGCCCGACGCCGGGCAGCGATTGGAGTGCGGCGCGGGAGTTGGGCACCTCGCCGCCGTAGTCATCGACGAGGATCTGGCTGAGCTTCATCACGTTCTTGGCCTTTTGCCGGAAAAGGCCGATGGTCTTGATGTGCTCGGTGAGGCCGTCGAGGCCGAGGTCGAGCATTTTCTGGGGCGTGTCGGCGATCTGGAAAAGGGCGCGCGTTGCCTTGTTCACGCCTGCGTCCGTTGCCTGAGCAGACAGGGCTACCGCCACGACGAGGGTGTAGACGTTCACGTGCTCCAACTCCCCCTTGGGTTCGGGGTCTGCCGCGTGGAAGCGGGTGAAGATCTGGCGGATCGTGTGGTAATCGAGCTGCTTGGCCATGGCGCGGGGTTATGGGGGAAGATGGGGCAGCGGGCAAGTGGTGTGCGGCAGACCTGTTCAGTCATGTTTCCGATGTATATTTCCTGGCGGCAGACTGCGACAACTTGTCCGATTCGTGCCAAAGTTGTTCTGTCAAGATTGATTGACAGCATCGGCGTCACGACGTGGATGCAAAGTGGCGGGTCGCCATTGATCTGGGAGGGACGATGTGCAGGGCGCGGGACAGCATGATATGCAATTCGATGTCGATCTTTATGCGAGGTCGCAGGCCAACCTTCGTCTTCTGAAATCGCGATTACCGACTGGATCGGTCGAGGATCTGGCGCGCGAAGTTTTGATACGTCTGAACCGGCCCGCCGCGCAGAAGCTTGCGCAAAATCCTGACACCGATCGGATCGAGGCGTTTTGTGAGGCGTTGCTGTCCGATGACGATCAGGCGGGCGCCATGTTCATTCAGGAGGTGCGCCGGGCAGGCGCGTCGGTCGAGGTGATCTACCTCAGGTACCTGGCCGACGCGGCCTGCCAACTTGGCCGGTGGTGGGATGAGGACCGTGTGTCTTTTGCCGAGGTCACACGCGGCACGAGCCGCCTCTATGCCATCATGCACGCCATGCGCCATCAGGTGCCCATAACGGCGCCGGTCACATCGAAAAGCGCGCATTTTGTGTCCGTGCCCGGTGAAACGCACACCTTGGGTGTGCGCATGGCGGCGGACCTGTTCCGGCGCGACGGGTGGGACGTCACCCTGCTGCTTGGCAAGACCCATGACGAGATCGTGGAAGAGATCGGACAATCGCAGGCGATTGTCATCGGCATGTCGGCAGCTGGAGGCCACGCGCTGGACGCGCTGTCCCGGCTGGTTGTCGCGCTGCGATTGGAAAAACCGGATGCCGCATTGTTCGTGAGCGGTCAGATCCTGGAGACGGATGCAGAGACTGTATCCTTGCTGGATATTGATGGCATGGCCCACGATTTCGAGACGGCGCAGGCGCTGATCGAATGCCATTGGGACAATGTGTCGGCCCGCAGGAATTCGCTGTTTTAGGGCGCGCGCCCTTTGACGGAGACCTGCCACCACTTGGGCCGCCCGGCCCGGTATGAATGCGATGTCGGCACCAAATCTGCCGGGCTGGTGTCATCGAATATGCCCAACAGCAATGCGATCACCGGGTCATCGTCGATGGCGCCCAGCGTGCTGCCGCATATCGGGCAGAAGGCGCGGCTGGAATAGTCCGAGGAGCGGTAGGTCGATGGCGCACCACCCGGTCCGGTCCATGTCACTGCGTCGGCAGGAAATTCGACCCAAGCCGTTGTCAGTGCGCCGCTGTGGCGTTGGCACATCTTGCAAGAACACGTGTGCGGTTTCAGCGCAGGGCCGGTGGCCGAGAATCGGATGTGACCGCAAAGGCACCCGCCGATATGTGTGTGCGTGTCTGGCATGATCCCCCCGGTTTTCGCCGTGTGGCCTTATCGTGACGTTTAAATGGGTGTAGTCCGCCCGGTCGCCAAAGGGGTGTTTTGGCGCAGGAAACGGGTCGCGCCGATGCGTGCCGTCGCCTAGGTTCGGATCATGGAACAGATGACAGATATCCCGACTGAAACCGGCTACCACTTCAATGTCATGCGCCGGGCCATCGACCTGATCGACGGGGCCGAGGCGCCGCTGAGCCTTGAGGCGCTGGCCGCAGAGATGGGCATGAGCCCCGCGCATTTTCAGCGTATTTTTTCGCGCTGGGTGGGTGTGTCGCCGAAGCGCTATCAGCAATATCTGGCGCTGGGCCACGCCAAGGCGCTCTTGAATGAACGGTTCACGACCCTTGAGACGGCCCATGCCACGGGGTTGAGCGGGTCGGGGCGGCTGCATGACCTGTTTCTGCGGTGGGAATCCATGAGCCCCGGCGACTATGCCAAGGGCGGCGCTGGTCTGACCATTTACTGGGGGTGGTTCGAGTCGCCCTTTGGCCTTGCGTTGGTCATGGGCACCGACAAGGGGATTTGCGGCTTGGGCTTTGCCGCCGAGATGGGCGAGGAGGGCGCGATGCAGGATCTGGTCCGCCGCTGGCCCAAGGCCGACTATGTCGAGGACCCCATGCGTTTGCGCCCCTGGGTGCTGGCCGCCTTTGGGGCCGAGGATGCGGAATTGCGGCAGGCACCGTTGTACCTGATCGGGGCGCCGTTCCAGATCAAGGTGTGGGAGGCGCTGTTGCAGATCCCGTCGGGCCACGTGACCACCTATTCCGAGATTGCCGAAAGCATCGGCAACCCGCGTGCCGTGCGTGCCGTGGGCACCGCCGTGGGCCGCAACCCGGTCAGCTGGCTGATCCCGTGCCACCGGGCGTTGCGCAAGTCCGGGGGGCTTGGTGGTTATCACTGGGGGTTGCCTGTGAAACGCGCGCTCTTGGCCTACGAATCCGCGCGTGCGGAGGCCTGACACGCGTTCTCACAACTCTGCGCGGGATGTTGCTGATTACATTTTCCCCCTATTTCCGGGAACAAACCGTGCCTATCTTGCGTCCACGATAAGGGGGTGTGCCCGAACGCGTCCCCGTTTTGGAAGGCAGTAGGACAAAAGATATGCTTAAATCCCCCGTAGTTTTCGCCATTGGCGCCATCGCCGCGCTGAGCGCGTGTACCGACCCGAACGCGCTGGGCACCACCGGACCGAGCGGTGAAACCATCAACCAGAACCGCAACCGTGGTGCGGCCATCGGTGCCGCGTCGGGCGCGGTCATCGGCGCCATTGCAGGTGACCGGAGCGCCGCTGTGGCGGGCGCCGTCGTTGGCGGCCTTGTTGGCGGTGCCATCGGGTATGACCTGGACCAGCAGGAGGCCGAACTGCGCCGCGAGTTGGCCAGTGGCGTGACCATCACCAACACCGGCGACCGCTTGATCGTGTCCTTTCCCGAGGCGATCCTGTTTGACGTGAACAGCTTTACAGTGCGCCCCGGTCTGACATCGGACATGGCCGCGCTGGCCCGCAGCCTGGATCGCTATCCCGCGTCGACCGTGCAGATCATCGGCCACACCGACAGCGACGGCGATGCCGCGTTTAACCAGCAACTGTCCGAACGCCGTGCCAATGCCGTTTCCGACGTGCTGATCGGGCAGGGCGTGCCGTTCAACCGCGTGCAGGCCTTTGGCCGGGGCGAGAGCCAGCCGATTGCGACCAACGCCACCGCCGCGGGCAAACAGCAGAACCGCCGGGTGGAGATCGTGATCCTGCCCAACCCGGCCTAGGCCGAAAAACCGCTCAAACCAGTATCAGAGGCCCCGGTTCATCGCCGGGGCCTCTTGCTTTGTGGGGGGATCGCGCCATTCTGATCGTGGATAGGGAATGAAGGACGGATTATGACGACGCCAATTTTGCTGGGGATTTCGGGGTCTTTGCGGGCGGAGGCCACCAATACCAAACTGATGCGCGAGGCGGCCCGGCTGTTTGGCGACTGTACCTTTGTCGAGGGTGATCTGCGGATGCCTCTTTATGACGGGGATCTTGAGGCCGCCGAGGGCGTGCCAGAGCCTGCGCAGGTGTTGGCGCGCCAGATTGCAGAGGCTGACGCCGTCATCATCTCGACCCCCGAATACAACAAAGCGCCGCCCGGTGTGTTGAAGAATGCGCTGGATTGGGTGAGCCGCGTCGAGGGGCGGCCCTGGACCGACAAGCCTGTCGCCGTGATGTCCGCCGCCGCGGGGCGCGCTGGTGGTGAGCGCGCGCAGATGATCCTGCGCGCCTGCATGGTCGCCTTTCGCCCGCGTATTTTGCAGGGCCCCGAGATCCATCTCGCCGGGTCCAGCAAGGAGTTCGATGAGGACGGACGGCTGACGGGTGAGATTTACGTGCGCGAGTTGACAGCCTTGATGGTGGCGCTGCGGGCGGAGATCGGGCGTTAGTCGGCGCGGATCGCGATTTCGATCAGGTTGCCGTCGGGGTCGCGGACATAGAGCGATTGCATCGGCCATTGCGCCCCTGTGCGCGGGACGGGCCCGAGTTCGATCTGCGTGCCGGTTGCTGTGAGGTGTGCTTGCCAGATGTCGAGCGGGATTTCGGTGAGAAAGCACAAGTCTGCCGTGCCTGCGTTGGCTTGCGCCGCTTTGGGTTCGAATTCAGCGCCCCTTTGGTGCAGGTTGATCTTGTGCGCGCCGAAGAACAGCGCGTGGCGCGGGCGCTCGCCGGGGACGTCGAGCGTGCGGTGCGTCATGCCGAGGACATGCGTGTAGAACGCGATGGTGGCGTCCATGTCGGCGGCTGTGATCACCAGATGGTCGAGGCTGTAGAGGGTGGGCTGTTCCATTTTCCGGCTCCGTCGCGCAGGGTGCGTGTATGCAGAGTGCCAAGAGCGATACGCTTCGTCAAAGCGATGTGATGGACCCCGCGCGTGCCTGTGCGATGCAGGTCGCGCTGGGGGGTGCTGGGGTGTTGCAAGCGGGTGATCCGTTGCCGCCGTTCTTTCACCAGCTGTATTTTTGGTCGCCTGCGCCGCCGGGCGGGCTTGGTCGCGATGGGCATCCGAAGGTGGGTGGCGTGATCCCCGACATGGGCCTGCCGCGCCGGATGTGGGCCGGGGGGCGGTTGGAATTTTATGCGCCTTTGCGGCTAGGGGCTGAGGCGGAACGGGTGACGGTGTGTGAGAACGCCGTGCGCAAGGAGGGGCGGACGGGGCCGCTCGCCTTTGTCACCTTGCGCCATGAGGTGTGGCAGGCGGGTCGCCCATGCGTGAGCGAATGGCAGGATCTGGTCTATCGCGAGGATCCTGATCTGGATGCACCGCGGCCCGTGCCGCCGGTTGCGCCGGTGGATGAGGAGGAGGCTGTGGAGCATGCGTTCGACGCGACGCTGCTTTTTCGTTATTCGGCGCTGACGTTCAATGGGCACCGCATTCATTATGACCAGCCTTATGCCCGCGAGGTTGAGGGCTATGACGGGTTGGTGGTGCATGGGCCGCTTCTGGCGCAGCACTTGATGCTGATGGCTGAGGCGGCTTTGGGGCCTTTGGAGCGTTTTCGGTTTCGGGCGACATCGCCGCTCATGCACGACGAAGTCGGGACGTTTTGCCGGAAGGGGCGGACGTTCTGGGTTCGCGGGCCGGATGGGCGGATGTGTATGGAGGCGGAGGCCTAAAGCGAGGCGCTTACCTCGAACCCCTGGGGGATCGTGTCGTCGCCGTTGAGGACGAGGTCGGCCATGGTGGTGGCGACCTTGGGCGCCATGCCGAAGCCGATCTTGAACCCGCCATTTGCGATGAAGTGACCCGAGCGGTCGGGCCATGGCCCGAGCATGGGGGCGCGGCTGCGGGAGCGGGGGCGGAGGCCCGCCCATGTGCCGATGACTTTGGCATCTTGCAGAGCGGGGACGGCGGCGTGGGCGCGGGTCAAGATGTCGTCGAGTTGGTGGTCTGTGCTGGTTGGGTCGTCGTAGTCCCGTTCCGTCGTGGAGCCGATCGCGGTGGTGCCGTCGGCGTGTGGGATGATGTGCAGCGTGTCGGCGAAAAGCTGGGGGGCATCGGGGGCCGCGAAGTCCAGAAGGGCGGCTTGGCCCTTGATGCCTGCGCCGACCATACGGGTGTGGTTGGCGTTAAGTTGGTCAAGTCCTGCGACGCCTGTGGCGTGGATGGTGATGTCTGTGTCCGGAGCGCGGTCTAGGATACTGACGCCCTTGGCGTTGAGGGCTGCGGCGAGAGCCGCACAGGCCTGGCGCGGGTGAACACGGGCGCTGAGTGTGTCAAAAATTTCCATCCCCGTGGGGCTGTTTGCGGCCCATGCGGGGTCTTGAATGGGGCGGACTGTCCAGCTGGCGGCGTCGCCCCAGAGTGTTTTGGCTGTCTCTGACCTTTGGCGTGCGAGCGCGAGGGCTGCGTCGTCGGCGATGGGTTGGCAGCGGCCTGTGCGGGCGTAGCCGGCTGAGGCGCCGCCTGTGGCTTCGACCTCGGCCCAGAAGGCGTCGGCCATGAGAAGGCTTTCCAGTTGGAACTGTTTTTTCGGGTTCCAGTTTTCCGGCACATGCGGAGCGAGAGCGCCGACGATGCCACCCGATGCCCCCGCGGCGAGGCCGTGTGGATCGACCACCTGCACCTTAGCGCCCCGCTGGGTCAGGACCCAAGCGATGGACAGGCCAAAGATGCCTGCGCCGCGGACGGTTATGTCTGCCGTTGCCATTCGTTTTGCCTTTCGCCAAGGTCGCGCCGGTATCCTTTACAGGGGCGGATGATGCAGGACCAGCGGGCAGAGCTTGAGTGGCGTGAGGGCCGTGTGCCGGTGTCGGTGCGGTTTGATGATCCGTATTTTTCGCTGGATAATGGATTGGCCGAGACGCGGCATGTGTTTCTGGACGGGAATGATCTCCCAGCGCGGTTTGTCGATGGGTTTCATATTGCCGAGCTTGGGTTTGGGACGGGCCTGAACTTTTTGACCGCTTGGATGGCATGGCGGGATGCTGGGGCGCCGGGGCGGTTCAGATTCACCAGTTTCGAGGCGTTTCCGATGGATGTTGAGGCCATGGAGACAGCGTTGGGCGCGTTTCCTGAGGTGGCGGAGTTGGCGGCGCAGTTGGTTGCGGCTGGTGGCGGGTCGGCTGAGTTTGACGATGCGACGCTGACCGTGGTCGAGGGCGATGCGCGCGAGACCTTGGCCGCCTGGCAGGGCCGCGCCGATGCGTGGTTTCTGGACGGGTTTTCACCTGCGAAGAACCCGGAATTGTGGGGGGCGGACCTGATGGCGGAGGTGGCCGCGCGTACTGTCCCCGCGGGGACAGTGGCCACATATACGGCGGCAGGCTTTGTCCGGCGCGGGTTGGAGGAGGCGGGGTTCACCGTCACCCGCGTGCCGGGCTTTGGTCGCAAGCGGCATATGACGCGGGGCGTGTTGGGTTGAGCCGGGGCAATAACACGCGGCTGGGCATTGCGCTGATGATCGCGGTGTCGGTGGTGTTCGCAAGCCAGGACGGAATCTCGCGCCATCTGGCCGCCGAATACAATGTCTTCATGGTCGTGATGATCCGGTATTGGTTCTTTGCGGCCTTTGTCATCAGCGTGGCCGCGCGCAAGGCAGGGGGGGTGCGGGCGGCGGCGCAGACGCGGCAGCCGGTGGTGCAGGGGCTGCGTGGGCTGCTGCTAGCGGCTGAGATTTGCGTGATGGTGACGGCCTTTACCATCCTGGGGTTGGTGGAAAGCCACGCGGTGTTTGCCGCCTATCCGCTGCTCGTCGCGGCCCTGTCTGGGCCGATTTTGGGCGAGCATGTGGGCTGGCGACGGTGGGTCGCGATTGGGGTCGGTTTTGTCGGCGTGCTGTTCATTCTGAAACCCGGATTGGGCGTGTTTGACCCGGCGGCGGTGATCCCGTTGGCGTCGGCCATCATGTTTGCCGTTTATGGGCTGCTGACGCGGTATGTGGCGCGGGACGACAGCACGGCGACGAGTTTCTTTTGGACCGGAACCAGCGGCGCTGTGGCCATGACATTTGTCGGGGTGTGGTTTTGGGAGCCGATGAATGCGGTCGATTGGGGCTGGATGGGCGCGTTGTGCCTGACCGGTGCCTTGGGTCATTGGCTGCTGATCCGCACCTATGAAGTGGCGGAGGCGAGCGCGGTGCAGCCCTTTGCGTATTTCCAGATGGTCTTTGCCGCGCTGGTGGGCATCACCGTGTTTGGTGAGGTGATGGAGGTGAACGTGATCTTCGGTGCGGCCATTATCGTGGCGGCGGGGCTGTTTACCTTATGGCGCGAACGACAGCAGGGTTGAGCCGGTGAGCTCTTCGGAGAAGGGGATCGGCAGCGGGTCGTTGCCCAGCCGTGCGCGGTAGATGGGCAGGCTTTCGGTGACGCGCATGACGTAGTTGCGGGTTTCGCGGAAGGGGATGTGTTCGATCCAGTCGATGACGTCGAAGTCTTCGGTTCCCCGGCGCGGGTCGCCGTAGCGCAGCATCCATTGGTCGGGGCGGGAGGGGCCGGCGTTGTAGCCTGCGGACATAAGGATCACGTTGCCGTCGAAGCGGGCCGCGAGTTGGCTGAGGTAGGTGGCGCCGAGGCGCGCGTTGTAGACGGGGTCGGTGATCAGCCGCGCGGTTGTGTGGTCTGCGGAAACGCCAAGGTCGGCGGCGACGTCGCGACCTGTGCCGGGCATGATCTGCATCAGCCCGCGCGCGCCGACGCCGGATTGGACGACCGGGTCGAATTCGCTTTCGCGCCGGGCGATGGCGAGGGACATTTCGGGGGCCATGGGCAGGTCCGCGTCCGCCAACGGGTGCAGGGGGTAGTAGGGCGCATGCAGCGTGATGCCGCGCCGCGCGACACGCTTGCCGATCATGACGGCAAGGTGCGGTTGGCCTGCGGCGATGGCGACCTGGCCCAAGCGCCCTGCGGCGTCGCGGTCGAGGGTTTCCGCGAGGTGGGTCCAGAAGCGTTCGGCGAGGGTCAACTCGCCGGAGGCTTGCAGGAGCAGGCCCGCCTCAAAGAGGTCGTTGTCGGTCAGGGGGTTTTCCTGAGAGTTTGGGAAGGTTTCGGAGCCGTCGAGGAGGGGGTCGGTTGGGAGCCCGGCCCGTTCGGCGGCCAGCAGGCCGTAGAAGGAGGTTTGGTACTCTGCGCCTTCGGCATAGGCGGCGCGCGCCTCTTCGTCGTTGCCCATGGCCTCGTGGGCGCGTCCGATCCAATAGCCTGCGCGCCCGCGCGAGATGGGGGAGCGGGTGGCGTTGCGGTGGTTCTGGAAGTGGCCGAGTGCCACCTCGGGGTCCTGCAGCTTGCGCAGGGCGATATAGCCTGCCAGCCATTCGAGATCGGCATAGGCCGACCCTTCGGTCAGGAAGTGGCGGGCGGCGAGTTGGTAGGCGAGGGCCGCGTCGCCGTCGCGCATTTCATCGCGGGCGAGGGCGCGGCGGCGGTTGGACCATTCCTCTGGCTGGCCGAGGGCGTCGGCGGAGCGGGATTGGTCCATGAGCAGCGCCCTGGCGTCGTCCCAGCGGCCCTTGCGGACGCGCCATTCAAAACGAGCGTGGGCGAGGCCGGGGTCGTTCTGCTGCGCCTCGGGCACGGCGTCGATCAGGGCATCGACGTTGTTTGCAAGCGCCCCAAGCCCGATGCGGGCCTGCGCAAGCGCGAGTTGCCCCTTGTCCACCAGGTCGAACATGCGGCGAGCACTGGTCAGGTCGTCTGACCACAAAAGCGCGTCGAGGCGGGCGGCGTGGTGGGGTCTCAATAGACCGCTATGCGCGTTGATGTACCGCGCATGGGTCGTGCCCGCCATCGGCAGAGTGCGCCAGGCGAGGACGAGGTTTGCCTCGGCCTCTCCGTCCCGACCGGCGCGGGCGAGGGCGGCGGCGTGGGCGAGAATTCCTTCTGGTGTTTGGGCGGCCATTTCTTCGAAGAAGGCCAAGATGGCGGTGTCGGAGGCCTCTGCCACTGCCTCTTCCGAGCGGGCGCGCAACAGCGCTTCGCCGGGCCAGTCGGGGCGGCGGTCGAGGAAATTCACGACGTCTTGGTACGTGCCGCGACCGGCGCGCAGGCGGTGCCATTCGATGATGTCGGCGGCCACTTCGCCGTCGCGGGCGGCAAGGGCTGCGGCGGTGTCCCAGCTGCCGCCGCGCAGCGCCTCCATCGCCCAGCCCAGGGGGCGGGGCCTTTCGGCCGGCGCGGCCACAACGGATGCAAAAAGCAGGGCGAAGGCGAGGGCAATCCGGCTCATCTCTTGCAATTCCCTGCGTCGCGTGGCTAGAGCCTTTGAGAATATGTGCGGATGGTGACAGTTCAACTCACGTTTCCGGGCATATAGCAAATTCACACCAGGCCCCCTGCCTGCCACACGTCAAAAAGGAGCTTCGAGATGTTCAAAGGTTCCATGCCTGCCCTCGTCACCCCGTTTCGTAACGGCGCTTTGGATCTGGAAACGCTCAAGAAACTTGTCGAATGGCATGTGGGCGAAGGATCGCATGGGCTGGTGCCTGTAGGGACAACCGGCGAAAGCCCGACGCTGACCCATGAAGAACACGAGACGGTCATCGAGACAGTGGTCAAGGCCGCCGCCGGGCGTATTCCGGTCATTGCTGGGGCGGGGTCGAACAACACGGTCGAGGCGATCCGGTTCGTCGAATGCGCAGCCAAGGTGGGTGCCGATGCGGCGTTGGTCGTGACGCCGTATTACAATAAGCCGACCCAGCGCGGTCTGATCGCGCATTTCACGGCGCTGCATGATTGCGCTGATATTCCGATCATCATCTACAACATCCCCGGTCGGTCCGTCATCGACATGACGCCGGAGACGATGGGTGAGTTGGCCAAACTGCCACGTATTGTGGGTGTCAAGGATGCGACCGGTGATCTGGCACGGGTTTGCGATCAGCGCATGGCGTGCGGGCCGGATTTTATCCAATTGTCAGGTGAGGATGCGACAGCGCACGGGTTCAATGCGCAGGGCGGTGTGGGCTGTATTTCTGTCACTGCGAACGTGGTGCCCAAACTGTTGAGCCAGATGCAGGAGGCGTGTCTGGCCGGGGATTATGCCAAGGCGCTGGAGATTCAGGACAAGGTGATGCCGTTGCACAAGGCGATCTTTACCGAGCCGGGACTGGTTGGTGCCAAATACGCAATGTCCCGTTTGGACCTATGTTCGGACGAGGTGCGGCTGCCGCTGACCGGGTTGGCGGACGAGACCAAGGCCAAGGTTGATGCGGCACTGGCGCATGCGGGATTGACGTAAAAAAGGTGGGCAGATTGCCCACCCTACATGCCGTGCGACCGGAGGGTGGGCAATCTGCCCGCGGTCGCTTACCGCTTGCCGTAGTAGAGGCCGACCACGTGCTCTGCCTCTGCAAAGAAAAGCCAGCGTGAGGCGAGCGCGCCGGTCACGTGGCTGAGCACGGCCAGGATTGCGATCCCGTGCGAGAAGGGCATGGCGAGCAGCAGCACCGGCAGCAGCACCATAAGCACGAATGAGATGACCCGCAGCTTGATGCTGTGCTTGCGCCCTACGATGAAAGCGAATTCCTTGAGCAGGTAGTTGGTGCCGGTATGCGGCGGCTCAAAGGCCCGGACGCTGCCGTTTGTGCCGAGGCCGGTGGCGGTCGCCAGTGTGGTGCCGGAGCCCTTGAGTGCGCCGTCGCCCTGCATCCATAGCACGACCTGGATGACGCCCGCGATGGCGATCAGTGCCATGGCCCATGTGACCTGACCCGCCAGCAGCGCGCCACCCGCCAGCGAAAAGCTGAGGAACATGGCGGGGGTCAGCGGGGAGTTCCAGCGGGGGATCGTCTTGAGCTGGGTGTAGATCATCGACGTGGTGAACACGGTCAGCAGCGAGAAGATGGCGCCGATCAGGCCCAAAAGCCCCCAGCGTTGGTCGAAGAAGACGAGGCCTGCGCCGTAGAGCCCCATGGCGATCAGGGCAATGACCGCGCACCACCCTTCGCGGCTGAGCCAGGATGAGCGCCATTGTGTGAACGCCTTGAGCGCCCGTTCAGGGTGGCCGAGGTGGAAGGTGGACGAGACCAGCCCGCCCACGGCGCAGAGGTATGCGATGGCGAAGAAGGCGAAGGCGGACCAGCCTGTCACGGCAGGGTAGCCGAGGCCGAGGAAGGTCAGGAGGCCGAAGCCGATACCCGAAAAGACCGTGAAGAAGATGACGGAGGGGGCTGGATGCATCAGAGTTTCTCCAACGTCTTGTCGAGCCAGCCGAGGAAGCCCTTGGCTTCCTGTGCGACGGGTTCGAGGTAGGGGGCGAGGATGTCGATGTCGCCAGCGCCTTCGGACAGCGTGTCCTTGGGGCGGGGCGGCAGATATTTGTTGACGGGTTTGGTGCCTTGTTCGGGCATCAGGTCCATGCCGCCGCGTTCTGCGGTCAGTTTTGATACGTTGCTGTCTGGATCTGCGAAGTCACCGAAGTGCCGGGCGCCTGCGGGGCAGGTGCGCACGCAAGCCGGTTCGCGGTCTTCTTCGGGCAGGTTTTCATTGTAGATGCGGTCAACGCAGAGGGTGCATTTCTTCATCACCTTCTCGACGGCGTCCATTTCGCGGGCGCCGTAGGGGCAGGCCCAGGCGCAGAGACCGCAGCCGATGCAGTCGGATTCGTTGACCAGTACAATCCCGTCCTCGACCCGCTTGTAGCTGGCGCCCGTGGGGCAGACCGTGACGCACGGCGCGTCCTCGCAATGCAGGCAGGATTTGGGGAAGTGGATGAGTTGGGCTTCGCCTTGCGCGGGCTGCACTTCGTAGCTGTGCACGCGGTTGAGAAAGGTGCCGGATGGGTCGGACCCATACGCATCCGTGTCAGCGAGCGGTGCGCCGTAGTTTTCGGTATTCCAGCCTTTGCATGAGATCACGCAGGCGTGGCAGCCGACGCATGTGTCCAGGTCGATGACGAGGCCGAGTTTGCGGTCGGTTGACGTTGGGAGTGTGGTCATGCGGTTGTCCTCGCTGAGAGGGCAGGACTGGGGCGCTGCCCCAGACCCCGCGGTTTATCTGGCGAAATGAAGGGGGATCGTTTTTCCATTGCTCCGATAGGTTCGGCCTTGGACGCGTCCCAGTTGGCGATGAAGTAGATGAAGGTGCCCACGGCGATTGCGACGAAGGCTGCGATGGCAAGGAGGGTGCGCTGGATGGGCGTCATTTGCCGACCTTCCATGTCAGGTTTTTCGGGCCGTGACCGACGGGGGATTTGATCGGGTCCATCGCCGGTTGGGACTCGGTGGGGGCGTCGGCCTTTTCGATGCGGACCTTCAGGTCGAACCACGCCGCCTGCCCCGTAATTGGATCGGAGTTGGCCCAGCGGAGGCCGTCGCCTTTTGGTGGCAGCAATTCGTGGATCAGGTGGTTGAGCAGAAAGCCCTTGGTCGCCTCTGGCGCATTTTCATCTAGTGCCCAGGCACCCTTGCGCTTGCCGATGGCGTTCCAGGTCCAGACCGTGTTTTCGTTGAGTGCGGCCATTTCGAGGACTGGTACGGTGATTTCGCCGTGTGGCGAGGTCACTTTGGCCCAGTCGCCGTCGATCAGGTTGTTCTCGCGCATCAGCTTGGTGGGCAGGTAGAGCGGGTTGTGCCCGTGCAGCTGCCGGAGCCACGCGTTTTGGCTGCCCCAGGAGTGGTACATGGCCATGGGCCGTTGGGTGAGCGCCGTGATCGGGTAGGTGTCGCCGTGATTGTCAGGCGATGGGTCGTACCAGATGGGCAGCGGGTCCATCGTTTTCTTGATCCGTTCGCGCAGGTGATCGGGGGGCTGGCGGTCGCCGTGACCCTCGGCTGCCAGCTGGAAGCGCCGCATGGGTTCGACGTAGAGCGTGAAGAGGTAGGGCTGTGGGCTGTCGAAGAGGCCCATGCCGACGGCCCAGTCCTGATAGGCGCTGTTCCATGGCTTGTAATAGAGCGCTTCGTCCGGGATGTGTTCGACGAAGAAACCGCCGTTTTCGATGTAGCGGTTCAGCTGGTCGGGGTTCACGTCGCCGCGGCCCGTGTCGCTGCCGTCGCCGCGGAAGCCAGCAAGCGGGCCGATGCCCGGTTTGCGGATATGGTTTACGATGTAGTCGCCGTAATCGGCGTATTTCTGGCTGCCGTCGTCGTTGGTGAAGCCCGGTAGGCCGAGTTTTGCGCCGAGTTCACAGAGCACAGATTGGAAGCCGCGCACGTCGCGGTCGGGTTCGATCACGGGCCAGCGGATGGCGTCGGCCGCAGCGTCGGCCTCGCAGATCGGACGGTCGAGCAGGGAGATGCAGTCGTGCCGTTCCAGGTAGGTCGTGTCGGGCAGGATCAGGTCGGCATAGGCGACCATTTCCGAGCTATACGCATCCGAATAGATGATGCGCGGGATGACGTAGTCGCCGTTTTCGTCCTTGTCCGTCAGCATGTCCATCACGCCGCGGGTGTTCATGGAGGAGTTCCACGACATGTTTGCCATGTACATGAACAGCGTGTCGATCTTGTAGGGGTCACCTGCATAGGCGTTCGAGATGACCATGTGCATGAGCCCGTGTGCGGACATGGGGTTTTCCCAGGAAAACGCCTTGTCGATGCGGGCGGGTGTGCCGTCCTCTTTCAGCGCCAGATCGTCGGGGCCGTGGACGAAGCCCAGATGTGGGCCGTCGAGGGGCTTGTCTGGCGTGGTCCCGCAATGTGGCTTGGGGTGCGCCGTGGCGGGCTTGGGATAGGGCGGTTTGAAGCGGAAGCCGCCGGGAACCTCGACGCTGCCTAGCAGGATTTGCAGCACGTGCAGGGCGCGGCAGGTCTGGAAGCCGTTGGCGTGGGCGGAGATGCCGCGCATGGAGTGGAAGGAGACGGGGCGGCCCTGCATCGTCTTGTGCGTTTCGCCGCGGAAGTCGGTCCATTCCTGCTGCAACTCGAACGCTTCGTCAAAGGCGACGCGGGCGATTTCGGCGGCGAGCGTACAGATGCGTTTGGCGGAAATGCCGACGCGGTCGGCCACTGCCTCGGGCGCGTAGTCGTCGCTGAGGTAGCGTTCTGCCATATGCTGCATGACGGAGCGGTGGCTGATGCCTGCGTGATGATGGGTGGCGGTGAGGTCGGGTTTGACGCCCTTTTGGTCGAAGGGGGTCAGCTTGCCCGTGGCACGGTCCATGACAAGCTCTTTGCCGTTGTCGTCACGCAGGAGCAGGCCGAACTCGGGTGATTTTTCATCGCCGTTCACGAGGCAGGGCGCGTTTGTGTACTGCGCCAAGTAGTTCACGTCAATCTTGCCGGCTTTCATCAGGCAATGGACGAGGGACAGGATGAACAGTCCGTCGGTGCCGGGCGTGATGCCGACCCAATCGTCGGCTACGGCGTTGTAGCCGGTGCGGATCGGGTTCACGCCGATCACGCGTGCGCCGCGCGCCTTGATCTTGCCGATGCCCATCTTGATCGGGTTGCTGTCGTGGTCTTCGGCGACGCCAAACAGCATGAACAGCTTGGTGTGGTCCCAGTCGGGTTGGCCGAACTCCCAGAACGCGCCGCCCATCGTGTAGATACCCGCCGCAGCCATGTTGACCGAGCAGAAGCCGCCATGGGCCGCGTAGTTGGGGGTGCCGAAGTTCTGGGCGAAGAAGCTGGTGAAGCTTTGCGACTGGTCACGGCCTGTGAAGAAGGCCAACTTGCTGGGGTCATCTTTGCGGATGGGGGCCAGCCAGTCGGTGGCGATTTGCAGGGCCTCGTCCCATTCGATTTCCTCGAATTCGCCCGCGCCGCGTTCGCCCACACGTTTCAGCGGCTTGCGCAGGCGCGAAGGGGCGTTGACCTGCATGATGCCAGCGGAGCCTTTGGCACAGAGCACGCCCTGGTTCACCGGGTGGTCGCGGTTGCCCTCGATATAGGCGACTTTACCGTCCTTCATATGCACGTTGATCCCGCAGCGGCAGGCGCACATATAGCAGGTGGTTTTGCGCACCTCGTCGGACACGTGGGGCGAGGTATTGATCTTAGGTTGCTGGAACGTCATCTGGCCTCCCGTTTGCCTGGATCTCAGGCGAAATAGTAAATCCCCGCAAGTATCAGTGCTGCGATAAACAGGGTTTCTGTGACAAGCAGGCCGATAGCGGCCCCTCCGACCGCGAGCACCCGCTTGAGGTTTGTCTTCATCCCGACGGCCGCGATGGCGATCAGGAGCATCCAGCGCGAGGCCTGGCTCATCAGATCGGCGACGGGCGTCGGGATCAGGTTGAAGGAATTGAGTGTGGCGAGCGCCAGAAAGCCGATCACGAAGATCGGCAGCAGCGGCGGGCGTGAGCCGTCTTCGGGCGCTTCGGCGAAGGTGCGGATCAGGAGGGCCGCGATCAGGACCACGGGGGCCAGCATGGATACGCGGATCAGCTTCACCAGTGTTGCTGTGTCGCCTGCGCTTTCCGAGATGGAGAAACCGGCGCCGACCACTTGGGCGACATCGTGGATGGTGGCGCCGAGGAAGATGCCACCCGAGGTATCGTCCATGCCCAGTTGTGTGACGAGGATCGGGTAGGCGACCATGGCGATGGTCGACAGGACGGTGACGCCGAGTACCGTGAAGATCAGGCGTTGTTCGGAGCGATCATCCTTGGGCAGGATGGCACTGATGGCGAGGGCGGCGGAGGCGCCGCAGATGGCGACTGATCCTGCCGTGAGGAAGGCAAAGCGCCAGCCATGGCCAAAGAAGCGTGAGATCAGGAGGCCGAAGGCGATGGTGGCGGCGACGCCGCCAATGACCAGTAGCACCAGTTCCAGGCCCAGCCCCGCCATCAGTTCGAAGGAGATACGGACGCCAAGGAAGGCGATGCCCAAACGCAGGATGGTGCGTGCGGCGAAAGCGATGCCTTCGACCGTTTTGCCCTCGTCCCCGAGGAACGCGACTGCGATGCCGAGCAGCAGTGCCATCAGCATGGCGGGGGTGTCGTAGTGGTCTGCCAGAAACTGGGCGGTGATGGCGACGATGATGGCGACCAATACGCCGGGAAAGAGCGCGCGCACGCGGTTGGGGAGGTCTTGGAAGAAGGAGTTTGGGCTGCCGGTCGCTGTCATTGCGATGTGCCTGACATCAGGGCACGCGCGTCCGTTGCGATCTGGCGTTCTTCGTCGGCTTTGACCACGTGAACGGGGACGTCGCCGAAGAGTTTGAGGTGCTCCATGATCCGGGCGCGGATGGGTTCCGCGTTTTCCCCGACGCCGCCGGTGAAGGCGACGGCATCAAGCCCGCCCATGGCGACGATGGCAGAGCCCGCGTGGCGCGCGGCCCAGTAGCAGAAATGCTCGACCGCGAGTTTGGCGCGGTCTGTGTCAGCGGCGAGCAGGAGGCGCATGTCGTTGCTGCCGCCAAGGCCCTTCAGCCCGCTTTCGTGGTTGAGCATGTGGGCCGCTTCATCCGCACCGTAGATTTCGGCCAGCCGCAGGACGGCCATGCCGTCGATGGCGCCCGACCGCGTGCCCATGGTCAGACCGTCGAGTGGGGAGTAGCCCATGGAGGTGGCGACAGAGGTGCCGTTGTGGATGGCGCAAAGCGACGCGCCGGAGCCAAGGTGGAACGCCAGCAGTCGTTCGGGGAGGTCCTGCCCAAATTGCGTGACGATCCAGGCGTAGCTGAGGCCGTGGAAGCCGTAGCGGCGGATGCCCATGCTGCGCGGTTCCCGGGGCAGCGCGTAAGTCGTCGCAACCTCGGGCTGGTTCGCGTGGAATGCGGTGCCGAAGCTGGCGTATTGCGGCAGGCTGGGCGCGAGGGATTGCAGCGCGCGGATGCCTGCGAGGTTGTTGGGGTTGTGCAAGGGGGCAAGCGGTGTTGCCGCCTCGATCCCTGCGATGACTGTGTCGTCCACCGCAACAGGGTCCACCAGTGACGTGCCGCCATGCACCACGCGGTGGGCGGCAGCGGTCAGTTTGTCCGGCGTGATCCCTTGGCGCGCGAGGCTGTCGAGGATGGTTGTGAGTGCCGCGTCGTGATCGGGCGCGCTGACATTCTGGTCTTCATCGCCCAGTTTCAGATGGGCCAATGCGCCGCCAATACCGCTGACTTGCCCTGCCATCACTTGCTTCAGGTCGGGCTGGAACAGCGCCACCTTGATGGAGGACGAGCCTGCGTTGACGACCAGGATCATGTGGCGGCCATGATGGCCCCGAGGGCCACGGAGGACAGGCGCGCGGCGGGGGGATCGGCACGGCTGGTCAGCAGGATCGGGACCTTGGCGCCCATGACGATGCCGCCTGCGCAGCCGCCAGCGAGGTAGACAAAGGATTTGAAGAGCGCGTTGCCGGACACGATGTCTGGCACGATGATTGCGTCGGCTTTTCCCGCGACCGGATCGTCGGTCATTTTCTTTGTTGCGACGGACTTGGGCGAAATGATCAGGTCGAACGCCAGCGGGCCGGAGAAGTCGGCGTTTTCGATGTTTTCGCGTGCCCAGTCGCGCAGGGCGCGTCCGTCCATCGAGGACGGCACGCTTTCGATGGCGGATTCGGTGGCGGACAGGAAGGCGACCTTGGGCCGGGCATTGCCCAGCTTGTGCAGCAGTTTCACGACTTCGGTCGTCGCATCCTGACGTGTGGCCATGTCGGGGCTGACGTTGACGGCAGCGTCGGAGATCGTGATCGACCCGGTGCCGTCGGCTGTGGTGATGTGGAAGATATGGACAAAGCGGCGGCCTGTGCGCAGGCCCGCATCGCGGGATACGGCGGCGCGCATGAACGCGTCCGTATGCAGCTGGCCCTTCATCAGCACGTCAGCGCGGCCTTCGCCACAGGCCAGAGCCGCAGCCATGCCAGAGGCCACCTCGCCCTCGGCCTCGATCAACTCGAACCCGGAGATGTCCCAGTCCAGCTTCTCAGCTTCGGCCTCGATCATGTGACGCTCACCGGTGAACACCGGGATCATCATGTTGGCTTCGGTCGCTTCCTTCGCCGCCAGCATCGGCAGGGGTGCACCGGCGCGGGCGATGGCCACGCGCGGGCTCGCTGTCTTTTGCGCCATGTCGATGATATGCGCAGGTGCGATGGCGTCGGCGTCAGACAGGAAGGATTGGGGCACGAAACCGCCTTTCAAAATGAAAAAGAGGGGACGGGCGTGTGCCCATCCCCTCGATGCTTAGCAGGTTACGCAGCGGTTTGCGGCACCATATCGTCCTTGGAGATGCCAGCCACCTGGACGGGCTTCTTCATCGCGTCGCGGCGGAAGGGGTCACCAAGTTCCTGGTTGATCATGGCTTCGATCAGGGTGGTGATGCCGTTTTCCATTTGATCCTTGATCGCCTGGTTCAGGGCGGCTGTCAGCTCTTCCTGCGTGCGGGCCACGACGCCTTTCAGGCCGCAGGCGTTGGCGATACCGGCATAGGAGACCTGCTCGTCCAGCTCTGTGCCGACAAAGTTGTCGTCGAACCAAAGCGTGGAATTCCGCTTTTCCGCGCCCCACTGGTAGTTGCGGAAGACGATCTGTGTGATGGCGGGCCATTCGCCGCGGCCAATCGCCGTCAGTTCGTTCACCGCGATGCCGAATGCGCCGTCACCGGCAAAGCCGACAACCGGAACGTCGGGCTGGCCGATCTTGGCACCCACGATGGCAGGCAGGCCATAGCCGCAGGGGCCGAACAGGCCGGGGGCCAGATATTTGCGGCCTTCCTCGAAGGACGGGTAGGCGTTGCCGATGGCGCAGTTGTTGCCGATGTCCGACGAGATGATCGCCTCGATCGGCAGAGCGGCCTGAATTGCGCGCCATGCCATGCGGGGGCTCATCCAGTCAGGCTTGGCCGCGCGGGCGCGTTCGTTCCAGTTGGTGCCGGGGTCGTCCTGTTCTTCGTTCATGGACGTCAGTTCCTGCGCCCAGGCAGATTTTTTCTGTGCGATGTTCGCTTTGCGCTCTTCACGGCCTGCATCGCCTGCGTCATCGGCCAGTTGGCTGATGATGCCGTTGGCGACTTTGGCAGCGTCACCCACGATGCCAACGGTGACTTTCTTGGTCAGGCCGATGCGGTCGGGGTTGATGTCGACCTGGATGATCTTGGCATCCGTCGGCCAGTAGTCGATGCCGTAACCGGGCAGTGTCGAGAACGGGTTGAGGCGCGTGCCGAGGCACAGCACGACATCCGCTTCGGAGATCAGCTGCATGCCCGCCTTTGAGCCGTTATAGCCCAAGGGACCAGCGAACAGCGGGTGGTTGCCAGGGAACGCGTCATTGTGCTGGTAGCCAACGCAGACGGGCGCGGTCAGGCGCTCGGCCAGTTGTTTGGAGGCTTCCAAACCGCCTTGCGACAGGACCACGCCTGCGCCGTTCAGGATGACCGGGTTCTTCGCCTCGGACAGGATTTTCGCCGCTTCGGCGACCGAGTTCTGGCCGCCGGGGGATGCCTCGAATTCGATGGGATCGGGGATTTCGATGTCGATCACTTGAGTCCAGAAGTCGCGCGGGATGTTCAACTGCGCGGGGCCGGACAGACGCTTGGCCTGGCTGATGACGCGGGTGAGGACCTCGGCCACACGGCTCGGGTCACGCACTTCTTCCTGGTAGGCGACCATGTCTTCGAACAGTTTCATCTGCTCGACTTCCTGGAATCCGCCTTGGCCGATTGTCTTGTTGGCGGCCTGTGGCGTTACCAAAAGTAAAGGAGTGTGGTTCCAATATGCCGTCTTGACCGCGGTCACAAAGTTGGTGATGCCCGGGCCGTTTTGCGCGATCATCATCGACATCTTGCCGGTCGCGCGGGTGAAGCCGTCGGCCATCATGCCGGCAGACCCTTCGTGGGCGCAGTCCCAGAATTGGATGCCCGCGTCGGGGAAGATGTCGGAAATCGGCATCATGGCCGAGCCGATAATGCCAAACGCGTGCTCAATGCCGTGGCGCTGCAGGCATTTCACAAAGGCTTCTTCGGTGGTCATTTTCATGGGGCAGTCTCCAATACAGGCGGGGGCGTCGAATCGCCCCGGGATGTTGCATGGGACGATAATGGTGTGTCGGGTGGTCCGTTAGGGCCAGTTTATACATCCATTTAAGTCCAAGCTAGTGTTTCATGTGCTGCGCGATAAGGCCAATGCCGTCGTGGATCCGGTCAACATGGATGGAGGAGTATCCGAGGCGGTAGAACCCTTGCGGTTGGTCGTCGCCGGAAAAGAAGGCGTTGCCGGGTTCAATCAACACGCCAACCCCTTGCATTTGCTGGGCCATTGCCCGCGTGTCCACCCCTTGCGGTGCGCGCATCCAGTAGGAGGAGCCGCCAAAGGCCCCCTGGCCCGCGATGTCGAGCCCGTGGATTTCGATGGCGTCCTGCATGGCGTTGCGGCGCGTGTGCAGGGCCGCGCTCATTTTGCGGATTTGCGCATCATAGTGCCCCATCGACAGGAAATAGGCCGCGGTGCGCTGAATATGACCGGGCGGATGGCGCAGGACGGAGGTGCGCAGGGCGCGCGCCTCGCGGACAAACGGCTCCGAGCCGACGAGATATCCGAGCCGCAGACCCGGAAAGAGCGACTTGGAAAAGCTGCCCACATAGATCACCCGCCCGTCCGTATCCATCGACTTGAGCGCGGGCGAGGGCGGGTTGAGAAAGGACATCTCGAACTCGTAGTCATCCTCGACAATCAGGGCGTCCAACTCACGCGCCCGATCCAGCAGGGCCTGCCTGCGCGGCATGGGCATGGTGGAGGTCGTCGGGCACTGGTGGCTGGGCGTAGAAAAGATCACGTCCGTGTCGGGCGGGATGCCGTCGGGCGGCAGGCCGTCGCGGTCCACGCGGACAGGGGCCAGGTGACAGCGCGATTGGGTCAGGATGTCGCGGAGGGCGGGGTAGCAGGGATCTTCGAACGCGGCGGTGCGGCGTTGGGTCAGCAGGATTTGCGCGGCGAGCCAAAGAGCGTTCTGGGCGCCAAGCGTGATCAGGATTTGATCAGCATTGGCAGAGATGCCCCGCCGTGGCAGCGTGTTTCGTTGAATAAATTCAATGAGCTGCGGATCATCCTGGTCAAAGTAGTCGGATGTCAGGGCTGCGAAATCCCGTTGCCCCAGTGCTTGCAGGGCGCATTGGCGCCAGTTCGTATGGTCAAAGAGCTGCGGGTCGGTCTGGCCGTAGATGAACGGGTATTTGAAACGGGCCCAATCCTGCGGCTTGCTGAGCGTGTGGCCGCCGGAAAAGCGCTGACCGATGGCGCGGGTCCAGTCCACCGCGTCGCCCGATGCGGGCTGGGGTTGATAGCTGGGCGGCACGGGGGCATTGGCGGACACGTAGTAGCCGGACCTGCCCCGCGCGGTGAGGTAATCAGAGGCTACAAGCTCGGTATAGGCGAGCGTGACCGTGATGCGGCTGATGCCCAGATGGCTGGCGAGCTTTCGGGTCGAAGGCAGCTTTTCCCCCGATCCGAAGCGTCCCGACAGGATGCCATGGGCGATCATCTGCTGGACCTGGCTTTGCAGGGTGCCCTGATGGCCGGGCTGCAGGAAAAAGGTTTCGACGGGGAGTGCCATGGATCAAGCGTATTCTGGACTTACCTAGAAATCAATCTGGTATTACGCGGTGGCGAAACCATGCGCGACCTGTCGTGTCCCTGACGCGCGTTTCTTGTAATAATGAGATGTTTCGTATCATTAATGTCAGCTTAACGCAAGCCAAATCGAAAATGATGCGATGCACAGACCGTGCACAGAGTGTGCACAACCCGTACACCGTTCGGTCACATCATGCGATGTTTACCCGATCTGGCGAGGATCATGGCATTCCGTTGAAAGGACATGACCATGCCACCCCCCAGCAAGAGTGCGGCCCGTACCCAGGCCATGTACGAACTTGAAGCGTTGCAGACGGACCTGTTTATCCAGTGGCAAGACAAGAGCCTGCCGGACCAGTGGAACGGGTTTGATGTGGACGATCCGGTCGAGCCGCACAAGACGCGGGTCACGATGCGGATGGACAGCGATATGCTGGCCTAGTTCCGCAAGCTCGGACCCGGATACCAGAAGCGGATCAACCGGGTCTTGCGGGTCTATTGGCTGTCGCTGCTGTGCGGGCATATCCAAGGCTATCCATCGGACAATACATTGCCGCGGCTGGAGGCCGAAGCGCGCGACATACAACGGCAGATCCGCGAAAACATGTCCAACATGACCTGACCTGCGTCTGGCGCACCTCAAACAGACCTTGCCTGAGGCCCGTCCTGTTGCGCAGGATGCGGGCATGACCAAGCATCTTTCATTCTGGTTGGGCGTCTTTGCGGCTGCCCTTTTGGCCGTTCCGATTGCGGGCGGGATCATGGGTGCGACGGAACAAGAGGTGCGGCGCATCGCGGTCACGGTCTTTGTCGTCGTGGCGGGGTTGGTCGTGGCGCTGGTCGTCGCGCTGTTTTTTCGCGACTGGATCCTGCGCAAGCTGTTTGGTCGGGCCGAGGCGACGCTGGATGATGTGAGCGCATCGTTGATCGCGGGCGTGTCGGCGGCATCTGCAGGCGACCGGGATGCGGCGACGGCCCATGCGCAAGCGTTGGTGCAGCGCGGAATGGGCTGGTACGCGTGGACCGGGTTTTACCGCTGGGTGATTGCGACGGCGGTCGCGCTGCTGCTGGCCTTTGGCGCGTTCATGGGGACGGTTCTGTTGTTTGAGCAGAACCGGAAGCTGGGTGAGCAGACCGAGGTGCTGCGGGCGCAGGGGGAGCGGCTGGCCGAGCAGACCGGGTTCATGCAGGCGCAGACAGAATTGATGCAGGCCCAGACGGAGCGTTTGCAGGAGCAGACCGAGGCGGCTGCACTGCAGAATGAAATTGCGATGCTGAACCTCGTCAGTGATCTGCGCACGCGCATGCTGGCCAGTGCCAGACGCGTGTCGCTGGCCGAAGCCATCGGCGAGGTGGACTATCCGCTGCCCGCCAAAACCCGGCTTATCAACCAGGAAGAAACTTGCGAGGTGTATGTCAACACGGGTGTGGAGCTGACATACCCGCCAAACGGCGCGACACGCGCCGCCATTTTGGGGCTGGCGGCAAACAGCCGGTTGGCAGAGCAGGTGCAGCAAGCGCTGGTGTTTCTGCTGCAGGATGATGAGCCCGCGGTTGTGATGGGGGCAATACTTATTCTTGACTCGCTTGATATCACGCCCCCAGACGACCTGTTTTCAATTCGGAACGGTATCCTTCCGGCTGTATGGTTGGACTTGGAATGGCGGTTGGCGTTTTCTGACAGCATTGTGCACATGCTACGCTGCCCGGCGTGCGTAGTCACTGTCACTGGTTCACTTCTATACACGAGTCAGGTCGACGGCTTCTATGGGTCGCATAATTTTGAGGTTTATGGAGATTTGCTCGATATCACAGAATTTGATGCCGACAACCGATTGCAATCTATTAACGCGACAGGCATCAGCATTATAGGCAATGAGGTGAGTATCGTTGGAAACCACCTGCCGTATATCCCGGACGTCCATCGCCTGAAACTTGGCGATCCGAACGGCATCTCTTGGAAGATAAAACCGCACTTGGCCACGCGCAATTTCCTGGCGGGGCAACGCGTTGTTGACCGGGTCTTGGCGGACACTTGCCCGACACTGCAGAGTTTCGCGAACCACAACGACCTCTTTTCATTTCGCCGTGGTCCGCTGGAACCCATCGTCCCGCCCAGGGGTGTTCTGGATTTTTGACTGGGCCTGTCGTCGGCGCGTTGCGACCGAGCGGCAGACCCTTACCCGAACACCCGTGTCAGCGCGCCATCTACGGCACCGCAGATCTGGTCGATGTCGTCCTTCGTCGCGATCAGCGCGGGCGAGAAGCAGAGCGTGTTGTTCTTGCCCGGCAGGGACCGGTTGGTGGCCCCGATGACCACCGCTTGCCCCATGCAGTCCTTGACCACCGCCTGCACCATCGCCTCGTCCGCGGGGTCCTTGGTCTCGCGGTCCTTGACCAGTTCGGCGCCGAGGAAGAGCCCCTTGCCACGCACGTCGCCGATGACCGCGTGCTTGTCTTTCAGCTCGGCCAGTTTTTCGAGCATGTAGTCGCCCATGGCCGTGGTGTTTTCGAGCAGGTTCTCATCCTCGATGATCCGCATGTTTTCGAGCGCCGCCGCCGGGCCCGCCGTGCAGCCGCCGAAGGTGGAGATGTCGCGGAAGTAGTTGAGGTGGTCGGACGTGTCGTCCTTGAACATGTCGAACACGTCGTTGGTTGTCGCGAGACACGAGATGGCGGCGTAGCCGGACGCGACCCCCTTGGCCATGGTCACCATGTCGGGTTGGATGCCGTAGTGCTGGTAGCCGAACCATGTGCCGGTGCGGCCCACGCCGCAGACAACCTCGTCGATGTGCAGCAGGATGTCGTATTTCTTGCAGATCTCCTGCACCCGTTCCCAATAGCCTTCGGGGGGCACGATGACGCCGCCGCCTGCGGTGACGGGTTCGAGGCACAGCGCGCCGACGGTGTCGGGGCCTTCGCGCAGGATGACCTCTTCGATCTGGTTTGCGGCCCATGTCCCGTAGTTCGCGTCAGGCGCGCCGTCCTGTTCGTGCTTGCGGTATTCGAGGCAGTGGGGGACGCGGACGAAGCCGGGGGTGTAGGGGCCGTATTGTGCGTTGCGTTCGTCCTGGCCGCCCGCCGACAGGCACGCGATGGTGGTGCCGTGGTAGTCGCGGTCGCGGTAGAGGATCTTGTGCTTTTTGCCGCCGTAGCGCTTGTGCGCGATCTGGCGGACCATTTTGAAGGCTTTCTCGTTCGCCTCGGACCCGGAGTTGG
Source organism: Tateyamaria omphalii (assembly GCF_001969365.1). Classification (NCBI taxonomy): domain Bacteria; kingdom Pseudomonadati; phylum Pseudomonadota; class Alphaproteobacteria; order Rhodobacterales; family Roseobacteraceae; genus Tateyamaria; species Tateyamaria omphalii. The sequence continues at coordinate 2,926,391 of NZ_CP019312.1, read as the reverse complement.
CGTAGTAGATGCGGTCGAGCCCGGGCATCTTGGTCAGCAGCTTTTCGGCAAAGAGCGCGCCGGGGATGGAGCCGACCGTGCCGCCGAAGAAGTTCATTTTGACGATGGCGTCGCGCACGGCGTCGCCCATGCTTTCGCGGCCATAGCCCACGTTGACCGTCCAGACACCGCCCGAGACCGCGTCGATATGTTCGATGCCTTTCTGGTCCCAGACGCGCAGGCCCTTGCCCTCGATGATGATCTTGGGGTCGGCGCCGGTGAAAAACGGCTGGTGTTGCACCAGGTGGTGCCAAACATTTGCGCGGTCGGCCTCGATCACGCGGCTCATGTCGTTTTCGTTGAACGTTCCGTCCATGGGTCGAACCTTTCGAAAAATGGGGTCGGCCCATGAAACAAAGGGCCAAACAGGCATGCTGCCGCGCACAATCGCTGAGAATCTGGTCACAACAGTAGGGCCAGTTTGCCTGCACAAGTAAAGCCAGTTGCATGTGTCCGGGTGCGGATGGTCCTTGCGGGCTTGGCGAAAACCCCTTGTTTTCATGGCTCTGCGGGAAATTTGGGAATCTCAAAGGCTGAATTCACCTGCACAAAATTGCGCCATGTGCCCCGATTTTACGTTGATCCGCGCAGGATTATCGTTTCGGATCACGCCAGCGCCGCGACAGGTCGCGTGCGACAGAGGCGGACCACCGCCCGAAACGATCCAGACGCGGGCTCCACTGTCCGCGAAAAACACGGGAGTTACGATATGACATTCAAGACCAAGCTGATGGGCGCCGTTGCCGCCACCGCCATGCTGGCCGGCGCACAAGGTGCTGTTGCAGCGGGCCATGGCGGTGAGATCACCGTTGCCTATTTCCTGGAGTGGCCGATGCCGTTCCAGTTCGCCAAAGAGACCGGCATGTATGAAGAGGCCATGGGCGGGACCAAGATCAACTGGGTGAGCTTTGACACCGGGACTGCGATGTCCGCCGCCATGGCGTCGGGTGACGTGCAGATTTCGGTATCGCAGGGTGTGCCGCCCTTCGTGGTTGCCGCCTCTGCCGGGCAGGACATCCAGATCGTGGACGTGGCTGTGAGCTATTCCGAGAACGACAACTGCGTTGTTGCGTCGGCCCTGGAGATCGACAAGGACTCTGCTGGTGAATTGGCAGGCAAGAAAGTCGCCGTGCCACTGGGCACCGCGGCGCATTACGGCTTCCTGAGCCAGATGAACCACTTTGGTGTGGACCTGGCGAGCCTGGACGTTGTTGACATGGCCCCTGCCGAGGGCGCTGCGGCGCTGGCGCAAGGGTCTGTCGACATGGCCTGTGGTTGGGGCGGTGCGCTGCGCCGCATGAAGGAAAGCGGCAACGTGCTGCTGACCGGTGACGAAAAGCAGGCGCTGGGCATCCTGGTGTTTGACGCCACGACCGCGCCCGCCAGCTTTATCGCCGAAGAAGGCGAGTTGCTGAGCCAGTTCCTGGCCGTCACAGCCGAAGCCAACGCCATGTGGAACAGCGGTGAGAACACAGCCGAGATGCTGCCTGTGATCGCCAAGGACGCGGGTATGGACGAGGACGCAACCGCCGAGACGCTGGCAGGTTTCGTGTTCCCGTCGGTCGAAGAGCAGCTGAGCGACGCATGGCTGGGTGGCACCGCCGCCAGCTTTATGAAGGGTGTTGCGGACGTGTTCGTCGACTCCGGGTCGATCGACGCGGCGCTCGACAGCTATGACGGCACGGTCAACACCGGCCCACTGGCCGCCACACAATAAGCCAACGGGCCCGCGCGACACTCGCGCGGGCCTTTTCAAATCGAGGCAGGGACGAACCTGCCCGAGCCCGCGCGGCATGTCGCGCAAGCCACAGGTGGGAACCTTATGTCCGGATTATCCATCCAGAACCTTTCCATGCGTTTTGACCTGCCCAATGGCGGGCATGTTCAGGCGCTGCAAGACGTGTCGCTTGACCTGAAGGCGGGCGAGTTGATGTCTGTCCTTGGCCCGTCGGGCTGTGGCAAGACCACGCTTTTGAACATCGTCGCGGGGTTTCTGGCCCCGACATCGGGTGTGCTTGAGCTGAACGGCCACCGGGTGGAAGGCCCCGATGCCGAACGCGGCATGGTGTTTCAGCAGGGCGCGCTGTTCGAGTGGATGAGCGTGCGTGAAAACGTGGCCTTTGGCCCGTCGATGAAGGGCATGCCCAAGAAGGACAAGGATGGTATCGTCAACCATCTGCTCGACGTTGTCGGCCTGCAGGACTTTAAGGAAAAGGCGGTTTACGAGCTTTCGGGTGGCATGCAGCAGCGTGTGGCCCTGGCCCGCTGTCTGGCCAATGACCCCGATGTGATCCTGATGGATGAACCGCTGGGCGCGCTGGATGCGCTGACCCGCGAAAAGATGCAGTCCCTTGTCCTGAAGCTGTGGAAAGAGACGGGCAAGACCATCATCCTGATCACCCACTCGGTTGAAGAGGCCCTGCTGTTGGGTGAACGCCTGCTGGTCATGGCCCCGCGCCCCGGCCGCATTCACACCGAATACCGTCTTCCCTTTGCCGAGTTGGGCGTGGGTCAGGACCTGCGTGAGGTCAAGAAGCACCCTGAATTCGCGATCAAGCGCGAAGAGATCCTCGGCATGATCTGGGACATGGAAGAAGAGATTATGGGTCGCACCGAAGGAGAAGACGCATGATCCCCTTTCTGATTTACGTTGGTATCTTTGTGGTCGCGTTTTTCCTTGTGACCAAGATTGCGCAACGCACGGCCATTTCGGATTACGGCTCGCTCAAGACTGTGACCTTTGGCGATGAAAGTGCGGTGACGCCGAACCGGGCCGCGTCGGTCATTTCCATTCTGACCATTTTCCTGCTGTGGGGGATGTTCACCGGATCGTCGCTGTTGCCGAAGTTCCTGCATGCGCCTGGCCCCTTCATGGGCACGGGCAGCTTTGAATACACCGTGTCCACGGGCGATCAGAGTGACAGCGCGACCGTGACGGTGTTGGTGCACCCCATCGACGAAGACGCCGATGCGCCCGAGGTGGCACCCGGCGAGGGCTGGGCAAAGGACGACAGCATTGCCATCGGCATGTGGCGGTCGGGCCTGTTGCGCGTGGACCGGAACGATGAGTTGGGTCGTGACGAAGGTGCCGCAGTGACCGAGATCAACGGCACGTCCGTCCAACCCGGCGACAGTGTCGATGTTGGATTTGGCACCGTGACCATTTCCGACAAGGGCACGCCAAACATCATCCCGGCCAAGGGCTGGCAGATGGAGCCCATCTGGTTGCCGTCGCCCGAGGCGGTGGTGCAGCGCATTGGTGAGATTGCCAGCGCCGGTTTCCGTGGGTCCACCCTGTGGGAGCATCTGGGCTATTCCCTGTTCCGGGTTGTGGTCGGGTTTTTCTTTGGTGCGCTGGTGGGCATTCCGCTGGGCTATGCCATGGGTCTGTCGAACTGGTTCCGGGGGTGGTTTGACCCTATCGTGGAGTTCATGCGCCCGGTGCCGCCTTTGGCCCTGATCCCGCTTGTCATCATCTGGGCGGGGATTGGTGAGACCGGCAAGATCATCCTGCTGTTCCTGGCCGCGTTGTGGATTATGGCGATTGCGGCCCGATCTGGTGTGAGCGGTGTGAAGATTTCCAAGGTTCATGCGGCGTATAGTTTGGGTGCGTCGAAGGCGCAGATCATGCGGCACGTCATCGTTCCCAACTCGTTGCCCGAGATATTCACCGGGGCCCGTGTGGCCATGGGGGTCTGTTGGGGCACGGTTGTGGCGGCCGAGCTTGTGGCGGCCGAGCAGGGGGCCGGCATGATGATCATGGTCGCCTCGAAGTTTCAGAACACGGACATCGTGATCATGGGGATCATCCTGATCGGGGTGATCGGGTTCGGCATTGATATGCTGATGCGCTATGCCGAGAAGCTGCTGGTGCCGTGGAAGGGCAAGGGCTAGTCCGCGCCTGCGGCGCGGCAAACGCTCCGGTGGAGCGTTTGTAGCCCTTGCGGGCGGAGCCCCGGGGGTGGATTTGGAGAAGGACGGCGCCTGCGGGCGCCGTTTTTCGTTTTGGTTGGTCGGGCAGATTTGAAGTGTTTGGTCTGCTGATGATGACCCCTGCCGCGCAGCTTAGCTGCTTGGCATCCCCAACTTACAAAAGATCCCCCGGATCATTTGTTTTGCTGCGCAAACCTGTTTGGGATGGTGGAGCATAGCGGGATCGAACCGCTGACCTCCTGCATGCCATGCAGGCGCTCTCCCAGCTGAGCTAATGCCCCATCCTTGGTGGACCCTGACGGGCCGTGCGCCGCTGATTAGGCGCTTTGCCGGGCGGGATCAAGCGAAAAAGACCCCGCCAGACAGGCGTTTTACGCGTCGTCGTCTTCGGCTGCGACGTCGGCCAATTCGTCGAGCGACACGTTGTCATCGTCGTCGTCATCGTCGTCCAGCAGATCGTCGTCCAGCTCAACCTCGACGTCGTCATCGTCGAGCACCTGATCCTCTTCATCCGCCGATGCCTTGGCCTTGCTTTTGGCTGTGACGGCATCTTCGGCGTCGGCGGCGATCATCCGCGTCTTGGTGCTGTCGACCTCGACCATGTCACCGGTATACGGGCTGATGATGGGTGTGCGGTTCATGTCGTAGAACCGTTTTCCGGTCGTCGGACACAGCCGTTTTGTGCCCCATTCTTCCTTTGGCATATGTCATCCTCTTGTCTGCGCGTGGCCCGGAACCAATGCAATGAATGCGTGCGCGGGCGTGCCTCGTGTTGCGGCGATTCTGGGCAAGTGCCATAAGGTCGGGACGGAGTCAAAGCCTTATGGTCGGGCTGTGGCCCGGGATGGGGAGATGGGATGGCCGAACGCGTCCTTCAAGGGCAGCCCGATATCATTTTGATGTTGCGCCGGTCGGCCCGGGCGCGGCGCATCACGCTGCGCATTTCGTCGCTGGATGGGCGTGTGACCCTGACCCTGCCCACCCATGTGGCCGAGCGCGAGGCGCTGGCGTTTGCCCGGCAGAAAGAGCCGTGGATTCGCAAGCATCTGGCCGCGCGGGTCGAGGATGTGCGCGTGGGCTACGGTGTGGTCCTGCCGGTTGAGGGGCGTGACCGGACCGTGATTGCGGGATCGGGGCGTGCGGTGCGCCTGGGCGAAGAGGCGTTGGCGGTGCCGGGCCAGCCCGATGCGGTGGGCCGCCGCCTGCAAGGATTTCTGAAGGCCCGCGCGCGTGACGTGCTGGCGGCGGCCTGCGACGACTATGCCGCCCGGTTGGGCCGTTCCTATTCCGGCCTGAGCCTGCGCGACACCCGGTCGCGCTGGGGGTCGTGTTCGTCTGCGGGGCGGTTGATGTTCTCGTGGCGCCTGATCCTCGCCCCGCCCGAAGTGCTGCGCTATGTCGCCGCGCATGAGGTGGCGCATTTGGCGCAGATGAACCATTCGCCCGCCTTCTGGGCCGAGGTGACCCGTCTCTATGGCCCTTATGACGCGGAGCGGCGGTGGCTGCGCACCGAGGGCAATGCGCTGCACCGCTTTCGCTTTGGTGATTGACCCTCGGGCACGCTTGTGATCACAAAAGCACATGAGCCAAGCCCCGCGCACCCGTGACACCGCCTCTGCCGCGCATGACCGCGTGTATCGCCGGTTGCGCACCCGCATCATGCATGGCGACATGTCGCCGGGTCAGGCGCTGACGCTGCGCGGGATCGGCAAGCAATATGACGTGTCCATGACCCCTGCGCGCGAGGCTGTGCGGCGGTTGGTGGCGGAAGGGGCATTGACCCTGTCACAATCGGGGCGGGTGTCCACACCGGAGCTGTCCAACGAGCGGATTGAAGAGCTGGCCGCGCTGCGCGCCTTGATCGAGGTTGAGCTGGCGACGCGCGCACTGCCCCGCGCGCACCTGGCGCTGATCGAGCGGTTGCAGTCCATCAACAGTTCGGTGGCCGAGGCCGTCGCGCACCGCGATGCGGTCAGCTATATCCGGACGAACCTTGAGTTTCACCGCACGCTGTATCTGCGCGCGCAGGCTCCGGCGATGCTGGCGATGGCGGAAACCGTTTGGCTGCAGATGGGGCCGACCATGCGCGCGCTTTATGGTCGCCTGCGCCGGACGGAGCCGCCGCGCTATCACCGTCTGATCATCGCGGCCCTGCGGGCCGGAGACGAGCCGAGCCTGCGTCTGGCGGTGCGGTCGGACGTGACGCAGGGCCTGCGGATGTTGGCCAGCTGACTTTAAGCGTTTCGTAGCGCCTGCGTGTTAGTCAACCATGACACGCAACGGATGCAGGATGTGAGACGCTTGGACTATTCGATCTACGATATGGTGGACACGCCGGTTTTCGTGCTGGTCGGGGACAAGGATGATCGTCCCATTTTCGATTTCATGAACAGGTTCGGCTGCACCCTGTTGGGGATGACGATGTCTGATATCGCGGGAAAACCGGTGCATGAGGTTTTGAAAGGCCGCGCCGCCTATGCCGTGTATCGCCAGCAGTTAAAGGCGTGGCGTGCTGGCGAGACGGCCGAGTTCGAGACCGGTCTGCCGCTGGGCGAAAGGATTATGTGGTTCCGCACCTGTCTGGTTGCGTCGCGCGATGAGGAGGGCACGCTGATGCGCATGGTCGGCACCTCGCATGACATTTCCGCCGAACGCGCCCTGTTGCATCAAGACGCGATGACCGCCGCGGCGACGCGCGAGGTGGAGGAGCTGGTGTGTCTGGCCGCGCATGATCTGCGCAGCCCGATCAGCAATCTGAAATCGCTCGCCTATCTGATGCGCCATGAGTTCGTGGATCACGGGGATGGCAAACGTGAACTGATCGACATGATCGACGATCTGGCCGACAAGTCGCTGGTCATCATTTCCGAAACGATGTCGCAGGTCATGGCGAAGTCTGAGCCGGCCGCCTTGCGCCCCGTCGATCTTGGCGCGTTGTGCGACGACATTGTTGTCCTGCTGGATCCGTTGCGCAGGCATTCGGTGTCGTATCCAAGGACCATGGTGGAGGCCGATGTCACCGCTGTGCAGATCATCCTGCGCAATCTGATCGACAATGCGTTGAAACATTCCGGTGATGACGCCGTGCGTGTCGATGTGGCCGTGACGCATGTCAACGCGCGGCGTCTGGCGCTGTCTGTCCGCGATCACGGGTGCGGGTTTGAGTTTGATGCCGACACGCCTGCGGGCGACATTCCGTCCGAAGGTGGCTACGGATTGCCGGGTGTCATGCGGTTGCTCAAGGCGCGGGGCGGCGCCTTTTCCGTGGAGCGGCCGACGGACGGTTCGGGGACCGAAATACGTGTGGAACTGCCGGGCCGGATCCTGGACCAAGGCGACGCGCATGTGCGGGCCGGCTGATCAGGCCGCGAGCCCCGTGTTGCCCAGGCCAAGGAATTTCCGCCTGCGATCTTCGATCAGATCGGTGCGCGTCTTGCCGTCCAGCTCGGCCAGCATGGCAGTGATCGCGTTGCCGACGGACGTGATGGTCGCGTCGCGGTGCCGGTGGGCGCCGCCGACCATTTCGGGAATGATTCGGTCTGTCACGCCAAGTTGCTTGAGGTCCTGCGCCGTCAGCCGCAGCGCCTCGGCCGCTTCGCGCATCTTTTCCGCGTCTTTCCAGAGGATCGAGGCGCAGCCTTCGGGGCTGATCACCGAATAGACCGCGTGTTCGAGCATCGCGAGCTTGTTCGCGGTGGCAAAGGCGACGGCGCCGCCGGAGCCCCCTTCGCCGATGACGACGGATACCAGCGGGACGCCGATTTGCAGGCATTTTTCGGTGGACCGGGCGATCGCCTCGGACTGGCCGCGTTCTTCGGCCCCTTTGCCGGGATAGGCGCCGGGCGTGTCGACCAGTGTGATCACCGGCAGGTTGAACCGGTCGGCCATGTCCATGAGGCGGATGGCCTTGCGATACCCTTCGGGCCGGGCCATGCCGAAATTGCGTTCGATCCGCGATTTGGTGTCGTTGCCCTTTTCGTGGCCGATGATCACCACGGGCTTGTCATTGAACCGCGCGAGCCCGCCCATGACGGCGTGGTCGTCGGCGAAGTTCCGGTCGCCCGCGAGCGGGGTGTATTCGGAAAAGAGCGCGTCAATGTAGTCCACGCAGTGCGGCCGGTCCGGGTGCCGCGCCACCTGGCATTTGCGCCATGGCGTGAGGTCGGCATACAGGTCTTCGAGCAGTTGGGTGGCCTTGGCGTCGAGGGCGGATGCCTCTTCGGTGATGTCCATCTCGTCGCTTTGGCGCGCGAGGGCCCGCAGTTCTTCTGCCTTGCCCTCGATGTCGGCCAGGGGTTTTTCGAATTCCAGATATTGCGTCACGCCTGCGTCCTCGGTCCGGTTTTTCGGCTATATGGCCGCAGGATGCACCTTTTGCAATGTCAGGGGAAGAGGACGGGGTAGAGCGAGGCGACCAGGAGGGCCGCCATGGTCCAGTTGAAGGCCGTCAGCCGTGCCGGGTTGGTGAGGACGCGGGCCATTTGCTGGCCCAGCAGTGTCCACGAGCTGACCGCGGGCAGGTTGATGGCGCCGAAGACGATGGCTACAGCAGCAATCGCCCAGAGCGTGGTGTCGGGTGTGTAGACGGTGACGGCGGTCAGCGCCATGGTCCAGGCCTTGGGGTTCACCCACTGGAACGCCGCCGCTTGCAGGAAGGTCATGGGCGTGCCGGTGCCTGCGCCGTCGCGGATCGGCGCGGCGGTGGCGATTTTGCAGGCGAGGTAGAGCAGGTAGGCGACCGAGCCGATTTTGAGGATCGTGTGGCTGATCGGGTAGGCGTCGAACACCTGGACCAGACCCGCGCCGACCAGCAGGACCATGAACACAAAGCCGAGGCCCACGCCCAGCATGTGCGGGATGGTGCGCCGGAAGCCGAAGTTGGCGCCCGAGGCCATGAGCATCAGGTTGTTCGGCCCCGGTGTGATCGAGCTGACAAAGGCAAAGGCGGCGAGGGCGGTGATAAGGTCGAGCGTCATACGCAATGAATGACGTATTGGATGGGGTGACGGGTTGTGATTTGCCTTAAACTGCGCAAAAAAATGCAATGAATGGCGAAGTTTGATGACATAAACGAAGAGATATTGCGTGAGCTTGGCCGGGACGGTCGGATCAGCAATATCGAGTTGGCGGACCGGGTTGGTCTGTCCCCGTCGGCCTGTTTGCGGCGGGTCCAGGAGCTTGAGCGGTCGGGTGTGATCACGGGCTATCGCGCGGTTCTGGACCGTACGCGGCTGGGTGTCGGGTTCGTGGCCTATATCGGCGTCGGTCTGAACGATCATTCGAAGGCCAGCCAGGAAGCGTTCGAGCGGGCCATTTCGCGTGCGCCAGAGGTGCGGGAATGCCACAACACCACAGGCACCATCGAGTATCTGTTGCGCGTCGAATGCGCAGATCTGGCCAGCTACAAGACGTTTCACACGGACATGTTGGGGGCGCTGCCGCAGGTGAATGGCATCACGTCCTACGTCGTGATCGGGTCGCCCAAGGATGAACGCGCCTAAGGCCGTTTGAGCGCCCGCCGCATGTGCATGTCGGTTTCATGGAACAGGCGATGGTAGGTGCTGTGGCATAGCCCTTTGGGCATGGGCGCGTCGGTTGGTCGATGCGTGTTTTGCTGTGCGGTGGCCTTGCGTTTGTGGCCCGCGTCGCGTGTCGCGCTTGCGCGCTGGATATCCTTGGTCGTTTCGTCTGGCGCGTTGGGGTGGCGCAGGGCGTAATTTTCAATGAGCACGGCAAGCGGGACCTGGATGGTGTCATCGACCGTCAGCGGCGTTGCGGACGCGCAGCGGCGCAGTGCGTGGCGCAACGGGCGCAGGTCGCGCATCTCGGTTTCTGTGACGGGGATGAGGATCCGTTGCCGGGCGTCGATCCCGAGGGGCCGTTGATCGCCCAACGTCGCGCCGGTGCGCAGCCGTAACACGCCAAGCGCCTGTGCCACAGACCCGTCGCCCCATGTCCGCCTGAGCCAGCTAGATGTTTTCAGCGTCACAGCGATAATCCCGGCAATGCGCCGATCCTCTTGTGAGGCGTGGAAATGCGCGACCTCTTGCGCGAATGCGGGGGCGGACAGCAGCCGTGTGACCGGATCGACCTTGGCCGATGCGGACAGGAAAGCGGCCCGTTCGGCGAGGGTTTCCTCGCGCAGGAGCAGGCAGCCCATGGCGGGGACACTGAACAGGTTGAGCAGGAAGATCGTCGGCGCCGCTTCGGAAAAGTACCAGCGCATGATGTCCGTCGGTGCGACGAATGCCGACAGCATGTGCAGATTCATTGCGAGGCCCAGAATGATCAGCTTGCCGATGTCGTGTAGCGGCAGCCTGTGGCGCATGAGCCCCCACGCGTATCCCGCCCCACCCGCAAGCAACATGCCGATGACGCCGGCGGGCATCCCGACACCACCGATAGAGACGCGCATGGCAATCGCGATGCATAGGCAGACCGCGAGCCCCCGAAGACCCAGAAACGCCCCGGCCAGTACGATGGGCACCTGGCGCATATCGACGATCACACCGTCAGTCGGGCTGAGCGGCATCGACATCTGCAGCCCGACGACCAGACCAAAGAACACCCCAAGCACCGGTGCGACATACCATCCGCTGCGCAGCGCCGGTGCCAGCGCACTGAAGCTCAGCACCAGAAGCCCGAGGACCGCAAGCGAGCTTACGAAGTCCAAGAGGACCGTTGCATCAACGAATGCCATACCATTTCCCTTCAACTACGCTGCCATCTAGGCCCGAACTGTTGAAGAAAGTCACAAGCTGGACCTGTGGATCCAGATGAAATCGTTACGTTTTTTAGCTTATTTTACAGCTGTTTCCGCAATGGCGGCGAAAATGGTGTCGAGCTCTGCTGCCAGTGTGGCCAGATCCGCGCCCGCCTCGGGCACGTAAGGTGCAAAGACTGTCGAGGGCAGCTTGTAGCTGAGCGTTGCCGTGCCGTCGGTGTTTTCGGTGACGTAGACCCGCACCGGCGCCTCGATCATGGCGGCGGTTGACAGGTTCAGCACATTGACCGCGTAGACATTGTTGAACAGGCCGATCACCCGGTTGCCGGGGATCGCAATGCCCCGCGCCTTGGCGGCGCCTGTCGGTCCGGCCTGGGTGACTACGCCCATCTTGTTGGCCTTGGCCGCTGTCTTCACATCGGCGATCAACTGGTCGTAACTTTTGGATGTCGGGGTGACGGACCAGCCGTCGCGTGGGGCCATGTCCGCTTGGGCCAGAACGGTTGTCAGGAACAGGGCAAGCGTGGCGAGGGGCAGGCGCATTGTCGGTCTCCGGCGGTCTGTATGACTGATAGGGAAGCACGTGGGCGGACCCTTGCCCAATCACGTCTGTGTGCGTGGATTTCGTCCGGACGGGGCGGTAGGGGAGAGCTTATGAAACACGTCCTTTTGATCCTCGTCCTTACCCTGCTGGCGGCCTGTTCCGCGCCCGAGCCCGAGGCGCCGCCGGTGTCTGCCGTGCCGCTTTATCCCAACGAGACGCCCGAATTGCGCGCACAGATCGAAGCGGCAGCGGCAGAGAACGATGTGCCCGTGGCGCTGGTGCAGCGCGTTGTCATTCGCGAAAGCACGCACCGTCCGTCCGCGCGGAACGGGCCGTATTACGGACTGATGCAAATTCTGCCTGCGACGGCGCGCAGCATGGGATTTCGCGGTCAGCCCAGTGATTTGCTGGATGCGGAGACCAACCTGAAATACGCGGTGCGGTATCTGCGGGGGGCCTGGTTGGTGTCGGGCGGCGACATGGACGCGGCCGTGATGTGGTATGCGCGCGGGTATTACTTTGAGGCCAAGCGGCTGGGTCTGATCGAAGAGACCGGCGTTGATGGGCGCAAGGTCTGGCCGGATTAGCGATGTCGGGGTGACGTGCTTTGGCCTGCGCCAAAGACACCCCACCCGCCATCCCTGATGTCGAGCGGGGCTACGGGTTGGCTTTGCCATCGTAGCAGGCGAAGGCGAGTTTGTTGCCATCGGGATCGCGCACGTAGGCCACATAGAATTCGTCGCCATAGGCTTCGGGCCGGAAGCCGGGTTTGCCTTCGTCCGTGCCACCGCCCTGCATGGCGAGGTCGTGAAGCGTGTCGACGTCGGATGCGGTTTTGAGCCGGAACGCCGTCATGGTGCCGTTGCCCACCGTGGCGGGCTGGTCATCGAACGGGTAGCAGACGAAGAAGCGCGGCATCGTCTCGTCGTCTCTTTTGCCCCAGGACGCGACTTGCGCGTCCTCAAAGCAGAGGGGCATTCCCATATGTTTGAAGAGGGGGGCGTAGAAGGCCTTGGCCCGGGTCAGGTCCTTGGTGCCGACAATCGTGTAGCCGATCATGTTGGGTGCGCCTTTTGTCGCTTACTGCGTTTTGAATACGCGGTTTGCGTCGGCGCGGCTACAGTCTGGATATGCCCTGAGCGTGCCGGCGGCGGCGCGCTCAGGGTGTTTGGCTGTCAGGCGCTGGCGATCATTTCCGACTGTCGCACGATCACTTCCGCCTGCTTGATCGAGGCGATGTCGACGAGGCGGCCTTTGTAGACTGTCGCGCCTTCGCCGTTGGCCTTGGCCTCTTCCATCGCGGCGAGGATTTCGCGGGCTTCCGTGACCGCATCCTCGGACGGGGTGAAGACGTCGTTGGCGAGCGCCACCTGTTTGGGATGGATCGCCCATTTGCCGACCATGCCGAGCGTGGCCGAGCGCAGCGCCTGCGCGCGGAAGCCTTCGTCATCCGAGAAGTCACCGAAGGGGCCGTCGACCGGCAGCACGCCGTGGGTGCGGCAGGCCGCGACGATGGCAGCCTGGGCCCAGTGCCAGGGGTCGGACCAGTGTTTCTGGCCCTCGTGCAGCATGTAGTAGTTGGCTTGCGTGCCGCCGATGCCGGTGGTGGCCATGCCCATGGAGGCGGCGAAGTCCGCGGCACCGAGCGACATTGCGGCGAGGCGGGGGGAGGCGGCTGCGATCTCTTCCACGTGGGCGATGCCAGCGGCGGATTCGATGATCACCTCGAACGCGATGGGTTTGGTCCGGCCCTTGGCCGCTTCGATGGAGGACGCGAGGGCGTCAACGGCGTAGATGTCGGCGGCATTGCCGACCTTGGGGATCATGATCTGGTCGAGCCGGTCGCTGGCCTGTTCCAGCAGGTCCACCACGTCGCGATACCAGTAGGGGCTGTCGAGCCCGTTGATGCGCACGCTGAGTGTCTTGGTGCCCCAGTCGATGTTGCCGATCGCCTCGATCACGTTGGCGCGGGCGCTGTCCTTGTCCGAAGGGGCGACGCTGTCTTCGAGATCAAGGTTGATGACGTCGGCGGCGGAGCCCGCCATCTTTTCGAAGATCGCGGGGCGTGAGCCGGGGCCGAAGAGTTGGCAGCGGTTGGGGCGGGCCGGGGGTGTCGGTTGAAGGCGGAATGACATGATGCGACCTTTGGTAAGATAATTTCGTTTTGGTTGTCTTGGCTGGTATTAAATTGCGCTTGCGGCTGCAAGGGTCATTTTGCAGGTGCAGCATTGGGTGAAGATTCTGTGGTGGTGTGAATTTGGCATGCAAGAAAATTCGCCAGATCATCAGATGGCGCACAATTCTTCGAACATCGCGCCGTTTCCGGAGTATTTCGCGATGCCATTGCGCTGTGCTTGCGTAAACTGTCCTGCAACGATCGAGGGGATGTCAGATGATTCAAACACCGTATCTTTTGTTTCTGGGTGATGCGCCGGACCAGTTGGCGGCCAAGGTGGCGCAGGGGATCAAGGATTGGCGTCCTGAGAATGCCGTGGGCCAGATCCGGCTGGAGGGCTGCGGCGCGGATATGGGCCTGACCGACATGACCCTTGAGGACGGGCTGGCCGCGGGGGCGAAGACGCTTGTGATCGGTGTGGCCAACCGGGGCGGTGTGATTTCCGACAAATGGAAGGTGGTTTTGGTGCAGGCCCTGAAGATGGGCTATGATCTGGCGGCCGGGCTGCACAACCTGCTACGCGATGAGAATGAGCTGCAATCGGCGGCCAAGGTGAACGGTGGCACATTGCATGATGTGCGGGTGCCGACCATTGCGTACCCCATCGCCAACGGGAAGAGGCGCAGCGGCAAGCGGGTGCTGGCCATCGGCACAGATTGTTCCTGCGGCAAGATGTATACGGCCATGTCCATGGATGCCGAGATGCGCGACCGCGGCATGAAGTCGGATTTCCGCGCTACCGGGCAGACCGGTATCCTGATCACCGGCAAAGGTGTGCCGCTGGATGCGGTCATCGCGGATTTCATGGCGGGCGCGGTCGAGTATCTGACCCCCGACAACGACGACGATCACTGGGATCATATCGAGGGGCAGGGCAGCCTCTTTCACGTGTCTTACTCTGGCGTGACCATGGCGCTGATCCATGGCGGGCAGCCCGATGCGCTGGTGCTGTGTCACGAGCCGACGCGGACGCATATGCGCGGTCTGCCGCATTACGGTCTGCCGTCGCTTGAGACCCTGCGCGACACGGCACTGCCCTTGGCCCGTGTGGCGAACCCGGATTGTTTTGTCGCGGGCGTTTCGGTCAACACCAAGGCGCTGGATGAAGATGCGGCGCGGGCGTGTTTGGAAGAGATCGAGGCGCGTATGGGTCTGCCTGCGACGGACCCGTTCCGATTTGGCGCAGGCAAGCTGGTGGATACGCTGACATCATAAGCGTCGGGCCTGTAGCCAATCGGCCCTTTCCTATCGGTGGCATAGCCACCTGACGGGCAGTGGGGTAGGTTTCTTTGAAACAGGGAAGGTGGACGGATGCGCATTGAAGTGACGCGGGATGTGTTTCAGCTGGCGCAGGCCTTTACCATTTCGCGCGGGTCGCGGACCGAGGCGCATGTGCTGACGGTCCGGGTGTCGGACGGGGTGGACAGCGGCTGGGGGGAGTGTGTGCCCTACGCCCGGTATGATGAGACGTTGGACACTGTCACGGCGGAGATTGAGGCATTGTCCGGGGATCTGACCCGTGATGGTTTGTATGATCTGTTGCCTGCCGGGGCGGCGCGGAACGCTGTGGACTGCGCATTGTGGGATCTGGAGGCGAAGCGGGCGGGCAAGCGGGCCTGGACCCTGGCCGGGTTGGCGGCACCCGGGCCGGAGATCACCGCCTATACCCTGTCGCTGGGCACGCCGGAGGCGATGCAGGCGCAAGCCGCGCAGAATGCGCATCGGCCCCTGCTGAAGATCAAGCTGGGTACGCCGGATGACATGCCGCGGTTGGAGGCGGTGCGGGCAGGTGCGCCGACCTCGCGCATCATTGTGGATGCCAATGAAGGGTGGTCCGCGGAGGTCTATGCCGATCTGGCGCCGCATCTGGTGCGCTTGGGCGTGCAGATGGTGGAGCAGCCGTTGCCTGCGGGGGATGATGACGCCCTGATCGGGATGGAGCGGCCCGTGCCGGTTTGTGCGGACGAATCCTGTCACGACCGGTCGGATCTGCCTGCCCTCAAGGGCAAGTACGACATGGTTAACATCAAGGTGGACAAGACCGGCGGTTTGACCGAGGCGCTTGCCTTGCGGGATGCGGCGCGTACCGAGGGGTATGACATCATGGTGGGGTGTATGGTGGGGTCATCCCTTGCCATGGCGCCTGCGACCCTTGTGGCGCAGGGCGTTGCCGTGACCGACCTGGATGGTCCGCTGCTGTTGGCCGAGGATCGGGAGGCGCCGCTCGTCTTTGACGAGGCGGGTGTGCATCCGCCGACGGCGGCCCTGTGGGGCTGAGACATCACATCTAACGGGTGCGACAGTGCGTCGACGCCCCTTGCACCGATTGAAATCGTAACATAACGCCAAGCGCAAAGACCCGTGCCCGAAGGAGCGACACCCATGACCCGGACCGTATATGTAAACGGAGAGTACCTGCCCGAGACCGAGGCCAAGGTGTCGATTTTCGACCGGGGGTTCCTGATGGCCGATGGGGTCTATGAGGTGACGTCGGTGCTGGACGGCAAGCTCATCGACTTTGACGGTCATGCGGTGCGCCTGCAGCGGTCGCTGGACGAGTTGGAGATGCAGTCGCCCATCTCGAAAGAGGACCTTTTGGAAGTGCATCGTGAACTGGTGCGCCTGAACGGGGTCGAAGAGGGCATGATCTACCTTCAGATCACACGCGGGGCGCCGGATGACCGGGATTTTGTGTTCCCCGACCCGGAGACGACCGCGCCGACCATTGTGCTGTTCACCCAGAACAAGCCCGGCCTGGCCGACAATCCGGCGGCCAAGAAGGGCATGAAGGTCATCAGCATCGAGGACATCCGCTGGGGTCGCCGCGACATCAAGACTGTGCAGCTGCTGTATCCGTCCATGGGCAAGATGATGGCCAAGAAGGCGGGCGCCGATGATGCCTGGATGATCCAGGACGGGTTCGTGACCGAAGGGACATCGAACAACGCCTATATCGTGAAGGGCAACAAGATCATCACGCGCGCCAAATCGAACGACATCCTGCACGGCATCACCCGCGCTGCTGTTCTGCGCTTTGCCGAGGAGGCGCAGATGGAGGTGGAGGAACGCAATTTCACCATCGACGAGGCGCGTGAGGCGGACGAGGCGTTTATCACATCCGCCTCCACTTTCGTGATGCCCGTGGTCGAGATTGACGGCGCGAAACTGGGTGACGGCGTGCCCGGTCGGGTGGCGCCGCGGCTCCGCGAAATCTATCTGGACGAGAGCCGCAAGGCTGCCATCTAACCGCCCGAATTTAGGCCCGCTTTTCGATTATCCCTTGAAAAGCGGGCTTTTTATTCCCATCTGGGTATGTGAAGCATATTAACATCGAGGGATAAATTAAATGAACGAAGAGATCATCCTGAGCCTTTTGAGCGAGAATCTGATCCTGATCCTTGCTGCCATTTTCTTGTTGGTCTGCCTGTTTCTGGGCGTTCGCATCGTGCCGCAGGCCGACAAGTTCGTGGTCGAACGCTTTGGTCGCCTGCATGCGGTGCTGGGCCCCGGCATCAACTTTATCGTGCCGTTTCTGGACGTGGTGCGTCACAAGGTGTCGGTGCTGGAGCGTCAGCTGCCCAATGCGAACCAGGACGCCATCACGTCGGACAACGTGTTGGTGCAGGTGGAAACCAGCATCTTTTACCGCGTGACGGAGCCTGAGCGGACGGTGTACCGTATTCGTGACGTGGATGGCGCTGTACAGACGACGGTTGCGGGTATCGTGCGGGCCGAGATCGGCAAGATGGAGCTGGACGAGGTGCAGTCGAACCGGTCGCAGCTGATCACGCAGATCAAGCATCTGGTGGAAGAGGCGGTGAACGACTGGGGCATCGAGGTGACGCGGGCCGAGATCCTGGACGTGAACCTGGACAAGGCGACGCGCGATGCGATGTTGCAGCAGCTGAATGCCGAACGGGCGCGCCGTGCTGCGGTCATGGAAGCCGAAGGTCACAAGCGGGCGACCGAGTTGAACGCCGATGCGGAGCTCTATGCCGCGGAACAGGCGGCCAAGGCGCGCCGCGTTGAAGCCGATGCCGAAGCCTATGCCACGCAGGTTGTGGCCGAGGCGATTGCGACGCACGGGATCGAGGCGGCGCAGTATCAGGTCGCTTTGAAACAGGTTGATGCGGTGTCGGCCATCGCGTCCGGCGCGGGCCAGCAGACCATCGTTCTGCCGTCGAGTGCGATGGATGCGTTTGGCGAAGCCTTTGGCATGTTGAAAGGGAGGAAAGCGTGATGACGACTTTGTGGAGTATCTGGTGGGTGTGGATCGTGGCCGCCCTTGTGCTGGCCTTTGTCGAGGTGTTCGTGCCCGCCTTTGTCTTTCTTGGCATGGCCGTAGGGGCGGTTGTTGTCGGGGTCGCGCTGGGTTTTGGCGCGCTGGGCTGGATCGGGGCGGGGTTGCCCGCGCTTCTTTTGCTCTTTGCCGTGTCGTCGGTTGTCGCCGCGATTGGTTTGCGCAATGTGATTGGTGTGCGGCGCGGGCAGGTCAAGATTGTCGAGCGGGACATCAATGACTGACGGGTAAGGCGGAGCACAGCTCCGCCTTACAATTTACGCGCCATTGCCGGCGTGGCTGGCGGTCTCGGTGCCGTTGTGCACAAGGCGTGTGGTCCACGGGATCGGGTTGCGCAGGGCGAAATGGGCCATGCACGCCCCTTCGGCCTCGGCCAGCAGCGCTTCGATCCGGTCGCGCGGTTCTGGGCTTTCGATCAGCACATGTGTTTCGACCAGTTCGGTCTTGCCATCCGTCGTGTGTCCAAAGTCGCGCATGTGCCCGAGGTTCGTGGCAAAGCGCACGCGCTGTTCCAGCTTCAGCGACGTGATCTCGATCTTGCGCGCGGTGTAGATGTCGGTGAGGTGGGTCATCAGGCAGAACCCGATCCCGGCGCAGAAATAGGCGAGTGGTGGCGGGGCCTGATCCTCGCCCACAGGGGGCTGTTCGTCGCAATAGAGCGTGAGGGGCGAGAAGCCGGGGATGTTGACCGAGACAGAGCCGGTCTTGTGCTGTTTGGTGCCCGCCTCGGCCACCAGGTTCACTTCGAATTGCAGCGGGTCGGGGGCCTTGGTCCGTTTGAACGGATCCGGGATGAAGGCGGTGGGCGTCGGGGCGTTTTCGGCGCGCGCGCCGACGCGGTAGGTCACTTTTTGTCCCCGACATTTTCGGCAAAGGCCTCTTTGAAGTCGGCCTTTTGGGTGTCGGATGCTTCGGTCTGGTGGTTGGCTTTCCACTCGGCCATCGTCATGCCGTAGAACGTTTCGCGGGCGTCATCCTTGGACATCTCAATGCCTTTTTCGGCGGCCGCTTCCTGATACCAGCGCGACAGGCAGTTCCGGCAGAAGCCCGTGAGGTTCATCATGTCGATGTTCTGGACGTCTGTCCGGTCCTCCATCAGGTGCTGGCGCAGGCGGCGGAAGGCGGCGGCTTCAAGTTCGATACGGGTTTGATCGTCCATATGCGTTGTCCTTTTTGGGTGTGTCGGACCGGGGCGCCGCCCCGGACCCCGTGGTATTTCGGGTCAGAAGAAACTCAGATCAGAGATTGGCGTGCGCGCGGGCGGCTTCAAGGTGATATGCGAGGAGGTTGGCCCAATGACGCTGGCCCTCGGGCTTTGCGATCAGGTCCTGGCGGATTTCGAGGATGACATTGGGGCGGCCCGGGATGTGGGCGTGCTGGCTCATTGCGTCGCCGGGGAAGAAGCCCGCGTAGGGCACGTTGTCCCCGACGGGTGAGGTGAGGGTCCCCGATAGGCTTGCTATGAGCGGGTCGGCGAGGCGGCGGTCGCGGGCGGACAGGACGCCGATTTCCCAGGGGCGTCGCGGGCGGCCCACAAGTTGCGGCGTGAAGCTGTGTATGGCAAGGAAGGTGACGTCGCGGGTGCCCGCCGTGCGCGCGATCGCGTCGTGATAGGGGGCATAGAGCATGTCGATCCGGCGCTGGCGTTCGGCCCCTGTCAAGGGGCGGTTGCCGGGAATGATCGTGCCGTCATAGAGCTGCGGCACCAGTGTCGGATCGTCGGCGCCCCGGTTCGGGTCAATCACCAGCCGCGAGAAATTGGCGCTGACCACGGGCGCGTTCAGTGCCGTGCCCAGAGCATGGGCCACGCCAAGCGCGCCGATGTCGATGGCGATGTGACGCTGCATTTCGGTTTCGGGCAGTCCCAGCGTCCCGCCATTTATGTGCTGCGGCACCGTGTTGGTCGCATGATCACAGGTGATCACCCATCTTCCGCCCCGGTCGCCCCCATCTATTAAAAACGGGTCATGTGTCATTTGATCGTCACGCATTGCGCTGAAGGTTTAGGCCAGTTGCCACGTGATGTGAATTGGGCAATAAGAGCGCCGTTAGCGGTATCATCAAAAGGGGCAAGACCATGCGACGCCTGCGCAACGTGAAAATCGTGGCCACCCTTGGCCCTGCCTCGGACACATATGACACCATCCGCGCGCTGCATCAGGCGGGCGCCGATGTGTTTCGCCTGAACATGTCGCATGGCAGCCACGAGGAGATCGCGGAGAAGCACGCCATCATACGCAAGGTGGAAGACGACACCGGGTCAGCCATTGCCATTCTGGCCGATCTTCAGGGTCCGAAGCTGCGCGTCGGTGTCTTTGCAGGCGACAGCGAGATGCTGGACGAGGGCGCCAAATTCCGTTTGGATCTGGACGAGAAAGAGGGCGACAGCCGACGGGTCTGCCTACCCCACCCGGAGATTTTCCAGGCGTTGGACGTGGGCAAGACCCTGCTGGTCAATGACGGCAAGATCCGACTGAAGGTCGAGGCGTGTGGCCCGGACTTTGCCGATTGCGTGGTCACCGCCGGAGGCGTGATTTCGAACCGCAAGGGCGTGAATGTGCCGGATGTCGAGCTGCCCTTGGCTGCCTTGTCGGACAAGGACAAGTCCGATCTGCACTTTGTGGCCGATCTGGGCGTGGACTGGATTGCGCTGAGTTTTGTGCAGCGCGCCGCGGATGTGGAAGAGGCGAAAGCGATGATCAAGGGGCGCGCGGCTGTGCTGTCCAAGATTGAAAAGCCCAATGCTGTCGAACGCTTTGATCACATCCTGCAGGTCAGCGACGGGATCATGGTTGCCCGCGGCGATCTTGGGGTAGAATTGCCGGTACAGAACGTACCGCCGATCCAGAAGCGCCTGGTGCGCAAGTGCCGCCATGCGGGCAAGCCGGTGATTGTGGCCACACAGATGCTGGAAAGCATGATTGAAAGCCCGATGCCCACCCGGGCCGAGGTGAGCGACGTGGCCACTGCCATCTATGAAGGTGCGGATGCCGTAATGCTGAGCGCCGAGAGTGCCGCGGGCAGCTACCCGGTTGAGGCGGTCACCACGATGGATCGTGTTGCGGCGGAGGTCGAACGGGACCCGACCTACACCCAGATTATCGAGGCCAGTCGCGGCGCGAGCCGTGCGTCCGTGGCGGACGGTATTGTTGCCGCGGCGCGCGAGATTGCAGAGACGACGGACATCAAGGCCATATGCTGTTTTACCCAAAGCGGCACCACGGCCATGCTAGTGGCCCGCGAGCGGCCGCGTGTGCCGATCTTGGCGCTCACCCCGCTTGTGCGCACCGCGCGGCGGATGGCGCTGAGTTGGGGGTGCAATTGCTATGTGACGCCCACGATGGAGCGCTTCAAGGAGGCTGTCGTCGGGGCGGCCCGTGCGGCGCGGGATGGCGGCTTTGCGGATGCAGAGGACCAGATCGTCGTGACCGCTGGGGTGCCGTTCAACGTCACGGGCACAACCAACATCCTGCGTGTCGCGCCCTGTGATGAACGTTTGATTTATTCCACTGATCCAGAGTAGCGTAGCCAGACTTAGCGTAAGGTTATGACATGAGCCCTGACTTCTATTTGGTTCTTGGCATTCTGATTGCCGGATTCTCAATTCCGTCCGTGCTGTCCGCGATCTCTGACAGGCGGGCGCCGCGGGCCTCGGCGATCACTATTCTCATTGCGGGCGGGCTGATCGTGTTGGCCTTGCAGACGCAACCGGGCGGGTATTCGATACAGGAAATTCCGGATGTTTTTGTCCGGGTGATTGCCAGCTTTATCTGATCCCGGCACCTGCGTGAGGCGCGCGCGGAATTCCCCTTGCCATGGATATGATCTGCTCGTATACGCCAGCTTCGTTCCGCGCGTCCGGCCCAAGTGGCATGCCGAGTCGCGCATCTACCGCACTCAAACGATGGAGACGGAAATGCCCAAGATGAAGACCAAGTCGAGCGCCAAGAAGCGCTTTAAGGTGACCGCCACCGGTAAGGTGATGGCAGGTCAGGCCGGCAAGCGCCACGGCATGATCAAACGCACCCGTAAATTCATTCGTGACGCCCGTGGCACCACGACCCTGTCTGCCCCCGACGCGAAAATCGTCAAGGGCTTCATGCCCTACGACCGCTAAGAAGAAGGAGCAGATACATGTCCCGCACCAAAGGTGGAACCGTCACCCACGCCCGTCACAAGAAGGTCATCAAGGCCGCCAAAGGTTACTATGGCCGCCGCAAGAGCACCTTCAAGGTTGCACGCCAGGCCGTCGACAAGGCCAACCAGTACGCAACGCGTGACCGTCACAACCGCAAGCGCAACTTCCGCGCGCTGTGGATCCAACGCATCAACGCGGCTGTGCGCGCCCATGACGAAGCGCTGACCTACAGCCGCTTCATCAACGGCCTGAACCTGGCTGGCATCGAAGTGGACCGCAAGGTTCTGGCAGATCTGGCCGTAAACGAGCCAGAGGCATTTGCCGCGATTGTCGATCAGGCCAAGGCGCAGCTGACCGCCTGATTCCAACCGCAAGTTGATGAAAAAGCCGCTCCGTACGGGGGCGGCTTTTTTATTGCGTTTTGGGTTCTCTGAATACCGTGATTTCGCTTGATCCTGTGCCAAGCGCAGTTCACGATACTACATGTAGGATTTAAGAGGTGGCGTGATGAATCTCACTCGGCTGGTTTACTATTCGCAACGGAACCCATCGGAGAGCCTGGATTCGCAGGAGTTGATCGAGACCTGTCAGCGCAACAACAAGCGCATGAACCTGACCGGGATGCTGCATTACAATGGCGACCATTTCCTGCAGGTGATCGAAGGCGGGCGGGTCGAAGTATCGGCGCTGTATCACCGGATTTCACGCGACCCACGCCACAGCAACATCATCCTGTTGTCCTGCATGGACGCGCGCGAGCGTATCTTTCCCACGTGGTCGATGGGCCTGCATCAGGGCATGGATGACCGGGCGCAAGGCATATATTTGCGCTACTTTTCCACGGACGAGATCAACCCTGAGACGGTGAATGTGGACAGCTTGCTTGACGTGTTGCAGGACCTGTCTGTTGAACTGTCGCCGCGCTTTTCGGTCGACCGGGCGTAAGGGTCAGCGTCGGGCCTTCCGGCGCTCACGCACCAAGGCATTCTCGGCGCTGCGGGCGCGGTCTTCGGCCACGTTCGCCCTGCGACGCCATTTTGCCGTTTCACCGGACAGCATCGCGATGTGTGCCGCGCTTTCGTTGCGATACTTCTGCCGCGACAGCAGGTAGCCGATCACGGCTGACACGGCCATGAACGCCAGCGCGATGCCAAACTGAAGCGCAATGGTCGCCATCACCGGGCCTCCCCTTTCAACACCCGCAATTCCACGCGGCGATTGATTCCGTCATCGCCGTTACTGCCCTGCTCGAGCGGGGCGCGGGATCCAAAGCCGACCGTTTCGAATTGGCGCGTGTCGATGCCAAGCGCTGACAGCGCCTCGACCGTGTTTTCGGCGCGGGTCCAGCTGAGTTGAAGGTTGGCAAGGTCAGAACCCGAGCTGTCCGAATGCCCCGCGACCAGGACACGCGCCTGCGGGCAGGCGTTCACCTGTGTCCCGACCTGCAAAAGCTGGTCGTAGCTGCCGGGTGGTACCAGCGCGCTGCCCGCGTCAAATTGCGTCAAAATGCCGGACAGGTCAGCAGCCAGTGTCACAACGCAGTCCTGTTCGATTGCGGCGGGCGGTGATGTGTGGACCGGTTTTGGTGCAGTTTGCTGCGCCTGCTCCAACGCGATAAGCCACGGCATTTCGCTTTCTTCTTCGACGGGTGTTGCTGCCACGCTCGGCACAGAGCGATCTGGACTTTCGGTCGCTGTTTGTGTGGTGTCTGCGATGGCGAGATCAACTTCGGTTGCAGGTGCGACGGCTGTCGGCAGCGAGGCAGGTGGTCGCGCCGTAGCGGCCACATTGCCGCCGGGAAGGTTCATGCTCAGCACGCCAACGCCAGCCAGGACCATGATGCCCAAACCTCCCAGTGCGGACAGAGCCAGCGTCGATCCACCTTTGGTCTGTGCCAGTCGTTCTGCCCCGGCCAGTGTCAGACCAGCTGCTCGTAACGCGCGCATTTCGCGCTGCTTTGCCTTAGCCCGCATGTCGTCTCCCCCAGGTGACGTTTACTTGTAAAAAGTGACAGACAGTCCCGCTTCGTTGCGTTCGAAATGCACCTGCAGCCCCAATAGCTGCGCCGTTTCACGGATCATCGCCTCGTTCTCGGCCAGGTCGAGTTCGGTGCGCCCGTCGTCGAGAACGAGGGTCAGCCCCAGTTCCCGCACAGTGTGTTGCAGCACCGACTTCAAACGATGCGAATACATGATTGGTCTCATTCGTTGCGACCGTCACTTCCCATTTACACGATTCTCAAACCATACCATATCCAGTGCAATACGCTATCGAATATCCCAAGTATTGCGGTCTTTCATAGGTTTAGTGGGAGTTCTCTTTCGGCGGGAACCCTGCTATCTGAGAGTGCAGCGCGCTTGGCCACATTCTTTCACATGCGCACCCAACATTCGGCATATTCTGCCCCTCATAATGCCACCAGCCCTCAGCCAGTATGCAATAGGACGCGCAATACTTTGCCCCGGATCAGTGAACTTCATTACTCCAACGCATACGCGCGGAATTCCGGCGTGTCAGAGTTTCTGGAAGTGGCGCTTGGCCCTTTGGACAATCCGGCGGATTTTGTCGTTGGCTTCTATCAGGACGACGGCAGTCTCGGCATTGAAGTGCGACTGGATGATCCCCGCGTTGTTCAATCCACTGATCCAGACAATGGCGAGGTGATCTTTGTCCTGTCCGCGGACAATCTGCCGATCTTGCTGACCGACCCGGATGGGGGCGGTTCGGACAACTACGAAGCCTATGCGCTGACCAACACGGCGACGGGCGATGTGCTGGATTTCTATGATATCGGCGGCGGAACGCAGAACATCACGGCTCAAGGCGGCGCGGCTGCGGGTGCTGTGTCGGAGAACGTGGCTGTTGTCGTTGGGCCCAATGCCACAACGACTTCTATCCAGTTCAACCAACCGAACCCGGACCAGATCACGTATGGGGCGACAAGTTCGGGGGACACCGGTATCGCCTGCTTTGTTGCGGGCACGATGATCGACACACCGGAGGGCCCGCGCGACGTGGCCACGCTGGAAGCCGGGGACATGGTGCGGACACTTGATCAAGGTCCTATGCGCCTGCTCTGGAGCGGGCAGCGCACCGTCGCCGGAACAGGGCGGTTCGCACCCATCGAATTTGCGGCCGGTTGCCTCGGGGCGCACTCCGCGCTCCGCGTCTCACCGCAGCATCGCATCCTGATCCGCGGGTGGCAGTCCGAGCTTTACTTCGGTGCGGAAGAAGTGCTGGTTCCCGCCAAGGCGCTGGTCAATGGCACAACCGTGATCCAACGCTACGTCCCGCGGATCAGCTATGTCCATCTGCTGTTCGAGTCGCACCAGATCGTATGCGGCAACGGCATGTGGAGCGAAAGCTACTTTCCGTCATGCGCCGCAACGGGCCACTGGAACCCGGAGACGGAGGCCGAGATGTTGGACCTTTTTCCCGAACTCCAACAGCCCGGGGGTTTTGTCACGGCGCGACCATCCTACCCGGTCCACCTGGGATCCCTTCTGAACGTCGCCTGATCTTGCCATCCTGCCGCGTTGTGGTAGCAGGGCAGCGAATGAAGGAGCACGTCATGGACGATCTCAAATCCAAGTATCTGACCCAAATCGCAGACGCCGCTGATGAGGCCCTGCTTGAGGACATCCGCATCGCCGCCGTTGGCAAGAAGGGCGAAGTGGCTCTGAAGATGCGCGAACTGGGCAAGATGACACCGCAAGAGCGTCAGGTGGCTGGGCCCGCGCTGAATGCGCTCAAGGACGAGATCAACAGCGCCTTGGCTGCCAAGAAAGCAGCACTTGCCGATGCCGCGCTTGATGCGCGATTGCGGTCTGAATGGCTGGACGTCACGCTGCCCACCCGGCCCCAGCGCCATGGCACACTTCACCCGATCAGCCAGGTGAGCGAAGAGGTCACGGCCATCTTCGCCGAAATGGGGTTTTCCGTCGCCGAAGGGCCGCGGATCGACACCGACTGGTACAACTTCGATGCTCTGAATATCCCGGGTCATCACCCCGCGCGGGCCGAGATGGACACATTCTATATGCACCGGGCCGAGGGCGATAATCGCCCGCCCCACGTGCTGCGCACCCACACCTCGCCCGTGCAGATCCGGTCGATGGAGGCCACGGGCGCGCCCACCCGCATTATTTGCCCTGGCGGCGTCTACCGTGCTGACTACGACCAGACGCATACGCCGATGTTCCACCAGGTTGAGGGGCTTGCTATCGACAAGGACATTTCGATGGCAAACCTGAAATGGGTGCTGGAAGAGTTCGTGAAATCCTATTTCGAGGTGGACGGCGTCGACCTGCGCTTTCGCGCGTCGCACTTCCCCTTTACCGAACCGTCGGCCGAGGTCGACATTCGCTGCTCCTGGGAAGGTGGCACGCTCAAGGTGGGCGAGGGCGACGATTGGCTCGAAATCCTCGGCTCCGGCATGGTGCACCCCAAGGTGTTGGAAGCAGGCGGGATTGACCCCAACGAATGGCAGGGCTTTGCCTTTGGCATGGGCATCGACCGGATTGCGATGCTGAAATACGGGGTGCCAGACCTGCGCGCGTTCTTTGACAGCGACCTGCGCTGGCTGCGCCACTACGGCTTTGCGGCGCTGGACGTGCCGACGTTGCATGGCGGGTTGAGCCGATAGGCGACAGGTGCGCGGAAACCGCGCACCCTATTTGGGATGTGCATTCATTGCGCACCGCACGGCCCGCTCTATGTGGCCTGGCATGCGCAAATGGCTTGTCCTGACCCTCGTTACGCTGATCGTGATTGCCCACATTTTCCTGTGGCGCTCGGACATGCCCGCGCATCTGAAGCTGACCTTCACCATCATCAACGCAGCAGGATGGACAATCGTTCTGGCTCCGATCCTGCTGATCGACCGCTGGCTTGCAGCCGTCCAGAGGCGCAACAGCGACGACCACGACAATGTGACGTGACATGCGGGGGTGAATGGATAGCGTGCGCGCATGACACGCTTCCTTGCCCTTTTCGCGCTGGTGACCGCGCTGCCCGCCATCCTGTCTGCTCAGACTCAAAGCGACAGGTGCCATCTGGATGTGCCTTGCGCTCTGGGCGACCGATCCTACCATGTCAAAGAGCCGGACGGCTGGGATGGCACCAGCCCGATGCCCGTGCTGATCCACTTTCACGGCTGGCAGCGCACGGGTGCGCTTCCTGTCCAGCACCAGCGCATTTCTGGTGCGACCCGTAGGCGCGGCGTGCTGCTGATCGCACCCAACGGCCAGCGCAAGACCTGGAACATGTGGACGCCCGAGACTGAGGACGTGCAATTCGCAGCCGATGTGCTGGAGGATGTCAGGGCCCGCTATCCCGTCGACGCCGATAACATCTTTCTGTCCGGTTATTCCTACGGGTCGATCATGGCGTGGCGCGTCGCTTGCGACCGGGGCTCCGACATGAACGTGCGTGCGCTTCTGGGCATTTCCGGCACGATCAGCCTGGCCGAAGACTGCGCGCAGGCCCCGCGCGAGGCGCGGCATGTGCATGGTCTCAAGGACAACGTGCTCGACTTTCCCTACGGCCCCGGTGGCGATACCATGTTCCCGGCATCGCTCTGGCGGGACCGGCTGGACTGCACGAATGTGCAGACCGATGGCGGCGACTGGTCGGCGGTCGAGTTCCTGACCCTGACCCGCACCGAATGGCAGGACTGCGCCGGCGGGATCAAGGTCACGCTCGACATCCATCCGGGCGGCCATTTCATCCCCCATGGATGGATCGCGCGGCAACTTGACGAGCTTTTGGGCCGCACTCCGGTCTATCCCTGACGCCCGGACTGCTTGCGCGTCCCGCGCTTGCACCTTGGCCCGAACTTTGCCATTGCAGGCCCGTATTGCACTGCAGGGGACGACCCGATGAAATTCACGCTCAGCTGGCTCAAGCAGCACCTCGACACCACCGCTTCGGTGGACGAGATTACCGATGCGCTGACCGACCTTGGACTGGAAGTCGAAGGGATCGAGGATCGCGGGGCGAAGCTGGCCGACTTTACCATCGGCAAGGTATTGAGCGCGGAAAAGCACCCCGACGCTGACCGCTTGCGCGTGTGCCAGGTGGCCACGGACGAAGGCGAGAAACAGATCATCTGCGGCGCCCCCAACGCGCGCGAAGGGATTACCGTCGTCGTGGCGAAGCCCGGCGTCTACGTGCCCGGCATCGACACCACTATCGGCGTGGGCAAGATCCGTGGGATCGAGAGCTTTGGCATGATGGCTTCGGAACGCGAGATGGAGCTGTCGGAAGAACATGATGGCATCATCGAACTGCCAAGCGGCGAGGTGGGCGACCGCTTTGTCGACTGGCTGGCCGAAAATGATCCAGCCAAGGTCGATCCGGTGATCGAGATCGCCATTACCCCCAACCGCCCCGATGCGCTGGGTGTGCGTGGCATCGCGTTGGACCTGGCCGCACGCGGCATCGGCAAGATGAAACCGGCGCACCACCCGTCGGTCGAAGGTGCATACCCGTGTCCCGTCACGGTCACAATCGACGACGACACGCTGGACCAATGCCCGGTCTTCTTCGGTCGCCTGATCCGCGGTGTGACCAACGGGCCCAGCCCCGCGTGGCTGCAAGACCGCCTGCGCGCCATCGGCCTGCGCCCCATCTCGTTCCTGGTGGACGTAACGAACTTTTTCACCTTCGACCGCAACCGGCCTCTTCACGTGTTTGATGCAGACAAGATCGCTGGCAACGCCCTGCGCATTCACCGCGCCAAAGGGGGTGAGACGCTGATGGGCCTTGATGAAAAGGAATACACGTTCGATGCGGGTATGACCCTGATCTCGGATGACAACGGCCCCGAAAGCATCGGCGGCGTCATGGGCGGTCTGCATTCGGGCTGCACCGAAGAGACGGTGAACGTCTTTGTCGAGGCGGCCTATTTCGATCCGATCCGCACCGCCTATACGGGCCGCGCGCTCAAGATCAACTCGGACGCCCGCTACCGCTTTGAGCGTGGCATTGACCCGGCCTTCACCCCGGAAGGGCTCGATCTGGCTTGCGAAATGATCCTGGAGCACGCAGGCGGCGACGTGTCGAGCAAGGTACAGGCAGGAGCCATTCCCGACACCGCCCGTGCCTTCAAGCTGGATGCCGCCCGTGTGCAAAGCCTTGTGGGCATGGATATCCCCGAAAGCGAACAGCGCCAGACCCTGACGCGACTTGGTTTTCGGCTTGAGGGCGACATGGCGCATGTGCCCAGCTGGCGGCCCGATGTGATGGGAGAGGCCGATCTGGTCGAGGAAGTGGCCCGCGTCGCCTCCTTGACCAAGTTGCAGGGCAAGCCGCTGCCGCGCATTACTGAAGGTGTGCCGAAACCGGTGATGACCCCGATCCAGCGCCGCGAACAGATCGCGCGCCGGACGGCGGCGGCACTCGGCTACAACGAATGCGTGACCTATAGCTTCATCGACCAGGCTTCGGCCAAGCTGTTCGGCGGCGGTGAAGACGCGACCATGCTGGAAAACCCTATTTCCAGCGACATGAGCCACATGCGTCCCGCGCTGCTGCCCGGCCTCTTGCAAGCCGCTGCCCGCAACCAGGCGCGCGGCTTTGCCGATTTGGCGTTGTTCGAGGTTGGCCCCGCCTTCCACGGCGGTGAGCCGGGGGAACAGCGCTTGCTCGTCTCCGGTCTGCTGGTGGGGCGCACCGGGCCAAAGGACGTGCATGGTGCGTCGCGCGCCGTCGATGTCCATGACGTGAAGGCCGATGCCGAAGCGATCCTGTCGGCCATCGGCGCTCCGGCCAAGGTGCAGATCATGCGCGGTGCCGATGCGTGGTGGCACCCCGGTCGTCATGGCAAGATCTGTCTTGGCCCCAAGAAAGTGCTGGGCATCTTCGGCGAACTGCATCCCCGCGTTCTGGACGCGATGGATGTGAAAGGGCCGGCCATGGCCTTCACCCTCTGGCCCGCCGAGGTGCCGCAACCGCGCAAGGCCGGTGCCAATAAGGGCGCTCTGGACATCAGTGATCTGCAAGCGGTCGAGCGTGACTTTGCCTTTGTCGTCGATGCAGAGGTCGAGGCACTGACCCTCGTCAACGCCGCCATGGGGGCCGACAAGGCCCTGATAGAAGACGTGCGGGTCTTTGACGAGTTCATCGGCGGTTCTTTGGGGGAGGGCAGGAAATCCCTCGCCCTGACCGTTCGCCTGCAGCCCAAGGATGCGACCCTCAAGGACGCGGATATCGAAGCGGTCGCGCAGAAGGTGATTGACAAGGTTACCAAGGCGACCGGCGGCACGCTGCGCGGCTGAGTGCAACACCGTAGGGTGCGCATTTACTGCGCACCTTCCACCGCAGATCAGCTTTCGGACAGCATGTCTGTCAGCAGATCGAACACCAGCCGGATGCGCTTGCTCGTGTGCAGGTCGCGGTGAGTGACCAGCCAGACCGGAAAGGTCAGGTCGGTCACGCCGTCCAGCAGGCGCAATGCGTCATCGAATTGTTCTGCTATGTGGTCAGACATCGGAAAAAGCCCAAAGCCCTTGCGCATCATCTCCCACGTTGTGATCCCACTGGTCGAACCGGCGCGCAGATTGTCCCGCGTGACCGGGATGCCCCGGTCCGCCATGGCGGCGATAAACAGATCATCGTCCGCCATGCTGATAAAGTCGTGTTCTTTCAGATCCTCGACGGTCGCCGGCATTCCGCGCCGCGTCACGTAGTCCTTTGACGCATAAAGATGGGCCGACGCATCACTGATCTTGCGCGCAATCAGATCGGGTTCGGTGGGGCGCACATGGCGGATGGCGATGTCCGCCTCGCGCTTGAGGATGTCCCGAATGTCATTGGCCGCGACCACATCGACCCGCAAGCGCGGGGCAATGCTGCGCAGTTTCAGCAGCGTGTCAGGCAGCACATACGCGCTCATCATATCCGATGCTGTGACGCGGATCGTGCCGTCCAGTCCATCGGTCCGCCCTTGCGCGATGACGCTGATGCGCTGGGCAGCATCGCCCATTCGGCGCGCCTCAACCAACAGGTCGCGTCCCGCATCTGTCAATGTCATGGCGCGCGCCGTGCGCTCGAAGAGGGCAAGTCGCAGCTCCTGCTCCAACGCTGCGACCTGCCGCCCGACTGTTGGCTGCGTCACGGCCAATTGTCGCGCTGCCGCCGACAGAGACCCGGTCTCGGCCGTCGCCAAAAAGGCGCGCATATGTGTCCAGTCAAAACCTCTGTCCATGCAAATCTGTATATCTGGGCTGCGAAAAAGGTCAATTTCTGCCGGTGAAAAGGCGGCTTATATGCGTGAGCGAAGGAGACGCATATGAAGACCTCAGCAAAATTCTGGGACGGGGTCGCGGTGAAATACGCGGCACAACCCGTCAGCGACCCCGACGCCTACGATCAGACGCTGGAACGGGTGGCATCTTATCTCAAACCGACGGACCGTGTTCTGGAACTCGGGTGCGGGACCGGCACGACCGCGCTGCGACTGGCCGAACACGCCGGGTCAGTTCTCGCAACAGACTATTCCGGCGGCATGATCGCGCAGGCCGAGGCGAAGATGGGTGTCGAGAATGTCCGTTTTTTGCAAGCGGATGTCTTCAGCCCCGATCTGCAGGACGGCAGCTTTGACGTGGTGATGGCCTTCAACCTGTTTCACCTCGTGGACAAGGTCGACGCGGCCTGGGCCCGCGTGCATGATCTGCTCGCCCCCGGCGGGCTCTTTATCACCAAATCGCCTTGCCTGGGGGAGCGGTCACTTGGTTTCAAGTTTGGTCTGCTGAAGCGGCTCATCCCTGTGATGCAGTTGGTGGGCAAGGCCCCCTATGTGCGGTTTGATACCATCGCCGATCTGGACGCGCGGACCACCCGTGCCGGGTTCGAGATATTGGAGACCGGGAATTATCCGCGGCGTCCGCCCAATCATTTCGTCGTGGCGCGCGCGGTCTGACCCCTTGCCTTTGGCCGCCCAAGGCGCAGGTTAGGCGGGACCACAGCGACAGGGAGCGACGCGATGCTGAATGTGTATTTGTCCGGTGAGATCCACACCGATTGGCGCGAACAGATCGTCACGGGCGCCCAAGGGCTCGACATCACCTTCTCTGCGCCGGTCACGGACCATGCGGCCAGCGACGACTGCGGCGTGGCGATCCTGGGGGCCGAAGATCAGAAGTATTGGCATGACCACAAGGGGGCCATGGTCAACGCGATCCGCACCCGCAAGGGAATTGCGGATGCGGATGTCGTCGTGGTGCGCTTTGGCGATCAGTACAAGCAATGGAATGCGGCCTTTGATGCAGGCTATGCCGCGGCCCTTGGCAAGTCGTTGATCATCCTGCACGGGCCGGATCACGCCCACGCGCTCAAGGAAGTGGACGCCGCAGCGCTCGCGGTCGCAGAGCAGCCGGGACAGGTCGTAGACATCCTGCGCTACGTTTTGACAGGTGCGCTGCCCGGCTGAACGGAGACTGGCGCAGTTTACATCCGGCTTTTGATGCAAATAACCAGGCCGCACGTGAAAACCGCGACGGTTTCCAAATGGTCTTTGCGTCAAAGATCAGCGCCGTCCGACCTAGGGTCACGCTTGTGCCATCAGCGCCCCACTCATAGCGTTCCGGCTGGGAGGAGGGCATATGAAATTCGACTACGTGATCGTCGGCGGCGGGTCCGCAGGCTGCGTGATGGCATCGCGGTTGAGCGAGGACCCATCCGTGTCCGTCTGCCTGATCGAGGCGGGGGGGAACGGGCGCGACATCTTCGTCCGCGCTCCGGCGCTTGTGGCGGGCATGATCTCGGGCCGGCCCAAGGTCAACAACTGGGCCTTTCACACCGAACCGCAGCCCGAACTGAACGGGCGGCGCGGGTTTCAGCCGCGCGGGCGGACGCTGGGTGGCTCCAGCGCGATCAACGCGATGCTTTATGTGCGGGGTCATCGCAAAGATTATGACGAATGGGCTGATCTGGGAGCTGAAGGTTGGGATTGGGACAGCGTGTTGCCCTATTTCAAGCGGTCCGAGGGCAATGTGCGCGGCAGCGATGATCTGCACGGCGGGGATGGCCCCTTGCAGGTGGCCGAACAATCCGAACCGCGCACGATCACGCATAGCTTTGTCGAAGCTGCTGCAAAACAACAGGTTCGCATCACGGATGATTTCAACGGGGACCGGCAGGAGGGTGTTGGGCTTTATCAAGTGACCCAGCACCACAGCGGGCCAGCGCGCGGCGAACGGTGCTCGGCCGCTGCAGCCTACCTGCCGCCCGCGGTGCGGGCGCGCAGCAACCTGACCATCCTGACGCGCGCCGTGGCCCAAAAGGTCGAGATGGACGGCGCCCGCGCCATCGGTGTGCGCATCCGGCAGCAGGGCAAGATCAAGCTGTTGGAGGCTGCGCGCGAGGTCATCCTTTCGGGCGGTGCCTTTGGCTCGCCGCACCTCTTGCTCTTGTCCGGCATCGGCCCGGGGGACGAACTGGCGCAGCACGGCATTGACGTGGTGCATGAGCTGCCCGGCGTCGGGCAGAACTTGCAGGACCACCTGGACTACATCATCAGCTACCGCTCGAAACGGGATGATGTGGTGGGGCTGAACCCCGCAGGGTTGCTGGCGCTGGCCAAGGCGGGTCTGCGCTGGCGCAAGGATGGCACGGGGCTCTTTGCCTCTCCCTTTGCCGAAGGGGGTGCGTTTTTGCGGTCAGAACCGTCCGCGGACCGGCCCGATCTGCAACTGCATTTCGTTGTCGGTATCGTCGATCAGCATATGCGCAAGATCCACACGGCGTTCGGCTATTCCTGCCATGTCTGCGTGCTGCGCCCGCACAGCCGCGGCCATGTGGGACTGCAATCCTCGGACCTCGCGGCGCCGCCTCGGATCAATCCGAACTATCTGACGGATCGGCGCGATCTGGACCTGCTGATGAAGGGCGCGCGACGGATGGAGAACATCCTGACCGCCCCGCCGCTGGATCCGTGGCGTGGCAAACAGCTTTATGCCCATGATGGCAGCGATACAGCGCTTGAGGCGGACATCCGTGCGCGGGCCGATACCATCTACCACCCTGTCGGCACCTGCCGGATGGGGCAGGATGATATGGCGGTGACCGACCCTGCCGGCCGAGTGCGTGGGCTTGAGTGTCTGCGCGTCGTAGACGCGTCGCTGATGCCGCGGCTGGTGGGTGGGAACACGAATGCGCCCACAATTATGATGGCCGAAAAGATCAGCGCGGGTATGCGCGCGGGCTGATCCAAGGGACGCTGCGCGACACCTCTTTTTGATTGGGGCTTTGCCGTCGCCAGTGTCTCTCGGACCAATGGCGCGACAAAGGCGTCCCCCGTGGTATTTTTAGCCAGAAGAAGGGATTAGGGGCGTGGCGGGATGTTCTTGGCCTTGTCCACCGCCGGGCGGGCGTAAAAGCGGTCGACATAGGCGACCAGGTTCGTGTGGTCGCTCCAGCCCACCAAGTCTTGGGCGCCGTAGAAGTTCAGGGCGTTCAGCCATGGGGCGATAGCGATATCCGCGATAGAGTACTCGCCGGTGATCCAGTCCTTGCCCTCCAGTTCCTGTTCCAGCACGGCCAGCAGGCGCTTGCCCTCGTCCACGTAGCGCTGTTGCGGTCGTTTGTCCTCCCACTGGCTGCCCGCAAACTTCACGAAGAACCCTATCTGCCCCAGCATCGGGCCAAGGCCGCCCATCTGGAACATCAACCATTGGATCGTCTTGGCCTTGTCCGTGGCCGTCTTGCCCATCAGCTTGCCGGACTTTTCGGCGAGGTAGATCAGGATCGCGCCGGATTCGAAAAGGCCCACCGGTGCGCCATCCGGCCCGTTGGGGTCTATGATCGCCGGGATCTTGTTGTTTGGGTTGAGCGACAGGAATTCGGGGCTTTTGACATCGGGATCCGCCAGCGTGACCAAATGCGCCTCGTAGGGGATTTGCATCTCTTCCAGCGCGATCGACGCCTTCACCCCGTTGGGTGTCGGAAAGGAAAAAAGCTGTAGGATCGACGGATCCTTGGGTGTCCATTTTTGCGTGATCGGAAAGGCGCTGAGGTCAGCCATGGGTCGTCTCCTTGAAACCATGGGTCCGACATAGGCGAAATTCCCCGTCAAAATAGTCTTTGCTCTGTGAGCAGTTGTGTTAACCAATGTTCACGCACGCACCAAAAACAACATAACGCGTGCAAAAGCCAACAAGGGACGAAATATGCTAAGCGAATTCAAGGATTTCATTGCCAAGGGCAATGTCATGGACATGGCCGTCGGTATCATCATCGGCGCGGCCTTTACCGCCATCGTGACGTCATTGGTGGGGGACCTGATCAACCCCATCATCGGGCTGTTCACCGGTGGTCTGGATTTCACCAACAACTACGCCGTGCTGGCTGGCGACGTCGCCGCAGGCGCCTCGCTCGAAGCTGCGCGAGAGGCGGGCGCCGCCGTGTTCGCATACGGCGCCTTCCTGATGGCGGTCATCAATTTCCTGATCATCGCTTTCGTGGTGTTCATGCTGGTGCGCTACGTGAACAGGGTCAAAGCGATGGCCGAAAAGCCGCAAGAGGTGGAGCCGGAGGTGGAAAGCGGCCCGAGCGAGTTGGACATCCTGATCGAGATCCGCGATCAGCTTTCCAGACAGGGCTGATCCAAGCGCCAAGAACGCACCGCCGCCCGTACGCCTTGGGCGGCGGTTTTTACCACTACTGTTTAATCGCACAGTCAGGTGCGACCACGTCGATGCCCAAGGCCTTGCCGACCGCGTCAAAGGTCAGTTGGCCCGCATGCACGTTCAGGCCCGCCATCAGGTGCGGATCGTCTTCGCAGGCCTGCCGCCACCCTTTGTCCGCCAGCGCCAGCATGAACGGCATCGTGGCATTGCCAAGTGCGATGGTCGAGGTGCGCGCCACCGCGCCGGGCATGTTGGCAACGCAGTAGTGCATGATCCCGTCCACGTCATAGATCGGGTCTTCGTGGGTTGTTGCGCGTGACGTTTCGAAACAGCCACCCTGGTCGATTGCGACGTCTACGATGGCGGCGCCCGGCTTCATCGTCGACAGCTGCGCGCGGCTCACCAGCTTGGGGGCCGCCGCACCCGGGATCAATACCGCGCCGATCACCATGTCGGCTGCCGCCACCAATTCTGCGGTGTTGCCCGCGCTGGCAAAGCTGGTCTTGAACAGACCGGCAAATATGTCATCCAGATAGCGCATGCGGGGCAGGGACCGGTCCAGCACGGTCACATCCGCGCCCATCCCGGCGGCCACACGGGCCGCATGGGTGCCCACGACACCGCCGCCAATCACCACAATGCGCGCGGGGCCGACACCGGGGACGCCGCCCATCAAAACACCGCGTCCCCCATTGGCCTTTTGCAGCGTCCAGGCGCCCACCTGCGGGGCGAGACGACCCGCAACCTCTGACATGGGCGCCAGCAACGGCAGTCCGCCAGACGCATCGGTCACCGTTTCATAGGCGATGGCCGTGCAGCCCGAAGCCAGCAAATCATGCGTCTGCTCCGGGTCCGGCGCGAGGTGCAGATATGTGAACAGCAACTGCCCCTCGCGCAGCATCTTGCGCTCAACGGCCTGCGGTTCCTTGACCTTCACGATCATGTCGGCGGTGGCAAAGACCTCCTTTGCCGTGTCTACGATCGCGGCGCCTGCCGCGATGTAATCATCATCGGCAAACCCCGCGCCCTGACCCGCACCGGCCTGCATGGTCACCCTGTGGCCATGTGCAACCGCTTCGCGCGCGGCATTGGGCGTCAGCCCAACCCGGTATTCCTGTGGCTTGATTTCCGTTGGGCATCCGATGTGCATGGCTGATCCTCCTGTGGATGGCTCCAGCTTCGCGCATTCTGCTTGCAATCGGACACCGAAAATGGCTCGTGTTGGCGCATGACAGTCGAAGAAATCCGCGCCGAAGCATCAATTCAACGAAGGATTCTGCGCACATGACCCTTGACGCGACAGATCGGCGTATCCTGTCAGCCCTGCAAAAAAAGGGGCGCATGTCCAACGCAGACCTCAGTGAACGCGTGCACCTGTCCCCTTCGGCATGTCACCGCCGCGTGCAGCGGCTGGAACAGGCGGGCTACATCCGGGACTATGTCGCCCTGCTGGATGCGCGCAAAATGGGCGTGCCCACCACCGTCTTCGTCGAGATCACGCTGCAGGGTCAGGCGGACGAAGTACTCGAGGCGTTTGAAAAGGCGGTTGCGCGCATTCCCGATGTGCTCGAATGCCACCTGATGGCAGGCACGGCGGATTACATCCTCAAGGTCGTGGCCGAAGACACCGAGGACTTCGCGCGCATCCACCGGCAATCCCTCGCCCGCCTGCCCGGCGTGGCGCAAATGCAGTCCAGCTTTGCCCTGCGCACCGTGTTCAAAACCACCGCCTTGCCGGTGTGAATTGGCCCGCGACATAACGCCCAAGTTATCCATTCGTCACATAGCGGTGATGTTCATGGTGCACGCACACGCGGGGCGTGAATCGCCACACTCAAAACACTAGGGAGTTCACGATGAAAGACGCAGATATTCAGGATCTGTCCTTTGACGATTGGGACGAGCTGAAATTTCCACGCAAAACAACGCAAGACTTCGACGAGGTTGTCGAGCGCGCCATTTCGCGCCGCGGTTTTCTGGGCAGCGTGCTGGCCTTCGGATCGGGTGCCGCCGTCATGGGCACGGGCCTGCTGAAGGGCACGACGGCCATGGCCGGACAGTCCTCGCGCTTTGCCTTTGACCAGCTTGCGCCGCAAACAGACGGCACCGTACATGTGCCCGATGGTTACAAATGGGACGTTCTGGTCCGTTGGGGCGATCCGCTCTTCTCCGACGCGCCTGAATGGGACGCGACCACCGGTATCCCGACCGAAGGATCCGACCGTGTGTTCGGCGAAAACACCGACGGGATGGAGCTGTTCCACAAGGGCGGCACAGAACTGTTGGTGGTTAACAGCGAATATCCCAACCCCAAGATCAACCTCGCCGTCGAGCAGGAAGGCGCGTCCATGTCCGCCGACGACGTCGTGCGCCTGCAGAACTTCCAGGGCGTCAGCGTCATGGAAGTGACCGAAGGCGAAAACGGCTGGGAAGTGGTTGTCGACAGCCCCTATAACCGCCGCATCCACCACCGCACGCCCATGATCATTGACGGCCCAGCAGCCGGTCACGATCTGCTGAAAACCGATGACGACCCAACGGGCGCTGCCTCGCTTGGCACGTTCAACAACTGTGGGTCGGGCCGCACGCCCTGGGGCACCTACTTGACGTGCGAGGAAAACTTCAACGGTTACTTCGGCACCACCGAAGAGCTGTCGCTGGACGATGTGCACGCTGCCAGCTTCAAACGCTACGGCGTGAACACGGATGTCGAACCGGGCCGCTACAACTACCATAGCTTTGACGCGCGCTTTGATATCTCCAAGAACCCGAACGAGCCGCACCGCGCAGGCTATATCGTGGAAATCGACCCCTGGAACCCGGATGCGACCCCTGTCAAGCACACCGCTCTGGGCCGGTTCAAGCACGAGAACGCGGCCTATGCGCTGTCACCGGAAGGTCAGGTCGTGGTCTACATGGGCGACGATGAACGTGGTGAATACATGTACAAGTGGGTCAGCCGTGACATCTATGTCCCCGGCGGCGACACCTCGACCCTGCTGAGCGAGGGTCAGTTGCACGTGGCCAAGTTCAACGATGATGGCACCGGTATCTGGATCGCGCTCACGCCCGAAGACACCGGCATGACGCAAGCCGAAATCTCCGTCTTTACCCGTATGGCGGGCACGGCCGTCAGCGCGACGACTATGGACCGTCCCGAATGGATCGCGGTCAATCCCACGGCGGTCGAGGCCTATTGCTGCCTGACCAACAACTCGCGCCGCGGGGCCACCAATGATGACGGGTCAATCCGCACCAACGCGGCCGGAGAACCCATGGTGCCCAACGCGCCGAACCCGCGGGAGCTGAACAACTACGGTCAGATCGTGCGTTGGCGTCCCCATAACGACGACCATGGTGCGTCCACCTTCGATTGGGACCTCTATGTCATGGCGGGCAACCCCACCGTGCACAGCGACGGGCCATATGCCGGGTCGGCCAACATCAATGCGGGCAACCTCTTCAACTCGCCCGACGGGATGCAGATCGACACAACCGGTCTGATCTGGATCCAGACAGACGGCGATGACGACAACGAAGGCGACTTTGCTGGCATGGGCAATAACCAGATGTTGGCGGGTGATCCGGTGACAGGTGAGATTCGCCGATTCCTGACTGGCCCCAACGGCTGCGAAGTGACGGGCCTCACCTGGTCCGCTGATCGCCGCACGATGTTCGTGGGCATCCAGCACCCAGGCTCGCCGTTCCCGGATGGTGAAGGGTCGCTGCCCCGCTCGTCGATCATCGCGGTCAAGCGCGACGACAACGCGCTGGTCGGCTAGCGCACGGCTCATATCCGGCAGGCGCGGTATCCAGCGCCTGCCTTGATGGCGCGCCTTTGCAAAAGGCGCGCCATTGTCGTTTAGGCAAATGTTCAGAGATTCCGGCATAGAAAGCGCCCATCACATTTGGATGATAGGCAATGCGTGTATTTGTAATGATGGCCCTGTTGGGATTGGCGGCCCCGCTGGCAGGTTTGACTCTTCAGCCGCCCAAGCAATCAGATCTACGGCTGGTGTTTCTGGCGCCCTGGCAGGATGCCGATATGTTGGCGCAGTCTGCCGGCGGCACGCTGGTGGGCCCGCAACAGGCGCTCTTTGCCGCTCTTGTGCAAACGGATGACCCCGCGCGTTTTGATCAGCGCGCCCGGGACTTCGGCGCGTTCGGGGTACGTGACGGCGCTGTCATCGCTGCATTGTGCGGAGTTGCGTTGTAATGGTCGATATTCAAAGATCACTCGAAAAATCGCGCCGGCTCGCCGCCTACTGGATCCTGGTTGGCTGTGCCGTGTTCGCAGTTTTCATCGGCGCTGCGGGCCTCCTGCTGCCGATCTCCTCGCTCTGGCCCGCTGTGATGTGCTTCGGCGCGGTCGCGCTCGGCTTCTGGTCTTTCAAGCGTCGGCACAAACATTATTGCATCATCGTCGGCCAGACAGCCGTGGCGCAGTCCATCGGCCTTGTGGCGGCACTCAGCGGGACCGGGTGGCAGGTCGACGGGCATATGCTTTTCTTCGCGGCACTCGCCACCCTTGTGGGTCTGGTACATGTCCCGACCATCATGCTTGCAGCCGCGACGACCGTGCTGCACCACCTGTCGCTTGGCCTCGTCCTGCCGCACCTCGTCTTTCCCAGCGTGAACCTGCTGGAAAATGCCGAGCGCGCCCTGTTTCACGGGGCAATTGTCGGCATTGAAGTGTTCGTCCTGACGTTGATCGTACAAAAGCGGCTGGACATGACGCGCGCAGTGCATGCGGCCTTTCACGATGCTGACACCGCCTTTGCAGCGGCAGAACAGGCCAAACAGGCCGCGGAAGCGGCCCAGCATCTTGCGGAGGCAGAGGCGCAGCGCGCCCACACCGCCCAGTCCGAAGCCGAGGACCTTGTTCATGCGCTGACGAAGGAGAAAGCGGCGCGTGAACAGGCCATCGCCGCCAGTGACGCTGCCGATCTGCGGACGGCTGAGGCGCAAAAATCCATGTATGATGCGCAGTCCATCGTCGTCACTTCCCTGCGCGACGGGCTCGAACATGTGGCGCACGGGGATATGTCCTATCGGATCAACGCGGCTTTCCCCCAAGACTACGAGCCACTTCGCCGTGACTTCAATCGGGCTGTCGGCACCCTGGGCGATGTCATCGGCGACGTGATGCGCGGCACATCCGACCTGATGGACCTTGTGGCCGCTGTCGAGCGATCCGCCCATGACCTCGCCCGTCGGACCGAGGCGCAAGTGGCGTCGCTTGAAGTCACCAGCCACGCCGTGGACACGCTGCACGGCGCCGTGCGCGCGTCGACCGACAACGCACAGGCAACAGCCTCCACCGCGGACAAGGTGCGCAACGACGCCGTGGCGGGCGGTGAGATTGTTCGTCGCGCCGTAACCGCCATGGGCGGGATCGAAACTTCCTCCCGCG
Organism: Tateyamaria omphalii; assembly: GCF_001969365.1. Classification (NCBI taxonomy): domain Bacteria; kingdom Pseudomonadati; phylum Pseudomonadota; class Alphaproteobacteria; order Rhodobacterales; family Roseobacteraceae; genus Tateyamaria; species Tateyamaria omphalii. The sequence continues at coordinate 2,885,496 of NZ_CP019312.1, read as the reverse complement.
AAATTGCGAAGATAAACGCGGTCATGGACGGCATCGCGTTTCAAACCAATCTGCTCGCGCTCAATGCCGGGGTCGAAGCCGCCCGCGCAGGCGAGGCGGGCCGCGGCTTTTCCGTTGTCGCCTCCGAGGTGCGCGCCCTGTCGCAGCGCGCCACCGAAGCCGCGCGGGGTATTTCCGACCTTACGGAAAAAAGCAACGATCAGGTCCAGGCGGGCGTTGCATTGGTCACGCAAGCGGGCGACGCGCTGCAGGACATTGTTCAATCCGTCTCAGGCATGACCAGGTCTGTGCAAAAGATCGCGGACGCGACACAGGCGCAATCCGATCAATTGAGCGAAGTGAACGTCTCGGTCTCTGAGATCGACAAGGTGACCCAGGGCAACGCCACCATGTTCGAAAGCACAAATGCGGCCTGCGAATCGCTCACCAAGGAGATGAAAAGAATGATGGGAAGCCTCGCACAATTCACGCTCTCGCCACAGGCGGCACAGGGCGACGATGACATGCCCGCGCATGGTTTGCACGCCGCGGAGTAGGGGCCGGGGCAGCACTGCTTTCATTGTACAAACAAAAACCCCGAAGCCGGGCGGCTACGGGGTTCTTTAATTCAACAGCACTCACAAATGGCTCAAAGCAGCCCTTCGCGTTGCGCTTTTTTCCGAGCCAGCTTGCGGGCCCGGCGGATCGCTTCAGCTTTCTCGCGCGCTTTTTTCTCGGACGGCTTCTCGAAATGTTGCTTCAGCTTCATTTCACGGAACACGCCTTCGCGTTGCAGCTTCTTTTTCAGGGCACGAAGCGCCTGATCAACATTGTTGTCGCGAACACTAACCTGCATGTGGTTGTCACCACCTTTCTAGATAAGAGTTGCAAGGATTTGCAGGAGGCCGCCGTATAGCAAGGCCTCCCGCCTTTGTCCAGTGCCGCGCCGTTTTGATCAGTGCGACCTTAGAACAGGAAATCTCCGGCATTAAAGTCGTCAATATCGATGTCGATCAGAACCATCTTGTTCCCGTTGAAATCGTCAATGACCGCATGGGACCCCAACTGTTTCAGATGACCGTCAGACACCAAATCCTGGAACGATGTGATGGTGGTCACCTCGCTTAGATCGATGATTTCGCCAGCCTCGCGCCTATCGAAGTCACGCACGATGTCCCGGCCTTCAGAAAAGATGAAGGTATCGTCGCCTTCGCCGCCGGTCAGTGTGTCGTCCCCGGCGCCGCCGTTTAACTGGTCTCGACCACCGCCACCGTTAAGCCGGTCTGCTCCATCTCCGCCGTCCAGGATGTCACGCCCGATGCCTGCATCGAGCGTATCGCGACCCGCCCCGCCAAAAAGCCGGTCATCTCCGTTGCCGCCCTTTACGAAATCCCTGCCGCTCCCGCCGTAAAGATCGTCGTCTCCGACACCTCCATAGACACTGTCATTGGCGTCACCACCATTGATACGGTCGTCGCCGCCATTGCCGCTGATCCGGTCGTCTCCGGATCCGCCCACCATGACATCCTTTTGCTGGCCGCCGGACATCCGATCATCGCCCGCTCCACCATCCAAGGTATCCCGGCCTGTGCCGCCGAACAGAATATCATCGCCGCCGCGCCCGCTGACTGCGTCATTCCCGGCCATGCCGTCCAGCCGATCACTGCCTGTACCACCGATCAGGATGTCATTGCCGTCGCTTGGCCCTTCTACCGGGGGCGATTTCGGCGGCGATGTGTCCAGTTGGACTGGCGCAGATGTCGCCGCAAAGTTCTGCGTGACGTAAACCGCATCAAATCCGCGGTTGTCGCCGTTTTCGATTCCAATCCCGATCACTTCAAAATCAGGATTCAGGATATTGGCGCGGTGGCCGGCGCTGTTCATCAGTGACGTGTGCAGGTCCGCAACGTCGTCGGCAATTCCCGGTGCGCCGCGCTCGGATTGGAAGGCGATGTTTTCGCCCCAGGCCCAGTTGCCGGACAAAACAAACCCGGCATCCTCCATGCGATCGCCGGCGCTGGATCCTCCGATCCCTGTATGACTGAAGGCGCCGGTGTTCTCCATCCACGCACTGTGGTCTTCGCTGGCCTCGTTCAGGCGCAGTTCGAGCGTAAGCGGATCAATGCCCCGCGAGGTACGCTCTTCGTTAATCAGGTCGAGCATCAGTCGTTCAAATTCGCTTGCAACAGACATCTCATTTCTCTCTCTGGTTGAAAATCCACACCTCTTCTTTCCTGTGATCTGAGCAGGTCGGCAAGCTCTCTGTTTGTGCGCCGTCAATCGAGCGAAATGGCGCAGAAAACCCGGCCTTTTTGAGGCGGCAAACCGCTGTGCGACCGGCGCCAAAGATGTGTCGGCTGCTAATCGCCAGTGGGCATCAAGCCTTCGGGCAAGCTGGTGCCTGAGGGCGCGGCCAAGGGACGCAAATTTAAGGCGCGACCTTGTTTGACCGGCGGCTCCGCTCTACCATCCGGCAATGGAAAATACTCCGAACGACGTAAAAGACCGGCTGCTGGATGCTGCCTTGCTGCACGTGCCATTTGACGGGTGGTCCGAGACCACGCTCAAGGCTGCAGCGGTGGACGCAGATGTCGACATGGCTATGGTTCGTGCGGTGTACCCGCGCGGCGCCGTGGATCTGGCGCGTGCCTACCACGCGCGCGGCGATGACATCATGGTTGCCCGCTTGGGTTCAGATGATCTGCCCGACCGCTTCCGTGACAAGATTGCGGCAGCCGTACGCTTTCGCATCGAGGCGGTCACGGACAAGGAAGCGGTGCGCCGTGGCACGACGCTCTTTGCGCTGCCGATGTACGCTGGCGACGGGGCCAAGGCGATTTGGGGCACGGCGGACAAGATCTGGACCGCTTTGGGCGACACATCCGACGATGTGAACTGGTACACAAAGCGCGCAACCTTGTCCGGTGTCTATTCCGCGACGGTCCTGTATTGGCTGGGTGACGACAGCACCGACAACCAGGCCACGTGGGCTTTCCTCGACCGCCGCATCGATGACGTCATGCAGATCGAAAAGGTCAAGGCGCAGGTGCGCGACAGTAAATTCCTGTCGACACTTTTCGCTGGCCCGAACTGGGTGCTGGACCAGGTCAAAGCGCCATCGGCGTCACCGCACACGGACATGCCCGGCTCATGGTCAGCTTCGCGCGACTGACCACGCTACGATCACAACGATCTGAACGGCGACGACCACCAAATTGGTCAGCACAACCGGGCTGGCCACACCCACGGATAGGACAGTGGTCAGCTTGTAGGTGATTTGCACCGCAAACAGGGCAAAGGTCATGGGTACAGCCCACGCATGCTTGCCCAGATGGAGCGCAATCAGGCCAAGGCTCACAGCGGCAATGCTGATGTACACGCAGGTCAGAATGCGACGGGCCTCAGTATCCGGGCCAAAGGCGGCGTCCGCCCCGCCTGTCAGCAATGCAAGGACCACAGGCACGAGAACCGCGATGTTCAAACATAGCGCCGCAATCAGCATATGGCTTCCTTTCCCCGTGATGACCAAGGTACGGTGCGCAAAAGGAAAGGGATCAGAATGGGCCATGACATGAGCGCCGTCGAAATCAACGCACCGGGCGGGCCGGAGGTGTTGCAGCCTGTCACACGCCCCCGGCCGCGGGCGGGCCATGGGCAGGTCGTGATCGAAGTGGCCTGGGCGGGCGTCAATCGTCCTGACGCGCTGCAGCGCGCCGGACTCTACAACCCGCCTCCGGGCGCCAGCGATCTGCCTGGCCTTGAGGCATCTGGCACGGTGGTCGAGGTGGGCCCCGGCGTCAGCGACTGTGCCGTTGGCGATCAGGTCTGCGCGCTCCTGCCCGGCGGGGGCTATGCCGAATACGTCGCCACACCCGCCGCACACTGCCTGCCTGTGCCGGAGGGTATGGGGCTCAAACAAGCGGCCTGCCTGCCCGAAACCTACTTCACCGTGTGGTCGAACGTGTTCGTGCGCGGTGCTCTGACCGGCGGCGAACGGTTCCTGGTCCACGGCGGCTCTTCGGGCATCGGCACAACAGCAATCCAGCTGGCCCACCACTTCGGCGCGCGCGTGTTTGCGACGGCAGGATCGGATGACAAGTGCGCCGCCTGCCGCGATCTCGGGGCCGAGGTCGCCATCAACTACCGCGACGCCGACTTCGTGGAGGTGATGAAAGAGCAGGGCGGCGCCAACCTGATCCTGTGCATGGTGGGCGGGCCCTATATTCGCCGCAACCTGTCTGCACTGGCCGATGACGGGCGGCTTGTGCAGATCGCCTTCCTGCAAGGGCCAAAGGCCGAAGTGAATTTCGCCCAACTGATGACGCGCCGCCTGACCATGACCGGCAGCACGCTGCGCCCGCAAAGCGATCTGGCCAAAGCGCAGATCGCCCAGGATCTGCGCGAAGCGGTGTGGCCAATCCTGTCCGCCGGGCGCATCGGTCCGGTCATGGACTCTGAATTTCCGCTGAACGAGGCAGCCGCAGCGCACACCCGCATGGAAAGCTCGGGCCATATCGGCAAGATGGTCCTGGAGGTTGCAGGCGGCTAAGCCGTGATCCAAAGGCCGCTGCGCGACACCGTTCTTTAGGGGGCGCTGCCCGCGCCCTTCGGGCGCCCCCGTGGTATTTTAGTCAGAAGAAACTGAATATTTAGGTTAATGGGCTTCTCTCATCGCGCGGTACAGGCTGTGGAGCCGATGGCCGTGTCAGGAGAAGGGTTTGCTTTCCTCCTTCGCCCGCGGTGCTCACATTGGATGAGTGGCGCGGGCGTTTTCGTTTCTTCTGACCAAAAATACCACCGCCGGAGGCTCCGACACCCGCCAAGTGCACCGACGCCAGGCTGATACGCGCGTGCTGCAAGGGGTGCTCTTGAATTTGAATGCGAATCGAGACATATGTGTCTCATGCGAGACATAAATGTATCAACCGAAGCCCATATTCTCGAAGCGGCCTTTGCCGTCTTCAGTCAGAACCCCGGGGCATCCCTTGCGGATGTGGCCAAACATGCGGGCGTCGGCCGGGCCACTTTGCACCGCCATTTCGCGGGTCGTGACGATCTGATCGTTGCGCTGACCCTGACTGCGGCGCAGGAGTTGGACGAGGCGGTCGAAACGGCAACCGCGCATTGCCAGACCTACACGCACGCACTTGAGGTCGCGCTTGGCGCCATCCTGCCCCTTGCCGCACGGCACATGTTTCTGGCCACCGAACCCGCGATCAATGATCCCCGTGTGGCCGAAGTCTATGCCTCGCAAACCCGCGACCTGACCCATGACATCGACATGGCCAAGGCCGAAGGCGCCTTCGACCCGCATGTGCCGACCGAGTGGATCGTGCAGGCCTATGACAACCTGATTTACGCCGGCTGGGCCATGGTGGCCGCCGGCGATGCCACCCCGAAACAGGCCGCCGCCCTAGCCTGGCGCACCCTCACTCAAGGAACAGGAAATGACGCCCCAAGCGCTCGAAACCCTTGGCACCCGCATTGACGAAGTCTTCCTGTTGATCGGCGCCGCCATACTGCTCATCGAACTCGCCGAAGTGCTGTTCAAGGGCAGCCACAAGGGCCGCACGATCGCCGAAATGCTGGTCAGCGCCAGCACACAGATCCCCTCGATTGCCGTGCAGGTCTTCATCCTGACCGGCGCCTACATCATCTACTACATCCTCGCCGAAGTGGCGCAGCCCTGGCAGATCCCGCTCACATGGTGGGGCATTGCACTGGCCGTCATCGCCGCCGATTTCACCTATTACTGGGAACACCGCATCGCGCATCAGGTGCGCATCCTCTGGACCCAGCACGCGGTCCACCATTCCTCGCGCGACTACAACATCATCACCGGCATCCGCTTTGGCCCGCTCGAAGGGGTGTGGAATCTGATCATGCACATCCCCCTGGTTTTCCTCGGCTTTTCGCCTGAGATGATCTTTTTCGGCATTATCGTCGTGCTGGCCTACCAGACCTGGATCCATACCGAGGTCATCGGCAAACTGGGCTGGTTCGACAAAGTCATGAACAGCCCCGCCAACCACCGCGTCCACCACGGCTGTGACGACAAATATATCGACATGAACTACGGCGGCATCACCGTGATCTGGGACCAGCTGTTCGGCACCTACCAGGCAGAGGAGGAAACGCCCCGCTACGGCCTCAAGCGCGACTTCGACAGCCGCAACCCGATCAAGGTCTGGTTTTCCGAACTGCCCGGCCTCTGGCACGACGTCACCCGCGCCCGCTCGTGGGGTGAGGCATGGCGCTACATGATGCGGCCTCCGGGCTGGAAACCCTCAGCGGACCGGGGTGAATAGCGCGTCCTTCACCGTGCAGTCCCGCACCACATCCTGCCCGCAGGGCACCGGATCAAGGTCGCGGGACAGGCATATCCGGGCCTCCTGGATATGCCCCTCGCGGCAGGTGATCGTCACGCCATCGGCCCCCATCCCAGGATTGGCCTGCAAAAACGCTTCCTCCACCACAGATGCGGGCAGCTTCACCGTCTTGTCCAGCTTGCGAAAGACCTCTGGCCGGACCACCCTGCCGTAGGCGTCGCGCGACAGCGCATAATAAGCAGGCGCCGACAGTCCGGAACACACCCCATGCTTTTTCCACTGGTGCCACGCCAGACCGGACGTCCCCATGATATCCGCCATATCCCGTGTCATCGCCCGGCTTGGCGGGCGCTCTGCCGTTGGACAGTATTCAGGATAGCCGCGATGGTATTGCGGCCACAGCCCATGCAGGATCCAGCCATAGTCATGGCGTGTATCGCACTGGTCCGACCCGCGCGCATCTCCCTCATAGGCGCACCAGTTGGGCGACCAGCTCAGCGACAGAACGTAGTAGTCGAATTCCCCCGACCGATCCTGCGCCCACACCGCGCCCGCCATCACCAGCCACATCAAAACAACACGCATCAGGCTTTCCTTTTCCGTTTCAGCCGACTATATCCACGCGACGTTCCCCGACAACGGAAACCGCCTTGAGACCCAAGGCAGCCCATTTCAGGCGACGGGACAGTTATGCATAGGAGCATGTGACAATGGCAAAACCGATCATGGCCAAGGCCACCGCCGTCTGGCTGGTGGACAACACGACGATCAGCTTCAAGCAGATCGCGGACTTTGTTGGCATGCACGAATTGGAAGTGCAGGGCATCGCCGATGGCGACGTGGCCGCAGGGGTCAAGGGCTTTGATCCCATTGCCAACAACCAGCTTACCCAGGACGAAATCGACGCGGCCGAAAAAAGCCCGCTGCACAAGCTGACGCTGAAATTCAACGCTGCCGCTGTGGGTGAAGAAAAACGCCGCGGCCCGCGGTATACTCCTCTGTCCAAGCGGCAGGATCGCCCGGCGGCCATCTACTGGCTGGTGAAATTCCATCCTGAGCTGACCGACGGCCAGATCTCGAAACTGGTGGGCACGACCAAGCCGACGATCCAGTCGATTCGCGAGCGCACGCACTGGAATATCTCCAACATCCAGCCGGTGGACCCCGTGGCCTTGGGCCTGACCAAGCAGTCCGAGCTGGACGCCGCCGTGCAGAAGGCCGCCGCCAAGAAAGCCGCCGAAGGGTCGGTCATGTCCGACGACGAACGCCGCAAGCTGGTCAGCACCGAACAGTCGCTGGGCATGGAGGCCGAGCCGAAGATCCCGACCGCCATCGAAGGGCTGGAAACCTTCTCGCTCGCCGATGATGACGACGACAAGGAAGACGAAAGCACCCTCGTGGACGCCGACAGCTTGTTCAACCTGCCCAAGGGCGGTGGCGACGACGAAGACGAACAGCCCTAACGCCGGGAACTTTTCCGGTTCTGCCGCGTTGCAGCGTCATGGACGCTACAACAACAGACATGCCCAAATTGCCGCCTTGCACAGAGGCGGCAATTTTTTTGGACTTCGACGGCACGCTCGTCGATCTCGCCCCGACCCCCGACAGCATTCACATACCGGACACTCTGCCCGCCCTCCTCACGGATCTGCAGGGCCGGGCAGGCGGTGCGCTGGTTCTGATCTCGGGCCGCGCTGCGGGTGATCTGGCCCATTGGCTGCCCGACTTCTCCGGCCTGATTGTCGGCGGGCACGGGGCGGAATGGCGGCAGGGCGGCACGGTTCAGCCCCGCGTGGACGTGGCCCCTGACAGTCTCGCCATGCTCCGCGACGCGGCCAGCGCCTTTGCCGGCACAACGCCGTCCATCCTGCTGGAGGAAAAGCCAACCGGCCTCGTCCTGCACTACCGCGCCCAGCCCGACCTGCAAGACAGGGTCGAAACCTTCACCGCCGATCTCAGCCAGACCCATACCGACTTCGAAGCGCACCCCGCCAAGATGGCGATCGAGATGCGGCCGCGCGGCGTCGGCAAGGATCTGGCGATGGCCGACGTGATGGCGTTAGAGCCTTACGCCGGACGCACCCCCGTGATGATCGGCGACGACACCACCGATGAACCGGCCATGGCATGGGCCCAAAAACAGGGCGGTCTCGGGATCAAGGTGGGCACAGGCGATACCAATGCCCGGCACCGCTTGCCGGATACACTTGCTGTCCATAGGCTTTTGAAACACTGGCCCTAGGGCCAAAGGAGAGATAGATGTCCCCCCGCCTGATCGTCGTATCCAACCGCATCCCGACCGAGGCGGAACCGTCCGGCGGGCTGGTCGTGGCCCTGCATGACTGCCTAACCACCCAAGGCGGCGTGTGGATCGGCACCAGCGGCACGCCGGTCAAAGACCCGGCACCTGAACTGCGCGAAATCGCGCAAGGGGCCTACACCCGCATGGTCTTCGACATCTCGGAGGCGGAACACGAAGGCTATTACCTCGGCTACGCCAATTCCGTGCTCTGGCCGCTCTTTCACCGACGCGCTGACCTTGTGCAGGTGCAACCGGACTACGCCGACCGCTACATGGCCGTGAACACGCGGCTGGCCGACATGTTGGCCGAATTCGCCAAACCGGACGACCTATTGTGGATCCACGACTACCACTTCCTGCCGCTGGCGGCGCTCTTGCGGGACAGGGGCGTGACCGCCCGCATCGGTTTCTTCCTGCACATTCCGTTCCCGGTGGTCTCCGACATTCTGGCGCTGCCACAGGCCAATGACCTCAAGGATTGGGTGGCTGCTTACGACGTCTTCGGCGTCCAGACCCAGGGCGATGTTGCCCGTGTGATGGCGCACTACCGCGACGACCCCGACGCGATCTTTGACACCCAGGGGCGCATGGTCACGCTCGACAACGGCGTGGCCCCGCGCCACTTCCCCATTGGGATAGACGCGCATGACTTCGCGGCGCTGGCCAAGGCTAGGGCCGATATCGTGCCGCTGGCCATGTCGCCGGGCCAAAAGCTTGTGCTGGGCGTCGACCGGCTCGATTACTCCAAGGGGCTCGTCCACCGCTTTGAAGGGTTCGCAACCTTCCTCGACGCGCGCAGCGACGACAGCCCCAAGGCGACGCTCCTGCAAATCGCACCGCCCTCCCGCGAGGATGTGGACGCCTACAAGGACATCCGCACCGAGCTTGAACAGGCGGCGGGCATGATCAACGGCGCCCATGCCGAACTCGACTGGACCCCCATCCGTTACATTCGCCGCTCCATCGACCGCGACACGCTGGCCAGCGTCTACCGCCGCGCAGACGTGGCAATGGTCACACCGCTGGCCGACGGCATGAACCTGGTGGCCAAGGAATTCGTCGCCGCCCAGGACCCCGAAGACCCCGGCGTACTGATCCTGTCCCACTTCGCAGGCGCGGCCGAACAGTTGACCGACGCCGTCATGGTCAATCCATACGACGCGGCTGAAGTGGGAGAGGCGGTCGCCACGGCCCTCACCATGCCACTGGACGAACGCAAAGCGCGGCACGCCAAACTGCGCGACAACGTGATGACCGAAGATATCGCATGGTGGACAGACAGCTATCTCGCGGCCCTGCGTGGAACGGATTGAACACCACATGTCGCGAGCATAGGGTGATCCCGAACCAGGCTGAGGGACCCGCGATGAACCAATATGCTGCCATGTCGACCAAACCAACCGCGCAGATCATCTGCGACCTGCGCAGCGACACCGTCACGCGCCCGGACGCTGCCATGCGCAAGGCCATGGCCGAGGCCGAGGTCGGCGATGACGTCTTTGGCGATGATCCCACGGTCAACCGGCTCGAATCCACACTCGCCGAACGGCTGGGTAAGGACGCGGGGCTGTTCCTTTCCTCAGGCACGCAAAGCAATTTCGTGGGCCTGCTCGCCCATTGCGCGCGGGGCGAAGAGATCGTCACGGGCCGCGCCTACCACATTCACAAGTATGAGGCCAAAGGCGCCTCCGTTTTGGGTGGTATCGCGTTCGAACCGCTGGACGTGGCCGATGACGGCGCCCTTGAGGCGAAAGCGATCGCGGCAGCGGTCAAGGACGACGACCCGCACATGCCTGTCACCCGGCTTCTGGGCCTGGAAAACACCCACAACGGCATGGCGATCCCGCTCACCCGTTTGGGCGACGCGGTGCAGGCCGGACGCGACGCGGGCCTCGCCGTCCATCTGGACGGCGCGCGCTATTTCAACGCAGTGGCCGCGCTGAACTGCCCGGAAAGGGCATTGGCGGACATGTTCGACAGCATTTCGATCTGCCTGTCCAAAGGGCTTGGCACGCCGGTCGGATCCGTTCTGGTAGGTCCCCGCGATCTGATCGCGCGTGCCCGCCGCTGGCGCAAGATGCTGGGGGGCGGGATGCGGCAGGCCGGTGTTCTGGCCGCGGCAGGCCTGTATGCGCTCGACCAGAACATCTCGCGTCTGTGCGACGACCACACGCGCGCCACGGCACTGGCGGATGTGTTGCGTGAGTACGGCGATGTGCAGCACGCAACCAACATGATCTTCTTCACCCCGCCCGGCGGCGTGACCGCAGACCTGCCTCAGCACATGGCCGCCCACGGCGTGCAACTGACCGGGGCCACCGGAACCACTCGGTTGGTGCTGCACAAGGATGTCACCGACGACGGGCTGCACGCCGCCATCGACGGGTTTCGCAGCTTTTTTGGCGGTTAGATGCTTTGCAACTTACCAAACAGCAAACGCACCCACGCAAACCTTAACGGCGGGCATGTGTGCACAAGACCTTAACGGTTCCGGGACACCCAAAATACGCAGTTTCAGGCCCAAACATCACGCTCTGTGGAAAACCCTCGATTTTGGCCCGTTTTGAAGGGGTCACAATGCGCAGTCTACCCTCGAAAATGTGCAGTTTGGCCAATCCTGCCCACCCCAAGCCCACCGCGAGGCGGCTCAAGACATCACAACGCCTTGCGCGCCCGCAGCGCCGCCGTGATCGTCCCGTCGTCCAGATAATCCAACTCGCCCCCGATGGGCACACCCTGCGCCAGCGACGTCAACTTGACCTGACCGTCCAGCTGATCGGCGATGTAATGCGCCGTTGTCTGCCCGTCGATGGTGGCGTTCAGGGCCAGGATGACCTCGTTGATATTCTCTGTCTGCACCCGGTCAATCAGGCGTGGGATTCGCAGCTCGTCCGGGCCGATGGCGTCTAGGGCCGACAGGGTTCCACCCAGCACATGATAGCGCCCCTTGAACACGCCAGCCCGTTCCATCGCCCACAGATCGGCGACATCCTCCACCACGCAAAGCTCTGAATTGGCACGCTTTTCTGACGAGCAGATGTCGCAGATGTCACTGGTGCCCACATTGCCGCAATTCAGGCATTCGCGCGCCGTGACCGCCACGGTTTGCATCGCGTCGGCCAGCGGGGTCAGCAGCAGCGCACGCTTGCGGATCAAGTGCAGCACGGCACGGCGCGCGGACCGCGGCCCAAGCCCCGGCAGCTTCGCCATCATTTCGATCAGGTTGTCTATATCGCGGGTACTGCTCATCTCGTTGATCCTATTGCGCTTTCGGCAGAACAAAAAGGGTCTGTTTGGGTTCATCACTTCTCAACCATACGGACGCTAGGGTGCGGCCAGTCGTTGATCAAAGGCAGGTGACCATGCGCGTCGTCAGGTGGAGTATCCCGTTGTTTCTATGCGTTTTTCTAGTGGCAAGCCCGGCGCTCGCCTGCGTTTATCCCAGCAGCTTGCGCACCATTAACGCCACCCTCCTGACCGTTCTGAACGTCGGCGGGGAAGTGTCCGTACATCACCGTGGCGCACTGCGACGCAGCCTCGGCCAACTGGACACGGCCGCAGTTCTGAGCGCATTGCAAGAAGACGCAACGCGCCGCGACGCACGCGCGGCCCAAACCATTCTGACCGTGGCCCAAGCGCTCGCCGACGGGCGTGGCGTCCGGGTCGAAGATGGCGTGCGCAGCGACGTCACCCGCCTTGCCAGCGCAGCGGACGCGGCCTGTTCCGGCGCTGCAAATGCGGCCACATCAGGCGAAGATGCGGCGGGTGCAGAGCAAGGCAAAGGGCGGAACACAGGGCAGGGCGGCCGCGCCCTGACATTTCAGGAAGGGGTGGTCAGGCTCAGCCTGACTTTCACCATCTACTTGATTTTCCTTGCTTTCCTGCTTGGCTTGCGGCGCCAGCTGCGCGAGCGCTACGGACGGATTCAGCAGGAAGAGGACAAGACCCAGCCAGCCCAACCCTTCGATCAGTCAGCAATCTGAGCAGCCTCAGAACGGCAGCTTCATTCCCGGTGGCAGGCCCAGCCCTTCGGTCAGCTTGCTCATCTCTTCCTGCGCACGTTCCTGTGCCTTGGCCTGCGCGTCCTTGATCGCGGCAAGGATCAGGTCCTCGACCACTTCCTTGTCATCGCCATTGAAGATCGACGGATCAATGTCGAGCGCGGTCAACTCGCCCTTGGCTGTCGCCGTGGCCTTGACCAGCCCCGCACCACTTTCGCCCGTGACCGTGACATTGTGCAGCTCATCCTGCATCTCGGCCATTTTGGTCTGCATTTCCTGGGCTTTTTTCATCATCCCGGCCATATCGCCGAGCCCGCCAAGTCCCTTGAGCATCTACCTCTCCGATCCATCTGCGCCGCCCGTTCGCGGCTTGGTATAAAGAACAATCCCCACACATATCGCAGCGACAGCCACGATGAACAAGGTGGGCTGGCCGATACAACCTTCGGCCATCGCCTCCGGTCGCAGGCCGGTGGGATCCGCCATGGTAATCACGGTGATGAACACGGTCCATAAGATGACCGCCGCCAGCCCAACCCATTGCTGCCGAAACCGCAACGCGATCAGCGACAGCAGCAAAAGGGCAATGCCCGCAGGGGACAGAAAAAGACTAACCGCCTCGCCAAGCATCCCGACCGGATTGCCGTCCCAGTTTGAGCGCGCCGTACTGCATACCTCGGCCAGGGCAGGGGTAGGCGACAGGGCAAAAGGTAGAGAAGTCAGCCTGTAAAGATAAATAGCACCGCTGCGTTTCATGTGGCGCGTCCGGGCAGGCGGGCCACGATTTTCAGTTCGACAATGACGCCGTCCGCGGCAAATCCGGCGACCTCAATCGCCGTCCACGCGGGGTAGGGCTGTCGGACATATTCGGCACGGATCGCTTTGAAATCCTCAAGGTGGTCCCGCAGGCCCACGTGAAAACTGGTCATGTCCACCACGCTGCTCCAGTCCAGACCATCCGCAGCCAGAACGTCGGTCACCGTGTCAAAGGCCACGCGCATCTGCGCGACCGGATCGGCAGGCGGCGGGCCGTCCACTGGGCAGCCGTTGAAGCCCGTCAGAAAAACATGATCGCCGGACACCAGCGCAGGGGACATGCGCCAATCGCGCACCAGATCCCGCATGTCGTCCGGCACGATGGCGCGTGGCTCAGTCTTCTTCAAAGGGATCCCACTCGTCATCCACTTCCGGCAACGCTTCGATATGCGCCTCTTGTGCGATCTCTTCGGGGGTGCGGATCGCGGTGATCTTGGCCTTCGGGAACTGGGCCATGACGGCTTGGACCAGCGGGTGCGCCTCTGCCTTGGACTTCAGTTCCAGATCGGCGGCATCGCGCATTTCGGCAATGGTCTTGGCGCCGCCCTCGCTCACCACCGAAACACCCCAGCGGTTGCCCGTCCACGTCTGCAAGCGCGCGCCCAAACGCTGCGCCAGATCCCGCGGAGCATTCTCTGTCGGCTCAAACTCGATCCGACCGGGCTGGTAAGCGGCCAGACGCAAGGTCGTCTCAACCTCGACCAGCAGTTTCACATCGCGGTTTGCGCGGATCAGTTCAATGACATGATCAAAGGTCGGGTAACGGGCCAGCGCCCTCTCCGGGTCCTGAGCCAGTGCGGTCGTTTGCCCAGCCGCATTCGGGTTGGACACCATGCGCGTCCGCGCCTGATGCACCGCCTGCGTGCCGGTGCTGCCGCCCGCCGGGGCGGATGGTGCGGGCGCCGCGGGCGGAGGCGTTGCGTTCTGCAGCTTTTTGACCAAATCCTCCGGGCTGGGCAGGTCCGCCACATGGGTCAGCCGGATCACGGCCATCTCGGCGGCCATCATCGCGTTGGGCGCGCCCGCCACCTCGTCCAGCGCCTTGAGCAGCATCTGCCACAGCCGGGTCAGCACCCGCATCGGCAGGGCCTCGGCCATTTGCAGGCCGCGACTGCGTTCGTCGGGCGATATGGTGGGGTCATCCGCGGCTTCGGGCGTGATCTTGACCACGGATGTCCAGTGCGTGATTTCCGCCAGATCGCGCAGCACGGCCATGGGGTCGGCCCCGTCGGCATATTGCGCGCCAAGCTCGGTCAGCGCGCCCGCGGCATCGCCCTTGAGGATCATGTCGAACAGGTCCAGCACGCGACCCCGATCGGCCAGTCCCAGCATCGCGCGCACCTGGTCTGCGGTCGTTTCCCCCGCACCATGCGATATTGCCTGATCCAGCAGAGACGTTGCATCCCGCGCCGACCCTTCCGCCGCGCGGGTGATCAGGGCCAGCGCATCATCCGCAATCTCTGCCCCTTCGGCCGTCGCGATCTTGCGCAGAAGGGCGATCATCACTTCCGGTTCGATCCTGCGCAGGTCGAAGCGCTGGCAGCGGGACAGGACCGTGACGGGGACTTTGCGGATTTCGGTCGTGGCAAAGATGAATTTGACGTGCGCGGGTGGCTCTTCCAGCGTCTTCAGCAGCGCGTTGAACGCGCTGTTGGACAGCATGTGCACCTCGTCGATGATGTAGATCTTGTACCGGGCCGACGCCGCGCGGTAGTGCACGCTGTCGATGATCTCTCGGATGTCATTGACGGACGTGTTCGAGGCGGCGTCCATCTCAAGCACATCGACGTGACGCCCCTCCATGATGGCTGTGCAATGTTCGCATACGCCACAGGGATCGGTCGTTGGGCCGCCGTTCCCGTCTGGGCCGATGCAGTTCATCCCCTTCGCGATGATCCGCGCGGTGGTCGTCTTGCCCGTCCCGCGAATCCCAGTCATGACAAAGGCTTGCGCGATCCGATCCGCCGCAAACGCGTTTTTCAGCGTGCGCACCATCGCGTCCTGACCCACGAGGTCGACAAAGGTTTCGGGCCGGTACTTGCGGGCCAACACCTGATAGTTCTGGGTCTCTTCTGACATCGGCCTCAACGCGGAATCGGAACGGTTTGGAGACAGTACGGGGCAGGGCGGGCGGCGTCCACCGCTGCCGTCAGATCAGCCACAGGATCACACCTGTTGCCAATGTGTCCGCTGTCATTGCCAGCCCGCCGCTACGGTAAGTCGTCCGGTCACAGGCGGTCAGTCATTTGCCGGATCACGTCCGAATTGCGCCGGGCGCGGGCCAGGGTCCAGCCGCCCTGGATCAGCATGAACAGGTGTTCCGACTTGGCCTGCGCGTCCTCGGTTGACAGTCCCAATCGGGCGGCGTGGTCATGCACTTCGGTGATCCATCCTTCGTAGATGTGGTTGGCATGCGCGCGGAAGTCCTCGTTGTCCGGCCCTTCAAACAGGGTGGCTGCAATCGGGCACGTGTCCCAGCCCGTAATGTCGAACAGTTTGGCCAGCTTGTAGCACAGGGTGGTGGCCCCGTCCTTGAACGTATCCGCCCCGTCAAAGCTGGCGGCGATCAGGCGCAGCATCTCGTCCGAGGCCCATGTGGCCGCCGCCATGGCAAGGTCGGATTTCCCGTTCGGAAAGTGGTGATAAAGCGACCCCTTGGGCGCTTTCGCATAGGCCAAAAGGTCGGCAAGACCCACGCCGTGATAGCCCCGCGTGCGAAAAAGCGTGGCAGCGGACAGGATCAGTCGGTCCTTGGTGGGCAGGGGGCGGTCGGTCATTCTTTGATCTTGACAGGAATAGACCGATTGGTCCAGCGTGCCAATTAGACCGAATGGTCTAGCCGTGATGGAGGACCCTCGCATGCTTGACGCAAACCCTGTGCAACGGCCGGTGATGGAACGGTCGCTGGCCTTCAAGACTGAAGACGGCGCAGAGTTGGTTGGGCGTTTGTACCGGCCAAGCCAACGGCCCTTTGCAGCCGTTGTTCTGAACAGCGCGACCGGTGTGCCACAGACGTTCTACACCCACTTTGCACGCTGGCTGGCGGCTGAACGGGGCATGGCTGTGCTGACCTACGACTATCGGGGCATGGGCCGATCATTTGCGGGCCCGTTGCGAAATGTGCAGGCGGATATGGCGGATTGGGGGATCCGCGATCAGGTGGCCGCCCGCCGGGCGATTCGGCGCGAGGTGCCAGACACGCCGCTCTGGGTCATAGGGCATTCGCTGGGCGCGATGTTGCTGCCGAACCAGCCAGAACTGGATGATGTTGTGCGCGTGATTGGCGTGGCCTCCGGTATCGTTCATCACAACGATCACCCATGGCCCTATCGTGCGGTGGCGCTGAATTTCTGGTTCACGCTTGGCCCGCTGGCGACGCTGCTGTGGGGCTATCTGCCCGGCAAAGCGCTTCGGATGGGTGAAGACTTGCCCGCTGGTGTGTTCTGGCAATGGCGCAGATGGTGCACGTCGCGGGAGTTCTACACAGCCGATCTTGGACCTCGGTTACCGGCACCCGATTGGACCAGCAATGCAACCGTCCGGCTACACGCATTCACTGATGACGACCTGATCCCACCCGCCCAAACGGCGCGATTGGCGCGGGTATATGGGGTCGAGCCTGTGGTGATTGATCCCAAGACGCATGGTTTGGGCAATGTCGGGCATGTCGGCGCGTTTTCTCGGAAGAACAGGGCGATTTGGCCAGTGTTGCTTGAAGGGTAGCCGCTGGCCCTCTCGCGCATCAGAGATGCCTTGCCGGGCCTACGCGCGCCGTACGTGGCACGTTACGCTGAGGTGAGAGATTGACAACGACCCAAGCGGGGCTCGTTACGGCTGCTTCCTTCCGGATCTGACCGGGTTGGCGAGGCGCCTGCCCGCGCCAACCTCTCATAAGTGGATATAAAGAGCGCACCGCGCAGGTGCAAGAGGTGCTGCATTATATGGTCACTTCGACCTGCAAGAAGCCATTGTCGTTCAGTCCAAGGGCGCTTGGCTCGAACGCGGCAATGTCAGACAGATGGTCAGCGGCAGCGGGTGCGGTGTGAATGATCCGCCGCTTTTGCGCCGTGCCAGCGAACTGCCAGGACGCGGCGTTGCTGCCGGCCGGTAAGGGATCGTGGCATGACACCACTGCCCGCAAGGCATCGCGCAATTCCACATCGGTGCGGACCGTGCGCGTGTTTGGACCGATGCCGGGAAAGTTTCCGCCCCCCGCGCCGCGGTAGCTGGTCATGGCAAGTACGAAGCGCGCACGGGGATCCACGTCGCAGCCCTTGTGGCACAGGCGACGCACGCGCGTTGCATTGCGGCGCACGCGGTGCCCGGTGACGTCAAAGGCAGAAGGCGTATAGGGGTCCACCTCCGCCTCGATCCCGTACAACATGTCGAAGTTGAACGCGGGGGCATCCGGATTGACCAGGGTTGTGCTTTTGTCGTTGTCATCGCCAAAAAACACGAGGCTTCGGTCGATCCAATCCCAGATCTCCGCTCCGGTCAGGACCGCCGCCCAAACCGTGTTTGGATAAGGGCACAGCATGGAAACATGCCGTTCGCAGAAGGGCCCAGGCGGGATATCGACAAAATTGCCCGGTCCGGAACGCCCGCCCAACGCAGCGGGCGCGACACTGGCCAGCAGCGGTAGGTTGGCCAGGTCCGTATCTGCTACCGCCCTTTCAATCGTTGCAGACAATGCACGTGCCACCAACGCCTCGACGCGGGATGGGCGCAACATAGAGAACCAGCTGTGCAGGCGTTCTGAGGTATGGGCAACAGGTGTATTGAGGTGTGCCTGGGTCGCAGCGACAACTGGTTGTGTGATCCCCGCCACCTGTGCATCTGGTGCCGTTTCCCGTTCGATTCCACGGCGTTGCACGACATGAGATGCGATACGCCAAGCGCCGTCATGAACAAGATCAAGGTCAATCAGGCCAAGCTCCACACCCGCATATGCGGGCATGACTGCCGGAACGCCGCTGAGCGTCCCGCCCGAGGCATCCGCGGTGGCGAACCCTGCGTGGTCGGGACCGGGAAAGCGCAAATGCGTGTGTCCAAGGATCATCGCGTCCACGCCATGCACATCCGAGGCGATGGCGGCGGCAAAGTTCTCGCCCGTGGAATCTATGCCATCCGTCAAACCGCTATGGCACAACACGATCACCAAATGCGCGCCCGCGTCCCGCAACTCGTGAACTGCAGAACGTACCGCCTGCACCCCCCCTTCAAACCGCACAGATCCCTCGAGGCAGCGCCTGTTCCAGACGCCCGTTTGCGGGGGCAGCACGGACGTCACACCAATGCGCAGCGGCCTGATCTGCCCATCTGAGCACGGCAAATTGCGCTCCAGCACCGTGTGAGCGGTGGTGCTTGTCATCTCGGCAGCAAACGCATTCGCGCACAGGACAGGGCAGGTCACTTGCGCCATGACGGCATCCATGAATGGCAGGCCAAAGTCGAAATCGTGGTTGCCCAGGCCAACTGCATCGTACTCAAGGGCATTGAGAACGGCAGGCCAGGGATGCGCGTCGATCCGACGTACACAGATGTCGCCCATCGGTGTGCCCTGCAGCGCGTCACCGTTGTCCAGCAGCACCCAACCACCGGGCGCGCTCGCGCGTTCATGGCGTATGATGGTGGCAAGGCGATCCATGCCCCGTCCACTTACGGGCGCATCGTGCAACGCATCCCACCCTGTCAGGTGCATGTGAACATCAGATGTCGCTGCAATACGCAGCTGGGCACTGGGCAACGTCATACCAGTATTGCATCTTAAGGTTGAGTTAAGTGCAAGCAAAAAGATTTATACGGGAACCTGGGCGCGGAGGACCATACGCCCGCCCATTGCGTCACCGCGCCCCCCGTGCCAAGCACAGCGCCACGACGAAGACCAAAGGGGCGGCTATGAAACACGCGGAAACGGTCACCTTCGGGGGATCAAACCTGGACCGTGCTGCTGAAATGCGGGGCGTTGCCGAGGCGATTGCCAGAGCCAAGGCCGACCCGTCCGCGCGCGCCATTCTGATGTGGCGCGGCAAGCCGTTGATCCATCGGACCCGGCCCGCCGCTTTGATGCGCCTGCCCATGGACCACCCGGCCTGTGCGGACGCCAATGCCGACACGGCCATCTTTCTTGGTCGCGAGGATGGCAGTCCGCGCTTTGCTCTGGATCTGTCCGAATGGGAGCCGGACCACCTTGATCCGTCCAAGTTGGGCGGCTTTCTCGACCCGACCGAGCAACGCCATCCATCATGCAAGGAGGATGAGGTTTTTGCCGAATTGCGCCGGGTCATGACCTGGCTGTCACCGCGCGATGCAGAGCTGGCAGCTACGACGCGCGCCGTGTTCAGCTGGCACGACACGCACGGTTTCTGTGCCAAATGCGGCGCCGCATCGACGATGACGCAGGCAGGATGGCAGCGGACATGCCCGGCGTGTGGCGCGCACCACTTCCCCCGAACCGATCCCGTTGTCATCATGCTGATCACCCGTGGCAATTCGGTGCTGATGGGCCGCTCACCCGGTTGGCCGGCGGGGATGTATTCCCTGCTTGCCGGTTTTGTCGAACCCGGCGAAACGCTCGAGGCCGCCGTGCGCCGCGAGGTGTTTGAGGAGGCAGGGGTCAAGGTCGGCGCCGTCGAATACCTGTCCAGCCAACCCTGGCCGTTCCCGGCCTCGCTCATGTTTGGCTGTCGCGGGTCGGCGCTGACAGAGGACATTACCATCGACCCGAATGAAATCGAGGATGCAATCTGGGTCACGCGGGAAAAGATGCTTTCGATTTTCGCAGGCGAGCACGCGACAATCCTGCCAGCCCGGAAAGGCGCAATTGCACATTTTTTGCTTGAGAACTGGCTTGCGGACACGCTTGATTGACGTGACACTGCGACCCGATACACATCACAGCAGGCATCAGGCATGAAATTCTCGGGCCGGGAAGACGTGGCAGCACCGATTGACGCTGTGTTCGAAGCGCTCAACGACTTCGAAAGTTTCGAACGGCAAGCGATGCGTCGCGGTGCCGAGGTCCGACGGATCGACCCGCTGACGCAGCCGGGCGTCGGCATGCAGTGGGATGTGTCCTTCAAGATGCGCGGGCGCACGCGGGAAATGAGCGTGAAGATGGCCCGCTACGACGATCCGAATGAAATGATCTTTGATGTGAAATCTGCCGGTGTGACCGGCACGTTTTCCATTGAGCTTATGGCGCTGTCGCGCAGCCGCACCCGCATGGCTCTCGCGCTGGAGTTGACGCCGCTGACCTTGTCGGCCCGCCTGTTTGTGCAGTCGCTCAAGCTGGCCAAGGCATCGCTGAACAAGCGCTTCAAGTTGCGGTTGGCCGAATACGCCAAGGGGCTCGAAGACCGCTTGCAGCGCAGCGCGTGACAGATCAGTCCCGTCCCGCTGCCGCAGGATACACGCCAAGAACATCCAGACGGTTGGTGAAATAGTCCAGTTCTTCCAGCGCGCGGGCCACACCGGGATCATCCGGGTGCCCCTCAACGTCGGCGTAAAACTGCGTGGCCGTGAACGCGCCACCGACCATATAGCTTTCCAGCTTGGTCATGTTGACCCCGTTCGTGGCAAAACCACCCATCGCCTTGTACAGCGCGGCGGGGATGTTGCGCACTTCAAACACAAAGGTCGTGATCATCGTCTCGCCGCGGCGCGTCAGATCCATGTCGGGCGCCATGAGCAGAAAACGGGTGGTGTTGTGGCCCTGATCCTCGATGTCCTGTGCAAGAACGTTCAGCCCATAGATGTCTGCCGCGACAGAGGAGGCGAGGGCACCGACGCCCCGTTCTTCGGCCTGCGCGATGGCAGCGGCGGCCCCGGCGCTGTCCGGTGCGGCCTCGGCATGAATGCCGTGCGCATCCAGGTAGGCCCGCGCCTGCGGGATCAGCACCGGGTGGGCGCGCACCAGCGAAATGTCATCCAGCGTCTGACCCGGCATCGCCATCAGCGCGATGCGCACCCGGACAAATGCTTCGTCCACGATGTGCAGTCCGCTTTGCGGCAGCAGCCGGTGAATATCGGCCACGCGACCATAGGTCGTGTTTTCGACCGGCAGCATGGCCATGTCGGCATCACGCGCGCGCACGGCAGCGATCACATCTTCGAATGCGTGGCAGGGCACCGGGGTGGCGTCCGGCCTTGCTTTCAAAACGGCCTCATGGCCGTAAGCGCCCAAATCCCCCTGGAACGCAATCCGTATCGACATCATCGGTCCTTTGCTGCCGGGCCACCACCTTGAACCCGGCAGGGCGATTGGTCGCGCTTTCTATACCTTGCCAGTCCCAAGGGGAAGCCGTAGATACCCGCCGGAACAACACTGAAAGCCACGGAATCGGAAGCCAAATGTTCGACACCATGACCTTTACCAAGATTGCGGCCAGCCTCTGTGGTGCGCTGCTGGTGCTTTTACTGGGCCAGTGGGCCGCGGAAGAACTGTACCACGTCGACGGTTATGGCGATCAGGCCTATGTAATTGATACTGGCGCGGACGAAGCGACTGAAGAGGTGGTGGAGGTTGCATTTGCCGATGTATTTGCAGCCGCCGACGCGGGTGCCGGCCAGCGGGTTTTCCGCCAGTGCAGCGCCTGCCACAAGTTGGAAGACGGTGCAAACGCGGTTGGTCCGCATCTCTACGGCGTTGTGGGCCGCGACGTGGGATCGACCGCGTACGGATCATATTCCGGCGCCTTGAACGAGGTGGCGGACATCTGGTCGCCCGAGAACTTGAACGCGTTCCTCGAAAATCCGCGCGGATGGGCGCCGGGAACGTCCATGGGCTACAACGGCCTGCGCGATGTTGAGGATCGGGCAAACCTGATCGCCTATCTCGACAGCATAGACGACTGATTGTTACTCAAATCGCCGTTTCCGAAGGCCGCGTGCACCATGCTCGCGGCCTTTTTGTGTCGATTGTTACAACATCTCACATGCCGGGGATCACAATCACGTATTCGGAAGTTGCATATTGGCGTCGCGCGCATTTAGCTTACTTCCCATAACAAGACGGCCCTGAATGCCACCTGTACGGAGGATACCTATGCGACAGACCCTCAAGCGATCGACCGCTCATGCCCGCGTGAAAGCGGCGCGAAACAAACACATGTTGTGGGGCGGCCTTGGGGTTCTCGGGCTCTTGATCACCTTGGCCGCGT
Source organism: Tateyamaria omphalii (assembly GCF_001969365.1). Lineage (NCBI taxonomy): Bacteria > Pseudomonadati > Pseudomonadota > Alphaproteobacteria > Rhodobacterales > Roseobacteraceae > Tateyamaria > Tateyamaria omphalii. The sequence continues at coordinate 2,862,908 of NZ_CP019312.1, read as the reverse complement.
CCGGCATGGCACGCGCCGCTGATCATGAAAACATCATCTCATCGCATGGGTATTCATTTTATGGCGATCTGACATATCCCGCAGATTACCCGCATTTCGACTACGTGAACCCGGATGCGCCGAAAGGCGGGGAACTGGCAATCCCGTTCGTCGGTACGTTGGACTCGATGAACCCATATGCGCGCCAGGGCCGGGCGCACCTGTTCTCGGTCCTGATGTATGAAAGCCTGCTGGGCGAGGCGCCCGGCGGCGGAGCCGCGCCAGCCGATGTTTATTCGGAATACTACTGCCTTTTGTGCGAGCGACTGGAATACCCCGAAGACAAGTCATGGGTCACGTTCTACATGCGGCCCGAAGCGCGGTTTTCCGACGGCACGCCCGTCACGGCGCATGACATCGCGTTCAGCCACAACCTGCTGTTGGATCAGGGGTTCAAATCCTATGCCGATGCGGTGCGCGCCCGCATTCCGAAGGTCGAGGTGATCGACGACTACACCATCAAATTCTATTTTACCGACGGTATCTCGCGCCGGTCGCTGATTGAACAGGTGGGCACAGTGCCCGCCTGGTCCAAGGCATGGTACGAGGAAACGGGCGCCAAGCTGAATGAAAGCCGTCTTGATATCTCGCCTGGGTCTGGGGCCTACATGGTCGAAGACGTCAACATCTCACGACGTATCACGTTGAAGCGCAATCCGGACTATTGGGGAAACGACCTGCCTTTCAACGTCGGGCGCAATAATCTCGACCGCCTGCGGGTTGAGATGTTTGGCGACAGCGCCGCCGCGTTCGAGGCGTTCAAGGCAGGCGAATACACATTCCGGGCGGAGGGCGACAGCCGCATCTGGGCCACGCAATACAACTTCCCCAAGGTGCAAAACGGCGCCGTGGTCCAGGAAGAGTTGCGCAATGGCGCCCCACCGGCGGCAACCGGGATCATCTTTAACCTCAATTCACAATTCCTCACCGATCGCCGCGTGCGCGAAGCCGTGGCGCTTGGCTACAACTTCGAATGGACGAACGAGAGCCTGCAATATGGCCTCTTCGACCAGCGCGCGTCGTTCAGCCAGGGCACACCGGTCATGGCCAAAGGCGCACCAGAGGGCCTGGAACTTGAGCTTCTGCAATCGCTCGGGGACCTTGTCCCCGAAGAGATGCTGACAGAGCCCGCGCGCGTGCCACACACGTCCAACGCCGAGACGTTGCGCGACCGTCGCAACCTGCGCACAGCCATGCGGCTTCTGGACGAGGCGGGCTGGGAGGTGGGCGATGACGGCCTGCGCCGGAACGCAGAGGGCCAAGTGCTCAAGCTGAACTTCCTCTTCAACAGTTCCGCGTCGCCGACCATCACCGGCGTCATGGAGAATTTCGTGTCGAACGTGTCCACGATGGGCATCGACATCACGCTTGAGCGGGTGGATTCCTCGCAATACACCGCCCGCGAACGCGACCGGGACTACGATCTGCTTTATGATCAATATCCCGCCTTCATCGGCACAGGCACCGGTCTGAGCCAACGCTTTGGATCCGAGGATGCCGCGTTTTCCCTGTTCAACCCCGCCGGGCTCGCCAGCCCATTGGTTGACAAGTTGATCGACGTGTCGCTGGACGCCGAAACACGAGAAGAGGAAGAAGCGGCGATGCGGGCGCTGGACCGTGCCCTGCGGCACGAGTTCTTCATGGTCCCGCTGGGCTATGTGCCCAATCACTGGGTGGCTTACTACGACATGTACGAATACCCAGACGTCATCCCGCCCTACAACCTCGGCTATCTCGACTTCTGGTGGGTGAATGAGGAAAAGGCCGAAGCACTCCGGGCCTCCGGCGCGCTGAGGTAAGGCAATGGGCCCCTACATCCTGCGCAGGCTGCTCCTGGTCATCCCGACCTTGCTTGGCATCCTGTTGGTCAATTTCACCCTGACACAATTCGTGCCGGGCGGCCCGGTGGAACAGGCCATCGCCCGCGCGCAGGGGGGCGGGGACGTCTTTGGCGGCTTTGCCGGGGGCAACAATGATGCAGGGGCCGATGAGCTCGATACCGCATCCAACAGCGAATATGTCGGCGCACGGGGCCTGCCGCCCGAATTCATCGAGGAACTGAAAGCGGAATTCGGCTTTGACAAGCCGCCCGTCCAACGCTTTCTCAACATGGTCTGGAACTACGCGCGCTTTGATTTCGGCGACAGCTACTTCCGATCTATAAGCGTTGTGGACCTGATCATCGAAAAATTGCCCGTCTCGATCACGCTGGGCCTCTGGTCCACGCTCATCGCCTATCTGGTATCTATCCCGCTGGGCATCCGAAAGGCGGTCAAGGACGGCACCCCGTTCGACACCTGGACCTCTGGATTGATCATCGCCGGCTACGCCATCCCCGGCTTTTTGTTCGCGATCCTCCTGCTGGTCCTCTTCGCTGGGGGCAGCTATTTCCAGATCTTCCCGCTGCGCGGCCTGACCTCGGACAATTGGGACGACCTGAGCGCCATCGGCAAGGTGCTGGATTACTTCTGGCACATCTTCCTGCCCGTGCTTGCCGGAACGATTGGCGCCTTTGCAACGCTGACATTGCTGACGAAAAACAGCTTTCTGGACGAGATCAAGAAACTCTACGTGATGACCGCCCGCGCCAAGGGGCTGTCGGAGCGGCGCGTGCTTTACGGTCACGTGTTCCGCAACGCCATGCTGATCGTGATCGCCGGTTTTCCTGCCGTGTTCATCGGGGTTTTCTTTGGCGGGTCGCTGATCATCGAAACCATCTTTTCGCTCGACGGTTTGGGCCGGTTGGGGTTCGAGGCGGCGGTCGCCCGCGATTATCCCATCGTGTTCGGCACTCTCTACATTTTCGGCCTGATTGGCCTGCTTGTCGGCATCCTGTCGGACCTGATGTACGTGCTGGTCGACCCGCGCATCGACTTTGAGCGGAGGGAAGGCTGATGGCACTGCGAGAGCCGATCACCGAGCCGCCAGCACAGCCGGAACCTGCGCCCACGGCGGTTCCAGCACCAAAGCGGCCGTTCTTTTCCCTGTCGCCGCTCAATCAGCGCCGGTGGCGGAACTTCAAGAAAAACCGCCGTGCCTACTGGTCTCTCTGGATCTTCTCGATCCTGTTTGGCCTGTCTCTGGTCGCTGAACTTATTGCCTACGACAAGCCGATCCTTGTGCGGTATCAGGGTGAATTCTTTACACCGATCTGGAATTTCTACCCCGAAACCGCCTTTGGTGGCGATTTCCGGACCGAGGCGAGCTATCGCGACCCTGAGGTGGAATGCCTGATCGTGTCGGGCGGGCTTGAGGCATGTTTCGATGACCCCGAAGGCGTGATCATTGACGCGCAGGATGGCGAGGTTGATGGCGCGGCAATCAACAAGGGCTGGACCATCTGGCCGCTCATTCCCTACAGCTTCGACACCGCCGTGGACCGCCCTGGCGCGGCCCCACTGCCGCCCAATGGTGAAAACCTGCTTGGTACTGATGGCACCAAGCGCGACGTCCTGGCGCGCGTGATCCACGGGTTCCGCCTGTCCGTCCTATTCACTCTGGTGGTCACCGGGGCATCGGCCATCGTCGGCATCTTCGCAGGTGCGATCCAAGGCTATTTCGGCGGACGTACCGATCTGATCTTCCAACGGATTATCGAGATATGGTCCTCCACACCCAGCCTTTACGTCATCATCATCATGTTCGCGATTCTGGGCCGAAGTTTCTGGCTGCTCGTCTTCCTGCTCATCCTCTTTGGCTGGACGGGCCTCGTCGGCGTGGTGCGGGCTGAATTCCTGCGCGCCCGCAACCTCGAATATGTTCGTGCGGCGCGCGCGCTGGGGGTCAGCAACCTCACGATCATGTTCCGGCACATGCTGCCCAACGCCATGGTGGCGACGCTGACGATGCTGCCCTTCATTATCACCGGCACCATTTCGTCCCTCGCCGTGCTCGACTTCCTTGGCTTTGGCCTGCCATCCTCCGCCCCGTCGCTGGGCGAGTTGACGCTGCAAGCGAAACAGAACCTGCAGGCCCCGTGGCTCGCCTTTACCGCCTTTACAGTGTTCGCAGTGATGCTCAGCCTGCTGATCTTCATCTTCGAAGGCATCCGCGACGCGTTCGACCCACGAAAGACCTTCACCTGATGGCACTTTTGCAAGTGAAAGACCTGCATGTCGGTTTCCGGCAGGACGGACAATTGACCGAAGCGGTCAAGGGCGTGTCGTTCCATGTCGACCGGGGCGAGACGGTTGCGCTCGTCGGCGAAAGCGGCTCGGGCAAGTCCGTGTCGGCCTTGTCCACCGTGTCACTGCTGGGCGACAGCGCCGAGGTCACCGGCTCCGTCACCTATGACGGACAGGAGATGATCGACGCCGGTGAGGCGCTGCTGCGCAAGGTGCGCGGCAACGACATCTCGTTCATCTTCCAGGAGCCGATGACATCGCTCAACCCGCTGCACACCATCGCCAAGCAATTGGGCGAAAGCCTCGCACTGCACCAGGGTATCGCCGGGGATGACGCGCGTGCGCGCATCCTCGAATTGCTGGACCGGGTCGGCATCCGCGATGCGGAAACCCGTCTGAACGCCTACCCGCACGAACTGTCGGGCGGACAGCGCCAGCGGGTGATGATCGCCATGGCGCTCGCCAACAAGCCTGATGTCCTGATCGCGGATGAGCCGACAACCGCGCTGGATGTGACGATCCAGGCGCAGATTCTCGAACTACTTGCCGAGTTGAAGCAGTCCGAACGCATGGGGCTACTGTTCATCACCCACGATCTGGGCATCGTGCGGCGCATCGCGGACCGTGTGTGTGTGATGCAGCATGGCAAGATCGTTGAAACCGGCCCGACGAAAGAGATTTTCGACAGCCCCCAGCATCCCTACACGCAGAAACTGCTAAGCGCAGAGCCGACGGGGCAACCGGCGCCCGTGCCGCAGGATGCCGAATTGGTGGCCGAGACGGAGCACCTGAAAGTGTGGTTCCCCATTACGGCGGGCCTGCTGCGCAAGACAGTAGGTCACGTGAAAGCGGTCAATGACGCCACGATCAAGGTCCACGCGGGTGAAACCGTCGGCATCGTGGGCGAAAGCGGCTCTGGCAAGACGACGCTGGCGCTGGCCATCATGCGTCTCATCTCATCCGAGGGGCGGATCGTCTATATGGGGCAGGACATCCGGGCCTGGTCGGTGCGGGAGTTGCGGCGCCTGCGCAAGGACATGCAGATCGTGTTTCAGGACCCCTTCGGCTCTTTGTCACCGCGGATGACCGCCATGCAGATCATCGCCGAAGGGCTGGGTGTGCACGGCATCCGTGATGGGCGGCACCCGCGTGAGGTGGTGGCCGAAGTGATGGCCGAAGTGGGCCTCGACCCGATGACGATGGACCGTTACCCGCACGAGTTCTCTGGCGGTCAGCGCCAGCGCATTGCCATTGCGCGGGCCATGGTGCTGCGCCCCAAGCTGGTGGTGCTGGACGAGCCGACCTCCGCCCTCGACATGACGGTACAGGTGCAGATCGTCGAGTTGCTGCGCGGGCTCCAACAGAAATACGGTCTGGCGTTCCTGTTCATCTCCCACGACCTCAAGGTCGTGCGCGCCATGAGCCACAAGGTCATGGTCATGAAACAGGGCGACGTGGTCGAACAGGGCGACGCAGATGACCTGTTCGAACGGCCCCAGACGGACTACACGCGCCTGCTCTTGCAAGCCACGCATTGACGACGGGCGACGTGCGTTCAGCCCTTCGGGCCAACGACACCCCGCCCACCGTCCCGTCAGGCCAGGGCAAGACCGATCACCATGGCTGCAAGCGCCACAAGGTGGATGATCGTCATCGCCATGTCATTCCAGCGCCAGCCGACGATCAGCCAACCGATAAGTCCGATCAGGAACAGGTACATGTTCAGTGGCGCCAACCCGAAGGCCGTGGCCCCATAGCCGAAGATCTGGATGACCGACGCGCCCCACTTGATCGTGCTCGTGTCGGTGGAGCGTTTGACGATTGCGTTCATAACCGGTCCAATTCGATGCACTTGGTGCGCTTGCCCTGCCACCAGCGTGTCCGGGGCAGGGTGACGCGCACGCAGCGCCGCTGGCGGGCTGCTGTCATGAAAGTCTGGGCATAAATATCAAGCATGTGTCACCTCTTGGGGAGAGAAGGAATATGCTTATATGTTGCGTGTTGGGACGCCCAATGCGACTCAATTGGATTTCTAATGTGTAAGATGAACTGACATATGGATTGGCGTGATCTTCCGCCTTTGGCCGCCCTCCGGGCCTTTGCCGCCTTCGTCGATACGGGCAGCGTGGTGGCCGCAGGGCACGCGCTGTCGGTCAGCCATGCCGCCGTCAGCCAGCAACTGCGCGCGCTCGAGGCGCATTTGGGCGTCAGCCTGTTTGACCGGTCGGGCCGCGCCATGAAACTCACCGAAGATGGCGAGATTCTGGCCCAGGGCTGCGCCGACGGGTTCGGCAGCATCGCGCGCGCGGTGGCTCTGGTGACCGGGGCAGAGGCGGCGCGCCCATTGCACATCTCACCCACACCCAGCTTTGCCGCCGCCTGGCTGATGCCGCGCCTGTCGGAGTTTCGGACCAAGCACCCCGCAATCAACCTGATGCTCAACCCGACGTCAGACATCGTCGCGCTGACACCGGGCGGCGTTGACCTGTCGATCCGCTACGGCGTCGGGGGCTGGGACGGGCTCGACAGCGAATTGCTGGTTCCGACGTCCATGGTGGTCGTCGCCGCGCCGCACCTTGTGGCAGGGCGTGACGTGTCGGACCCGGCCAACCTGGGCGCGCTGCCATGGCTGGAAGAGATCGGGACAACCGAAAGCTCGCGCTGGCTGACGCAAAGGGGGGCCGCCAACATGGCCAGGGGGCCCGTGACCCAAGTGCCGGGCAACCTCATGCTCGACGGCGCGCGGGACGGGCAGGGGGTGGCCGTGACGGTTCGCAATTTCGTCAATGCCGACATCGTTGCCGGTCGACTGGTTGTCCTGCACGAGGACATGACCGAAGGCGCAGGGTATTACCTTGTCACCCGCCCCGGCATCCAGCGCCCGGCGCTGCGCGATTTTATCCGCTGGATCAGAAAGGCCGCGCGCGCATGACCCTTTTCTTTGGCCTGATCCTTCTGATCAGCGCGGCGCTCATATGGCGCGCGTGGCGCAAGCGGCAATGGCAACAAGAGGTGCTCGCCTCCCGCCTGACGGATGCGGAATGGCAGATCATGCTGCGCGAGGTCCCCTTGGTTCGCAAACTACCACCCGCGTTGAAAGCCCCGTTCGAGGGCAAGGTCGCACTGTTCCTCAACCAGGTGGACCTGGTCGGCTGCAACGGGCTCGAGGTCAGCGACGAGATTGCGCTCAGCATCGCGGGGCAGGCGGCCCTGCTCGTCGTCGGCACTGATGCCTGGTACAAGCATCTGACCACCGTCCTGATCTATCCCGGCGCGTTCAAATCCAAACAGACCCGGCAGGAGGGCTACGTCGTGACCGAGGAAGAGGTCGTGCGGCTGGGCGAAAGCTGGTCGCGCGGCCCGGTGGTCCTGTCCTGGCGCGATGTGCAGCAGGGTGGCTTGAATGACGACGACGGCTTGAACGTCGTGCTGCACGAATTCGCACATCAACTGGACGACCTGTCGGGGCAGACAGACGGTGCCCCACCCATGGCGCCAGGGCAGAGCTTTGCCGCGTGGGCCGAGGTGATCGTCGACGCCTACGACCGCCACGTCACAAATGTCGATGCCAGGCGACGCACAGTGATCGACCCCTACGGCGCGACCAACCACGAAGAGTTCTTTGCCGTCGTGGTCGAGTTGTTCTTCGAACGCCCGGATGCCCTGCGCGCGACCGAACCAGACGTTTACGACCAGCTGGCGATGCTACTGGGCGTCGATCCGATCACCTGGTCCTAGGACTGCGGGCCCACCATGAAACACGTCACGTTGCGCGATTGCAGGCGCCGACACGCCAGATCCGCACTGTCGCGGGTCATCCCCATGAAATTGGCGTCAAACCCGGTGGGGCGCCGCACAACCTTGCGCAGGGAACCATCCAACGACGACATCTCGGCCAGTGCGGTTTGCAACAGTATCTTTTCGGCCGCGTACCGGCTGGGATAGCGGCCGATGTTCACACCCCAATGGCGCCCGCCGGACGTCGAAACACGTGTGACAACTTCGGGTTCCTGTTTCAGGGCAACCTGCGTCGGGCGTGCTTCGGGCCGCACAGTGGGGGCAAGTGCGGCCGCCACCGACGCAGCGGCCACGGCCGCGGTCGTTTCATTGGTTTGCGCTTCGGCCAAAGCCATCTGAATGTCATCGGGCAGAACGGTGGACGCCACGGGCGCCTCGGCCACAAGCACCGGTGCCGCGGCTCCGGGCCGCATCTTCGGACGATAGCTGGTCTTCACGGCCCCGCTCAGGCGAATGATCTTGCCCGCACCGCGTGGCGTGTCATCATTGCCCGCAATGATCACTGCATCGTCGCCGGGCACATAGTTGGGCTTGGTCGGCTTGCGCAGGGGTGCGCGGCTGGGCGCGCGACGGAAGCCAAGATCCAGCAGCTCGGCCACTTTGGCATTGCGTGAGGCCGTCGATTTGCCCCCAAAGACGGTTGCAATGATGCGCTCGTTTCCACGCTGCGCCGAAGACACAAGGTTAAAGCCCGCCGCACGGGTGTAGCCCGTCTTGATCCCGTCGGCGCCCTGATACGCAGCCAGCAGTCGCCGGTTGGTGTTGCGCACGCTCGTGATGCCAGCATCGGTCGAGGTGCGCGAGAACAGGTTGTAATATTGCGGATAATCATACAGCAGGTGCCGCCCCAGGATCGACATGTCGCGGGCGGTGGACATATGCCCGCTCTCGGTCAGGCCATGCGCGTTCTTGAAGGTCGTGCGCGTCATGCCCAGCGACTTGGCCGTGCGGTTCATCCGGCGGGCAAAGGCGGCCTCTGATCCCGAAATCCCTTCGGCAATGGCCGTGGCGGCATCGTTTGCGGACTTGACCGCAGATGCGCGCACAAGGTAGCGCAGCTTGATGCTCGACCCGGCCTTGAGGCCAAGTTTCGAGGGCACCTCGGCGGCCGCCTTCTTCGACACCTTGATCTTGGTGTCCATGGTGATCTCGCCGCGTTCCACGGCCTGAAACACCACGTAAAGCGTCATCATCTTGGTCAGGGATGCGGGGTGAAGCCGCGTGTCGGCGTTGCGCGAATGCAAGACCTCGCCCGTTCGGGCATCCATGACAAAGGCGGCATAGGGCGCCGCCATGACAGAGGCGGGCACGATGACCACCATCCACAAAATCGCAAATAGAATGAGCCCTAGCCGGGCCGGCTGTGCGCGCCGAACCTTCACGGTAAACCTGCCTATGTCTGCCTCTGGCCGCCGATTATTCGGCTGACCTTTTTGTAATTGGGTTAAACGTAACACAGGTCGGATGAGCGATAAAGTGTTGATGTCGCACATGTTTCCGTTTTTCCGCCGACGCCGCACGCAACATCTTGGGGGTGCGGTTGCGCATGGCCCCAATAGGGCCATTGTGGCAGGATTGTGGCGGCGGCCTATCGCTGCCCGTGCAGAAAGTCGGGCAAGGCGCCCAGATCGGGCAGGGCCGCGTAGCGCGGGTGTGCGTGGGGGGCGTCCGCCGCCTCAAGGTCCCACACCAGATCATGCGGCACGAACACGCCAAAACCGCCTGCGTCGATCATGGGGCGCACATCCGATTTCATGGAATTGCCGATCATCATGCCCCGGCCCGCCCCGCCATGGGCGGCAAAGATGCGGGCATAGACCGACGGCGTCTTGTCAGACACGATTTCGACCCCGTCAAACAGATCGCCCAAGCCTGACTGGGCCAGCTTGCGTTCCTGATCCAGCAGATCGCCCTTCGTGATCAGCAAGACAGGCCCGTGCTCCCTGGCGACGGCAACGGCCTCTTCGGCATGGGGCAACAGGTCAATGGGATGGGCGAGCATCTCCTGCCCTGCCGCGATCAGATCGCTGATGATTGCCCCGGGCACTTGGTTCTCGGTCACCTCCAGCGCGGTCTCGATCATCGACAGGACGAACCCTTTGACGCCAAAGCCATAGTGTCCGATGTTGCGCCGCTCCGCCGCCAACAGCCGCGCATCCAGATCGGGCATATCCACATGGGGCGCCAGAAGCTCTGCAAACCGCGCCTGCGTCAGCTGGAACACCCGCTCATTGTGCCACAGCGTGTCGTCGGCATCAAAGCCGATACAGGCCGGATCAAACCCCATCTCGTTCACCACGCCGCGACAATCCCGCACCGCCCTCTTTCCTAAATGCGTGGTGGCGTTATATAGGGTGATCCAAGTTCACCAAAAGATTCCCGGTATCCAACGAGGACGCGCATGCTCCAAGACATGCACATTTTGGCTCAGACATCCGCAGGCCCTGCGGACGATGACGGCGACACCGCCGTCGTCACCGATGTCAAACCCAAGACCAAGCGCCCGCCGCTCTACAAGGTGCTGCTGCTGAACGACGACTACACGCCGATGGAATTTGTCGTGCACGTGCTCGAGCGGTTCTTCGGTCTCAACCACGCCCAGGCGTTCGAGATCATGCTGACCGTCCACAAGAAGGGCCTCGCCGTTGTCGGTGTCTTCAGCCACGAGATTGCGGAAACCAAGGTGGCGCAGGTGATGGACTTCGCCCGCCGCCACCAGCACCCGCTGCAATGCACCATGGAGAAAGAAGAGTAAGTGATCGGTGATCGCTTGCCTTTGGCGCTCGATGCGATGGACGCATGGGGCGACAGCACCGTGGCCGTGCTGCACCCCGCCGAGGATGCCGACCTGTCGGCCCTGCCAAAGGCGCACGCGCATATCGTGTCGCCTCTGATCACTGTGTGTGCCCGGTTCGAACGCATGGGCTACACCGTGTCGCCCGAATTGCCCAAGGACACGCGGTTCACTGCCAGCATCGTCTGCCTGACCCGCGCGCGGGCCGAAGCGCAAGCGCTTGTCGCTGCGGCCACCGCCCAGACAGACGGCCCCGTCATCGTGGACGGACAAAAGACCGACGGCGCCGATTCCATGCTCAAGGCACTGCGCCAGCGGGCCGAGGTCAGCGCCCCCATTTCCAAGGCACATGGCAAGATCTACTGGATCCCCGGCGGCGCCGACTTCAGCGATTGGGCACGCGGCCCCGAACTGCATCCGGGCGGGTTCTGGACGGCGCCGGGTGTGTTTTCCGCCGACGGCGTCGATCCGGCCTCGGCCCTGCTGGTCGAGGCGCTGCCCGAAACCATGGTCGGCACAGTTGCCGATCTGGGGGCGGGATGGGGGTTTCTGTCGGCCCATGTCCTGACCCGCGATGTCCAAACCGTGCACCTTGTCGACGCGCACGACATGGCCCTGCAATGCGCCCGCCACAACGTCACCGACGACCGCGCGCGGTTCCATTGGGCGGATGCCACCACCTGGACGCCGGCCGAAAAGGTGGATGCCGTCGTGATGAACCCGCCCTTTCACAAGTCGCGCAGCGCCGATCCCGCCATCGGCCGCGCCTTCATCGCCAATGCCGCGCGCATCCTGCGGCCCCACGGCGCGCTCTGGATGGTGGCCAACCGCCACCTGCCCTACGAGGATGCCCTCACGTCCGACTTCGCCAAAGTGGTTGAACTGGACGGCGATGCGCGGTTCAAACTGGTGCGGGCCGAACGGCCCAGGCAGAGAAAAAGGTAACCCATGTCCTTTTCCATCAACGGCAAGACGGCCATTGTAACCGGTGCAGCCAACGGTATCGGCCTGTCCATCGCGCGGCACTTCGCGGACCGGGGCGCCAATGTGATGTGCGCCGACATGGACGAAAAACGCCTTCATGCCGAACTGGGCGATGTCGCGGAAGAGGGGAACATCCGCTACTTCGCGGGCGACCTGCGCCAGCGCCTGACCATCGCCAACCTCGTCTCCGCCACCATCGACGCCTTCGATCAGGTGGACATTCTCGTGAACGCATCCCGGCAGGTGATGCCGACTGATGCGCTTGATCCAGAGGATACGTCGGTTGAAACCCTGATCGAGCAGAACCTGATGACAGCGCTGCGTCTGACGCAACAGGTGGCGCGCCGGATGATCAAGCAGGCCAAGGACGACACGGAATCGGCTTGCGTCGGATCCATCGTCAACCTCAGCTCCATCGCGGCACATCAGACCCGGCCGGAACTTCTGGGCTATTCCATTGCGTCTGCGGGCCTTGAACAGATGACCCGGTCCATGGCGCTCGCCCTCGCGCCGCACCGCATTCGTGTGAATGCAGTGGCCTTTGGTTCTGTCATGTCCGCATCGCTCAAGTCCGCGATTGGCGACAACCCGGAATGGCGGGACGAGATCGAAAACCACACCCCGCTGCACCGGATCGCTAGCCCGACAGAGATGGTGGATGCCGTGCAATTCCTCGCCTCGGACGGGTCCGGTTTCGTCACCGGTGACGTGATGACAGTGGACGGCGGGCGCAGCCTGCTCGACCCGGTCGACGCACCTGCACACTGACGTTTTTGCGCTTTGCCCCGGCGCCTTGGGTGCGTTAGAAAAGTGTCAACCAAACAGGACAGTGCGCGATGACCGAACAATTCGACACCCAGAAAACCCGTGCCGCCGCGTGGTTCCGCCAGCTGCGCGACGACATCGTCGCCGCCTTCGAAGGGTTGGAGGACAGCCATGCCACGGGCCCGATGTCGGACGGCACGTCCGGACGCTTTGAAGTGACCGAAACCAAACGCACCTCCGACGACGGCTCCGATGCAGGCGGCGGGTTGATGAGTGTCATGCGCGGGGGCCGTGTGTTCGAAAAGGTGGGCGTGAACGTCTCCACCGTCTACGGCACGCTGGGCGAACGCGCACAGATGGCCATGGCCGCACGCAAGGGCATTCCGGGGATGCAGGACGATCCGCGCTTCTGGGCCTCCGGCATTTCTCTCGTGGCCCACATGCAGAACCCGCATTGCCCCGCCGTCCACATGAACACCCGCATGTTCTGGACACCGCACGCGTGGTGGTTCGGCGGCGGGTCAGACCTGAACCCCTGTATCGAGTATGACGAGGACACGGCCCATTTCCACGCCCAGCAAAAGGCGCATCTCGATCCGCATGGGGATGCACACTATCCCCGGCTCAAGGCATGGGCGGACGAATATTTTTACATCCCCCATCGCCACCGCGCGCGGGGCGTGGGCGGCATTTTCATGGATGACCACAACACCGGCGACTGGGAAACCGATTTCGCGCTAACCCAGGACATTGGCCGCGCGTTTTTGCCCGCCTATGTGCCGCTCGTCGAAAAGCGCCGCGGGCAGTTGTGGGATGACGCCGACAAGGACGCACAGCTTGTGCATCGCGGGCTCTATGCCGAATACAACCTGGTCTATGACCGCGGGACCAAGTTCGGGCTCGAGACCGGGCACGATGCCAATGCCGTGCTGATGTCCTTGCCGCCGCTGGCAAAATGGGTCTGACAGCACACCGTACGCTGCTTTCATCAAAAAATAATGTTTATTAACAATGCGTTGCGTTACCCGTGGGTAACCCGGTCATCCGGCGCTAGAATGCGGCAAGGATGCCGCGCAGGTCCAGCCCGCTGACCGATCCCGCAATATGACCTGGTGCCGTCTGCACCCGGGTGGCCACAAACCCGTCGGCCACCGCCGCGGGCGCCTCCCGCAGCAGGACCGACCCGGCCAGCAGCACCGCGGTCCGCTCGGCAAAGAGCCGCGCCTCGCGTTCATCGGGCAGTGTCGGCCAACGCGCCCGGTGATCCGACAGCGCCTGGTCGTACCGCGCATCCACATCCCGCGCCGCATCCAACGCCTCCGACAGCGCCGCGCCAGCCTCGGGCTCGCGCGCCAGTGTCCGCAGAATATCCAGACAAATCACATTGCCCGACCCTTCCCAAATGCTGTTGAGCGGCGCCTCGCGGTAGTACATCGGCATAGGCGTGTCCTCCACATATCCCATGCCGCCCAATGCCTCCATCGCCTCAAGCGTGACGCGCGGACACAGCTTGTTGTTCAGGAATTTGGCCAAGGCCACGCCGATCCGCGCAAAGGCGCGCGCGCCCGGATCGTCAAAGGCCGCAGCAACGCGCAGGCCCAGCCGCGTCGCCGCCTGCCAGTCCAGGATCAAGTCCGCCAAAACGGCCTGCATCAGCGGCTGGTCGATCAGCGTCTTCTGAAACGCGCGCCGGTGCCGCACCCAGTGCACCGCGTGGGTAAGTGCGCCGCGCATCAGCCCGGCGGGGGCCATCGCGGTGTCAAGCCGGGTGTGATGCACCATCTCGATGATGGTCTGCACCCCGCGCCCTTCCTCGCCCAACTGATGGGCCAGTGCCCCGTGAAATTCGATCTCGGCGGATGCGTTGGATGTGTTGCCCAGCTTGTCCTTCAACCGCATCAGGTGGATGGCGTTGCGCTCCCCTTCCAACCAGCGGGGCACCAAAAAACAGCTCAGCCCCTGATCCGTTTGCGCAAGGGTCAGGAACCCGTCAGACATCGGCGCGGAACAGAACCATTTGTGACCGGTCAGCCGCCAGTGATCCCCATCGCGCACCGCACGCGTCGTGTTGGCGCGGACGTCCGAGCCGCCCTGTTTTTCGGTCATCGCCATCCCAAGCGTGGCAGAGGCCTTCTGTTCTACCGGCAAGACACGCGGGTCATAGGCCCGCGTCGTCAACTTGGGAATCCATGTCTCGGCCAGATGCGTATCCGCCTGCAAGGCGGGCACGCCAGCATATGTCATGGTCAGCGGACAGCAATGCCCCGGTTCCACCTGGCTCGCCATATAGACCATGGCGGCGTGCTCGACGTGGCTGCCACCATCCCAGGCGGTCGCGGCATAGCCCGCGCCCTGGCTGAGCGTCATCATCTCGTGATAGGCAGGATGGAACGCCACCTCATCCAGCCGCCGCCCGCCCGCATCGAAAACGGTCAGTTCCGGTTTGTGCCGATGTGCAGCGCGCGCCCTGGTCCGCGTCGCGGACAGGCCAAGTGCCGCGCCATATTCCGAAAGCCTTTTGGGCGCCAGGTCAGTCAGAACCGGATCGCAGCCCAGAAGGTTGATGTCGCCCAGAGGATCGGGCTGATTTTCAACCTCATGCGTGGGCAGGCTGGTGCGCGGGTCAGACATACACGCAGCGTGGGCCCCCACACCCGGTCAGGTCAAGAGCGATGCCATGGACGCAAACGCGCCCCGGTCCACCCTTCTCTGGTTCAAAAAAATCCTCCCCGAAGGGCCGGGTGGCCATCTGTTCCGACATGGGGGCTCTGCCCCCGGCCTTTGGCCTCCCCCGTGGTATTTTCAGTCAGAAGAGACTCTGTCAGTGCCAGTCGAAGAAACCGGGGCCTGCCGTTTGCAAAAGATCCTGTGCGAGGTCGGTGCCCATAGCGGCTCCGTCAGCCACAGGGCCTTGCCGTGTGCCGGTGATCGCGTCGGACCCATCGGGCCGCAGGACTTCGCCCGTCAACGTCAACGTGTCGCCGTCGATGGTGGCAAGCCCCGCAATGGGTGTTTCGCAAGAGCCATCAAGCGTGAACAGGAATTGCCGTTCCGCGGCCAGTCGGTGGCCCGTGGGCGCGTCGTGGATGGCGGCCAGCAATTCGGCGGTGTTATCATCGCCGCTGCGCCGTTCGATGCCGATAGCACCTTGCGCAATCGCAGGCAGCATGTCGGCGGGGTCAATCGCGTTGGCAGGCACATCTGTCATGTTCAGCCGGTTCAGGCCGGCATGGGCCAGAAAGGTGCAGTCGGCCACGCCATCGGCCAGTTTTTGCAGCCGTGTCTGCACGTTGCCCCGAAACTCCACCACATTCAGGTCGGGTCGTTTGAACAAGAGCTGGGCACGGCGACGCAGGGAGGACGTTCCAACCACAGCGCCTTCGGGCAGGTCAGCGATGCGGCTCAGGCTATGCGAGATGAACGCATCGCGCACGTCTTCCCGTGGCAGAAACGTATCGAGGATCAGCCCGTCCGGCTGCACCGTCGGCATGTCCTTGGTCGAGTGCACCGCGATGTCGATACCGCCATCCAGGAGCGCCTCTTCGATCTCGCGGGTGAAGAGACCCTTGTTCCCGATCTCTTTCAGCGGGCGGTCGGCGTCGATCATCGACCGGTTGTCGCCCGTGACCTTGATCACGACAATCTCGAACGCCTCCTCCGGCAGATCGAAGGCGGCGCCAAGACGCTGGCGCGTCTCGTAGGCTTGGGCAAGGGCGAGGGGCGAGCCGCGGGTTCCGATCTTGAGCGGAGCGGCGGGAGAGGGTAGGCGCACAGTCATGGCTTTATCTTTTAGGTGTGTCAACTTATGTTGACAACTGGAAACGATCAGACGGCAAAGTTCAGACAGGGGCGTGTGTGATGAAAGACGGCGGAACCGGCAAGACAATTCTGCGGGCCTTGGCGGGCGAGGTGTTGCCGACACCCCCCATTTGGATGATGCGGCAGGCGGGGCGGTATCTTCCGGAGTATAAAGCGACGCGCGCGCAGGCGGGTGACTTTCTTTCGCTGTGCTACAATCCCGAGCTTGCTGCCGAAGTGACGCTGCAGCCCATCCGCCGCTACGGGTTTGATGCTGCGATTCTTTTTGCCGACATCCTGCTGGTGCCGCAGGCGCTGGGTGCGGATTTGTGGTTTGTGACGGGCGAGGGGCCGCGCCTGTCGACTATCACTGATCAGGCGGGGGTGGATGCGTTGAAACCCGTGGATGATATTCATGAGACGCTGCACCCGATCTATGAGACCGTGCGCATCTTGCGGCGGGAATTGCCCGAGGAAACGACGCTGATCGGCTTTGCGGGTGCGCCGTGGACCGTGGCCACCTATATGATCGCGGGCCGTGGCACGCCGGATCAGGGGCCGGCCCATGCGATGCGTGAGGGGGCGCCGGACGCATTTGATGCGTTGATGGCGCGGATCACGGCGGCGACGATTGAATATCTGGCCGCGCAGATCGAGGCGGGCGCGGAGGTCGTGAAGATCTTTGACAGCTGGGCCGGGTCGCTCAAGGGTGCGGCGTTCCAGAAATATGCCGTCGCTCCGTGTGCCGAGATCACGCGCGCTTTGAAGGCGCGCTATCCCCACATTCCAGTCATCGGCTTCCCGAGGGAGGCGGGTGATGGCTATGTGGGTTTCCATGCGGCCACGGGCGTTGATTGTGTGGCGCTCGACAATTCGGTGTCGCCGGATTGGGCCGCCGCCCACATTCAGACGGCGGGCTGTGTGCAGGGCAATCTGGCCTCGTCCCATATGGTGACGGGCGGACAGGCGTTGGTGGAGGAGACGCGGGCGATCGTGCGGGCGTTTTCGAAGGGGCCGCATATCTTCAATCTGGGCCACGGGATCACGCCCGATGCGGACCCGGAGAATGTGTCCCTGATGATCGAGACGGTGCGCTCCACAAAGTCCTGATTTCCGGCTTGACGATTCTGAGGCGCTGGCATAGTTGACGCCCCCATGGCGCGGTAGCTCAGCTGGTTAGAGCGCTCGACTCATAATCGAGAGGTCGGGAGTTCAAGTCTCCCCCACGCCACCATCATACACCTGTTGTTCTGGTTGACACCGCTCACGGAGCGGATGGCCCGACTGACGCGCATCGCCTTTGGCGCGACGCTGAGTGCGGGAGTTCAAGTTTCCCCTACGCCACCCTTTTCCCTTACGGTTCGACGTGCGTGTTCCGGCATGGGACAGATGCGGGGCTGTGCGGATTCAATGGCTTACAGTGGCGGATTAACCACGCGTTAGGGTTTGGAGGCCGCTTTCTGCAGATCTTTCAGCACCGAAACGGCGCGGTCTGCGTCCTGTTCTCCGACAAAGATGTGGTCGTGGTGGTAGGCGGCGACGACGTTGCAGCTGATGCCTGCGTCTGCCAGGGCGGTGGCGACGGCGGCGGTGAGGCCGACGCCTTCGAGGTCGGAGAAGACCTCTAGCGTGATCAGTGCCATGACGACGGAGACGTCCTGGCCTGCGGCCTGCGCCACGTCGCGGGGCAGGATCAGGGTGATGCCTTCGGCCTCTCGGATCGTGGCAAAGGCGTAGGACATCTCAACCGGCTTGGGCGCGGCCATCGTGCAAAAGACCCAAGTACCCGGTTGCAGGACCGGGGTCATGCCGGAGATCATGGCTTGGGTGTCGGTGACGGGCATTGGTCCCTCTCAGGGGCAGCGGATGTCGAAGGCCGCGCGGATCGCGGCGTCTGCACTGTCATCAATATAGGTCGGGTGATGCGTGGCAAGGATGTTGTCCACCCGGCGCGCGGCGCGGTCCCATGCGGTGAGGGCGCCGCTGTCTTCCCACACCTTTGGTGTCTCGCGGTCGGCGAGGGCGGGGTAGACATAGTCGCGTTCCATGGCTGCGATTGTGGCGGGACCGCCGAGGAAATGACCCTCACCCAGAACGGCGGCATGGATGCCCGCAAGGTCAAGCGTGTCGTCCGACACCTCGACGCCGCGCAGGATGCGGTAGGTGGCGGCGTGCATGTCGTCATCGAGCACGAAGGCTTCGAAACTGGCGCCGAGCAGGGCGGCCGTCATGCCCGAGCTTTCGTAGATCAGGTTGCCGCCCGCCAGTGCGGCGGCAAGCGAGGTGATGCCCTTTTCCGCACCGTATTGCGCGTCGAGCGCCTTGGCATCGGTCATGGAGGCGGCCACGCCAGAGACGAGGCCAAGGTGGTTGATGATCTGGGCGGAGGCGGCGTTCAGCACCGCGATCTCTCCGCCGCCACCCGCGAAGGCGCCGGTGCGCAGGTCGATCACCAGGGGCCAGTTGGAGAACACCATCGGGTGGCCCGGCTTGATGGCGTGGACCATCACGAGGCTCGCCAGTGTCTCGGCCAGCGATTGGGCGAGGAAGCCCGCAAGGGTCGCGGGTGCGGTTGCCCCGGCCTGTGCGGCCGTGATGCAACTGAGCGGGATGTTGTGGTCTATGCAGGCATAGACCGTGTCGACCGCGTCCGCCCCGAACCGCAGGGGCGAGATGACGGGGCTGATATGCGCCTTGACGAAGGGGCGTTTGGCAAAGGCGCCGTCGCCCCCGGCCACGATGTCGAACATGTGGACGATGGGGGCGACGTGCTCCGCGAGTGTAAAGGCCGTTGCGACGGGTTTGGTCGTGTTGCGCAGGAGCGCATAGGCGGTGTTGATGTCGAGCAGCCACTCATCCGGCATATCGCCCGCGATGCAGCAGCGGGTGAACCAGCTGACATTGGTGAGCGTGTCTTGCAGCCGGGTGAAGTCGTGCAGGTCCTGCAGGGTCGAGGGGCGGTAACGCCGTGTTTCACGGTCGAGCGTTTGCACCGCCGCGCCGCCGGTGCCGAAGTGGACGGTGTTGCCGCCCACTTCGATCGTGCGGGCGGGGTCGCGCGCGTGCAGGGGGAAGGTCTTGGGCGTCTGGTTTATCGCCTCTTCCACCAGTGACGCAGGGATCGAGACGCGCCCGTTTGGAAGGCTTTGTGCGCCCGCCGCTTCGAGCGTTGTGCGCAGGCGGTCCGGCACCTCGCCCATGCCGAGGTCGGCCAGAAGGCGCAGGGCGGCGGCGTAGATGTGTTGAATGTCTGCGTCGGGCAGCGGGCGGTACAGCCCGCCCGGCTGCCCCGGTGGCGCAGGGTTCAGTGGCGGGCCGGCGGCACGCGCCACTTTGCGGGCACTGCGCCCTTTGCGCAAAGGTTTCGGGTCGGACATGGGGACCAGAGTTGGCAGGTTTTGTGCATACGCAAGCGTGGTGCGCGGACTTCAGCGACAGCAAATGCATATTTTCAGAACAATGAAGACAGTAGGGTGCGATTGACCGGGGTGTCGTGCCCTTCATTGTTCCGGAAAATATGCAAATCCGGAGTGTCGACATGAAGACCCAGACCCGTGCCGTTGTGATCGGCGGTGGTATCGCGGGGTGTTCGACCCTGTACCATCTGACGCAGGAAGGGTGGACCGATGTGGTGCTGGTCGAGCGCGATGAGTTGACCAGCGGCACGACCTGGCATTCGGCGGCGCAGGTCACGAATTTCGGCATGACCCAGACGATGGTGGGGCTGAAGACGCATTCCATCAACCTCTATCAAGAGTTGCGCGACGATCCGGATTATCCCGTGCAATACAATCATGGCGATGGTGGCATTCGGCTCGCCAATACCGAAGCGCAGATGGACGGCTATCGCCATTTTGCGTCCATGGCGCGCGGTATGGGTGTCGAATTTGAGGTGATTGATGCGGAGGAGTGCGCGCGGCGGCATCCGCTGATTTCGACCGACAATCTGCTGGGCGGCCTGTGGGACGGGAATGACGGGGATATTGACCCTGCGTCCTTGTGTCAGGCGCTGGCGCGGCGCGCGCGCAAGGCCGGGGCGGAGGTGTACCGCCAGACGGATGTGACCGGGCTGACGCAGCGGCCCGATGACAGCTGGATTGTGCATACGAATAAGGGCGATATTGCCTGCGAGGTTGTCGTAAACGCCTGCGGCTACCGGGTGAATGAGGTGGGCACGATGATGGGGGTACATCATCCCGTGGCGTCGATGGAGCATCAGTATTTCGTCACCGATGAGATTCCGGGGATTGTCGAGGCCGGGCACCGGATGCCCCTTCTGCGCTGTCCGATCAGCGATTATTACTGCCGGCAGGAGAAGAATGGGCTGCTGCTGGGCTTCTATGAGCAGGGTTGCAAGACGTGGGGGATGGACGGAATTTCGCCGGATTTTTCCAACGATCTGTGCCCGGATGATCTGGACCGGATCACGGATGTACTGGAGGGGGCCTTTGCCCGGATGCCCGCGCTGATGGAGGTGGGGATCAAGAATGTGGTGAACGGGCCGATCACCTATACGATTGATGGCGCGCCGCTGGTCGGGCCCATTCCGGGCAAGCGGAATGCGTTTTGTATCATAGGGTTGCGCGCTGGTCTGGGGGAGGGCGGTGGCCACGGATGGCTGCTGGCCCAGCAGATCGTGCATGGGGAGGCGTGTTACGACACGTGGGTGTTGGACCCGCGTCGCTTTACCGGCCATGGCAATGTCGAACTGACCGCGCTGAAGGCCATCGAGGATTATCAGAACGAGTTTCGGTTTCATTTCCCCAATGAGCATCGCCCGGCCGGGCGGCCGATGAAGACGACGCCGTTGACCCCGGTTCTGGCGGCTGAGGGGGCGGAGTTTACCGTCGTGAACGGGTGGGAGCGGGCGGAGTATTTCAAGCCTGCGCCTGAGTTTGAGGTCACGCATGGGTTCGGGTTTGACGAGGCGTTTGATGTGGTCGCCGGGGAGGTGGCCGCCGTGCAGAGCGGCGTGGGTCTGGCCGAGGTGAACGGGTTCAACCGGATCGAGATTGCGGGGCCGGATGCGCATGATTTTCTGGACCATGTGATCTGTGGCCGCGTGCCGCGGAAAGAGGGGAAGGTGGGTCTTGGCTATCTGCTGAATGACCATGGTTGTGTGAAGGCTGAGGCGACCGTGGCCAACATTCCCGGCGGGCCCGTCTGGTACGGGTCGGCGGCGGCGTCGGAGTGGCATGACATGGACTGGTTGCGCGCGCAGGCGGACGGGTTTGATGTGTCGTTTCAGTCGCTTACGGAGGCGCATACCATTCTGGTGCTGGCGGGCCCCAAGGCGCGAGACGTGTTGTCGGCGGCGGCGCGCGGGGATTGGTCGAAGGGCGCGTTTCCGTGGTTGTCGGTGCGCCCGGCCTTTGTGGGGATTGCGCCTGCGGTCGTGATGTCGGTGAGTTTTTCGGGCGAATTGGCCTATGAGATCCATGTGCCGAATGCGCAGCTTTATGCCGCGTACCTCGCGTTGCGGGCGGCCGGGGAAGCGCATGGGCTGCGCCTGTTCGGGGCGCGGGCGGTAGAGGCCATGCGGATGGAGAAGGGGTATCTGCATTGGAAGGCCGACCTGATCACCGAGTTCGATCCGTTCGAGACCGGGCTGGGGCGGTTCGTGCGGATGGAGAAGGATTTCGTGGGCAAGGCGGCGCTGGAGGCGCGGCAGTCCAAGGGGCCGTCGCGGTGCTTGGTGACGCTGGAGATCGACAGCACGACGGCGCCTGCGCATCCGGGTGCATCCGTGATGCAGGACGGCAAGGTCGTTGGCACTGTGACCTCGGGCGATTGGGGGCACCGGGTGGGGATGAACCTGGCCTATGCCTTTGTGCTGCCGGAGGTGGCGGCGCAAGGCACTGAATTTGCAGTGGATATGCTGGGTGATCTGGTGCCCGCGCGTGTGATTGCCCCGGGCCCCTATGACCCGGATACGACCCTGCCGCGCAGCTGATCGGGCCGGGCGGAAACCGGCGATATAGTTACAAAGGCGGGTGACAGCATTGGTTGCGTTGCATAACAATCTTCCTGGAAGAGCGAGTCAGGCCATGGACACCTGACCGGAAAAGGGAGGAAATTCATGTCACTTACGCGCAAATCGTTTCTGAATCTGGCGGGCGCTGCGGCGCTGGCCATCGGGTCCGGCACGGCCGCTTTTGCCCAGGAGGTCACGCTGAACCTGCACCAGTTCCTGCCTGCGCAGGCCAATGTGCCCAAGCTGGTCCTGGATGTCTGGGCCGACAATGTTGAGGCCGCATCAGAGGGCCGCATCAAGGTTGACCGCTTTCCGTCGATGCAGCTGGGGGGGCGCCCGCCCGAACTGATCGACCAGGCCGTGGACGGGGTCGCCGATGTCGTCTGGACCGTGGTCGGCTATACGCCGGGCCGCTTCCCGCGCACCGAAGTGTTCGAGCTGCCCTTTATGATGACAGACGCGCGCGCGATGTCGTCGGCATACTGGCAGATGTTTGAAACGCATATGAAAGACACCGAGTTCAAGGATGTGCACATTCTGGGCACCTGGGTGCACGGGCCGGGCATGATCCACGTGAACAAGGAAGTGAACACGCCCGACGATATGGCGGGCCTGAAGATCCGGGGCGGGTCGCGCACCGTGAACAACCTGCTGGAAAAGATGGGGTCGACCCCTGTGGGGATGCCCGTGCCTGCGGTGCCCGAGGGGCTGAGCAAAGGCGTGATCGACGGCACGACGATCCCGTGGGAAGTGACGGCGGCGCTGAAAATCCCCGAACTCGTCGGTTATCACACCGAGTTCGAGGGCAATGCGCTGTATACCCTGACCTTTGTGCTGGCCATGAACAAGGACCGGTACGAGAGCCTGCCTGCGGATCTGCAGCAGGTGATTGACGACAATTCGGGGCTGGAGTTTTCGATCTTTGCCGGTGGGACGCAGGCCGATTCCGATGGGCCGGCCCGTGCGCTGGCCGTGGACAACGGCAACACGATCGTGACCGTGTCTGGCGACGAGCTGGACGCCTGGCGCGCGGTCGCGCAGCCCATCTATGACGAGTGGGTCGCCGATATGGAGAGCAAGGGCATCGACGGTCAGGCCCTGATCGACGAGGCGCGCGCGCTGATGGACGCCTACGAAGGCTGAGCCGGTTAACCGAAATGTAAGGCGGGCCGTGGCAGGAATGCTGCGGCCCGATTTTTCCGATTGAAAGAGGCAGGTATGTACGGGCTGGTGAAATGGCTGTCACGGATGTCGGCGGTGATCGGCGGCATTGTCCTGGTGGGGCTGGTCCTGTTGACCACGCTGTCGATTGCCGGGCGTGAGCTGTCGAAACTGGGCCATGCGCTGGGCGACGGATGGTTCGGGCAGCTGCTGCTGGCCAGCGGTGTGGACGAGATCCGGGGGACGTATGAGTTGACGGAGGCGGGTGTCGCCTTTGCCATTTTTGCGTTCTTTCCAGTCTGCCAGTTCTACAACCAGCATGCGACGGTGGATGTGTTCACCTCTGCCCTGCCGCGCCGCCCGTTAGGCTGGCTGCGCGCGTTTTGGGAGGTGGTACTGGCCGCTGTCATCGTGTTCATCGGGCTGCGCCTGTACGAAGGCATGCTGCGCTATCTCGGCAATGGCGAGACGACGCTGTTTCTGCAATTCCCGGTCTGGTGGGCCTATGCCGCGAGCGTGGGGGCGGCGGCGATTGCCGGGCTGACGGCGGTCTATTGCGCCTGGGTCCGGGTGGTCGAGGCGGCCACCGGGCGCCAGATTTTACCGGAAGGGTAACGGCAGATGGATTGGGTGCGCGAGATTGTCCAGTTTCTGGGCCTGACCCGGCTGGAGCTGGGGTTCTGGTCCTTCCCGATCCTGCTGGGCCTGATTTTTTTGCGCGCGCCCATTGGTCTGGCGATGTTCCTCATGGGCCTTTTGGGGTGGATTTTCGCGATGAACGGCAATGCGACGCCGATCCTCGCCAAGCTGAAATCCGAGACATACACCACGTTTTCCAACTACTCGCTGACCATCATTCCGATGTTCCTTTTGATGGGGCAGTTTGCGACGCTGTCGGGGATGTCGACATCGCTGTTCAAGGCGGCAGAGAGCTTTCTGGGCCACCGCAAGGGCGGCGTGGCGATGGCGTCGGTGGGCGCCTGCGCGGGGTTCGGCGCGATTTGTGGATCGTCGCTGGCGACGGCGGCCACGATGGGCCGCGTGGCCCTGCCGGAGCTGAAACGATACGGATATTCCGGGGGGTTTTCGACCGCGACCCTGGCCGCGGGGGGCACGCTGGGCATCCTGATCCCGCCATCTGTGATCCTGGTGATCTATGCGATCATCACCGAACAGAACATTGCCAAGCTGTTTCTGGCGGCGTTCATTCCCGGCATTCTGGCGGCGATGGGCTATGTGCTGACCATCTCGATCTATGTGGGCCTGTTTCCCGGCAGTGCGGGCACGCGCGAGGCTGTGCCGTGGCCCGACCGCTGGAAGGCGCTGGGCGAGACCTGGCCGGTTCTGGCCATTTTCGCGCTGGTGGTGGGCGGTATTTACGCGGGCTGGTTTACCCCGACCGAGGGTGCCGCCATCGGTGCGGCGGGCACGGGGCTTGTGGCGTGGCTGGGCGGCAATCTGAGCTGGCGCGTGCTGGGTGAGGCGCTGATCGGGACGGGCAAGACCACGGCCATGATCTTTTTCATCGTGTTCGGTGCGGCGCAGTATAACGGATTTCTGGCCCTGTCCGGCGCGCCGCAGTGGCTGGCGGATTTCGTGCTGTCCCAAGGGTTTACCCCCATCCTGGTGCTGAGCGTGATCCTGCTGTTCTATCTTGTGTTTGGCTGCGTGATGGACAGCCTGTCGATGATCCTGCTGACGGTGCCGATTTTCTTTCCTGTCATTTCGGGCCTCGATTTCGGGATGAGCCCGGAGCATGTGGCGATCTGGTTTGGCATTCTGGTGCTGATCGTGGTTGAGGTGGGGCTGATCACGCCGCCTGTGGGCATGAACTTGTTTATTATCAATGCGATGGACCGGGAGACGCCGATCACCCAGACCTACAAGGCGGTGCTGTTCTTTGTCGGGTCGGACATTGTCCGGGTGATTCTGCTGGTCGCGTTTCCGGCGATCACGCTGTTTTTGATCCCCTGAGGCGTCGGGTTGATCGGGCTTTGGGCTGTAAGATGCACTAAAGTGCCAATTTATGCGCCTGCCCTTTGTTTGGTGCGGCAGTGGCGCGCACTATACCGCAGCGGTCTTGAGTCTTTGGGAGGGGACACATGGCAAACGCGGCATCCTATTTCGTGGATCGGCATGTGGCCGAGGGGCGGGGCGATCGGGTCGCTTTTCGCGAGGTCGGGACGGGGCGCAGCCTGACCTATGGCGCGCTGGCCGAGGCATCGGGGCGCGCGGCGGCTGCGTTTTTGGCCGCCGATGTGCGGGCGGAAGAGCGTGTGGCGATGCTGGTCCTCGATCAGATCGAGTTTCCGGTGCTGTTTTGGGGTGCGCTGAAGGCTGGGGTGATCCCCGTGCCGCTGAACACGTTGCTGGCGACGCCTGTGTATGATGCGATCCTGCGGGACAGCCGGGCGACGATGTTGGTTGTGTCTGAGGCGTTGTGGGATGTTGTGGCGCCGGTTTTGGCGGGCAATCCGTATTTGCGACGGGTCGTTGTGATTGGTGAGCCGCGGGATGGCGCGGAGGGGTATGACGCGTTTATGGCCCGCGCGGAGGCGCCTGTTGCGCCGTTCGGGGCCAAGGACGATGAGACGGCGTTCTGGCTCTATTCCTCGGGCTCGACCGGGCAGCCGAAGGGGGTGCATCATGTGCATTCGGCGCTGAAGGCGACGGCGGATACCTATGGCGCGCAGGTGTTGCAGGTGCGCGAGGACGATGTGGTGTTTTCGGCGGCGAAGTTTTTCTTTGCCTATGGGTTGGGCAATGCGATGACGTTTCCGATGTCGGTGGGCGCGACTGTGGCGATCTTTGGCGGGCGGCCCACGCCGGATGCGATGGTGCAGGTGATTGCGGATGAAAAGCCGACTGTCTTTTGCGGGGTGCCGACGCTCTATGCCGCAATGGTCGCGCATATGGAGAGCCACGGCGTGCCGGATGCGCCCTTGCGCACGTGTATTTCTGCGGGTGAGGCGCTGCCCGAGGATGTGGGTGTGCGCTGGGAGAAGCTGACGGGCGTGCCGATCTTGGATGGCGTCGGATCGACCGAGATGCTGCATATCTTTCTGTCCAATGCGCCGGGGGACGTTGTGTACGGCACGTCCGGCGTGCCGGTGCCGGGATATGAGGTGCGGCTGGTCGACGAGCAGGGCGCCGAGGTTGGTGTCGGTGAGGTCGGCGAGTTGCTGGTCAACGGTGCCTCTGCCGCTGGCGGATATTGGAACCGGCGGGACAAGACGCGCGATACGTTCGAGGGCGTATGGACGCGGACGGGCGACAAGTATGAGCGGTGCGCGGATGGACGGTTCGTCTACTGCGGGCGGACCGATGACATGTTCAAGGTGTCGGGCATCTGGGTCAGCCCGTTCGAGGTAGAGCAGGCGATCACGTCCCATGCGTCCGTTCTGGAATGTGCCGTTGTCGCGGCGCGGGATGCGGATGGGTTGGAAAAGCCCAAGGCCTTTGTCGTGCCCCATGGCGCGCGACCCGAGGGGTTGGAAGAGATGCTGAAGGATCATGTGAAGGAGCGCGTGGGCAAGTGGAAATATCCGCGCTGGGTGGAGTGCGTCGACAGCCTGCCCAAGACGGCGACGGGCAAGATCCAACGCTTCAAGCTGCGGGAGGATGTGTGATGGCGACACCGATGATGCAGGTCGAACTGGCGGGCCATACGCTTGAATATGACTGGTGGGGGCCGCCACCGGGCAAGGCGCCAACGCTGGTGATGTTGCATGAGGGGCTGGGGTCCGTTGGTCTGTGGCGCGACTGGCCGGAGGCGTTGTCGAAGGCGACGGGGATGGGCGTGCTGGCCTATTCGCGTGCGGGGTATGGGCGGTCGTCGTCGGTGCCGCTGCCGCGACCGCTGGATTACATGACGCGCGAAGCGGTGGATGTTTTGGGGCCGCTTCTGGATGCGTTGAGCGTGCAGTCTGCCGTGCTGCTCGGTCATTCGGATGGGGCGACGATTGCGGCCATCTACGCCGGGTCGGTGTCGGACATGCGGGTGCGCGGACTGGTCCTGATCGCGCCGCATTTCTTTACCGAGCCTGAGGGGCTGGAGGCCATTCGCGCGGCGAAGACGGCCTATGAGGATGGGGATCTGAAAGAGCGGCTCACGCGCCATCACGATCACCCGGACGTGGCGTTTTATGGCTGGCACGATGCGTGGACCGATCCGGGCTTTGCCGATTGGAATGTGGGCGATGCGATTGATCACTGGCGCATTCCCGCGCTGGTCGTGCAGGGGGCCGAGGATGCCTATGGCACGCTGGCGCAGGTGCGTGAGGTGGAAGAGCGCGCCTATTCACCCGTCGAGGCGCTGATCGTCGATGGGGCCGGTCATGCGCCGCAGCAGGACGCGCCGGAGGTGGTGACGCCAGCGATAGCCGCGTTCTGCGGGACGTTGATGGCATTGGAGGATGCCCCCTCGGAAGCGCAGTAAAGTGCATTAATTCGCGGTATGCGGTGGCATATTGTGCATTTTGAAGCGTGTGCAGTGTAGCATAGTGCCACTTTCGACCTTGCAAGGCCCATGTGATTCATGACCCAGATCATCGACTTTCGCACCGATCCCAGCCGCTACAAGCATTGGCGGGTGGACTATGACGGGCCGGTGGCGACGCTGTGGATGGATGTGGACGAGGATGGCGGGCTGTTCGACGGCTATCAGCTGAAGCTGAATTCCTATGACCTTGGCGTCGATATCGAGTTGAACGATGTGGTCCAGCGGATGCGGTTCGAGCATCCGGAGGTGAAGGTGGTCGTCATGCGGTCGGCCAAGGATCGGGTGTTTTGTGCGGGCGCCAATATTCGGATGCTGGGCGGGGCCGCGCATTCGCACAAGGTCAACTTCTGCAAGTTCACGAATGAGACGCGGAATGCCTATGAGGCGGCGGAGGCGGAGAGCGGGCAGAAATATGTGGCCGCCGTGCAGGGTGCCTGTGCCGGTGGGGGCTATGAGCTGGCGCTGGCGTGCAATCACATCATGCTGACGGATGACTCGACGTCTTCGGTCGCGCTGCCGGAGGTGCCTTTGTTGGCTGTGCTGCCGGGCACAGGGGGCCTGACCCGCGTGACCGACAAGCGGATGGTGCGCCGGGATCGGGCGGATGTGTTCTGTTCCACCGAAGAGGGCGTGAAGGGCAAGCGCGCTGTGCAGTGGAAGCTGGTGGATGAGGCGGTGCCGAATGCCCGCTTTGACGAGGTTGTTGCAGAGCGGGCGGCGGAGTTTGCAGCCGCCTCGGGCAAGGCGGATGTGGCGGCGGGCATTGCGTTTGGGCCGATTGAGCGGACGATTTCGCAACATGGGTCAGTGTCTTACGGTCTGGTGGAGGTGACTGTGAACCGCGCTGCGCGCCGGGCGGAAATTTTGATCAAAGGGCCGGAGGGGGATGCGCCCGCCGACGTTGAGGCGTTGGTGGCGGAGGGCGACCGATCCTACATCCTGCGGCTGGCGCGCGAGTTGGAAGATGCGGTTTTGCATCTGCGCCTGAATGAGATGGAGGCGGGGGTTTGGGTGATCCGGTCGCAGGGTGATCCGCAGGCGGTGTTGGCGCATGAGGCGTTGGTTTTGGCGCATCCGGAGCACTGGCTGTGCAATGAGATCCGGCACTATTGGAAGCGGGTGTTGAAGCGGCTCGATGTGACATCACGCTCGCTGGTGGCGTTGGTGGAGCATGGGAGTTGCTTTGCCGGGGTCCTGGCCGAGCTGCTGTGGGCTGTGGATCGGTCGTATATGATGGAGGATGCGTTCGAGGGCGACAATCGGCCCCTCGCCGCCATCACCCTGAGCGACGGGAATTTTGGCGCCTATCCGATGGGCAATGATCTGACACGGTTGCAGACGCGGTTTTATGGGACCGATGCAGCAGAGGGGCTGCGCGCGCATATCGGTGAGGCGTTGGAGGCGGAAGAGGCCGATGAAGCCGGGCTGGTCACCGAGATTTTGGACGATATCGACTGGGAGGATGAAATCCGCATTTTCCTGGAGGAGCGTGCCAGCTTCTCCCCCGATGCGATGACCGGGATGGAGGCGAACCTGCGCTTTGCCGGGCCGGAGACGATGGAGACGCGCATTTTTGGCCGTCTCACCGCCTGGCAGAACTGGATTTTCAACCGGCCCAATGCGGTTGGCGAGGATGGTGCGTTGCAGCGGTATGGGACCGGTGTGCGCGGTGATTTCAACATGGAGCGGGTGTGACCCGCGCGTTTGGTGGGCAATGTGCCCACCGGCAACGGAGGAGATGAAGACATGACTGTGATGAACGTCAGCTATGACACCCAAATCCCCAATAATGTGGGGCTTAGCCAGGACCGCAAGGTGCTGAAGGCGCTGGAGAAATGGCACCCTGGGTACATCAACTGGTGGAACGACCTGATCCCGCAGAATTTTCAGGAATCGATGGTGTATTTGCGCACCGCTGTGAGCGTCGATCCCAAGGGCTGGGCGAAGTTCGACTATGTGAAGATGCCGGAATATCGGTGGGGCGTTCTGCTGGCCCCTGCCGTTGAAGACCGTCGCATTCCCATGGGCGAGCATTATGGCGAACCTGCGTGGCAGGAGGTGCCGGGTGAGTATCGCAACATGCTGAAGCGGTTGATCGTGATCCAGGGCGATACGGAGCCGGGGTCGGTCGAGCAGCAGCGGTTTCTGGGTCTGACGGCGCCGTCGCTTTATGACATGCGCAACCTGTTTCAGGTGAATGTCGAGGAGGGGCGGCACCTGTGGGCGATGGTGTATCTGCTGCAGAAATATTTCGGCAAGGACGGGCGGGAAGAGGCGGATGACATGCTGGTTCGGTCCTCGGGCAATGAGGATGCGCCACGGATGCTGGGGGCGTTCAACGAGGAGACGCCGGATTGGCTGTCGTTTTTCATGTTCACCTATTTCACCGACCGTGACGGGAAGATGCAGCTCGAGTCGTTGGCCCAGTCAGGCTTTGACCCGCTGAGCCGGACGTGTCGTTTCATGCTGACCGAAGAAGCGCACCACATGTTTGTGGGCGAGACGGGCGTGACGCGGACCATCCAGGCGACGCTGGCCGCGATGCAGGAGAACGGGATTGACGATCCCTATGACATTGCGAAGATCCGCGATCTTGGGGCCATTGATCTGCCCACGATCCAGAAGAAGTTGAACCTGCACTATACGCTGAGCCTTGACCTGTTTGGGCAGGAGGTCAGCACGAACGCCGCCAATGCGTTCAACGCAGGCATCAAGGGCCGGTATATGGAGCAGCGGATTGATGACGATCACAAGCTGACGAGCGACACCTATGCCGTGGCCAGCATCGTGGACGGCAAGATCGTGACGCAGGATGTGCCGGCGCTGACCGCGATCAACATGCGTTTGCGGGATGATTATGTGCGCGACGCCAGCGGTGGCCTGCGCCGTTGGAACAAGCAGATTTCGCGCACGGGCATTCAGTTCGAGTTGAAGCTGCCGCATGAAGGGTTCCATCGGAAGATCGGCGTGTTTGCCAACCAGCCGATCACGCCGGAGGGTGATTTCATCACTTCCGCCGATTGGGAGGCCCGCCAGCACGAATGGTTGCCGACCAAGGAAGATGGTGCTTTTATTCAGTCATTGATGAAGCCGTGCTATGAGCCCGGCAAATACGCCAGTTGGATCGCCCCGCCCAAGGTCGGGATCGACAACAAGCCAGGTGACTTTGAATACGTAAAACTTCACATGGCGTGAGGATGAACGCGATGCAGGTTCAAAGGACTGTTGTTGAAACGCCCCCGCCCCAGCGCGCCTTTTGCGCGCTGGAGTGCAAGGGATGCACCGGAATGTGCTTTGCGCTGTACATGATGCTCACCCGCGAAGAGCAGGATGCGATGAGCGCGCTGTATAACTCCGGCGACAACGCTGCGACCTGTCATTGAAACAGGGTCACTGACGGAAGGTACATCAATGAAAGTGGGTATTTACTACGGCTCGGAGACGGGCAATTCCGAAATGCTGTGCGAAGACATCGAGGCGGAGCTGGGCGACGGCTTTGACTGCGACATCCAGAGCCTGGCCGATGTGGACCCCGCCGCGATGCAGAAGGACACGTTCTATATCATCGTGACATCGACATATGGCAATGGCGATCTGCCCTCGACCGCGCTGCCGTTTGAAGAGGCTTTGGTTGAGGGCAAGCCGGACCTGAACGGCATTCGTTTTGCCATTTTCGGTCTGGGCGACATGGTCTTTGCCGAGACGTTCGCCCACGGGTCCATGAAGCTGGCCGACATGATGAAGGCCCAAGGGGCGACACAGGTGGGCGAGCGCGGCATTCACGACGCGTCGGGCTTTGACATGCCCGAGGACATCGCCCTGCCCTGGGTGCAGGGGATCATGGGACTGATGGACGCGGATCAGGCTGCTTGAGCACGCCCTTCACGCACGAAATTCGCGTCACGTGGGGCGATTGCGACCCGGCGAAGATTGCCTATACCGCACGCCTGCCGTGGTTTGCGCTGGATGCCATCAACGCCTGGTGGGAGGCGCATCTGGGCGGCGATAGCTGGTATCAGCTAGAACTGGACCACAATATCGGAACGCCCTTTGTCCATATGAGCATGGACTTTCGGGCCCCTGTCACCCCGCGCCACCGGTTGATCTGCGACGTGTGGCCGAGTCGCTTGGGCGAAACGTCCGTGACCTTCCGCGTGGATGGGCGGCAGGACACGGTTTTGCGCTTTGAAGGGACATTCACCTGCGTCTTTGTCATTGCCGACAGATTTGAAAGCCAACCTGCCCCGCCCGCGCTGCGGGATGTGCTGATCCCCCATATTCGCGGCGCGTGATCCGTTGAACTGGAGCGGTTGCGCCCTACAACTTTTTGTTACGAACAGATTAAGTGCGCATGACATCACCGAAACCCATACCTGATGGCGCAATCCCTATGATTGCACGCCTGGCCACACGGGTCCGCGCGGCCCGCGATGCGCTTGGCCTGCCGCGGCGTGCGCTGTCGGAACGTTCTGGCGTGTCGCCGCGTTACCTTGCCCAACTTGAGGCGGGGGAGGGCAATATCTCGATCATCCTTCTTGAGCGTGTCGCGACGGCCCTGAACCTGCGGATCGAGGATCTGCTGTCCGAGGCGCCGCCCATGGACGGGGATGTGGCCCGCGTCGCGCGTCTGTATCAGGCGGCACCCGCGCAGGTGCAGGGTCGTGTGCGTGCGCTTTTGGCGCCGCAGAATCCGCTGGCTTTGCGGGCGCAACGGATCTGTCTGGTGGGTCTTCGGGGTGCGGGCAAGTCCACGCTGGGCCGTATGGCCGCGGACAAGCTGAAGGTGCCCTTTGTCGAGTTGAACGAGGAGATCGAGGCCGAGGCGGGCATGCCGCTGTCGGAGGTCATGGCGCTTTATGGTCAGGATGGCTATCGCGCGCTGGAGGCGGAGGCCGTTGCGCGGGTGGTGAGTCGCCATGACAAGCTGATCCTGGCCGTCGCGGGTGGGATCGTGAGCGACGCCGCCGTCTATGACACGGTGCTGGAGCGGTTTCACACGATCTGGGTGCGCACGAGCCCCGGTGAGCATATGGCCCGTGTGCGGGCGCAGGGGGATTTGCGCCCGATGGAGGGCAACCCGGCGGCTATGGACCAGCTCAAGGCGTTGTTGCACAACCGCACGCCGTCCTATGAGCGCGCGTTGGCGCAGGTGGATACGGCGGCCAAGCCGGTATCGACCTCGTTGAATGAACTGCTGGCCATCATTGCCAAGTATCGGTTTCTTGAGGGGCTTGGCCCGTGACGGCCACCATCGTGCCGCTACAGGACGCATTTTGGCGGGCGTGTGAGACCTTACTCTATCGTCACACGACTCCGTGGGAACTGGATGAGGCGCTGGTGGACTGGGGATACGGCCTAGGACCATGCGAGGCGCAGGATCTGGTTGGATTGGACAAGGTGCTGGCGGTGCGTGAAGGTGCAGATGTGACGCCAGTTCTGCCCCGTATGGTGGCTGAGGGGCGGTTGGGCAAACGGTTCGGTTGGGGGTTTTACCGCTATCCCGGTGGCGGCGGTGCGGTCATTGATCCGTTGATCGAGGATCTGATCTGTGAAGAGGCGTGGTTTGCCAAGGCCGACCGGGTGGAGCTGCCGGGCGCAGAGCTTGTTGCCCGCTTACATGCCGATGTCGGTGCCTTGTTGCGTGCGGATCTGGAGGCTGCGGTGGCGCAGCTGCATTTCCCGGCGGAGCGGTTGGCGACGCTCTGAGCCGCCAGGCGGACGCTGTTTGGCTGCGCCAAAGACGCCCCGCCCGCCGACCCGTCACAGAGCCAGCAGGATCATGGTGCCGATTCCCCAGAGTGTCATCTGGTAGTGCGTGTTCTGCGCCCCTTCGTGGCAGAACCAGTAGCAGAAGTGATTGCCCACGATCAGGAAGCCCGCCCAGATTGCGGTGAAGAGCATGGCACCGGCCATGGCCACTGCGCGGCCGGTGTCGGGATTGCCGGTGCCAAGCAGGCCCAAGATCAGTCCGATCACACCGGCCCAAAGCACGAGTGTGGCTACAAGCTCGACCGCGACGATGATGCGAAAGGCGATCTGTTGCAGCCTGCGGTTCGTGATAGCGCGGTGGGCGACTTGGGCGAATGCTTCTGGATAGTCTTCCCGCATCCGCGTCATGTTCAGCACTTCGGCGGTGTAGGTTTCATTCACCGCTGGGTGGAGGATGTTGTCGCGTACGCCCAGCGTCAGCCAGCCTGCCAGGAGGACCGTTGTCAATGCCTGGGCGGCGATCAGCATCTGGTCCATTGGTCCCTCCTGGTTTCGGTGGTTTTCATAAAAAAGGGCCGCTCAATGGCGGCCCTTTTCGATCATGGGTGTTTGGATCAGGTCCAGGCGACCTGCGCCGGGCGGAATTCGTAGGTGATGTGGTGTTCACCACCCACGAGACCTTCCTTGGTGTGGTTGGTCAGCGACCGCCAGTAGGGCTGGATCGTGACGCCCGCGTCCTGGATCATCTTCTGGCCGATGGCCATCAGCTTGCGGCGTTCTTCGACATCTGCTGTGGCCAGCGCCTGTTTCAGGTTTTCGTCGAACTCGGCACTTTCCCAACCGAACTCGTTCCAGGCTTCGCCCGAACGGTAGGCCAGCGCCCAGATCTGGACGCCCAGCGGGCGGTGGTTCCAGTTGGTCGAGCTGAACGGATACTTCGCCCAGTCGTTCCAGAAGGTCGAGCCCGGCAGGACCGTCCGCTTGACGTTGATGCCTGCGTCGCGGAGCTGCGCGGCCACGGCGTCGGTGGTGTCCTTGCGATAGCCATCGTCGATCGAGATCAGCTCATGTTCGAAATCGCCCATGCCCGCCTCGTCCATCAGGGCCTTGGCGCCTGCGGGATCGTGGGGCTGCGCGGGCAGTTCGGCATATTCCGGGTGGAAGGGTGCGACATGGTGGTTTTCAGCCACTTCGCCCCGGCCACCGACGCCAAGCTCAAGCAGGATTTCGTTGTCGACCGCCATGGTGATGGCGCGGCGCACGCGTTCGTCTTCATAGGGGCGCTTGCCGTCAACCTCGGCCAGCTGGTTGGGCCGGATCACGATGGTGGCCGCCGTCACGATGTCGTTCTGCACCATGCCGTCGATGGAGGCGATCAGGTCGACAAAGTCGCCGTCCACCGAGTAGTTCATGTCGACTTCGTCCGCTTCCGACGCGGCCATCCAGGCGGCGGGATCGGTGCCGTAGTCGATATATTCGATGCGGTCCATGTAGGGGCCGCCATACACGTCCGTGCCCCACCAGGTGTGGTCGGTGTTTTTGACCAGCACGCCCTTGACGCCCACTTCGAGCGATTCCGGCAGGTAGGGTCCGGTGCCGATGGGATTGCTGAGTGCGGTGTCAGCCGTGTAGCTGCTGTGCACGATGGCCGCCGGATAGTCCGCCATGCCCGCGATCAGCGAGATGTCGGAGGCGGGCAGGTTCAGGCGCACGGTGTGGGTGTCGACCACTTCGATGGCCCCTTCGATGGCCTGGTTCGTGTCGGGGTCGATCAGCGTGTTGAAGCGACCAGCCATCGAGTTGCCCTCGAGGTCCTTGTCGCACCAGCCGGTGATGTTGCGGGCCACGTCCTCGGCGGTGAAGTCGTCGCCGTTGTTCCACTTGACGCCTTGGCGCAGGTTCAGGGTGTAGACGGTGGCATCGTCGTTGATTTCCCAGCTTTCCAGCAGCGAGGGCTGGAATGTGCCGTCGTTTTCATAGGTGACGAGGTATTCCAGCCAGCCGCGCGAGAAGTTGGCGATCTGCGACCAGTCATAGGTGCGGGGGTCCTTGAGTGCGCGGACCTCGGTCTGGTAGCGGAGCGTGCCACCTTCCTGGTGGCCTGCGGCCTTGGCGGCGGGGGCGCTCAGGCCCAGCATGCCGTAGGCGACAGCGGCGGTGGCGCCGAAGCTGCTGGCCGTGGCCAGGAATTCGCGGCGGTTGATCAGATCGTCGCCGACCTTGGCCGCCGAGGCCACGATGGCCTGTGGCAGCGGCTTGCCGGTGCGTGTTGTGAATGTCATGTTCTTCCTCTCTGTTGGCGTCGCAAACATGTGTTTACGCCATGTCGGCCGGGGTGAGTGCCCAACCGTTTCGGTGTTGCAGTTGACCTGCGTTTTTTTGTCGCCACCCCGTGGCGGGAGACGCCCGGAGTTCAAACGATCACGCGCATGGCGTCAACCCCGTGATCCGAAGTTGCAGGAATTTGAATACTCCACAAATCAACTGCTTTTTTGCGAATGCGCGCCATTCTCGGGTTTAAAAGCGCCCTTTGGCCCGTGGCCAAGGGTCTGCGTCGCAGGGCGCAGGGGCGTGCGTCCGGACACGAGGTCAGCAGTGTGTGTCACGTCACAGGTCAAAAGCACGGTCAGGTCCGCATCATCCACCATGCGCGGCATTTCCCCCAACGCCCTGGCAGCGTCGGTGGTGATACCGGGCAGCCAGTCGCCAAGCGGCGGATCCAGATGTGCGGTCACGCAGGCCAGTGCCAGTGCTGCGCGCGGGTCGTGCGCACCCAGCGGGCAGAACGCATCGGCCACGTTGTCGGACCCGAAAACAATCGGCACGCCGGCGGCATTGAGCTCGCGCAGCCGGGTGATCCCGCGCCGGTCCGGCGTGCCATCCGTCCGCCCCTGCAGGTACAGGTTGGTGGCAGGCAGGGTGCAGACCGTGATGCCCGCCCGCGCGAGTTTGTCCGCGATCCGGGTGACGTCACGTGGGCTGCGGTCCATCAGGCTGACGCAATGCCCGCAGAGGATCGGGCGGTCAAAGCCCGTTTCCAGGGCCATGTCGGCTATCATTTCCAGCCCGTTCAGATCGCCAAGCCCTTCGTCCACGTGAAAGTCGAGCATCAGGTCATGTTTCTGTGCGGCGGCAAAGATGGCTTCCAGCCCCGCTTGTGTCCGCGCGTCGTCGTAGACAAAGGCACCCGCAACACCGTCGGTCAGGCAGAGGACATCGCCGACGGTCCCGGCAAATTCGGGGTAGCTCCACAGTTCGATCCCAGAGAGGGCTGCAAGCTGCAGGCCCGGGTGATCCTCGGCCAGTTCGACCAGAACGGACCACGCGAGCGGTGGCGCCGGGTCATCGGCCCAGTCCACATGGCTGCGGATCAGGGTGCAGCCGTTGTTCTGCGCCTCGGTCAACCCTTGGGTGGCACGGTGGCGCAGGTCATCCTCGTCCCAATGGATCTTGTCGGCGTATTGGCGCGCGATGGCCTGGTGCAGATCGCCGCCGACCTGGCCCAGCCGGTTGATCGTGTGGCACTTGTCGAGGTGGCAATGCGGCTCGACAAGCCACGGCAGGACGATGCGGTCCGGCGCACCCGTCGGTGGGGCAAGGCCCGCCAGTTTGCCGTTGGTGATGATAGGCATGCCGTGCAGGCAATCGTCATGTGGCACGCCGCCGAAACTGTTCGGGGCAGAGACCAGCGATTGCGGGACAAGGACGTTCACGCGCGCCGACCGGTTTCTGAGTGCATCAGCCGAGCGCATGTTTGAGCCTTGGTGCCTCGGCGAAACGGTCGCGTGTCCATAGGTCTCTCCCGTCTTGGAAGCGGATGTCAGCGGCCCCTGAGACAAAATCCGTGCCAGCACTGTGAGAAGGAGGGTTTCAAATTTCATGTCTGCACGCAAGAGTGGAGGGCATGAAACCCCTCGCGCCGCCATCCATTGCCCCGCCTTTTGCCCGCTACTCTCATGGGGTCGAAGTGCCTGCCGGGTGGCGCATGGTACGCACGTCCGGGCAGTTGGGACTGTCGGGCGATGGCACTGTCCCCGCGGGGACACGGGCGCAGGCCGATATCTGTTTTGCCAACATCGCGGCCATTCTGGCCGAGGCGGGCATGGGGCCGCAGGACGTCTGCCATGTCAGCGCCTATGTCACCGACCGCAGCCATATGGCCCCGTATATGGCGGCGCGGGATGCGTTTCTGGCAGGGCGCGATGTGCTGCCAAGTTCGACGTTGATGATCGTGTCGGGATTTACCCGGCCCGAGTTTACCGTCGAGGTCGAGGTGTGGGCGGCAGCGCCTTAGCTGTGATCCCGGCGCATCAGTTTCCAAACCGTCCAGGCGAAGGTGCCGCCAAAGAAGATCGCGGCGAGGCCGATGGCCTCCCATCCGGCCGGCCGTTGCGGCATGCCGCGAAAGATCAGCGCGCCGGTCAGCATGGCAAGTCCTGCCAGCGAGAACCAGAACCGGAACATCAGGTCGCTCCGGGTGGGGCCGTATTTACTGGGCATATGTGTGGACCTTCCTTGCCGCGTGCGGACTGGGGCGCTGCCCCAGACCCCGCCGTATTTGGAAAGAGAAGAAGCTAGGGGCGGTATGGGGTTGCATGTGCGGACATAATGCGACCGGCGCAGGTTCCAAATCCGATGCGGTAGCCATCGCCTTGTGCATGTCCAGAGAGTGTGACGGTGTCCCTGTCCTCGAGGAAGGTGCGTGTGTCACCCGTGTCCAGTGTCAGAGGGTCCTTGCCGCCCCAACTGAGTTCCAGCAGGCTGCCGCGTTCGGGTTTCGTGGGGCCCGAGATCGTGCCGGAGCCCAGGAGGTCGCCCACGTTCATGGGGCAGCCGGATGTGCTGTGATGCGCCAATTGCTGGGCGGCGGAGTAGTACATTTCGCGGTAGTTTGTGCGGGTGAGGGTTGTTGGGGTCTGGCCCTCGGGCGCGAGCGCGGCGGTCAGGTCGATGTCGTAGAGCATCGGCCCGGTGTCCTTGAGGTGGTCGAGGAGCGGGACCTCGCGTTCAGGGGTGGATGTGCGGAAGGGGTCGAGCGCGGCCTTGGTCACGATCCACGGGCTGATGGATGTCGCCGTTGCCTTGGCCTGGAACGGGCCGAGCGGTTGGTATTCCCATGCCTGGATATCCCGCGCGGACCAGTCGTTCAGCAGGACGTAGCCGAAGATTGCCGCGTCAGCCTGATCAACCGTGAGCGGTCCGTCGGAGGCCATGCCGACGATGGCCCCCATTTCAAGCTCCATATCGAAGCGGCGCGAGGGGAGGAAGGCCGGGGTGTCGTGGTCGGGGGATTTGAGTTGCCCCCAGGGGCGGCGGATGTCGGTGCCCGAGACGACGACCGACGAGGCGCGCCCGTTGTACCCGATGGGCATGTGCAGCCAGTTGGGCGGCAGCGCATTTTCCGGGCCGCGGAACATGGTGCCCACATTGGTCGCGTGGTGGCGCCCTGCGTAGAAATCGGTAAATTCTGACACGACCAGCGGCATGTGCAGGGTGGCGTCGGCCACGGGCAAAAGCAGCGGTTCGATCAGGTGCTGATCCTTGGACCCTTTGGAGAGCAGCGCGGTCAGCCGGTTGCGCAGGGCGGTCCAGACGGCGGGCCCCTGCTCCATCAGGTCGTTCCAGAAGGGCAGTTCGAACAGGGGTTCATCCGTCAGGT
The DNA here is from genome assembly GCF_001969365.1 of Tateyamaria omphalii. Classification (NCBI taxonomy): domain Bacteria; kingdom Pseudomonadati; phylum Pseudomonadota; class Alphaproteobacteria; order Rhodobacterales; family Roseobacteraceae; genus Tateyamaria; species Tateyamaria omphalii. Next base: position 2,823,602 of record NZ_CP019312.1, on the reverse strand, counting down.
CGATGATGCCTTGCGCCTCTGCCTGGCCCATGTCGAGGATCATGTCGCCGATGGCCACGCCGCAGCGCGGGTCGAGCTGGTCAGTAGAAAAGACGCCGTAGGGCAGGTTGTTCAGGGGAAAGTCGGTGTCGGCGCTGTTGGCGCTTGTGACCCAGGAGTGGATCAGGGGCATTTGCAAATCCTGCGTGAGAAATCAGTCGTCAAATGAATCGAGATTGGGCCGTGCGCGCCCATCGCGTGTGATCCGGTTGCGCGACAACCGGTCTCCGAACAGGGCCATCATCACGATGCTGCGCAGTTGCCACAAGGTGACCCCCGCCAATGCGATCAGCAGCCACCCCAGCCAGGATACGGAGCCGAGAAAATCCATCACGATCCGTCGCCGCCCACATTGTCGATCCCGTCGAGGCGACGCCCGGGCTGTGATTTTATATGGTCGAGCGGTGCCTTGTGATCTGCCTTGGTCCGCCAGGACCATATTGCTATGGCAAAGATGCCCCCTACGACCACAAGAACGATCAGGCCGGGATCAATCACGTCTTGTCTGTCCGGTGCCATTGCCCGCGTTCGGCCCCGCGCAGGTCATGTCCCGGCGCCTTGCCGTAGCGGTCGGGGCGGTTGTTCACGAATTTCTGCCACCAGGCCCAGAGGATGAAGCCCAGTACGAAGACGATGAACGCACCCATGAGGTATCCAAGATATTCCATCATTTCTTGCCCGGGCTCCCGTCAAATTTCTTTTCGATGTCGGTCCAGCAGTCGATGTAGTCGTCCTGTAGCGGCGCCTCTTGCGCCGCGAATTGCGTCAGGTGCTGCGGGAAACGGGTTTCGAACATGAACGACATGGTGTTGTCGAGTTTCTGTGGTTTGAGGTCGGCACTCGAGGCCCCCTCGAACGCGTTTTTGTCCGGCCCGTGCGGCAGCATCATATTGTGCAGGCTCATGCCGCCCGGCACGAACCCTTTCGGTTTCGCGTCGTATTGGCCGTAAATATTGCCCATCAACTCCGACATGATGTTCTTGTGATACCACGGCGGGCGGAACGTGTCTTCGGCCACCATCCAGCGTTCGCGGAACAGAACGAAGTCGATATTGGCGACGCCGGGCTGGCCCGAGGGGGCCGTAAGCACTGTAAATATGGACGGATCGGGGTGATCGAAGAGGATTGCACCCACCGGGCAATAGGTCTTCAGGTCGTATTTCAGCGGCGCATAGTTGCCGTGCCAGGCGACCACATCCAGCGGGGAATGGCCGATTGCGGTCTCATGGAACTGGCCGCACCACTTGATGGTGAGGGTTGAGGGCACCTCGCGATCTTCGAATGCGGCGACGGGCGCCTTGAAGTCGCGGGGGTTTGCCATGCAGTTGGCGCCGATTGGGCCGCGGCCCGGCAGTTCGAACTTGGCGCCGTAGTTTTCGCAGACAAAGCCGCGGCAGGGCCCGTCCAGCACTTCGACGCGGTAGACGAGGCCGCGGGGCAGGATCGCGATCTCTTGCGGGGCGACGTCGATGATGCCCAGTTCGGTGCAAAAGCGCAGCCGCCCCTCCTGCGGGACGACCAGCAGTTCGCTGTCTGCGGAGTAGAAATAGGCGTCCTGCATTGAGGCGGTGACCAAGTAGATGTGGCTGGCCATGCCCACCTGAGTGTTCACATCGCCAGCCGTGGTCATGGTGCGCATGCCGGTGAGCCACGTCAGGTCCTGATCGGTGTGCGGCACCGGATCCCAACGGTATTGGCCCAGGCTGGTGACGTCCTGCGGGATATGCGGGGCGGAGTGCCAGTAGGGCAGGTCGATGCGCTGGTATCGGCCTGAATGCTTGACCGAGGGCCGGATGCGGTAGCACCACGTGCGTTCGTGCCGCACGTCTGTGAACGCCGTGCCGCTCAGTTGCTCGCCATAAAGGCCGTAGTTGCACCTTTGCGGCGAGTTCATGCCCTCGGGCAGGGCACCCGGCAGGGCCTCGGTTTCAAAATCATTGCCGAAGCCCGGCATGTACCCTTCTGTGATGCCCGCGCCCGAGGGCGCCTGGATCATGGAATGGGGGTCGGATTGGCGGTTCATGGCGAACTCCCTTGCGGAATTGGTCGCATATGTAATAGTTAGATTTGTAACTAACAAGCGACGTGCCGGATGACAGCCCCCAAAGACTTCGACGTGCGGCAGTTCCTGCCTTACCTGCTGAACCAGGCGGCAGAGGCGTCGAGCCTGGAATTCCAGAAGGTCTACAAGGACAAGTACGGGATGCTGCGCAACGAGTGGCGCGTGCTGTTTCATCTGGGCATCTACGGGCAGATGACGGCCAGTGACATCGGCGCCCGTGCGCAGATGCACAAGACCAAGATCAGTCGTGCCGTGCAGCGACTGGCCGAACGCCGCTACATCACCCGGACACGGGCCGAGGTGGACCGCCGCGTGGAATACCTGACGCTGACATCGGCGGGGCAGCGCGTCTATCAGGACCTCAAGGCGATTGCGGCGGACTATGACGCCGCCCTGACAGATGGCATGTCAGGGCAAGAGGTTGCGATGCTGCGCGGGCTTCTGGAGCGGCTCGCCGTCAGGCTGTGACCGACCGGACCAATGCGAAACTGTCCGCCTCGACCCGTTCGGGGCGTTGCTGCGCGATTGCATCGGCAAGCTCGGGTTGGCGGGGGTGGTGCAGGAAGCCGTCAAACGCCGTCTTGTCCCGCCATTGGGCGTAGTTGATGACGTGTAGGCCACTGCCCGATACGTGGAAATTTGACGACACAAACCCGTCGCAGCCGCTGATCCAATCATCCAGATGATCAAAGATCGCCTGCATCAGCGGTTCGGCCTGTCCTTCGACAACGCGAAAGCGGATGATCTGGATAAACGGATCGGAGGAGAGTTCTGGCATTGTAGGTTCCGGCAATGAATTTCTTTCAATACCGGGACCTTAACGCATTCTGTCTAAAAGTCGACCTCGACCCCCGGCAGGTTCAGCGCCTTGATCAGATCGCGCAATTCCTGCCGTGCGGCCACGTTCGAGATGTTGAGTTGCTTGACCCCGATATCCTTGAGATCCAGCAGGGTCAGGCCACGCGGGAACAGTTCGCGAAAGATCACCCGTTCGGAAAAGCCGGGCGCGATGCGGAAGCCGATGCGCTGGGCGAGCATCTTGATCGCGCGCTCCATCTTTTCCTTGTTGACCATCCGTTGCGCGCCCATGCGGTTGCGCAGCACGATCCAGTCGATGGGTTTCAGGCCCGCCTGCGCCCTGAGTTGCCGCGCGTTCCAGACCATTTCGGAATAGACGGACGGCCCAAGAATATTGTCGCCCGAGGAATCGATCCGCGCCAGCAGGTCGAAATCCACGAAACTGTCATTGAGCGGCGTGATCAGCGTGTCGGCCAGCGAATGCGCCACCTGGCTGAGCCGCGTATGCGAACCGGGGCAGTCGATCAGGATGAAATCGTTGTCTGGCTCAAGCGTTGCGACCGCCGCTGACAGCCGGTGATCATAGACGTTTTCGCCGGGTTTCAGAGCGGCGGCGTCAATTTCGGGCAAATCGTGCACATCGGGCGATGGCAGGTCGAGTTCGGTGGAGGCCAGGAACGACGCCCGGTTCTCAACATAACGCCCGAATGTGCGTTGCCGCAGGTCCAGATCCAGCGCGCTGACCTTTTTCCCAGCCCGCGCAAGGGCCGTGGCCACGTGCATGGATACGGTCGATTTGCCGGCGCCGCCCTTTTCGTTGCCGACTACGATGATATGCGCCATGACTGCCCCCTAACCGCACATCCGCTTTGCGAATTTTGCGCCACTATATGTAGTGTTGCACCCCTTTGAAAGCGGACGTTTCAACTTTCCTGCGGCGACGTGGCGCGGATGTCGCGTTGCCATTCCGTTAGCGCTATCATACACGAAAGCCGAACTGTCCCCGCGGGGACACCCTATATGTCTTTTGATTGAAGCGAGGCACAAGGAGAGCCCAATGCCCTTGCACCCGACTTTGCAGCGCGTGACTGAACGGGTCATCGACCGCAGCGCCCCGACCCGTCGCCGTTATCTTGACCGCATGGCCGCCGCCAAATCCCAGGGCCCCGCCCGCGCGCACCTGTCGTGCAGCGGGCAGGCCCACGCCTTTGCTGCCGCTGGCCCGGATCAGTCGCGGCTCGCTGAGGCGAGCGTGGGCAATCTGGGGATCGTGACGGCCTATAATGACATGCTGTCGGCCCACCAGCCGTTCGAGACCTATCCGACGCTGATCCGCGACGCTGTGCGCGCGGCGGGTGGCACGGCACAGGTCGCGGGCGGCGTGCCTGCCATGTGCGATGGCGTCACGCAGGGCGAGGCGGGCATGGAACTGAGCCTGTTTTCCCGCGATGTGATTGCGATGGCGACCGGTGTGGCGCTGTCTCACAATGTCTTCGATGCCGCCGTGTTTCTGGGCGTTTGCGACAAGATCGTGCCCGGCCTGATCATCGCGGCGCAGAGCTTTGGCCACATGCCTGCGGTGTTCCTGCCCGCAGGGCCGATGACCAGTGGCCTGTCCAATGATGAAAAGGCCAAGGTCCGCCAACGCTTCGCCGCCGGAGAAGCCACACGCGAGGAGTTGCTCGCCTCGGAAATGGCCGCGTATCACGGGCCGGGCACTTGCACATTCTACGGCACGGCCAACACCAACCAGATGCTGATGGAGTTCATGGGCCTGCACCTGCCCGGCTCATCCTTCGTCAATCCAAACACGCCACTGCGCGATGCGCTGACGGTTGAGGGGGCCAAGCGTGCGCTATCGCTGTCGGCGCTCGGGAACAACTACACGCCTGTGTGCAACATCTTGGATGAAAAGGCGTTCGTGAACGGGATCGTGGGGCTGAACGCCACCGGCGGGTCCACCAACCTGCTGATCCACTTGATCGCCATGGCGCGTGCGGGCGGAATCGTGCTGGATTGGGAGGATTTCTGCGACCTGTCCGAGGTGACCCCGCTGATTGCCCGCGTTTATCCCAACGGCCTGGCCGATGTGAACCATTTCCACGCGGCGGGTGGTCTGGGCTTTATGATCGGTGAGCTGCTGAAGGCCGGTCTGTTGCATGACGACACACAGACAGTCGCGGGTGAGGGGCTGGAAAACTACACGCACGAACCCAAGCTGATCGACGGTGAACTGACCTGGCAACCCGGCGCGGGCACAAGCCTGAACGACAAGATCGTGCGCCCGGCCTCTGACCCGTTTCAGGAAACGGGTGGTCTGAGCCGCCTGGTCGGCAATCTGGGCACGGGGGTGATGAAGGTCTCCGCCGTTGCGCCCGAGCACCGGGTGGTGGAGGCGCCGTGCCGCGTTTTCCACGATCAGGACCAAGTGAAGGCCGCGTTCAAGGCGGGTGAATTTGCCGACGGCGATTTTGTCATTGTGGTCCGCTTTCAGGGCCCCAAGGCCAACGGCATGCCGGAATTGCACAGCTTGACCCCTCTGCTGGGGATCATGCAGGGGCGCGGGCAGAAGGTGGCGCTGGTCACCGATGGCCGCATGTCCGGCGCGTCGGGCAAGGTGCCGTCGGCCATCCATGTCTGTCCAGAGGCGCTGGATGGCGGTGTCATCGCGCAGGTCCAGGATGGGGATGTGATCCGCGTCGATGCTGTCGCAGGCCAGCTTGAGGTTTTGGCCGACGGCGTGCTTGACCGCCCGCGCGCGACCGCTGATCTTTCGGACAATCATTGGGGGGTGGGACGCGACATGTTCCATGCCTTCCGCAATACTGTTGGGTCCGCCAATACTGGCGCGACCGTTTTTGGAGACTTTTGAAGAATGCTGACCGCCAAAGCCGCTGCCGTGCGCGCCCGTGAAATCTGTGACCTGGCGCCGATCGTGCCTGTTCTGGTGGTGGACGATGTGGCCCATGCCGCGCCTCTGGCCGAGGCTTTGGTGGCGGGTGGGTTGCCTGCATTGGAGGTGACCTTGCGGACGCCTGCCGCGCTGGATGTGATCGCGGCGATGGCGCAGGTGTCTGGCGGGGTTGTGGGCGCCGGGACGCTGGTGACGCCGGATGATGTGAAGGCGGCCAAGGAGGCGGGGGCGCAGTTTGGTGTTTCGCCGGGGGCGACGGAGGCTTTGATTGCGGCCTGTGAGGCCGAGGACTTGCCGCTGCTGCCGGGGGCTGCCACGGCGTCCGAGGCGATGGGGCTTTATGAGCGGGGCTATGACATGCTCAAGTTTTTCCCGGCCGAGGCGTCGGGTGGGGCGCCCGCCCTCAAGGCCATCGGGGCACCTCTGCCGCAGATCTCTTTCTGCCCCACGGGTGGGGTCAGCATGGGGAATGCGGACAGCTATTTGAGCCTTCCGAATGTGGTCTGTGCGGGGGGATCCTGGGTGGCGCCCAAGGATTTGGTTCGGGCCGGGGATTGGGCCGGGATTGAAGCGCTGGCCAAAGAGGCGGCGGCGCTGGCGCGGTAAGTGTCCCAGGCTGGGACGCATCTTCGACCCTGCAAAATCAATGGGTTACAGCGGCCGGTTCGCGATTTGTTAACCTTTTGGGCCTTGTTGAGCGCCCAGCTGGTCGGTCCTCGCGTCTTGGGGAGCCGGGCGCGCAAACGGGGATGAGAGCCATGCCCCATGCGCCCACCGGTCAGACCGATCCGTGCGCGCCGTCCCCCGACACGCACCATTTTGATCCAGGTCAATGAAGCAAACGCCCAAAATGTAAACTCTGATTTACATTGGAGGGCCGCACATGCGCATTCTGTTTGTACATCCGAACTACCGATCCGGCGGGGCCGAGATTGCGGGAACCTGGCCACCGGCCTGGGTCGCCTACCTGACGGGGCACCTGCGGCAGGCGGGCTTTGACGACATCCACTTCATCGACGCGATGACGGATGAATTGACGGATGCCGATCTGGCGCAGCGGATGGAGGCCATCAAGCCCGACGTGGTTGGCGTCACGGCAATCACGCCGTCGATCTACCGCGCCGAAGATGTTCTGAAAATCGCGCAGGACGTGGTGCCGGATGCGGTGCGTGCCATGGGCGGGGTCCACGCCACATTCATGTACAAGCAGGTCCTGTCCGAAGCGCCGTGGATCGACGTGATCGTGCGGGGCGAGGGCGAGGAGATCTGTACCGAACTGATGCTGGCCATCGAAGACGGCCGCTTTCCCGCGGACCGTCACAAGATCCGCGGCCTGGCCTTTGCCGATGGGGACAAGATTGTCGCCACGCAAGCCGCCAGCACGGTCAAGGACCTGAGCAAGATCAAGCCCGACTGGTCCGTTCTGGACTGGGCGAAATACATCTACATCCCGCTGAACACGCGCGTTGCCATCCCGAACCTCGCGCGCGGCTGCCCGTTCACCTGTTCGTTCTGCAGCCAGTGGAAGTTCTGGCGCGACTACCGCGTGCGCGATCCCAAGGATGTGGTGGATGAGATCGAAGACCTTGTGGACAATCATGGCGTTGGGTTCTTTATCCTCGCCGACGAGGAGCCGACGATCAACAAGAAGAAATTCGTGGCCTTCTGTCAGGAATTGATCGACCGGGGCCTGCCCAGGCGCGTGAAATGGGGCATCAATACCCGCGTGACGGACATCTACCGCGACAAGGATCTGCTGAAGTTTTACCGCAAGGCGGGCCTTGTCCATGTGTCGCTGGGGACCGAAGCGGCAGCCCAGATGAAGCTGGACGTATTCAACAAGGAAACCAAGGTCGACGAGAACAAGACGGCCATCCGGCTTTTGCGCGAAGCGGATATTCTGGTGGAGGCGCAATTCATCGTCGGCCTTGATAACGAGACACCCGAGACGCTGGAGGAAACCTACAAGATGGCGTGGGACTGGCAGCCCGATCTGGCGAACTGGTCGATGTACACGCCGTGGCCGTTCACGCCGCTGTTTCAGGAATTGAAGGACCAGGTCGAGATTTACGACTTTTCCAAATACAACTTCGTCACCCCCATCATGAAACCCGCCGCGATGGAGCGGGGCGAATTGCTGGACGGGGTGATGAACAATTATCGCCGGTTCTATAGCCGCAAGGCGCTGTTTCATTATCCTTGGCGCGGCACGGGGTTCCGGCGGCGGTATCTGCTGGGCTGCCTTTACGCGTTCCTGAAGGCCGGGTTCCAGAGGACGTTCTATGATCTGGGCAAGGCGGGCTATTGGGGGCCGCAGACCAAGAAGACCGTCGATTTCCATTTTGACGAGACGCGGCAGGTGGCCGAGGCGCAGCTGGAGGATTGGGAGGCGAGCGCCGACCGCGCGGCGCGTGCCAAGGAGCGGCGCGAGGCGGTGAAGGCGCAGACCATTGCGCGCAAGCGGGAGGCCGATCAGGTCAAAGCCTGTGGCGGCGGCGATCAGCAGATGGAGGATGTCTGAGGATGCGCAGCGCCCCGGGGGCCTGATCGGGCCGAACGCGGTTCTGCAATTGCTGCCGCTGCTGGACCGGATCGGTGGGCCGGAGCGGCGGGACCGGATGCTGGCGGCGGCGGGTATTTTCGATGTACCGGACGGCAGTTGCATGATCCCCGAAGGCGATGCCGCGCGCCTGCACCGGCAATTGCGCAAGGAAGAACCCGATCTGGCCCCGTGCCTGGCGACCGTCGCGGGGTATGAGACCGCGAACTATATCCTGACCCATCGCATTCCGCGGCCCGCGCAATGGGTGCTGCACACTTTGCCGCCCGCCCCGGCGGCGCGGCTGCTGTCGCGCGCCATTGAAAAGCACGCCTGGACCTTTGTCGGCTCGGGCCGCCTGCAGGTGCCCGATGCGTGGACGTTCGAGATTGAAGACAATCCGTTGATCCGGGGGGAGCACAGCGAGGGGTGTCTGTGCCACTGGCATGCCGCTGTTTTTGCGCGTCTTTACCAGGCGCTGGTGTCGCCCGGTTGTGTCTGTGAGGAGCGGGCTTGCGGGGCCCAAAACGGGGGTGGCCCGTGCCGGTTCGAGCTGCGCTGCGCGGTGCCGCATGTTGGGTGATGTTGGTGTGTGTGCGGACGCGGTCGGGGTTTGAGCCCCAGCCTGCGTGATGCAGCGCAGTGAACCGCCGGTCGCTGTCTTGCGTTGCCTCAATGCGTTCGCGCGCGCGCTGGTGTACGGACGTCCACATGTGAACGGGGTTTCAGACAGGAGTGTTTTGTATGCGCATGACCCAGCCGCGCCCCGGACTTCTTGGATCGTGGGACCGTTTTGTCGGCCCAGGCATGAGCAGAGGTGAGACCCTGGTGTTGCTCGGCGCGACCCTTGCCGGTGGGGCGCTGGTCGCCGTGCACCTTTATACACTTGGACTGCCTTGGCTGCTGATCGCGCTGGGGGCGCTTGTCGCGGCGGATGTCATTGGCGGAGCCGTCTGCAACATGACGGAAACGACCAAGCGGTGGTATCACCGCCCCGAACAGCGCCGTCGCGACCATTTGGGTTTTATCGCCCTGCATGTCTGTCACGTTGTCATCGTGGCATGGGCGTTTCGGGGGCCGGGGTTTGACAGCATTTACGCGTTGAGCATCGGCGGCTGGCTGGTTTTGTCCGCCATCCTCGTTCTTTGCGCGCCGACCGTCCTGCGCAGTCCGCTTGCCACGACATTCTTTGCCGTTGCTCTGGGCCTGTCGCTCTATGCGCTGGGACCGACGCCGGGCTTTGAATGGTTCGTGCCGCTGCTGTTCATCAAGCTGCTGATCGGACATGCCGTCCCGGTGAAGGACTAGCCACTGTGCTGTGGCGTATTGATGGTTTCGGACTGGGATAGGGCCTGGGCGGGCGTTCGCTGACATGATGCGCGCCCGCGTCGTCCCGTATGCGGGACCTGTGCCACAAGAAAAAGGCCGCCCTGACAAGAGCGGCCTTTGGCAATTCCGTGCTGTGGCAAGGGTTTAGAAGCCCAGGCCCGCGTACTTGTTCTTGAACTTCGACACGCGGCCGCCGGTGTCCATCAGGCGGGATGTGCCGCCGGTCCAGGCCGGGTGCACCGAGGGGTCGATGTCGAGCGACAGTTGGTCGCCTTCCTTGCCCCAGGTCGATTTCATTTGCACCACGGTGCCGTCCGTCATCTTGACGTCGATGATGTGGTAGTCGGGATGCGTGTCGGCTTTCATGCTTCCGCTCCTTCGGACTTCTTGGGTTTGTAGTTGGTGACTTCCGCGATCCGGGCCGATTTGCCGCGGCGCGAGCGGAGGTAGTAAAGCTTGGCGCGACGCACGCGACCGCGGCGGACCACGGTGATGCTGTCGATGTTGGTCGAGTAGAGCGGGAAGACCCGTTCGACGCCTTCGCCAAAGGAAATCTTGCGCACGGTGAACGAGCCGGCGATGCCCGTGCCGTTGTTGCGTGCGATACAGACGCCTTCGTAGTTCTGCACGCGGGTGCGGGTGCCTTCGGTCACTTTGTAACCGACGCGGATGGTGTCGCCCGCCTTGAAGTCGGGGATGTCTTTGTCGAGGGCGGCAATCTGTTCCGCCTCGATCTGTGCGATCAGGTCCATGGCCTGGTCTCCTATCATGCTCGTGGTTTGCCCACGAAGGTTGTGTCGCGCCTGAGAGCTCTCGTGTCTTCACCGGGTCCGCCATCGCGCCCGCCGGAGGTCAGGTCATCATTCCTTTTCGTATCCCGAGTGTCGCGTGGTCTGATCACCGAAGAAGGTGCCACGCGCCAAAGGGTCCGGTCGGGGAGGACCCCGAGTCGGAATGGGCGGTGTATAGGCGGCGTTGTCTGCCGGATCAAGCCGTTCCGTCGGTTTTGCCGCGGTGTTTGGCCCAGAGGTCGGGCCGGCGCGATCGTGTGAGGTTTTCGGATTGGTCTTGCCGCCATTCCGCGACCTTGCCGTGGTCGCCTGATGTCAGCACCGGGGGAATATCCCGCCCTTCCCAGGTGGCGGGACGGGTGTAGTGCGGGTGTTCCAGAAGGCCGTTTGAGTGGCTTTCGTCGACGGCACTCTCTGCATTGCCCAGGACGCCGGGGAGCAGGCGGACGGTGGCATCCAGCATGGCCTGGGCTGCGATTTCGCCCCCCGTCATCACGAAGTCGCCCAAGCTGACTTCGGTGATGTTCCAGTGGTCGAGCACGCGCTGGTCCACCCCTTCGAACCGGCCGCAGAGCATGGTGACCCCGTCGCAGCGCGCGAGGTCGCGGGCCATGGCCTGGTCAAAGCGTTGCCCCCGCGGGGACAGATACAGGATGGGCCAGCGACCGCGGGCATGGGTTTGGGCGTCTCTCAGGGCGGCATCAACCACGTCTGCGCGCAGCACCATGCCCGCGCCGCCGCCTGCAGGCGTGTCATCGACGTTGCGGTGTTTACCGATCCCATGCGTTCGCAGGTCGTGGGTGTGCAGCTGCCACGTGCCGTCCTGCAGCGCCTTGCCGGTGAGCGAGGCGCCGAGCACGCCGGGGAACGTGTCGGGGAAGAGGGTGATGATGCGGGCCTGCCAGACGCCCACCAGATCCGGCGCTTCGTCCATCAGCGAGGACGGTTTGAGCGTGGGGCGGATCGCTTTGCGCCCATGAGATTTGGGGGGCTGGGCTTCGGGGGGCTGCGCCATGTGCCTAGAACAGCCCTTCGGGCGGGTCGGCGACGATGCGGCGGGCGGACAGATCGACAGTGGGCACTGCGGCCTTGGTGAAGGGCAACAGGACCGTGGTCGTGGCGCCGGGGGCGTGGATTTCCAACAGATCGCTGGCGCCGTGGTTCTGCACGGATTTCACCCGGCCAAGCGCGGTGCCACCGGTGTCGAACACGTCGAGCCCGACCAGATCGGTATAGTAATACTCGTCATCGGGCAGATGGGGCAGTTGGCCGCGGCGGGCAAAAAGCTGCGTGCCCTTGAGCGCGTCGGCCTGTTCTTTGGTCGCAACCTCGGCGATGCGGGCGACAAAGCCGTTTTTCATGGGGCGGATAAGGGCGAGGGCAAAGGACCTTTTGCCGTCTTCGGAGACAAGCGGGCTGTAGGTTTCGATGTCTTCGGGATCGGCGCAGAAGGATTTCACGCGCACCTCGCCGTGCACGCCATACGCGCCCGAGATCGCACCGACGCAGATCAGATCATCACTCATTCCAGCACACTCCGTCGCGCATTGTGCCGCCCTGGGTCGTGCAGGCGTCGGACGCCTGGCTGCGTTCGAACATCAGACCCGCCACGAAGGCGATCAGGATCAGGACAGCGGTGCGGATCAGTCCGAACATGGGGCGCATTTCCTTGCGGTGGTTGTCGCATTTGCGACAGGTGGCGGGGGGTTGTCCAGTGGGGGGATGTTCGTTGTCGGCGCGGGCGCGCGACCAAGTGCCGGGGGGCTCTTGCATGGCGCAGGGTCTTGCGCGCCGGTGTTTGAGGTGAGGCACCGCAGAGCGTGTCGGGTGATGTGACTGTCACACCGTGAGGCAGAGCGGCTTGGAAGATGTGCTTTTGTGGACGTTGGGTTTGAGGCCATCTCACCGGATGCTGCACTTCGCACCAATGTCCGCTGCCAGATTGAGGCCGCTAAAAATCATCATTCGGAAGTTTTGCAAACAGAAGTGACAGTTCCATCTGAAGCGGTCTGAACAAAGTCGAGAACGCAGTGCTTCGAATTGAGCTCTACCAACAGCAAAACTGCGCCCATGGTAGTAGCGAAGGAGCCGATGAGGAACATTGCGTTTCTGAGAAGCGCATTTCTAGAATTTCTGTTTCTGGGGTGGCACAGAACCCGCCAAAACGAAATGGTGCTGCCGGTTGCAACGTCCCAGGTACCACGCGCCGTGGCATATGCCGCAAAGATCAAGCTTGAAAATGATGCAAGGAGCCTCAAAAACCAAAAGATGGTAACAACCAAACCAAAGATCACCAATATCAGGTGAACGTAGATGAAAGTGGCCACGTTGGTTGGCTCCTTGAGAACTGGACCTGGAATGGGCTGGACCTTGTTTGGACAGAATCGCTGAAATTCGCCAAACGAGCAACAACGACGCTGTATTTGCGAAGCAGACCTTGGCACGGGCGTAACAAAAGGTAGCAAAGTCCGCATAGCCGCTATTCGCGCTGTCGTTCTTTTTGCATGCGCCGTCGTCGCAGCAGACGCGTCTTGGCGGCTGCAAGGCGCGCCGTTGCTCAAGGCCTGAGTGAGATCGGCGACGACGCTGTTTGGTGGGGCCCAGGACTGATTACCGCGTGTCGATGATCAGGTCGTGGCGGTGTTCCCAGCCGGTACGTTCCAGTTCCGGGGTGTCGGCCTGTGCTTCGGGCCAGCCGACGCACATGTAGGCGACGAGGCACCAGGTTTCGGGTGCGTCGAGGTCGCGGCGCAGCCGGGCGGGGTCGAGGATGGAGACCCAGCCCATGCCGAGGCCTTCGGCGCGGGCGGCGAGCCACATCAGGGTGATGGCGCCCACGACCGAGTAGCGGCGCATTTCGGGCATGGTGGCGGCACCGAGGCCGCGCCCTTGGGACGTGCTGTCATCGCAGAAAATCGCAAGGTGTTCAGGGGCTTCGGCCATGCCGGAGAGTTTGAGTTGGCTGTAGCTGGCGGCGTCCGCGCCGTCATAGCCTGCGAGGGCTGCGGCGTTGGCGGTCTTGTAGTTTTCGAGCGCTGCGCTGCGGGCCGCATCGCTTTGGACGCGGAGGATGCGCCAGGGTTCGGACAGGCCCACGGAGGGGGCCAGCCGAAATGTGTCGAGGCAGCGCATGAGCACTGCCTCGGGCACGGGGTCGGTGCGAAAGCGGCGCACATCGCGCCGCCACGCCATCAGGTTCAAAAGCTGGTCGCGAAACTCATCCGGGAATGTGTCCACGCGCCAAGCCCCTGATTATTCTGCAGATTCTTCTGCGGGTGCTTCGGCAGCGGCGGCTGCTTTGGCGGCTTTTTCTTCGGCGCGTTCCTGGGCTTTCTTGCCGGGCTCACCCTTGTTGGGGTTGTTGCGCTCTTTCTTGTCCATGACGCCTGCGGCTTCGAGCATGCGGGCGATCCGGTCGGTGGGCTGTGCGCCCTCGCCCAGCCAGTATTGGATGCGTTCCATGTTCATCTTCACGCGCTCTTCGCTGTCCTTGGGCAGGAGCGGGTTATAGGTGCCCAGTTTTTCGATGTAGCGGCCATCGCGCGGCATGCGGCTGTCGGCTGCCACGATGCGGTAGAAGGGACGCTTTTTCGAGCCGCCGCGGGCGAGACGAATTTTCATAGCCATGGTGTATTTCCTTTTGGTTTCAGTGGGGTGGCGGACGGCGCGTCCGCCTTACGATTGGTGTTTCTGATGGTGCTGAATAACCTCAGCGATGATGAAGTTCAGGAACTTCTTGGCAAATTCGGGGTCCAGGTCGGCCCGGTTTGCCAAATCTTCGAGCCGTGCGATCTGCGCGGCTTCGCGCGTGGGATCGGAGGGCGGAAGGTCGTGTGTGGCCTTGAGTTTCCCCACGGCCTGCGTGTGCTTGAACCGCTCGCCCAGGGTGTAGACGAGGATCGCATCGAGCCGGTCGATGCTGGCGCGGTGGTCGGCCAGTACCTCGGCGGCGCGGGTGGTGACGGTATCGGTCATGGGCGGGCTCCATTGGGCGAAAACGGGCGTACACACCCCGTGCACAAACTGTGCACAGACCGTGCACCGCTTTGGTGCATCGCTGTGATCCGGGTCAGGTCAATCAAGCGCCCATCCTTTCGGTTTGAACATCGGGTCGGCGTAGTGGCCGATTTCCATCTCGATCCCGTGCGCGAGTTGGCTGCCATCGAGTGCAGCGGGCGAGGGGTGCCGGTAGACCGCATCGGAGCCGTCGATTGTCGGCGCTTCCTTGTCCTTGACCGCGCCCAGACGCTCGGCCAGCCGGATGCTGTCGAGGTTCATGGGGTCAAGGTAGCTGACGGCGCCGTCCCACCCCTGGGCGTAGTAGTGCGCGCGCACGGCATGGGTCGCTTCGAGCGCGTAGCCCTTGCCGGACTTGTCGGGCCAGATGATCCAGGCGATTTCGCGTTCGGGCCAGCCTGCGGGCTGCCAGCCGCCGGCCATGCCGTAGGTGTCGTCCGTGTCCTTGTCGTGGATCATCCACATGCCGAAGCCGCGGATGTCCCAATGCCCGATTTCTGCGGCGTAGAGCATCCATGCCTCGTAGGCGTTCAGCGGGCCGCCCATGAAACGGGAGCGGTAGGAGGCGAAGGTCGCCTTGAAGTTCGGATAGTCCTCGGGTTCCGGCCCGCGCAGGACGAGGCGCTGGGTTTCGATGACGGGGATGGCGGCGTGGGACATCACATCACCTCGCGCAGGTAGCGGTAGATGAGGGTTGTTTCGCCGTCTTCCGTGATCTCGCCATCGGGGAGGCCGCCGAGCCGCTGCGCCAGCTTGATCGAGCGGGTGTTGGCGGGGTCGATATAGGAGACGAGCGTGGACCAGCCGAGGGTTTGGAAGGCGTGGGTGAGGGCGGCATGTGCCGCCTCGCGCGCGATGCCCATCCCTTCGGCTTTTTCCGTCAGCATGAAGCCCAGTTCGGGTTCCTGATCGCCCGGCTCATAGCCCAGCACGACGAAGCCCGCGATGTCGCCTGCGTGCCCGATGGTCCAGAGACCGTGGCCGTGCAGCAGCCATGTCGAGGTCATCTGGGAAAAGTCGAGCCAGGCGTCTTCGCGCGTCATCGGCCCGCCGAGGTGCTGGCCACGCCGGGTGCAGGCGATTTGCGCATAGGTGTCGAAGTCGGTGACGCGCGGGGCGCGCAGGATCAGCCGGTCGGTTGCCAGCGTCGGCAGGTGGCCTTGGAGTGCGATGGCGAAGAGGGAGGCGGCACCGGTGCGGGGCGTTTCGCAGGGGAAGGTCATGTCAGCGCCTCCGGTCCGGGGTGCCGCCAAAGCTGCATGGGGCCGTAGCGGTCGTGGGTGAAGTCGCTGTCATATGTGGCGCCGAGACGTTCGGCCACGCGGCGCGAGCCGTTGTTGTTTACGGCGATCAGGCTGGTGAGGGTGGTCCAGCCCAATGTGTCATAGGCGTAGGTGCGGGCGGCTTTTGCTGCTTCTGTGGCGTAGCCTTTACCTGTGGCGCCGTTGAAGAGGTCCCAGCCGAGTTCGCGTTCGGGGAAGCCTTCGGGGTGCCAGAGGCCGACGATGCCAACCGGTGCTTGCGTGGCTTTTTCGACGAGTGTCCAGCGGCCGAACCCGCGCAGGACCCAGTGGCCCGCTTCCTGAGCGAGGCTGCGCCAGCTGAGTTCGCGGCTTTGTGGGCCACCGACGAATGCCGCGCGGGGGGAGGCGTAGAAATCGGCCAGTGCGTCGAAATCCGTGAGCGCGGGGGCGCGCAGGATCAGACGCTCGGTCTCAATCGTGGGGGCGGAGAAGGTGACACTCATGCCGCGGGCCTCGGGTGGCGGTAGACATAGGTCTTGCCGGGTGTTGCGGCGGTGTCGTCGCGGACGGCGCCGAGCCGTTCGGCCAGCGCGATGGAGCGCGTGTTGGGATAGGCGATATAGCTGACGATGGTGTCCCATTTCAGGGTAGTCCACGTGTAGTCGATGACGGTTTTGGCGGCCTCGTGTGCGATGCCTTTGCCTTCGAGCGCGGGATCGAAGATCACCCAGCCGACTTCCTGTTCCGGCCAGGTTTTCGGGTTCCAGTGGCCGACGATGCCGAGCGGGGTGTCGTCGCCTTTGTAGGTTACCACGAACATGCCGTAGCCGCGCATGACCCAGTGGCCAAGTTCGGTGCAGAAGAATTCCCAGCCTTGTTTGTCGTTTTTTGGGCCGCCCACGTATTGCGCGCGGTCGGTCTTGTAGAAGTCGATGAACGTCGGCGCGTCCTGTGGCTGCGGTGCGCGCAGGGTGAGCCGGTCGGTGGTGAGTGTGGGCGTGCCGGTGAGGGTGATCATGCGGGCACCTCTGCGCGCAGGTGGTAGACCAGCGCGCCGTCATACCATTCCGGAGCGGGTTCATCCGTGAGCGTCGCGCCGATGCGCTGTGCGATTGCGATGGAGCCTGTGTTGTCGGGCATGACGTGAATGATCATCTCGGGCCAGCCGAGGTCACCCAGAAGGTGATCGCGGACCCGGCACGCCGCTTCGGTGGCGAGGCCGCGCCCCTCGTATGCGCCGTCCCACAGGGTCCACGTGAATTCGGCCGGTTTTGTCGCGTCCAGTTGCATGGGGCCGACATGGCCGATGGGCGCGCCGTCCTGTTCCATGATGTAGCGGCCGAAGCCGCGCAGGGTCCAGTGGCCTGCTATGGCCGCGAACTTGTCAAAGGCTTTGACCGTGTCGAAGGGGCCGCCGACGAAATGGGTGCGGGGGCTGGCGCAATAGGCCGTGTAGGCGGGCAGGTCGCTGGCCTGCGGTTGGCGCAGGATCAGGCGGTCTGTGGTGAGGGTTGTGGCGGCGGTCATGCGGCGCTCCGGTGGCGGTAGACTGCCGTTTCTGCGGGCGTTTCGCCGTCGGGCAGGGGCGCGTCCGGGTCGTGCGCTGCGCCGAGCCGGGCGGCGAGCGCCTCGGAGCGGGTGTTGCCAGGGGTGATGTAGCTGACGAGGGATTTGTCGCTGTGGTGCGCGGCGAACCAGTCGCGCGCGGCGGTGGCGGCCTCGAATGCGATGCCTTTGCCTTCGGCCTCTTCCATCAGCGTCCAGCCAAGTTCGGGTTCGGGGAAGTGGGCGGGCTGTTGCAGCAGGACCTCGCCGCAATAGGTGCCGCTTGCGCGATCCTCGATGGACCATGCGCCGAAGCCCATGAGGGGCCAGCTGCCGATCGCAGCCGCAAATTCCGACCAGGCCCGGTCGGCGCCGATCTGGCCCCAGCTGAACGTGGCGCGGGGCGAGGCGCAATAGGCGGCGAAGGCCGGGAAGTCCGCCTGTGCCGGTGCGCGCAGCACCAGACGCTCGGTTTCGAGCGTGGGGATATGAGCGGTATGCCCGGTCACTTTTTCTTGCCGAACCCGCTGAGGCCGGGGGGCAGGGGCATGCCGCCGCCGCCACCCAAGCCCGGCAGGCCGCCGGGCATCTTGCCGCCAAGCTGCTTGGCCGCCGCTTCAAGCTGGGCCTGGTCCATGTTGCCCATGTCGGGCATTCCGCCTTTGCCGCCCATCATGGCCTTCATCGCCTGTTTCATCATGCCGCCTTTGCCCTTGCCGAGCTTTTTCATCATGTCGGACATCTGGCGGTGCATCTTCAGGAGCTTGTTGAGGTCGCTGACCTCCATCCCCGAGCCGCGCGCGATGCGTTTCTTGCGGCTGGCTTGCAGGATCTGGGGCGCGGCGCGCTCTTTCTTGGTCATGGACTGGATCATGGCGATCTGCTGCTTGAGGATCTTGTCGTCGAACCCGGCGTCGGCCACCTGTTTCGACAATTTCCCCATGCCGGGCATCATGCCCATCATGCCTTCCATCCCGCCCATCTTGAGCATCTGTTCCAGCTGCATCCTGAGGTCGTTCATGTTGAACTGACCCTTGGCCATGCGCTTCATCATGCGCTCGGCCTGTTCGGCCTCGATGGTTTCCTGCGCCTTTTCGACGAGGGAGACGATGTCGCCCATGCCGAGGATGCGGCCCGCGATGCGGTCGGGCTCGAACGTTTCGAGCGCGTCCATCTTTTCGCCCAAGCCCACGAACTTGATCGGCTTGCCGGTGACGGCGCGCATGGAGAGCGCCGCACCGCCGCGGCCGTCGCCGTCCATGCGGGTCAGGACGACGCCCGAGATGCCGATGCGGTCGTCGAAGTTTTGCGCGGTGTTCACGGCGTCCTGACCGGTCAGCCCGTCGACCACCAGGATCGTCTCGCGCGGGGTGGCGACATCGCGGACCTGTTCGACCTGGGTCATCAACTCTTCGTCGATGGAGAGGCGGCCCGCCGTGTCCAGCATGTAGACGTCGTAGCCGCCCATGCTGGCCTGCGTCTTGGCCCGTTTGGCGATCTGGACGGGGTTTTCGCCCTTGACGATGGGCAGGGTGTCGACGCCGATCTGGGAGCCGAGGATGGCGAGTTGTTCCATCGCGGCGGGACGGTTGACGTCAAGGGACGCCATCAGCACGCGCTTGCCGTCGCGTTCGGTCAGGCGTTTGGCCAGTTTGGCCGTGGTTGTGGTTTTACCGCCGCCTTGCAGGCCGACCATGAGGATGGGGGCAGGCGGGCTGTCGATCTTCAGCGCGCCGGGTTCGCCTTCGCCCTTGAGGGTCGCGACGAGGGCGTCGTGCACGATCTTGACGACCTGCTGGCCAGGGGTGATGGATTTGGTGACGGCCTGGCCCGTCGCCTCGTCCTGCACCCGCTTGATGAAGTCGCGGGCGACGGGGAGGGAGACGTCCGCCTCGAGCAGTGCGACGCGGACCTCGCGCAGGGCGGTTTTGACGTCGTCCTCGCTCAGCGCGCCCTGTTTGGTCAGCCGGTCGAAGACACCGGAGAGGCGTTCGGAGAGATTTTCAAACATGGGCCTGCATCCTTTCGACCGTTGACGTTTGCCTTCACCTAAGTGTTGGCGGCTCGGGACCCAAGGGAGCAAACGACGAGCGCCCCCGTGGGCGCAACGCGCTGACGGAGGGCGATCCCGGGATGTCCCAAGGGACCGGAAGATATCGCACTTCCGGGTGTTGCGGGGGAGCTATGCCAGCGCCGCGTGCGAGTCAAGGGGTGCGGCGGGTCCGGCAGGATCGTGGCGGGGCGATCTGCGGTGGTTAGCCGATGAAGGCGGTTGCCTCGATCTCGACCTTGGCGGCGTCTTCGATCAGTCCGGCGACAACCACCATGGACATTGCGGGGAAGTGTTTGCCAAAGACCTCGCGGTAGGCTTTGCCCACCTCTGCCTGTGCGGCGAGGTATTCGTCCTTGTCCGTCACGAACCAGGTCAGGCGCGTGATGTCCCCGACCTGGCCTCCGGCGGTCTCGACGATGGTGCGGATGTTGGTGAGTGCCTGGCGCATTTGCCCGATGAACGTGTCGCTGACGAACTGTTTGTCGGCGTCCCAGCCGATCTGGCCGCCGATATACAGGGTGCCGTCCTTTGACAGGACGCCGTTGGCGTAGCCCTTGGCGGGCAACCACCCGTCGGGATGGATCACGTCATGGGTCATTATGTGCCTCATATGCCGTCAGTTTCTGCCGCAGGGCGTCGGGCCAGGGTGTGGGGGTGCCGTTCGCATCGACGTGGACCAGGGTTGCCGATGTCTCGAACCGCGGTTGGGTTTGGCACGCGCCGGTCATGCGATAGGTCCATGAGGTGCGCCCGACCGCTGCGGTCACAAGACGGAAATCAAGCAGATCGCCGTGCCGGGATGGTGCGATAAAGCGGGTTTCGATGGCTGCTGTCGGCACGGCCCTGTGGGGATGGAAGCGTTCGAACGGCATGCCCAAAGCGGTGTCGAAGAAGGTTTCCACACAGTCATTGATCATCTCGTAGTACCGCGGGAAAAAGACGATGCCCGCGGGGTCGCAATGCTTGAACAGCACTTTTTGCTGCATCTGGAACCCGGTGATCATCTGTTCCGGCGGCCATGCGAGGGCGTCAGCTTGTACCGCTGGATTTTGCCCGTTTGGGTTTTGGGCAACGCGTCCGCGAAGTGAACGCGGCGCGGGTATTTGTAGGGGGCGATGGTGGTTTTGACGTGTTCCTGCAACTCCTCGATCATCGCGTCCGATGCGGTGAAGCCGTCCGTCAGGACCACATGCGCCTCCACGATATGCCCGCGCGCATCATCCGGGGCGCCGACCACCGCGCATTCTGCGACGGCGTCGTGGGCGAGAAGCGCGGCTTCGACTTCTGGTCCGGCGATGTTGTAGCCTGATGACACGATCATGTCGTCGTTGCGGGCCTGGAAGTGGAAATATCCGTCCGCGTCGCGGATGAAGCTGTCGCCGGTGATGTTCCAGCCTGCAAGCACGTAGTCCTGTTGCCGGTCGTCGTTCAGATAGCGGCAGCCGGTTGGCCCGCGCACTGCAAGGCGCCCGACCTCGCCGTTGGGGACCGCGTGGCCTGCGTTGTCCACGATCTTGGCCTCGTAGCCGGTGACGGGCTTGCCCGTGCAGGCCGGTTGGTGGTCATCGAAGCGGTTCGATATGAAGATGTGCAGCAGCTCGGTCGCGCCGATGCCGTCCAGCATCGGCTTGCCCGTTTTTTCGATCCAGGCGTCATAGATGGGTTTGGGCAGTGTTTCCCCGGCCGAGACGGCCGCGCGCAGGCTGGACAGGTCCGCGCCGTCCTCCATCGCCGACAGCATCACGCGGTAGGCGGTGGGTGCCGTGAAGCAGACGGTTGCGCGGTATTTTTCGATGATGTCGATCATGTTGGGCGGCGTTGCCTGTTCCAGCAGCGTCGCGGTTGCGCCGAAGCGCAAGGGAAAGATCGCGAGCCCGCCCAGCCCGAAGGTGAAGGCCAGCGGCGGCGAGCCGACAAAGATGTCGTCGGGCACCACGCCCAGCACCTCTTGGGCGTAGCCGTCGGCGATGATCAGGAGGTCGCGGTGGAAGTGCATGGTTGCCTTCGGCTCTCCTGTCGAGCCCGAGGTGAAGCCCAGGAGGGCCACGTCGTCGCGCCCGGTTTCGACAGTTGCGAAGCGGACGGGTTTTTCCAGTGCGAGCCGGTCGAGTTCGGCGTCGTGGTTCGAGGTGCCGTCGAAGCCCACAACGCGCTTGAGCCGTGGGTTGGCCGCCTGACACGCCGCCATCTCCTCCATCAGGCGGGTGTCGCAGAGGGCAAACTGGATGTCCGCCTTGTCCACATAGGCCGACAGCTCGCCCGCCCGCAGCATGGGCATCGTGTTCACGACGACCGCGCCGGCCTTGGTTGCCGCCAGCCAACAGGCCACCATGGCGGGGTTGTTGGCGGACCGGATCAGGACGCGATTGCCCGGTTTCACCCCGATGTCGTCGACCAGCGCGTGGGCCAGCCGGTTGGTCCAGTCCGTCAGTTCCTTGTATGTCCGTTGCCGCCCGTTGCCGATCAGCGCGGTGTGATCGCCAAAGCCGCGCGCGACCATCGCGTCGGTCAGTTCGTGCCCGGCATTGATGCGGTCGGGGTAGTCGAAGCCACCCAGCGGCATGTCCGGCCAACTGTCCGGAGGTGGCAGGTTGTTACGGGCAAAACTGTCGGTGTGGGCGGATGGGCCAAGCATCAGGTGTCTCCCTCGAACATAGCCAGAGTTTGGCGGGCGATGATGACTTTCTGGACGTCGCTGGCCCCCTCGTAGATGCGGAGCGCGCGAATCTCGCGGTAGAGCCGTTCGACCGCTTCGCCCGCGCGCACGCCGTCGCCCCCGAAAAGCTGCACGGCCTTGTCGATGACCTGTTGGGCCTGGTCGGTGGCAAAGAGCTTGGCCATTGCCGCCTCGCGCGTGATGCGGGGCGCGCCGCTGTCGCGGGCCCAGGCGGCGCGGTAGATCAGGAGCGCGCTGGCGTCGATGTCGAGCGCCATGTCGGCGATGTGCCCCTGCACCATCTGCAGATCAGAGAGCGGCGCGCCCTGCACGTGGCGGGTCGTGACCCGCGCCAAGGCCTCGTTCAGCGCGCGGCGGGCAAACCCGAGCGCTGCTGCGGCCACTGTCGGTCGGAAGACGTCGAGGACGGACATCGCGATCTTGAACCCCTGGCCTGGTGCGCCGAGCATGGCCGTGGCGGGCACCCGGCATTCGGTGAAGCGCAATGTTGCCAGCGGGTGCGGGGCGATGGTGGTCAGCCGTTCCGTTACCTCAAAGCCGGGCAGGTCGGGGGTGATCAGGAATGCCGACAGCCCCTTGGCGCCCGGCGCCTCGCCCGTGCGGGCAAAGAGCGTGTAGATATCGGCGATGCCGCCGTTGGAGATCCAGGTTTTTTCGCCGTGGAGGATATAGTCGGTGCCGTCCCGTGTTGCCGTCATCGTGGCATTGGCGACGTCCGATCCGGACCCCGGTTCGGTCAATGCAAAGGCCGAAAGGGCGGTGCCTGCGCGCGTCCTGGGCAGCCATGCGGCCTTTTGCGGGTCGGTGCCGAACAGCGTGATGGCCCCGGTGCCCAGGCCCTGCATGGCAAAGACGAAATCCGCCAGCCCGTCGTGCCGCGCCAGTGTTTCGCGCGCGAGGCAGAGTGTGCGGACGTCGAAGTGGCCGTCGTTGCTGGAGGTGGGGGCAAGGATGCCTGCCGTTCCAAGCTGTGCGGCCAGTGTTCGGCAGGTGGTGTCGGTATCGGTGTGATCGACATCAAGCCCCGCGGACACCGCGTCGACATGCGCGGCCCAGTCGCGGTGATGGGCGTCGAAGAAGGGCCAGCTGAGAAAGCTCGTGTCGGCCATCAGTCCCCCTCGAATATCGGCGTGCTTTTGGCGACAAACGCCTTGTAGGCGCGGGTAAAGTCGCGCCCCTGCATACAGATCGCCTGTGCCTGTGCTTCGGCTTCGATGGCTTGATCGAGGCTCATGTTCCATTCCTGTGCCAGCATGGTCTTGGTCATGGAATTGGCGAAGGTTGGGCCCTGCACGATCCGTTCTGCGAGCCGCAGCGCGTCGGCCTCCAATGCGTCGGTGGTGCTGATGGAGTTGAAGAACCCCCAGCGCTCTCCTTCTTCGGCGCGCAGGGTGCGCCCGGTGTAGAGCAGTTCGGCGGCGCGGCCCTGGCCGATGATCCGCGGCAGCATCGCGCAGGCCCCCATGTCGCAGCCCGCCAGCCCCACGCGGTTGAAGAGAAAGGCCACCTTGGCGTCCGGTCCCGCGATCCGGATGTCGCTGGCCATGGCCATGATCGCCCCGGCCCCGGCGCACACACCTTCAACGGCAGCGATGATCGGCTTTCCGCAATGCACCATGGCCTTGACCAGATCACCGGTCATTCGGGTGAAGGTCAGAAGCTCTTTCATCGACATCCGGGTGAGCGGCCCGATGATGTCATGCACATCGCCGCCCGAACTGAAATTGCCGCCGTTCGGCAGGATCACAACCGCGTGGATGTCGTCAGAATAGACCAGCGCGCGGAACCAGTCGCGCAAGGCGGCGTAGCTTTCGAAAGTGAACGGGTTTTTCCGTTCGGGCCGATCATGGGCGATGCGGGCGATGCCGCCGCTGATCTCGCACCGGAAATGTTCGGGGTCATGCAGGGTCATTGGAGGCTCCGGGATCGAGGGCTTTGTCGAGGAGGGCGCTCATGTGCGCCGCGTCTGCGACGCTGAGCCCGCCGAGCAGGTCGTCGATCCATGCCTCGTGTTCGGCGGCGAGGGCGGCGAAGGCGGCCTGCCCCTTGGGGGTCAAGCGGGCCAGCAGTGCGCGTTTGTCGCCCGGCACTGCGACGCGCAGGGCTAGGCCGTCCTGTGTCAGGCGGTCGACAATCCCAGTGACATTCCCGTTCGACACTCTGAGATAGCCCGACAGGTCGCTCATCTTCAGACCGTCGGGATGGCGCGCCAGCGCTGCCATAACGTCAAAGCGCGGCAGGGTCGTGTCACGCGCATCCCGCAGGCGTCGCCGCAACTCGGCTTCGATCCCGCCGGACAGTTTCAGCAGCTTGAGCCACAGTCTGAGCCGTTCCTTCGAAGCCGGTTCGGGCGGTGGGGTTGGATGGGGTCTCATATCTCGCCTCCGGACAGGGACAGGGCGTGGCCGTTGATCGCGGCCGCTTCGGGTGAGGCCAGAAACAGCGCCGTGGCCGCCACTTCGTCGGGCGCAATCAGCCGGTTTTGGGGGTTGCCGGACGTCACCATGGCCGTCGCCTTGTCCCGGTCCACGTCAAAGCGCCGCATCAGTCCGGTGATCGCATCATCCGCAAGCGGTGTGTCGGTGAAGCCGGGGCAGATGGCGTTGCAGGTGATGCCGGATGTGGCCACGTCATGCGCGACCGCACGCACGAGGCCCAGCACGCCATGCTTGGCCGCGGTGTAGGCCGGGACGGATGCGTTGCCCTTCAGCGCGGCGGTCGAGGCGATGGCGATCAGCCGCCCGCCGGTTGTCATGTGCGGCAGGGCCGCCCGGAACGTCAGGAAGGTGCCCGTCAGGTTGACAGCGAGGGTGCTGTTCCAGTCCGCGAGCGAGGTCTTGACCAGTTTGCCCGATGCGCCGCCGCCCGCATTTGCGATGACCACGTCAAAGGGTGTCCCAAAAAGGGCGGCGACCGCAGCCTCGTCCGTGACGTCGGCGGTGCGGCAGGTGATGGCGCGGCTTTTGGCGGCCTCCTTTAGAACGTCTGGGCGGCGGCCCGTGATCGTCACCGCATCGCCCGCATCCGCAAAGGCGTGGGCGATCGCCCGCCCGATGCCTGTGCCGCCGCCGGTGATGAGGACCTGTCTCATGCCCTGATCGCCTCTGCATCGCGGTCGGCGAGGCGCCAGGCCTGATCGCGTCCCGCCAGGTAGGGCAGGGGCCAATCGGGCGCGGCCCGGTCGCCGATCCGCGTCGCTTCGCGCAGGGTCCAGTAGGGATCGGCCAGGTGCGGCCGCCCGATGGCCACCAGATCCGCGCGGCCCGCCATCAGGATCGAATTGGCGTGGTCCGCCTCGTAGATGTTGCCGACGGCCATGGTGCTGATCCCGGCCTCGTTCCGGATGCGGTCGCTGAACGGCGTCTGGAACATGCGGCCATAGACGGGTTTGGCGTCAATGCTTGTCTGGCCTGCTGACACGTCGATCAGGTCGGCCCCGGCGGATTTGAAGGCTTGGGCGATCTGCACCGCGTCCTGTGGCGTCAGCCCGGCGTCGCCCACCCAGTCATGGGCCGAGATGCGCACGGACATGGGCCGGTCGTCCGGCCATGTGTTGCGCATCGCGGCAAACACCTCGAGCGGCCAGCGCAGCCGGTTTTCCGGGCTGCCGCCGTAGTCATCGGTGCGGATGTTGGACACCGGCGACAGGAAGGACGACACGAGATAGCCGTGGGCGGCGTGCAGTTCGATCATGTCAAAGCCCGCGCGCGCCGCCATGGCGGCGGAGGCGGCGAATTCGTCCCGTATGGTGTCCATCTCGGGTCGGGTGATTTCGCGGGGTGTGGGGTTTTCCGGGCTCCACGGGATTGCAGAGGCGCTGAGCACGTCCCAGTTGCCGGACGCGAGCGGGGCATCCATACGCTCCCACCCCAGTTGGGTGGAGCCCTTGCGCCCGGAATGGCCGATCTGACAGCAGATCCGGGCGTCGGTTTCGCCGTGCACAAACGCGGTCAGCCGCGCCCAGGCGGCTTCATGCTCCGGCGCATAAAGCCCTGGACAGCCGGGGGTGATCCGCCCCTCGGCGCTGACGCAGGTCATTTCGGTATAGACCAGCCCCGCCCCGCCCTTGGCCCGTTCGCCGTAATGGATCAGGTGCCAGTCGGTCGGGCAGCCATCCACGGCCTTGTATTGAGCCATGGGCGACACCACGATCCGGTTTTTCAGCGCCATGCCGCGCAGTTGGAAGGGTGCAAACATCGGCGGGCGCAAGGGCGCATCCCGGGTCGCGCCGGCCTGTGTCATGAACCACCGCTCCGCCCCTTCAAGCCATGCCTTGTCGCGGTCGCGCAGGTTTTCGTGGCTGATGCGTTGGCTGCGGGTGAGCATGGAATAGTTCAGCTGCACAGGGTCGAGGTCGAAGTACCGCTCGACAGTCTCGAACCATTCCAGTGAGTTGCGCGCCGCCGATTGCAGGCGCAGGACCTCGAGCCGCCGTTCTTCCTGATACCGTGCGAACGCGGTCTCGCGCTTCGGTTCCTGATGCAGAAGGTCGGCAAGCGCCACGGCGCTTTCGAGCGCCAGTTTGGTGCCGGACCCGATGGAGAAATGCGCCGTCGCGGCCGCGTCGCCCAGCAGAACCACGTTTTCGTGGTGCCAACGTTCACACAGGACGCGCGGGAACCGCAGCCATGCCGATCCGCGGATGTGGTTGGCGTTTGTCATTAGGGCGTGGCCGCCGAGGTGGTCGCGAAAGATGTCCTGGCAGATTGCGATGGTGTCGGCCTGGCTCTTGTCGCCGAAGCCCCATTTGTCGAACGTATCTTGCGCGCATTCCACGATGAAGGTCGCGGTGTTGTCGTCGAACTGGTAAGCGTGCGCCCAGACCCAGCCGTGTTCGGTTTCTTCGAAAATGAAGGTGAAGGCGTCGTTGAATGTCTGGTGCGTGCCCAGCCAGACGAACTGGCACAGGCGCTGGTCGATATCGGGTTGGAACGCGTCCGCATAGAGCATCCGCGTCTTTGAATTCAGCCCGTCGGCGGCGACCACGACATCATAGGCGTGTCGGTAGTCTTCGGCGCTCGCGACCTCTGTTTCAAAGCGCAGGTCGACGCCGAGTTCTTTGGCGCGGGCCTGAAGGAGGATCAGCAATGTCTTGCGCCCGATGCCGCAAAAACCGTGGCCCGATGACAGGATACGTTGTCCCCGGACATGCAGGGCGATGTCATCCCAATAGGCGAAATTGTCCTTGATGACGGCGGCGCTGATCGGGTCGTTTGCGGCCAGATTGGCCAGCGTTTCATCCGACAGCACCACACCCCAGCCAAAGGTGTCGTCCGCGCGGTTTCGTTCGATCACCGTCACTTCGTGGGACGGATCCCGCAACTTCATCGAGATCGCGAAATAGAGACCGGCAGGTCCCCCGCCAAGGCACGCAATCCGCATTGAAGCCAGTCTCCTCTCAGTGAGTGAGTTCAGGCAAGAGTTGCTGCAATCGGTTTATATTTCAAGCTTGAAGTTTTAGGCTTGAAGATTTTAAGCCCGGTCAACCCGGTTCCTCCTTGGCGCGTGTGCACAAGCGTGCAATCATCGTATCCCTGCCTATTCCTGAATGCTTTGCAGATAAGCCATCAGATCCACAATCGGCTTGCTGGTCAGGATCGGTTGGCCGGTTTCGGCCTTGAGCGCCGTATCCTCCCCTTCGAAATACCAGCCGTAGACCGGCATGGGCGAACCGTGGCTGACCAGCGGGTCGCGCCCGTCGATCCGGGATACCACGCGTGCGATCGGAAAGGTGCCCTCGTTGCGGGCCTGAAGGTCGTTCAGGGCGGGTGGTTGCAGCAGGAGCGCCGGGCGCATTGGCCCGTTGCCGTCCGCATTGACCCCGTGACAGGTGGCGCAGTGCCGCTGGTAAAGCGTTGCGCCGTTTGACACATCCTGGGCCCAGGCGGTCAGGGGCATGCTGCCAAGCAGAGCTAAGGTGGCGATGAGCTGTTTCACGGGGCGTCTCCTATCTGATACGGAGGGGAGCGTAAGGAGCGCTGTGCCCCGCCGACCTGATCTTGATCAAATGCCCCGTGCTTTTTCGCGCAGCGGCAGGAAAGAGACGACCGCCATGACGCAATTATTTGTGCCGCAAGCCTATAACAATGCGTGGTCGAATTACCGCCTGCATCGCGCCTGTGGCGGGCTGACCGCCAAGGAGTTGACCCAGGCGCGCCCGTCCTTTTTCGGGTCGATCATTGCAACGCTCAATCACATTCTGATTGTCGACTGGTTCTACGTCTCGGCGCTGGAAGGGGCGTGCATCGGTTCCGCGGCCTTTGACCCCGAGGTGCCGCATCCCGAGTTGCCCGCCTTGCGCGCCGCACAGCGCGAGGTCGATCGCCGTTTGATCGCCGTGACCGAGGACGCGACGCTGTCCGATCCGCTGCGCATTGTGCGGATGCTGCGCGACAGCGGGGTTCAGGAGGAACGGTTTGACCGCACGTTTCTGCATCTCATCCAGCATCAGATCCACCATCGCGGGCAGGTTCATGCGCTCTTGAGCATGACCACAACCGCCCCGCCGCAGCTGGACGAATTCTATATGGCGTGGGACGCCGAGGCGCGCCTGCGTGCCCCGGACCTGGCCGAGATGGGCGTGACCGAGGATGACATCTGGCGCGGGCGTTAGCCCGACCGGCGATAGGCGCGCAGCCAGTCGTTGATCGCGTCGGCAGACCGGCGTGGCCCGTTGCCAGAGACATAGGCTTCGACCAGCGGGTAGGGGGCTGTATCGTCGAAGATGAGGATCGGGCGGGCTGTGTCGGAGAACGCCTCGACCTCTGCCCGGCGGATGTTGGTCAGCGGGTGCACGGCATTTTGGTAGCGCAGCAGCGTCCTGCGCTGCACGGTGACCGTGCCGGAATGCGCGTCGAAAATGACCTGATCGCGTTTGATTGCCAGTGCAAAGATCCCCAGCGGCACACCTGCCCCCAGAAACACGGTCAGGAGCCCGCTGGTTTCGCCCGCCGCCACAAGCGCCAGACCTGCCGCCGCACAGGCGACGATGCAGACAATCAGGCCGCCGCCCAACACCCAGGGGGCGTGCGCCAGGATCAATTGCGTGGGCAGCTTGCGGACAACAGTCATGCCGGAACGCTACCGGCAACTGGCAATCCTCGACAAGAGCCGGAACCGGGCCGTGTTTGGTGGCGTTAACCATTCGTTAACGTTTCGAGCGTTGCGCCAGAGACCAAGGAAAGACGAAGGAAATCTGTTGAAATTTGTAGTTGTGACGTTTGCCGCACTGACCCTTGCCACGCCGACACTTGCGTCGGTCCACGCCCTCAAGCCGCTGTCCGTATCTGGGCCTGACGCGATTTTTCATGGCGGCGGGTGCCGGAAATCATCGCCCCCCGGCCAATGCTGCCACGCGGGCTCCCAACCCTATCACTGCCACTGAACTATCAAAGCCCCCGCCCATCGGACGGGGGCTTTGCCTTTGCCGGGGCCGGGCTTAGGCCGCCAGTTTCTCGATCTCGGCCCTGGCGTCATTGATCGCCTCCTCGCCCTGGGCCATGACGCGGTCGGCGGCAATGATCTCGACCTCGTGGATGCCGATGAAGCCAAGCACGTGTTTCAAGTAGTCGGTGGCAAAGTCGACCTCGCTGCCCACGGGCGTGCCGCCGGTGGCGACGGCGATGATCGCGCGTTTGCCGTTTAGCAGGCCGACGGGGCCCGCCTCGCTGTACTTGAACGTCAGGCCCGCGCGCGCCACCAGGTCGATCCACGCCTTGAGCGCGGCGGGGATGCCGAAATTGTAGACCGGGGCGCCGATCACGATGGTGTCGGCGGCTTGCAGTTCCTGCACCAGCGTGTCCGAGAGGGCGAGCGTGTCGCGCTGGGCCGGGTCGCGGTCATCTGCCGGTGTGAAGTTGGCGTTGACCCAGGTTTCGGTGATCTGTGGCAGCGCCTCGCTCAGGTCGCGGCGGATCACGTTGCCGCCCAGCTTGGCGACGATCCGGGCGCTCAGGTCGCGGGTCACGGAGCCTTGGGTGCGGGCGGAGCTGTCGATGTGCAATATGGTCATGGTCGGGTCCTCTCTGGGATCGGAATGTCTCGTGTTCTCAGATTTGTACCTTGCAAATTCGAACGCAATTCCTGAAACTCAACAGCATCTGTTAGCATTTGCACAAAGAGCTTTTGACCGATGGACAATTGGGACGAGATAAAGACGGCCTATCAGGTCGCCCGCATGGGCACGGTGAGCGGCGCCGCAGACGTGCTGGGCGTGCACCATGCCACCGTCATCCGCCATATCGACGCGCTGGAGGGGCGGTTGGGCGTGAAGCTGTTTCAGCGGCACGCCCGCGGCTATACCCCGACCGAGGCGGGCGATGATCTGTTTCGCGTGGCCCAAGCCACCGACGACCAGTTCAGCCAGCTTGCGGGCCGGATCAAAGGGCGCGGCACCGAAGTCTCGGGCGAGTTGGTCGTCACCTCGCTCGTCAACATGGCGCCGCGCATGGCGCCCGTTCTGACCGAGTTTCAGCGGCTGCATCCCGATGTGATCGTGCGCTACCTGACCGGTGAGCGATTGTTTCGCCTGGAATATGGTGAGGCGCATGTCGCCATCCGCGCGGGCAACGCGCCGGACCAGCCCGACAATGTGGTCCAACCGTTTGTCCGCCAGTCCATGGGGCTTTATGCGACCCGCGGCTATGTCGACGCCCATGGCCATCCCGAGGATATCGCCACCGCCAAGGGCCACCGGTTTGTCAGCCACGACGTCGCGGACAACCGAGCGCCGTTTCACAAGTGGTTGCGCAGCCAGGTGGCCGAGAGTGACATCACCTTTCGCTCGACGGATGTGCGGGCGCTGGAGCAGGCGGTGCTGGCGGGGGCCGGGATCGGCTTTCTGTCGGTGCTGGAGGCGCGGGCCAACCCCGACCTGGTCGAGATCACGACCCCGCGCGAGGATTGGTCGGCGCCCCTGTGGCTGGTGACCCATGTGGATCTGCACCGCACCAACAAGGTGCAGGCGTTTCTGACATTCCTCAAAGAGCGGTCCAAGGGCTGGCAGGTGCTGTGACACCGGGCTTGCGCGGCCATGCGGCGATGCTGTTGTTTTCGGCCCTTGTGGCCGGGTCGTTTTCGCTGGGCGCGATGGCGGCGAACGAGATTGCGCCCGCGGCGCTGAATGCCGCCCGTTTCTGGATCGCCGCCGCGGTGATCGGGGGGGCGGTGGTGGCGCGCGGTGGTGTTCCGGCGCAAGCGCTGAAGGCCCCATGGCGCTATGCGGTGCTGGGGGGTCTTTTTGCCATCTACTTCGTGCTGATGTTCGAAGGGTTGAAGACGGCTGCGCCGGTGAGTGCGGCGGCCGTCTTTACCCTCACGCCGGTGATGGCGGGCGGCTTTGGCTATCTTCTCCTGCGCCAGATCACGACGCCGCGCATGGCGCTGGCCCTCGCCGTCGGGGCCGCGGGCGCGCTTTGGGTGATCTTTCGCGCCGACCTGTCCGCCTTTCTCGCGTTCGAGGTGGGGCGGGGCGAGGTCATCTATTTCTTTGGTTGCGTGAGCCACGCCATTTACACGCCCATGGTGCGCAAGCTGAACCGGGGCGAGCCTGCGGTCGTTTTTACCTTTGGCATGCTGGTGGCGGGTGCCGTACTGCTGACCCTGTGGGGGTGGCGCGATCTGGTGGCGACGCCGTGGGCCGATCTGCCGGGCATCGTGTGGGTGACGCTGATCTATGTGGCGCTTTTTGCCTCTGCCGCGACCTTTGTGCTGCTGCAATTCGCGACGCTGCGCCTGCCGTCGGCCAAGGTGATGGCCTATACCTACCTGACCCCCAGCTGGGTGATCCTGTGGGAGGTGGCGCTGGGCAACGGTGTGCCGCCCGGGATCGTCTGGGTGGGTGTCGGTCTGACCGTCGTGGCCCTGTCGCTGCTGTTGCGGGATGAGGGGCCGGTGACATGATGCTGTTACATTCTGCGGTGCACATAGTTCTATGATTATCGAAATGAAAGTGACCGTCACGGTCGACCGCAGTGCCAATTTGCTCGCCCCCGTGGGGTTGAGCACGCCCGCCGCGACCCGTCTGGGTGTCGAGGTTGAGGGCGCTGATGCAGCCCGCGTGACCTGTGCCGCCTTGCAGCAGGGCGCGCTGATCCTGACCCCCACCGCCGACCGGATCACGTTGCGCTACGGGTTCGACGCGGCGGCGGCCCCCTGTCCGGAGGCGATGTTCGCGCCCCATGACAGCCGTTACACCCGCGCCCATCCCGATCTTGCGGCCGAGGCGCAAGAGATCGTTGCGGATGGCGGGATCGCGGCGATGGTCGCGCATGTGACGTCGATGTTCGACTATGGTCACACCGATGACCGCTTTTATGACGAAGCAGATGCCATGCCGCAGCTCTGTGACATGACCACCGGGTCCTGCGTGGACATCAACGCCTATCTGGTGGCCGGTCTGCGCGCGGCGAGGGTCGAGGCGGGGTATGTCGCCGGCTACTTCGTCCCCGAAGAGCGGCGCGATCACACCACCGACATGCACTGCTGGGTGGCCACGCGTGAGGGCGGCCAGGTGCAGCATTGGGACATTGCCCATCACCTGAAGATGGGGCGGCGTGACATTCGCCCTGGGTTGAACCCCAAGCCGGGTGTGCGCGTGGCGATGTCGCATTCCATGGGCTGGACGCTGCCGGGCGTGCCCTTTGCCGATTTCAAGCTGTTGGGCGAGCCGGTGTGGTTTGATGCGGGCGGTTGGGATCAGGCCGCGTGCCGGTTCGAACTGTCAGGCTATGATGCGCTGGATGCGGCGCAGAACCAGCCGGTTCACGCCTGACGGTCGGGCAGCTCGGACGCCAGGAACCGTTCGAACGCGTCGAGATTGACGGGTTCGAACTGACCAAACCCCTGCATCCAGACCGATGCCGCGCGCATCGCGTCCGGGTCCAGCTTGCACCATTTCACGCGCCCGCGCTTTTCCTGCTGGATCAACCCGGCGCGCGTTAGGATGGTCAGGTGCTTTGAGATGGCGGCCAGCGACATCTCGAACGGCTCGGCCACGTCCGTCACCGCCATGTCATCTTCGAGCAGCATCGTCAGGATCGCCCGCCGGGTCGGGTCGGCGAGGGCGGAAAAGACGGTGTCGAGCGGATCGGCCATGGCCCGTCATACCGAGGCTGCAGGTCAAGGGGAAGCGGTCAGAGATAGGGATGCCTGTTCTGTTCGGACGGCCAGCGATGGGACATCTGCGCGCGTTGATGCGGTGTCAGGCCGATGTCGCGGGCGATGTGATCGGTCATCGGGGGCAGGGCGGTGCCGTCTGTTGGTTTGGATCTGCGCCATGAGCGCAGGATTTTGGCACAGGTCGAGAGGGCGCGCAAAAGCGCGTTGGAGCGTATCAGCTGCATGGGAGCCTCGTTTTTCTGGAGGTATGAGGTGACTATGCCCGAGCGTTGCAGGCGCGACAAACAGAGTTCCTTGACATCACTTGTGCGTTTTCTGCACGGTTCGGCGCATGTCCCGCACCCTGCCCCCGCTCAATGCCCTGCGCGCCTTCGAGGCTGCCGCCCGGCACGAAAGCTTTACCCGTGCCGCCGAAGAGCTGGGCGTCAGCCACTCCGCCATCAGCCGTCATGTGCGCGGGCTTGAGGCGCGGCTGGGCGTACAGCTGTTCCGCGATGCGTCCCGCGGCGTGGCGCTGACGGCCGAGGGTGGCCATTACCTGCAGCGGATCACCCCCGCCTTTGACGTGATCGGAGAAGCGACCGAGGGGCTGGCGGACACCCCGGCGGGGCGGGTTGTGGTGAACAGTGAGCCGGTCTTTGCCAGCAAGATCGTGATCCCGTTGCTGGCCAAGTTCCAGCGCGATTTACCCGGTATTGAACTGCGTCTGGTGGGGTCAAACGAGTTGGCGGATCTGGACCGGTATGAAGCAGACCTTGCCATTCGCTACGCCAAGACGGGGTATCTTGACGAGCCATCGGATTTGGTCAGCAATGCGCCGATCTACCCGTTTGCGGCGCCCGGATACCTGAAGGACGACATCCTGCGGCCCGAGCATCTGACGACGCGCCCCTTGCTGCGAGACCGCGGCGGCAATATCTGGGTCGATTGGGTCAAGCATGCGGGCATTGACGTTGCCGTGCCCGATCCGCCGTGGCGGATGCGGGCGGCGCTGGCGCTGGAAGCGGCGGTGCATGGCGCCGGGATCTACCTGGGCGCGTCCGACGGCACATATCTGGACGAGACCTCGGGGCGGATCGTGCGCGTGTCCGAGGTGGGGTTTCGGCAGGGATCGTTCCACCTGCTGACCAGCGGCCAGTCCGGGCGGCGCAAGGCCGTGCGATCTGTGCGCACATGGCTGCTGGACCACACTCGCGCATTGCGCAGCGCAGAAGATCAACCAAATGGTTGAACATCACAATGCGGTCGAAAGGGGCGCTTGTGCCTGCTGCGACGCAATGGCACCCGTCTTCATTGTTCCGAAAAATATGCAATAAAACAGTTGGTTATCCCAGAGCGAGGCGGTGGCATGGTGGCGTTGACTCACGCCTCTGCGCGCCATATCCCTTCACCGAACCAAATGACGGGACAAAGGCGCGTGACCGACCCCGAAGACGCAGATCGACTGAAGGCCCTGAGCGCCCGCATCGACGCTATGAAAGAGGAACACGCGCCAAAACCCCGCACACCGGATCATCACTCTCAGGCACAACTGGCCTGGCGCATGGTGATCGAGCTGGTGGCCGGTCTGGGGATCGGGTTTGGCATGGGATACGGGCTGGACGCGCTGTTCGGCACCACACCGTTTCTCATGATCATATTTATATTTCTGGGCCTCGCGGCCGGCATCAAGACGATGATGCGCAGCGCGCAAGAGGTTCAGAGCAAGCGAGAGGCCGAAGAGGCCGCTGAGGACGACGCCCCGCGGGGCTAGGACGGAGAGAGCCGGATGGCAGACGAAGCAACAAGTGGTGGTGGGCTGTCCTTCAAGCCTATGGATCAGTTTGAAGTGAAACCGCTGTTTGGCGGGTCGGACATCCACATGTTCACGATCACCAACGTGACGCTTTGGCTGGCTCTCGCCGTGCTGGCGATCATCGGCCTGATGGTCCTGACCACGTCCAAGCGTGAAACAGTGCCGGGCCGCGGCCAGTCGATTGCCGAGCTGATGTACGGCTTTGTCTACAAGATGGTCGAGGATGTGACCGGCAAGGACGGGATCAAGTATTTCCCCTATATCATGACGCTGTTCATGTTCATCCTCTGTGCAAACTTTCTGGGCCTGATCCCGATGTCGTTCACCACGACCTCGCATATTGCCGTCACTGCCGTTCTGGGTTTTGGCGTGTTCATTGCCGTGACGGTTCTGGGCTTTGTCAAGAACGGGGCCTCGTTTCTGGGCCTGTTCTGGGTGTCGAGCGCGCCGCTGCCGCTGCGCCCCGTTCTGGCCGTGATCGAGATCATTTCCTATTTCGTGCGCCCCGTCAGCCACTCTATTCGTCTGGCAGGCAACATGATGGCGGGCCACGCGGTTCTGAAAGTGTTCGCTGGCTTTGCCCAAGTCGCGGCGATCGCGCCCATCGCCATTATCGGTGTGATGGCGATCTACGGCCTCGAGGTGCTGGTGTCGGCCATTCAGGCCTACGTCTTCACGATCCTCACATGCGTGTATCTCAAGGACGCACTGCACCCGCATCACTAATGTAAGGCGGAGGTGTCCTCCGCCCGACCAAACACCAACTTCCAATCGTAAGGAGAATTCTCATGGAAGGTGAACTCGCACATATCGGCGCAGGTCTGGCAGCAATCGGTTCCGGCGCAGCCGCAATCGGTGTGGGCCACGTGGCTGGCAACTTCCTCGCGGGCGCCCTGCGCAACCCGTCGGCAGCCGCCGGTCAGACCGCGACCCTGTTCATCGGCATCGCCTTTGCAGAAGCCCTGGGGATCTTTTCGTTCCTCGTCGCTCTGCTGCTGATGTTCGCCGTCTAAGCTTCTCTGGCGACATTCCTTACGGTCGGGCGGCGTGATATGGTTACGCTGCCCGATGTAACGGCTCGCAATTCGGCCCTGCACGCAGGGTCCACTCAGGGGAACGACCGACATGGCAACCGATACCAACGCAGCCGCTGAGGTTGCAGCAGGCGCCCCTCCGGGCATGCCGCAGCTGAACATCGATACGTTCGGCAACCAGATCTTCTGGCTCGTGCTCGCCCTTCTGGCGATCTACTTTGTGCTGTCGCGCGTGGCCCTGCCGCGGATCGCAGCCATCCTTGCCGAACGGCAGGGGACCATCACGAATGACATCGCCGCGGCCGAGGACCTCAAGGCCAAGGCGGAGGCGGCCGAGGCGGCCTATGACAAGGCGCTGGCCGATGCCCGTGCCGAAGCGCAGCGCATCGCGGGCGAGACGAAGGCAGCCATTCAAGCCGACCTCGACGTCGCCATCGAAAAGGCGGATGCAGAGATCGCGGCCAAGGCTGCCGAAAGCGAAAAGGCCATCGCCGACATTCGCGCTGGGGCGCAGGAAGCCGTCAAGGAAGTGGCCAAGGATGCGGCGCAGGACATCGTGGCCCTGATGGGCGGCAAGGCTGATGCCAAGGCGATCACCGCCGCCGTCAACGACCGGATGAAAGGATAAGTCATGCGTTTTCTGACCCTTACATCTATCGCCGTCGTCGCTGCAGGTCCGGCCATGGCCGCATCGAAGAACCCGTTTTCGGCGGAGTTCTGGAAGCTGAGCAACACCGACTTCATCGTCGCGATTGCCTTCATCCTGTTCATCGGCGTGCTGTTCTACTTCAAGGTGCCCGGCATGGTCTCGAAAATGCTGGACGACCGCGCAAGCGGCATCCAGTCCGAGATCAACGAAGCCCGCGCCCTGCGCGAAGAGGCGCAAACCTTGCTGGCCTCGTACGAGCGCAAGCAGAAAGAGGTGCAGGCGCAGGCGGACAAGATCGTTGCACAGGCGAAGAAGGACGCGGAAGCGGCTGCTGATCAGGCACGTGCCGATCTGAAAACCTCGATCGAGCGGCGCCTTGCTGCGGCAACCGACCAGATCGCGTCGGCCGAAGCCAGCGCCGTCAAAGAGGTGCGCGACACCGCCGCCGTCGTGGCCGTTCAGGCCGCGCGTGAGGTGATTGCCCAACAGATGACGGCCGCTGACGGCAATAAGCTGATCGACGACGCTATCGCGGAGGTAGAGGCGCGCCTTCACTAAACGCTTCGTATCGTTGTGAAAATTCTGAACCCCGGCCCCGCGCCGGGGTTCTTCGTTTGTGAAGCTTTTGTGAAGTTTTCCACTGGCTTGGCATGGATCAAATTGCCCCGCTCCGCCGCGCAGTAGGCGTTGGGGAACGCTCTGTCTTTCAGCCCCTGCGAGGTTTTCAATGTTCGACGCCCAAACGACCAAGGTGACGCCCTCTGCCAGCCAAGGGCGCAACAGCCCACCGATCATGACGGTCCGGAACCTGTCGCTGCATTATGGTGACAAGCAGGCGCTGGATGATGTCAGTTTCGACCTTTATTCAAACGAGATCCTCGCCTTTATCGGCCCCTCCGGGTGCGGGAAATCCACGGCGCTGAAGTGCTTGAACCGTATGCACGACGACACGCGCGGCGTGCGGACCTGCGGCACGATCCTGATGGAGGGCGAGGATATCAACGGCCCCGATGTCGACCCGCCGCTGCACCGCCGCCGCTTTGGCTGGGTGGCGCAGAAGCCCAATCCATTTCCCACGTCGATCTATGAAAACGTCGCTTATGCGGCGCGTCTGCATGGGTTGACGCCGAACCGGCAGGCGCTGAAAGAGCATGTGAAACAGTGCCTTAGCCGTGCGGGCCTATGGGACGAAGTGGAAGAGCATCTGTACAAGAAATCTGGCACGGACCTGTCTGGCGGGCAGCAGCAGCGGTTGTGCATCGCCCGCGCGCTGGCGACGCAGCCGGATGTGCTGTTGATGGACGAGCCCACGGGGTCCATCGACCCGATCGCCACCGCCCGGATCGAGGATCTACTGCTGGAACTGAAGCAGGATCAGGCCATCGTCATCATCACCCATTCGATGGCGCAGGCGCGCCGCATTGCGGACCGGGTCGCCTATTTCCACTTGGGGAAATTGCTTGAGGTGCAGGACACCGAAGCGATGTTCACAGCCCCCGCAACACCCGAGGCGCGGGCGTTCATCGAGGGCAAGATGGGGTGATCAGGCGGACGTTTCGTGATCGAGCCGTTGGCGCGCGATTTCCTCGTTATGTTCGGCCTTTTGCTGGTCCCTGAGCGCCCGTTCGACATAGTCGAGATGGGCGTGGACAGCCGCGCGTGCGGCGTCGGGGTCGCGGGTCTGGAGCGCGTCGTTGATCTGGCGGTGCTGGTCCAACAGCGCCTGCCGCGTGGTGCGTTGCTTGAACATGACCTGACGGTTGTAGAACACACCATCTCGTAAGAGCTGGTACATCGACCGCATCATGTGGAGCATGATGACGTTGTGGCTCGCCTCGATGATGGCCATGTGGAACTGCGCGTCGAGCTGTGCCTCTTCCTCTCCGTTGCGCTTGGGGTGGGCGGCTTCCATCTTTTCGAACACCTTTTGCACCACCGCCAGATCGGTGTCGGAGGCGAGGCGCGCGGCCCGTTCGGCGGCGAGCCCCTCCATGTCGCGGCGGAAGCTGAGATAGTCGAACACCGCCTCGTCATGGCGGGCAAAAAGTTCAGTTAAAGCAGGGGCAAAGGCCGATCCAAGCACGTCGGCCACATAGACGCCGGCGCCCGGTTTGGCCATCAAGAGGCCGGTGTCCTGAAGGGTCGCGATGGCGTCGCGCAGGGAGGGGCGGGAGACGCCCATGCGCTCGGCCAGGTCGCGTTCCGGGGGCAGCCGTTCGCCCGGTCGCAGGATGCCGCGCAGGATCAATTGTTCGATCTGCCGAATGACGGCGGCGGACAGTTTGTCGGGCTGGACGGGGCGAAAGGGCATGGTCTCTCCGGTCGGATTGGTAAAATCATATGACCAATGTGCCGGGCGTGCAATCGGACAGGGCAGCGTGTGAGTCGCGGCCCGCGTTTACCTTGTTTTCATGGAGATTGACGGCAAAACCGGCATGCACAGCCCGTACACACCCTGTGCACAACCCGTGCACCGATGATGCCCCGGCGTGCCAGGATTAATGCACCGTGCGGTGGACCGCGTTCACCAGTTGTTAATCAAGATGCCGCTTTCTGTCTGCATGCGTTTTGTCCTGCTCGCCTGTCTTGTCCTTGCCGCCTGCAATACCGCAGGCCCCCATTTTCGCGGCCTACCCGCGACGACGGTGACGGTCGAGGGGTCCACCTTTGATGTGCGCGTCAATGGTCGGCTGGCGGAGGCGTTGCGCACCAACATGGAATACGCGCCGCGTTTTGGCCCCATCAAGGCCCGTGCCGCCAAGGCGATGGAGATGGTGAGCGGCTGCACCGTCAAAGAGGTGCGCGGGGATCAGGCGCTGGCGACGGGGATCCTGGATTGCGGCAAGGGTGGTCCGCCTATTGACCGGCTGAAACCGCAGGGTGAGTACAGTTGCCACACGATTGACAGCTATGTCAGCCCGGCCACGAATGAACTGGTCCTTGATGTGGATTGCGACCTGATCTGAGCCGCTTGGCCGCAATATCTTGTGGATAAATCTGCCCAAAACCCCGATTGTAGGGGTGCGGCGTTGACAGTGCCGCCCGACGGCGTCCACCATTGCACCCCAACCAGACTCACTTTGGGGGCCGCGTGCGCTTTTCCAAACTCCGACTGACCGGCTTTAAATCCTTTGTCGATCCGACCGATTTGATCATCGCGGACGGGCTGACCGGCGTGGTGGGCCCCAATGGCTGTGGCAAGTCGAACCTGCTGGAAGCCTTGCGCTGGGTGATGGGCGAGAACCGCCCCACGGCGATGCGCGGCGGCGGGATGGAGGACGTGATCTTTGCCGGGGCCGCGACCCGGCCCGCTCGCAACTTTGCCGAGGTGAGCCTGCATATCGACAATTCCGAGCGGTTGGCGCCCGCGGGCTTTAACGATCAGGACGCGCTTGAGATCGTGCGCCGCATCACGCGCGATGTGGGCAGCGCCTACAAGACCAATGGCAAGGATGTGCGGGCGCGCGATGTGCAGATGCTGTTTGCCGATGCGTCAACGGGTGCGCATTCGCCTGCGCTGGTGCGGCAGGGGCAGATCGCG
This sequence comes from Tateyamaria omphalii, assembly GCF_001969365.1. NCBI lineage: Bacteria > Pseudomonadati > Pseudomonadota > Alphaproteobacteria > Rhodobacterales > Roseobacteraceae > Tateyamaria > Tateyamaria omphalii. The sequence goes on along the minus strand of NZ_CP019312.1, from coordinate 2,783,457 downwards.
GAACTGATCAACGCCAAGCCCAAGAACCGGCGTCGGATTCTGGAAGAGGCAGCGGGGATTTCCGGCCTGTATCAGCGGCGGCACGAGGCGGAATTGAAGCTGAAGGGGGCCGAGCAGAACCTGGCCCGCGTCGATGACGTGATCGAGCAGTTGGCGGCGCAGTTGGCGCAATTGGCCCGGCAGGCCCGGCAAGCGGCACGGTATCGCGAGATTGGCGACAGTCTGCGCAAGGCCGAAGGGCAGCTCTTGTACCGCCGCTGGCGCGAGGCGGATGATGCGCGGGCGGCGGCGGACGAGGAATTGCGCGCCCGGACCACGGCGGCGGCGCAGGCCGAGGGTGCCGTGCAGGTGTCAGCCAAGGCGCGGGTGACGGCCGAGGATGCGTTGCCACCGTTGCGCGAAGAAGATGCGATTGCGGCGGCCGTGTTGCAGCGTCTGGCCGTGCAGCGTGACACGCTGGCCGATCAGGAGGCACAGGCGGAGCAAGCCATTGAGCGGCTGACCGGTCGGATTTCGCAATTGGCCCGCGATATTGACCGCGAGGGCGGGTTGAACCGGGATGCGGGCGAAACGATCGAGCGCCTGGAGTGGGAAGCGGCCGAGATTGCCAAGGCGAGCGAGGGGCACGAGGCGCTGCTCGCGGACGCCGCCGAGGGTGCACGCGAGGCTGGGCAGGTGCTGCAGGCCCGCGAGGGGGACCAGTCAGACAAGACCGAGGATGTGGCGCGTTTGGCGGCGCGGCATGGATCGGCCCAGCGTTTGCTGGAGGACAGCCGGAAGGTCGAGGCCAAGTCGGAGGCCGAGGCCGAGAAGGCGCGTGCCGCCGTGGCGACGAGCCGCGCGGCCTTGGACAAGGCCGGTGTGGATTTTGAGGCGGCGGAGGCGGCTGCGGCGGAGGCCGAGGCTGTGGCCACGCGCGCCGATGCCGCGCTGATCGCTGCCGAGGAGGCGCGCGCCGAGACGCAGGCGCGCGAGGCCGATGCCCGCGCCGAACGGTCGGAGGCGGAGGGCGAGATGAATGCCCTGCGGGCCGAGGCAGGTGCGCTGGCCAAACTCGTTGAGCGGGATACGGCGGAAGGCGGTCAGATCCTGGACCGTTTGCAGGTGCAACAGGGGTTTGAGAAGGCGCTGGGGGCGGCGCTCGCCGATGATCTGCGCGCGCCTGAGGTGGATGCGGATGGGCCATCGGGCTGGGCGGTGTTGCCTGCCTATGATCGGGACCAGCCGTTGCCCGAGGGTGTGACCGCGCTGACCCAGCACGTGTCTGTGCCGGAGGTGTTGCAGCGCCGGATGTCGCAGATCGGGTTGGTTGATGCCGATGATGCGGCGCGGTTGCAGCCCTTGTTGCAGCCCGGCCAGCGGTTGGTGTCGCAGGAAGGCGATGTGTGGCGTTGGGACGGCTTCCGCGCCTGGGCCGAGGATGCGCCGAGTGCCGCGGCCTTACGCTTGCAGCAGTTGAACCGTTTGGAAGAGTTGAAGCAGTCGTTGGAGCGTGCGACCGCGCGCGCCGATGGCGCGCGGCAGGCGCATGAGGCGTTGACGGCGCGCATGGCGGAGTTGACCGAGGCCGACAAGATGGCCCGTCATGCACGGCGCGAGGCGGACCGGATGGTTGCCGATGCCGCCCGTGCGCTGAGCCGGGCGGAGGCGGATCGCAATCTGGCCGAGGGGCGGTTGGAGTCGCTGGGTCTGGCCGTGACCCGCCACGAAGAGGATGCGATGGCGGCACGCGCGCGGGTGGCGGAGGCGGATGCGGCCTTGGCCGAGTTGCCCGATCTGGAGGCGGCGCGGGCGGAGGTCGAGGACCTGCGCATGACCGTTGAGGCCGCGCGCATCACCATGATGTCGCGCCGGTCGGCCCATGATGATTTGCGCCGCACGGGCGAGGCGCGGGTGAAGCGCGCGCAGGAAATCACCAAGGAGGTGAGCGGCTGGAAGCATCGGTTGGAGACGGCGGAGCGGCGGACGGCGGAGCTGGTCGACCGCAAGGCGACATCTGAGGCCGAGTTGAAGGAGGCGCAGGCGGCACCCGGTGAACTGGCCGCCAAGCGCGCGGCATTGAGTGACGAGATTGCACGCGCCGAGGCGCGCAAGGCCGAAGCGGCGAATGCGCTGTCCGAGGGCGAAGGCGCGTTGCGCGATGCGACGCTGGCCGAGCGTGAGGCCGAACGGCTGGCATCCGAGGCGCGCGAGGCGCGGGCGCGGTCAGAGGCGCGTGCAGAAGCGGCGCGCGAGACGGTCGCCTATGCTGCGGAACGGATCGCGGAAGAGCAACAGATGACGCCAAACCAGTTGCTGACGGCGCTGGACGTTGTGCCGGATCAGATGCCGGGGGCAGAGGCGCTGGAAACCGAAGTGGGACGGTTGAAGCGGCAGCGCGATGCGCTGGGTGCGGTGAACCTGCGCGCCGAGGAAGATGCCAAGGAGGTGCAGGAGGAGCATGACACGCTGGTCAGCGAGAAGGCCGATCTGGAAGAGGCGATCAAGACCCTGCGCAGCGGCATTGCCAGCCTGAACCGCGAGGGGCGCGAGCGGTTGCTGACGGCGTTCGAGCAGGTGAATTCGAACTTTTCGCTGCTGTTCACGCATCTTTTTGGCGGGGGTGAGGCGAACCTGGTTATGGTCGAGAGCGAGGACCCGCTGGAGGCGGGGCTTGAGATCATGTGCCAGCCGCCGGGCAAGAAGCTGTCGACGCTGAGCCTGCTGTCGGGGGGTGAGCAGACGTTGACCGCGATGGCCCTGATCTTTGCCGTGTTCCTGGCCAATCCGGCGCCGATCTGTGTGCTGGATGAGGTGGACGCGCCGCTGGATGATGCAAACGTGACCCGCTTTTGTGATCTGCTGGACGAGATGTGCCGCCGCACCGACACGCGGTTCCTGATCATCACGCACCACGCGGTGACGATGGCGCGCATGGACCGGCTGTTTGGTGTGACGATGGCGGAGCAAGGCGTGAGCCAGCTTGTGTCGGTCGATCTGAAGAAGGCGGAGACGATGGTGGCCTGAGCGTGGTCACCGTGACGTGACGGGACCGTATGTCCGATCCGTGCTAGCGTCGCGTTATGCGTTTGATTTTGCTTCTGGTCCTGCTGGCCACGCCGACTTTTGCCGACGACTGGGCCGTGCGAAGCGGCGATGCGCCGCTGGATCAGGGGGCTGTCATGGTGTTGGTCGAGGGCAAGACGCTGACGTTTTTCGACGACGGGCAGTCCAAGTTTTCGGTTGGCGGAGCGTATTCCTACACCTATGCCAATGGCGGCGGGACGGCGTTTGGCCGCTATGAGGTGGGCGCAGACGGTACTGTTTGCATCGCCTTTCGCAACGGGTTCGGGCGCTGCGATCGGTACGTTGAAAACGGTGGCCGGGTGGTCATGCTGACCGAGAAGGGCGAGCGGTTTCCCCTGCGGCCTTGAGCCCCATTCTAACCAAATGTTTCGACATTTCTTAGCATTTTGCCGATGCAGCCCATCCTTGGGCTGTGAAAGGGGGTGATTGAACTGTCGGAAAGAAACTTCCGCAGATGGATGGTCGCGATTGCAGCGATGACACTGTGCGTCACGACCATCCGCCTCTTGATCGGGCTTTGACCTGAAAAAGAGTGGCCCGGCAGAGTAGCAGCTCTGCCGGGCCTTTTGTTCGGTGATTGAACTGAACAAAACTTCCGATGGGTTGAATATATCCCCAACGTTACCAAAATACAAACATTCGCTGTTACAACCGATTGAGCAACGCGGGCGTTGGCCACGCATCGGCAGGCAGGCCCAAACGCTGTTGTTCGGCCTGAACAGCCGCCCGCGTACCGGCCCCTAGAATGCCGTCGATCTTGCCCACGTCATGCCCGCGCGCCTGTAGCCTGGTCTGCAGCTGCTTCATCTGATCCGGTCCCAGCCCGGCATCCGGTGTGCCCGCGTCATAGACCTGTGCCCCGCCCAGTCGGGTGGCGAAATAGGCGGCGGTTAGCACGTATGTAAACGACTGGTTCCATTCGAAATACACGTCGAAATTCGGATAGGCGAGGAAGGCTGGCCCCTTGTGCCCCTGCGGCAGGATCAGGGAGGCGGGCAGGGTGGCAAGCTGGCCGCTGCGGGCGCGGACGCCCATCGCCTGCCAATCGGCGATGCTGCGCGGTTTGCTGACGCCGCTCAGGCTCCAGTCCATCTGCGCGGGCACTGTGACCTCTTGCAACCATGGCTCGCCCGCGCGCCAGCCGAAATGTTGCAGCATCTTCCCGCCCGACATCAGCGCATCGGGGGCCGAGGTTTTGAGCCGGACGGCACCGTCGCCATCCCCGTCCACACCGTTTTCGATGATGTCGCCGGGCAGCATTTGCACCATCCCGATCTCGCCTGCCCAGGCACCGGTTGTGCGTGCGGGTTCAAAGTCACCGGCGGCGAAGAGCTGCATTGCGGCAAAGACTTGTGGGCGAAACAGGTCGGGCCTGCGGCAGTCATGGGCCAGCGTCACCAGTGCGTTGGCGGTGTTGAAATCGCCCTGAAACGCGCCGTAATCCGTTTCGAACGCCCAGAAGGCCAGAAGGACGTTCCGGTCCACGCCATAGTCCCGTTCGACCCGGTCAAACACGCTGTCCCATTGCCGCGCCTTGGCCCGGCCCGTGTCGATGCGGTTTTGCGAGATCAGGCGGCGGGAAAAGTCGATGAAGGGGCGTTGGAAGACGCCCTGGGCGCGGTCGGCGCGCAGGACCTTTGGGTCTTGGCGGACAGGGGCGAGGAAGCGGTCGACGGTGTCAGGCGCGATGCCGCGCGTGACCGCCTCGGATTTGAGGCCGGACTTGAACGCTGAAAAGCTGCCGCCGCACTGCGCAAGCGCAAGGCTTGGCAGGCAGGTGATGGCGAGGGCGCAAGCGAATGTCTTCAAAAAATCCAAATCAATACTCCAATCAACAAAATGAATGCGAGGGCCAAGCCCCAGCTTTTCCACACGATCCGCAGGGCCGCGTCAATGTCGGCGGGGGTGATGTCGCGCCGTCCGTCGGGGTGAACCCAGGCCAGATCCTCCATCCGGCCGTGATAGCTGCGCGGTCCGGCGAGGGCTATGTTGAGGGCGCGGGCCATCGCCGCTTCGGGCCAACCGGCGTTGGGCGAGCGGTGGAGCGCCGCGTCAGCGCGGATGGCGGCCCAAAGCCCTGTTGCGCCGCCGACCAGCGCGATCAGGCCGCCCGTCAGCCGGGCAGGCACCCAGTTCAGAAGGTCATCGAGCCGTGCCGCCCCCCAACCGAATGCGGCGTGGCGGGGTGTGAGGTAGCCGATCATGCTGTCGGCCGTGTTGACCACCTTGTAGATCAGGATGCCCGGCAGCCCGCCGATCAGGAACCAGAATGCGGGTGCGATGACACCGTCGCTGAAATTCTCCGACAGGCTTTCGATTCCGGCACGGGCCACCTGGTCGGTCGTCGCGGTGCTGACGTCCCGCCCGACGATCATCGCGACCGCGCGGCGCCCTTCGCCCACGGATTGGCGCAGGCCATGCGCGACAGCGGCGACATGGTCGATGAGAGAGCGGTGCGCCAGCAGGATGGCGGCGACGATCACTTCGACAGCCCACCCGAGTTGCGCAAGCCCGATGCCAATGAGGCCTGCCCCGAGGACGAGGGTGACGATGGCCACGATCCCTTTGGCGCGTGCGCCGGGCGCGGTGTTCAGCCGGGTGTCGAGGGCGCTGACGGCCCGCCCCATCATCACCGCAGGGTGGGGCAGGCGCGACCACAGCCACCGCGGCTCTCCGGCCAGGGCGTCGAGGGCCATGGCAAGCGCAAGCGTCAGGCCGGTGGTCACAGGGCCCCCCCGAGCCGGTCCCAGGCGTGCCCCGGTGGCAGGCCGAGGCGCAGCCAGGTGCTGCTGTAGGGAAAGACGCGGCTCCAGATATGTGCGCGCGCCAGCCGGGTGTGCCAGACACCCGCGTCGCCCACATCGTAGAGCCGAAAGAGCGTCGTGCCGCCCACCAGTTGAGCACCGCGCGCCTGCATCAGCGTGTCGAGCCGGTCTGCGTCTTGCGTCAGAGAGGCGCGTGTTTGCTGTGCCCAGGCCTGATCTTCGAGCGCAGTGGCACCGATGTTCAGGGCGATGCCGGACACGGGCCAGGGGCCCAGCATGTCGCTCAGCCGGGCGATGAGGGCCGGATCACCGATAACGAAGCCAAGGCGTATGCCAGCAAGTCCCCAGAACTTGCCGAAACTTTTCAGGATCAGCGTGCCGGGCCGGTCTGCATGCGCGATCAGGCTGGCGTCCGGGGTGACGTCGCAAAAGCTTTCATCGATGACCTGCAGCGGTGCGGTCAGGTCCCCTGCGCTCCAATGTCTTCCGTCGGGATTGTTGGGATGCACCAGCACTTGCGCCGCTGCCGTGGGGTCGCTGTTTGTCACCGTCCAGCCGGCATTGGCAAAGCTGGCGGCATGTTCGTTGTAGGTTGGGGACGGGATGTGGACCGTGCCCTTGGGCGCGAGCCGCGGGATCTGTGCGATGGCCGCCGACGCGCCGGGCGTGGCGAGGATTGCGGCGCCCACCGGCACGTTCCAGGCCGTGCGCGCGGCGGCGATCAACCGGTCCGAAGCCGCCCTGTCCGGCAAGGCGGTCCAGTCCGTTTGCGACAGGTTTGGCAAGGGATAGGGCGCCGGGTTAATTCCCGTAGACAGGTCGATCCAGTCCGATCGGCGCCCGCCATACTGCGCGATGGCTGCATCCAGACCGCCACCGTGATCTCGTGTTTGCGCCAAAATGCAAGGCTCCTGTACGTGACGTGTCGGTTTCGGCGTCATCCGGCCCGGACAAAGCGGAAAGTCGCCCAGTTTTCAAGTCCGAGCGCCCACGTTAACGGACTACATGATCTGTTAACTCTTTGTTAAGACAATCTTGCCCAGAAGGATGGGCGTGTCCGTTGGGCCGCTCGGAGTGACCATGAATGTATTGATCGTTGAAAGCCGGTTGGAGTTGGGGGTGTTGTGGCAGCGGCACTTGACGCGGCAGGGTGCGGACGTGGCGCTTGTGCGCGGTCAGGACGCGGCTGTGGCGCATCTGTCCGAATACGCGGCCGACATCATCGTCATGGATCTGGTTCTGGACGAGGGCAGCGCGCTGGCCGTTGCGGACTTTGCCAGCTACCGCCATCCGAACGCGCGGGTAATCTTTGTCACCGACACGACCTTCTTCTCCGACGGGTCGATCTTCAACCACGCCAGTAACGCCTGCGCCTTTGTCCCCGCGGGCACGCCGCCCGAGGATCTGGCCGCGATGGTGGAGCATTACGGGGTCAGCTGAGCGCCTCGCGCCCGTGGGGCGCGTCAAACTCCAGAACGGGATTGATCGGCAGGATCCGGTGCGGATTGATGGTTTCGTGGCTGTAGTGATAGTGTCGCACGATGTGGTCCATGTTCACCGTCTGGGCCACGCCCGGCATCTGGTAAAGCTCGCGGGTGTAGGCCCATAGGTTGGGATAATCCACGAGCCGCCTGCGGTTGCATTTGAAATGCAGGTGGTAGACCGCATCGAACCGCACCAGCGTGGTCCAGAGCCGCCAGTCCGCCTCGGTCAACCGATCCCCCATCAGATAGCGCGCGCCGGACAGGCGGTCCTCCAGCCAGTCGAGCGTGTCGAAGAGCGGATGCACCGCCTCGTCATAGGCTTCTTGCGTGGTGGCGAAGCCGGACTTGTAGACGCCGTTGTTCAGCGTGTCATAGATGCGGTCATTCACGGGTGCGATGGCATCGCGCAGGTCCGCGGGCCAGTAATCGTCGGTGTTTCCGGTGATCCCGTCGAAGGCGGAATTGAACATGCGGATGATCTCGGAGCTTTCGTTGCTTACGATGGTTTCGCGCTGTTTGTCCCACAGGATCGGAACGGTCACGCGACCCGAAAACCGCGGATCGGCCCTTGTATATATGTCTCTGGCGTAGGGCAGGCCATAGAGCGTGTCGCCAGTCGCACCCGTATTGTCTGCCTCAAACGTCCAGCCATCAGAGAGCATGTCGGGGTGCACAACGGAGGTGGTGATGTGATCCTCCAGCCCCTTGAGCGTGCGGAAGACAAGTGCGCGATGGGCCCAGGGACAGGCATAGGACACGTAGAGGTGGTAGCGCCCGCTGGCCGCCTTGAATCCACCCTCACCAGACGGACCCGAATGTCCGTCGGCAGTGATCCAGTTGCGGAACTTGGCCTGGCTGCGCTGGAATTTGCCGCCGCTTGATTTCGTGTCGTACCACTGGTCGTGCCAGACGCCGTCCACCAAAAGGCCCATATGTCTTCTCCTGCTTGTTCTGAGGCTGATGTAGCGGCGGCGGATTTGTGCGCAAAGTGATCGTGGCGCGCATCATGCCTGCGCCTGTGCACAGCTGCATGTAGAAGATGAGAGTCACAGGAAAGCCACAACCTGAAAGACTCGCGCCATGCTATTGGAATTTAACTGAAACGACTCATCTAAAGGGTCATCCTCGGTGTGGGTGGGTAAAAGGAAAGACTGCCATGTCGACATTCGTACCCAAGGAAGTGCAAGCGGGCCTGGACAGCGCGCGTCTTTCGTCGCTGAAAAAAGCGTCGCGGCTGCGGCTTGCCGTTGATGGCAAGACTTATCCGGTGCTGCGCATGTGGAAGACCGGCTTTTCCATGCTGGCCGATACGGCGCCGTATCTTCGTGGGTATGTCGACCTCTATGATGGGGCGATCCACCTGTTTCAATGCCTGATTGTCGCTGCCGATGAAGAGGCGGGCGAGATGCGGTACGAGTTCAAGCGCCTGACCGCCGTGGCCGAGAAACCGGCGCTGGATTTCGTGCGGGCCGAGGACGCGCCGGTGGCCCTCCTCGCGCACGACATCGACTGACAAAACGGATGTGAGCGCGGCGCCCTTACAACAGAACATCGGCGGTTCACCGGTGACGTGTCTGGATCAAAGATGTGTCTGGGCCAGAGCGATGCGCTCTCAGCCAACGTATCCAGAGAGGTCATGCAGCCCGCGTGCAAGAGCGCCGCGGCAGACCGCGGCGCCTTCCACCTTCAAAACATCTCAAAGTCCCCGCCGGATGGAAACTGCGGCGCAATGCGCCCTTCGAGATCGGAGAACGTGGAGTTGTCCGGCAACATCTGAAAAGAAAAGGCGCTGTCCGCACCGTAGCTATAGACGTCCGTAACCCCGGTGAATGGATCATAGACCGAGTAGGTTGCCGAGTTTGTTTCCGGGTCGTAATTGATTTCGGCGTCCTTCGGCGGATCATTAAGGACAAACTCGTCCCAGGGATCAGCGGGCGTACCCGCGGCATCGTCCATGGCGGCCGAGACGAAGTCGCCGACCGTATAGCCGGGCAACTGCAACGTTTGACCTAAGCCAAAGCCAACGCTTGAAAAGAAGCCTGAACCGGAACCGGCAAAGCCGCTTGGTCCACCTGAGATGATGGACAGGAAACCGCCTCCGCCACCCCCGTCGCTGGACAAGGAAACTGTTGATTGAATAACACCACCAATCGGCATGGTTTTCTCCATTTGAAAATGTTGGAAGTCCGCTTCCGGCCCTAATGCCGCATGCGCTAATATGCGAAAGCGTCACTAACCGCTGACATGGATGCAAGTGATCGTTTTGTGTGGGACGATTGCGCGCAAGAACCTGCCGCGCTTCGGCGAAATGCCGATCACGTGCCATCAGGCGTGACCATTATTTCGGCGGTTCTGCGCGTCTGCCGGTGCATACGAGCGCGCCGTGGTTGGTGATGCGCCTGCCGAAGGGCAGGGGTCACCGGCGTATTGGTGCCTACTGCAAATCCCCGAATGCCTTGGCCAGCCGGTCGACCGCTTCCTGCACCCGTGCGCGCGGGGTGGCGATGTTGAACCGGAGCCAACTGTCGCCGCCCTTGCCGAAGGTGGGTCCGTGGTTGACGGCGATGCAGGCGTCCTGTTCCACCCGCTTGGTGAACTCGTCCCGCGACATGCCGGTGCCGTCGAAATCGACCCATGACAGGTATGTCGCCTCCAAGGGCATGGAGTAGAGACCCGGGATCGCGTTCACCGCGTCGTCAAACAGTTTGCGGTTGCCGTCGAGATAGGCGACCAGCTCGTCCGTCCATGCCGCGCCCTCGGGCGAGTAGGCGGCGGTGGCCATGAAAAGGCCGAAGGAGTTGGGCGACAGGCCCAGCCCCATCATCCGTTGGGCAAACTTGGCCCGCAGGTCGGGGTCCGCGATGATGACGTTGCCGGAATGCGAGCCTGCGATGTTGAACGTCTTGGTCGTGGCCGTCATCATGATCAGCCGATCCTCGACCCCCGGAATGTGGGACATCGGAATGTGTCTGTGGCCGGGCATGACGAGGTCGTGGTGGATCTCGTCCGACACGAGGATCAGCTTGTGCCGCTTGGCGAAGGCCGCAACGCCCAAGAGCTCGTCCCGCGTCCAGACCCGCCCGCCGGGGTTGTGCGGTGAGCAGAGGATGAGCATCCTTTCCGACCCGTCAAGCTGGGCGTCCCATGTGTCGAAATCCATTTCATAGCGCCCGTTGGACATGGGCATTTCGCATTCGACCACGCGCCGGTTGTTGGCTTTGATGACCTTGGCAAAGGCGTGGTAGACGGGCGTGAACAGTACGACCCCGTCGCCCGGTTCGGTGAAGGTGTCCACGCACATCGCGGTGCCGTTCACGAGGCCATGGGTGGTAAAGATGTGGTCGGCCTGCACCGTCCAGTTGTGCCGCTCCTTCATCCACCACTGGATCGCTTCGCGGTACTTGGTGTCGTCCCCGAAATAGCCGATGATGCCGTGATCGAGCTGCGTCTGCACCGCGTCCAGCACGCATTGCGGCGGGCGGAAATCCATGTCGGCCACCCACATGGCCAGCCCCTTGTCCCCATCGACGCCGTAGATCGCCTCCATCATGTCCCATTTCACGCAATGGCTGCCGCGGCGGTCGATGATCTGGTCGAAACTCATGGGGCTCTCCGGTCTGGTTTTGAGGCAGGCTAGCGTGCGCGCGGGCAGGTGCAAGGGGACATTGCGATGGCGGGGGCGTTGCCTTACATGGACGCCATGAAACGACCGATTATCCTGCATCCCGACCCGCGGCTGAAAAAGACGGCAGAGGCTGTGCCTGATCTGACCGATGAGCTGCGCAAGCTGGCCGACGACATGCTCGAGACGATGTACGACGCGCCGGGCATCGGGCTGGCCGCGCCGCAGGTGGGTGTGCTGACCCGTCTGGTGGTGCTGGATTGCGTGAAGGAGGAGGGCGAGGCGCCCCGTCCGCTGATCATGTTCAACCCCGAGGTTGTCGCGTCGTCCGACGCGGTGAACACCTACGAGGAAGGGTGCCTGTCGATCCCGGAACAGTTCGCCGACGTGACCCGCCCGGCGGAGGTTCAGGTGCGGTGGATCGACCGCGATGGCAATGAGCAGACGGAAGGCATGGACGGCCTCTGGGCCACCTGCGTCCAGCACGAGATTGATCACCTCGATGGCAAGCTGTTCATCGACTACCTCAAGCCGCTCAAGCGCCAGCTGATCACACGCAAAATGCAAAAGCTGAAACGCGAACGCGCGCGCGCATGAGCGTGCGAACGATCCTGACCTGGCCGCACCCCCGGCTCGAGGCTGTGTGCGCGCCGGTCGAGGTGATCGCACCGGATATCCGCGCCTTGGCCGAGGATCTGCTCGAAACGATGTATGCCGCTCCCGGTCGCGGTCTGGCGGCGTCGCAGGTGGGCGCGCTGGTGCGCCTGTTCGTGATGGACACGACATGGAAAGAGGGTGCGCGCAGCCCGGTGGTCTGCATCAACCCCGATGTGATCGAGCGATCCGATGAGCGGGCCACGGCGGACGAGGGGTGCCTGTCGATCCCCGGTGTCATGGCAAGCGTTGAACGGCCCACATCGGTGCGCATGGTCTGGACGGACCTGGACGGCATGGTCCACGACGAATGGCTCAGGGGCTTTGCCGCGCTGTGCGCGCAGCACGAGTTGGATCATCTGGACGGGATCGTCACCCTCGACCGCGTGGATGATGCGCAGCGCGATGCGATCCTCGACGCCTATGAGGGTGATTTATGACCATTCGCCCCTTTGTCCCATGGCCTGACAAGCGCCTGCGCACGCCCGCCGAAGACGTGATGGACATCACGGATGAGATACGCACGCTTTGGGCCGATATGGTCGAGACGATGGACGCGATGCCGGGCGTGGGTCTGGCGGCCCCACAGATCGGGGTGATGTTGCGCGTTGCCGTCGTTGATGCGACGCCCGACCGGTCCCGGCGTATTCTGCTGGCCAACCCGGAGGTGCTGCAGGCATCCTCGGAAATCGAAAAGGGGACGGAAGGCAGCCCCAACCTGCCCGGCGTCTCTGCCGAGATCCCGCGCCCCAGGGCCGTCACCGTCCGGTTCCTCAATGAACAAGGCATGATCGACCGCCGCGATTTCGAAGGGCTCGAGGCGCGCAGCGTTCAGCACCAGATCGACCACCTGGCCGGGCGGATGTATTTCGACAACCTGGGCCGGGTGAAGCGCGACATGCTGCTGCGCAAGGCCAGGAAGGGGACATGACATGCGCCTGATCTTTATGGGCACGCCCGACTTTTCCGTCGGCCCCCTTGATGCGCTGCACGCCGCGGGCCACGACATCGCCTGCGTCTACACCCAGCCGCCGCGCCCGGCGGGCCGGGGCAAGAAGGACCGGCCCAGCCCCGTGCAGGCGCGGGCCGAGGCGCTGGGGCTGGAGGTGCGCCACCCGGTGTCCCTGCGCAATGAGGCCGCGCAGGCCGAGTTTGCGTCGTTGAATGCGGACATCGCAGTCGTCGTGGCCTATGGCCTGATCCTGCCGCAGCCGATCCTCGATGCGCCGACACATGGCTGCCTGAATATCCACGCCAGCCTGTTGCCGCGCTGGCGCGGGGCTGCACCGATCCACCGCGCCATCATGGCGGGCGATGCAAAGACGGGCGTGTGCATCATGCAGATGGAGGCGGGGCTGGATACCGGGCCCGTCCTGTTGCGGGACAGCACGCCTATCGGGGCGACCGAGACGACCGCGGACCTGCATGACCGGCTGTCGGACATGGGTGCGCGGCTGATTGTCGAGGCTTTGACGCATCTGTCGGATCTGACGCCCAAGCCGCAGCCCCAAGAGGGCGTGACCTACGCCCAGAAGATTGACAAGGCAGAGGCCGCCATCGACTGGTCCCGCGATGCGGCAGAGGTGGATCGTCTGATCCGCGGGCTGTCGCCCTTTCCCGGCGCGTGGTTTGACCACGCAGGCACGCGGGTCAAGGTGCTGGGGTCCGAATTGGCGCAAGGCACTGGACCGGCTGGCACGATCCTCGACGATGCGCTGACCGTCGCCTGCGGCACGGGTGCCGTCCGTCTGACGCGCTTGCAACGGGCGGGCAAAGGCGCGCAGGATGCGGATGTGTTCCTGCGCGGTCTGCCACTGCCCAAGGGCACGCAATTGTAGGAGAGCGCGCTATGTTTCCCACCCTGATCGGCACCGTGGTGATTGCAGGTATCGTCGGCTACCTGTCTGAAAAGACGCGCTTTACCCATAACGGCATCGTGCAGTCGATCATCATCTGCATCGGGGGCGCGTTCCTGTTCTACTTCGTGCGGCTGATGTTTGGTTTTGGTTTTTCCAGTCCGGGCCTGAACGCCATCGTGTCGTCCATCGGCGCGCTGATCATCGTGCCGACGCATTGGCGGAAATAGCGGCGTCAGTCGCGGTCTTCGACCTGCGGTGTCTGCACATTCGGGCTGAGGTGACTGGAGGGTTTCGCCTCACGAAAACCGGGGCCAAGGTGGGTTGAGGGTTTTGCCTCGCGCACGCCGCTGGTCAGCGGTGCCGGTTTGGGGACCAACGGCTGTGTCGGGTCGGTCTGGTTCACGAGTGGTGGTATGTCTGGTGCTTGGGCCTGGGCCATGGTGCTGATGGCGGCAAGGATGGCTGCGCCGCGTATTCCGATCTGTCGTCTTTTCGGCATTCTCAATCGTCCTTTGATCCGACCCGCCATAGTCATATGGCAGGCCGGTGGCGCGATTTGGAGGATGTCGATCAGAAGAACTTTTTGATCAGGACCTTCTTTTTGAATTTTGTCTTGGGTGAGACGTATTTCTTTTTCACACCGTGGTGCTTGTGACCGTGGAATTTATAGCCGTGGTGCAGCTTGTGCTTTTTCAGCTTCACTTTGAAATTCGCGTCGAACACCTGCGCCGTTTCAGTATCGGTGGTGGCGCTGGCCCACAGGGGCTGCGCGCTTGCGGGCGACAGGCTGGTGAGCGTCACGGCGGTGGCGATGGCGGCGATCAGAAGCGGGGTTTTGGTGGCTTGCACATTCATGTCTCTGTTCCTTTTGCGGGGGCCGGTCGGGCCGTTCGTCTTGGGACAGAGATAGCAGAAGGGGGCTGTAACAATAAGGGACCAAATGGTCACGAACTGTCATGGAATTGCGGGAGATCCGTGATGTCAGCGGCCCGGATTGATTGATTTCCGTTTTTATTTCAGTGGCTTGTGCGGTGCCAATCTTGTAACAATCGCTGTGATGGCTTGGCCGACTGCCGCCTGTGCCCCTGCGTCACTTGCCCTTGAACGGGGCCATGCCCGCCCGCGCCAGCTCATCCGCGCGTTCGTTTTCGGGGTGCCCGGCGTGCCCCTTGACCCATTCCCAGGTCACGTTGTGCCGCGCCTGCGCGGTGTCGAGCCGCTTCCACAGGTCGGCATTGGCCACCGGCTTTTTCGAGGCATTCTTCCAGCCGTTGCGCTTCCAGCCGTGGATCCAGCTGGTGATCCCGTTCTTGACGTAGTTGCTGTCGGTCACGACCGTGATCGTGCTGGCCCGGTCGAGCGCCTCGAGCGCGGAGATGGCGGCCATCAGCTCCATCTTGTTGTTGGTGGTCTGCGCCTCGCCGCCTTTCAACTCGCGTTCTTTGACCACTTTGTCGCCGTCCATCGCGCGCAACAACGCCCCCCAGCCGCCCGGGCCGGGATTGCCCGAGCAGGCGCCGTCGGTATAGGCGAAGAGCCTAGGCACGTTGCGCCTGCAGCACGATGAAGGGGGCAACTTCGCCCGAGAGGCCCGCTTCCTCGCCCTTGCGGCTGTATCCGATCTTGAACCCGGTGCGGGTCAGCAGGTCGGTCAAGTCGTCTTCGGTCCTGTAGGAGTATAGCCGTCCGATGCTGTCGCGGCTCTCGCCTTCGCCCAGCTTGGTGCCAAAGTGCAGCAGGCCGCCGGGTTTGAGCGCCGCGTGGATGGCTGTGAACTGGTCGGGCCAATCGCTGAGGGGCGTGTGCAGCATGGAGAAGTTGGACCAGATGCCGTCATAGGTGGCGATGTCGGTCAGGTCGGCATAGGTGGCTTGCCGCGCGGTCACGCCTGGATGCGTCTTGGCGAGCGCCAGCATTTCCGGCACCGGATCCCAGGCATGCACGTCGAGCCCGGCCTGCGCCATGGCAGCGGCGGCGAAGCCGGGGCCGCAGCCGATGTCCAGCACCGTTGCCCCCGCGGGGACATGCGCGATGAAGCGCAACATGGCGGCGCCTGCGGCCTCCTTGTCCGTCATGCGTGCGTATTCTGCGGCCTTGGCGGCATAGACATCCAGCGTTTCGCGGTCGCTCATCAGATCACCGTCACGGCAAGGCAGGCCACGACGATGGCCGTCAGAAGCACGCGGAGTTGCATCCACCACGGTGGCGTCAGCCCCCAGCGGAAAAAGGCGAAGTCGAGCATCAGGAGCCCCACAAAACCGAAGATCAGGTTCAGCCCCGCGCTGGTCGGACCGCCGCCGGTCATCAGGAACGCCCAGAGGGCCGGGATCACCGACAGTGCGTAGCCTGTGGCGGCTTGAGATCCGCGTGCTTTGGTTGCGAAGCCCCAGAGCACGCCAGACATGAAGGACAGGATGACCGAGCCGTAAAACAGCTGGACATAGGGACCGATGAACCGTGGGCCGATATACTGCAGCCCCCAGGTGGAGAGGGCGGGGTTGAGCACCGTCAGGGCGCCCCAGACGAAGGGGATCAGGCCGGCGAGGCCGAGGATCAGGGGGGCGCGGGGGATGGCGGTCATAATTCAGCGATCAATTTGGCGATGCGTTTGGCCCGGGTGTCGGACCTTTTGGCGATGTTGACAAGGTGCAATTTGCTGCGCTGCTGGCCCGGTGTCAAAGCGGCCCATTGGGTGCTGCGTCCTGCGCCGCGTATGGCCGCCGAGACCTCCTCCGGAACCTCGACCACGTTGGGGTCCACGGGGCGGATGCGCGCGTCGAACGGGTGGCCAACCTCAAGCCCGCTGTCGCGCAGGAATGTCCTGCCGGTGTAGACGAAGAGGCCGTCGATGACGGGGGCCTTGTTCAGGGCGAGGTTGATGGGGACGTCTGCAAATTCGCCTTCGATCCGCTTGGTCTTGGGCGGCAGGGCGGCGGCGATGTCATCCGGCAGGCGCAGGATGGTGTAGGTGTTCTTACCCCAGTTCAGCGGCTTGATCACCCCTTCGAACCAGAGCCAGTCGTCGCTCATGCCCGTTCGAGCGCCAGCCGACCGGCGAGGGCCGCAAAGATGGCGGCGAAGCTGCGCGAGAGCCAGCGCATCACCACCTCGGAGCCGAGGATCCATTGCCGTGCGGCGGCGGCGAAGGTGCCGTAGAGGACGAAGACGGCGAAGGTCATCGCCATGAAGACAAGGCCCAGCGTTGTCATTTCCAGAGTGGCGGTCGCGGCGTTGCCGGAAAGGAAGGGCGGCAGAAGGGCGAGGAAGAAGATCGACAGTTTGGGGTTCAGGATGTTGATCAACGCCCCCCGCCGCGCGATGCGCCAGCCCGCGTCTGCGCTGCGCTGGGACGAGATGTTGAGCGCGCCGCCCGATTGCAGGCTGCCCCAGGCGAGCCACAGCAGGTAGGCGACGCCCGCGAATTTCACGATGTTGAACAGCAGGGCGGAGGTGTGGAGGATTGCGGCCAGTCCCAAGGTCGCCGCGGCGAGGTGCGGGACGATGCCGAAGGTGCAGCCGAGGGCTGCCCAGAGGGCTGCGCGCCGTCCTTGGCCAAGGCCGAGGGCGAGGGTGTAGATGACGCCGGTGCCTGGTGCGATCACCACGACCAGTGCGGTCAGGAAGAATTGAACTGTCAGCATGTGCGCCCCCTGGTTTGTTCCGGGCGAGGCTATGCGTTGTGCTGCGGCACGTAAAGCGTGCGCGCGCTGCCATCAGCCGCCGGATTTGTCGCTTTGTCATATCATGACCCTGCGGTAGCGTCCGTGCCAGTTGGATTTGCCACTCAAGGTTTTTCGATGACACGCGTTTTCTTCTCCAATTTCGAGCAGCGGTCAGGGGCCAGCGTTCTTTACGTCGTGCTGCACGCTTACAACAACGGTCCGCAGCATGTGCAAGGCATCCGGGCGGCGATCCGGGAGATTGAGCCGGATGCGGATATTCTGTGCCCGGAGATGCCGACGGGCCTGTTTTCCCTGGCCGATCCGGAGGATATTGCGGCGCAGATCAAGGAACGGATCGACCTGCTGTTTGCCGAGAACGCCTATGACCGCATTGTCCTGGTTGGGCACAGTGTCGGGGCGTTGATCTGCCGCCGTGTCTATCTGCTGGCCTTTGGCGGGCCGCCTGTCGACGCGCGCGACGCGGACACAGGGACTGAGGCAGCGGTTTGGGTGGGGCGGGTCGACCGGATCATCCAGTTCGCGGCCATGAGCCGGGGCTGGACCATCAACCACCACCTGTCGCGCAAGACCGCCTTTGGCTACCGCGTGGGGCTTGCTGCCTTGCTACCCTGGGGCTTCATGAATGCACGTACTCCGCTGATTCTGCATATTCGCAAGGGCGCGCCGTTCCTGACCCGATTGCGCATGGACTGGGTCAATATGGCCAATGAGGTGCGCAGGCGCGCCGGGGCGGGCCAGGAGGCCACGCATGTGCCGACCATTCAACTGCTGGGTACCATTGACGATACGGTGGCCCCTGAGGACAACATTGACCCGGTCGCTGGCAGCGCGTTTTTCTATCGCGACGTGCCCGGGTCTGGCCACGGCGATGTGATTGATTTTGGCGACACTGCCGCGCTG
Source organism: Tateyamaria omphalii (assembly GCF_001969365.1). NCBI lineage: Bacteria > Pseudomonadati > Pseudomonadota > Alphaproteobacteria > Rhodobacterales > Roseobacteraceae > Tateyamaria > Tateyamaria omphalii. Next base: position 2,765,424 of record NZ_CP019312.1, on the reverse strand, counting down.
CCGTCCCAAGGTGGTGAGCCCCTTGGGCGCGGTGACGCGCGCAAGGCCGTGTTTCAGGAGGTGGCGACAGCAACCGTTGCCGATCTGACCCAGAGCAGCGTGCATCCGGCGGACGAGACCTTTGCCGATGTGGAGACGGATGTGACCCATGTCGTTTTTGTCGTGCATGGCATTCGCGATGTGGGGTACTGGACCCACAAGATCGCGCGCGCCATCATGCGTCGCGCCAACGCCCCCGACCTGCGGGACAAGGTGAAGGTCCGCTCGCAGACGTCGAGCTATGGGTTTTTCCCGATCATATCCTTTCTGCGCCCCGCCAAGCGGATGGAGAAAGTGGATTGGTTCATGGATCAGTATGTGCAGGTGCGTGCCCGCTATCCGGAGGCGGCCGTGTCCTTTGTCGGGCACAGCCACGGCACCTATCTGCTGGCGCGGTCCCTGCGCGAATACGAGTTCTGCCGCTTTGACACCGTGGTCTTTGCAGGCAGCGTGGTGCGCCGTGCGTTTCCCTGGCGCGACTTCATTGCGCAGAGGCAAGTGCGCAAGATGATTAATTACGTGGCCACCGCCGACTGGGTTGTCGCCTTTTTCCCCAAGGCGTTCCAAGCTGTCGGCTGGCAGGACCTGGGCAGTGCCGGGCATGATGGTTTTGATCAGGCGGTGAAGGACGGGCCCGAGCTTTTTGAGGTTGAATATGTGCGGGGTGATCACGGGGCCGCCATTCAGGAAGGCAATTGGAATGACATTGCCGCGTTCATCTTTGACCCGCGGCAGATCGAACCTGCTGCCGGGATCAGCGCGCCGCGCCGCAACTGGCTGGTGGAGCGGATCGGGTTCGTGGCGCCTGCGGTCCCGTTGCTGATTGTGGCGGTTGCGGTGCTGATTGGTTACGTGTTGTATCAGGCGCCGACAACGGCGTGGTCCAACGAGCTGTTGGTTGGTGTATACGCGTTTCTGGTCGTGAAGGGGTTGTCGAAGCTGTGAGGGTTCAGGCCGGTTCGCGCAGGACCCGGGGCACTTTGAATTCCACGTTCTCGACCGCCGTTTCCACCAAGTCGACTGTGACGTCGTAGCGGGCGCGGAAGGCGTCGATCACCTCGTTGATCAGCACTTCGGGAGCGGAGGCGCCCGCGGTGATGCCCATGGTCGTGATCCCGTCCAGCGCCCGCCAGTCGATGTCTGTCGCGCGTTGGACAAGCTGGGCGTAGGTGCAGCCCGCCCGTGCGCCGACCTCGACCAGCCGTTTGGAGTTGGACGAGTTGGGCGCGCCCACCACGAGCATGGCATCGCATTTGGGCGCCATCGCCTTGACCGCTTCCTGGCGGTTGGTGGTGGCGTAGCAGATGTCTTCCTTGTGCGGGCCGACGATGGCGGGGAAGCGGGTCTGGAGGGCGGCCACGATGTCCTTGGTGTCGTCCACCGACAGGGTGGTCTGGGTGACGAAGGCCAGTTTGTTCGGGTCGCGGACCGCGACCTTTGCCACGTCTTCGACCGTTTCGATCAGCAGCACCTCGCCGTCGGGCAATTGGCCCATGGTGCCCACGGTTTCGGGGTGCCCTTCGTGCCCGATCATGATCATTTGCAGGCCGTTGTCAGCGTGACGCTGCGCTTCGATATGGACCTTGCTCACGAGCGGGCAGGTGGCGTCGACATAGACCATGTTGCGCGCCTGTGCGGCGCTGGGCACGGATTTGGGCACGCCGTGGGCCGAGAAGATGACGGGCCTGTCGTCGGGGCATTCCGACAGCTCTTCGACAAAAACGGCGCCCTTGTCGCGCAGGCCGTCCACCACGAATTTGTTGTGCACGATCTCGTGCCGGACAAAGACGGGAGCGCCCCATTTGTCGAGCGCCATCTCGACGATCTTGATCGCGCGATCGACGCCGGCACAGAACCCGCGGGGTGCGGCAAGATAGAGGGTCAGTGCAGGCTGTGGCATGGCGGCTCCTGTTGTTGATCCAGAGTTAAGCGCTTGGGGGCACCGGGTAAAGGGTGGCGCCTAGTCTGCGGTGGTCTGACCGAACACAAGCCGCGCGGCGTCGGCCCGGTTGTGAATGCCGAGTTTGCGGTAGGCGGTTTTGGCATATTCGTTCACGGTGTTGAGGCTGATGCCGCAAACCCGCGCCGCCTCTTTCCGGCTGAGGCCGCGGGCAAGCATGTAGATCACCTCGGCCTCGCGCGGGCTGAGCGCATCGAGCGACGCGGGCATGTCGGGCGCGATGAGGGCGGGCGCGTGGTCGGTTCGGGTGCCTGACAGCTCTTCGATCCGGCGGTGGATCAGCAGGCAAAAGAGGCGGAATTGTTCACCTTGGGGCCACATGGTTTCGAGAAACGTGTCGCGGTCGAGTGTGGTGCCCAGGTTGAACCCGCCGTACCGCTCGGCCCCGCGCAGGCGGGTGGGGATGCCGAAACCTGTCAGAAACCCTTCGGACCGGGCCGTTTTGATAAATGCCTTGGCGTTATCGGGGAGGTAATCGTGGTCCGGCAGGAACTCCGGGCCCGTGCGGGTGATGTCGTAACTGTTGCAGCAATGGCTGAGAAACGGGTCGGCATCTGGGGCAGCCTGGGCATAGAGCCCGGGGCAGGTTGTCAGAACGCGGCTGTCATGTGCGGGTGTGCCGGTGGCCGTGATGTAGATCACGTGGCGGATGCCGCGTGCGCGCAACGTTTGCACCACACCATCCCATAAAGCGGCCACGCTTGTGAGATGTTCCAGCTGTTCAGCATCACGAAACATGCTGCGATCCCCCCAATCGGGGGGATATTTACACAGGTCTTTTTGTTTTAAAACAGCGAGGTGTGCTGGTAGCCTGACATGCCGTATTTGATGACGAACCCATTTTCATATGACGGGCAGCGACATTGCAGTGTCACTGCCCGTTGATGAGTCCGACCTTAGCCCTGCGCTTGCAGCTTTTGCTCGCGTTCGGGCATCGGTTCGCGTGGGGGGCGGCCGATCACGTCCTTCAACTCATCAAGTTCGATGAAGTTGTCCGCTTGCCGGCGCAGATCATCCGAGATCATCGGCGGCTGGCTGCGAATCGTCGACACGACCGACACGCGCACGCCCTGGCGCTGGAGGCTTTCCACGAGCGGGCGGAAGTCCCCGTCGCCCGAAAAGAGCACGATGTGGTCCACGCGCGGCGCAAGCTCCATTGCATCGACGGCAAGTTCGATATCCATGTTCCCCTTGACCTTACGCCGACCCATGGAATCCGTGTATTCCTTGGCCGGTTTGGTCACCATGGTGAACCCGTTGTAATTCAGCCAATCCACGAGTGGACGGATCGGTGAATACTCGTCGTTTTCAAGCAGGGCCGTGTAATAGAATGCACGCAGCAATTTGCCACGCCGCATGAACTCTTGCCTGAGAAGTTTGTAGTCTATGTCGAACCCAAGCGCTTTGGCTGCGGCGTAAAGGTTCGAGCCGTCGATGAACAGTGCTAACCGTTCGTCCTTGTAAAACATAAAATGTCCTTCCGAAAATTCGGGGTTCCGCCTGTGATTTCCGTGAGTGAGTGCGTTAAAACGCGAAGCGGCGGTGGTCGGAAAATAGGTGTTTTTTATTATGTCGCAAGTCGGAGATGGGGTCAAAGCGAGCGAAACCCTGCCGCAGAACCAAGCAAAACTGGTCATTGCCCTCGGATCAAACAAGTCTTCTGCCGTAGGGTCACCTGCGAAAATTTTACAAAAAGCCATCTTTCGGATGGAGGAATCCGGTGCGGTGATTCGGGCGCAAAGCCGGTTTTTCATGACCCCGGCGGTCCCGGCGGGCAGTGGTCCCGACTTTGTAAATGCTGTTGTTTTACTGTCTGCTACGTGGTCGGCCCCCGAAGCGATCACGCGTCTGCACGAGATTGAGGCGGATCTGGGCCGTCGCCGCAAGGTCAGGTGGGAACAGCGGGTCGTGGACCTTGACTTGCTGGCTTACGGAGATGTCGTCCGCCCCGATGTTGCGACGTTGCGTCAATGGATGGATCTGCCCCTCGATCAGCAGCAGGAATCGGCCCCGGGGCAGCTTTTGCTGCCGCATCCGAGGATGCATGAGCGCGCTTTTGTCCTTGTTCCGATGGCGGAGGTCGTGCCGGATTGGGTGCATCCCATCACCCGTCGCACCGTTGTCGAGATGCGGGATTCGCTGCCGGTTGAGGATTTGGCGGCCATCATGCCGTTCGAATAGCGGCTTGTCATTCGCGTCAATCGCGCCTAAATAGCGCCCTTCTATTCTTTCCTTCCTGAGCAGGAGCATCCCCATGGCCCGCGTGACCGTTGAAGACTGCGTTGACAAGGTTCCGAACCGTTTCGAACTGGTGATGCTTGCCGCGCACCGCGCGCGCGAGATTTCCAGCGGTGCGCCAATCACTGTGGATCGTGACAACGACAAGAACCCTGTCGTGTCACTGCGCGAGATCGCGGAAGAGACGCAAAGTTCGGAAGAGTTGCGCGAGCGGCTGATCGAATCGAACCAGAGCCAGATCGAAGTCGATGAGGCCGAAGAGGACGCCATGGCGCTTCTCATGGGTGCCGAGCAGGACAAGCCCGAAGAAGACAGCATGTCCGAAGAGATGCTGCTGCGTCAGCTGATGGCCGCCCAAGGCCAGGGCTGACACCGCCCGGGGTGCGGACCGCATGATATCTGCCGACGACCTGATCGCGCTGGTCCGCAACTACAACCCCAAGACGAACGACGATTTGATCCGCCGGGCCTATGCCTTTGGCGGTCAAATGCATGACGGGCAGTTCCGCCATTCGGGCGAGCCCTATTTCACGCATCCGGTTGCCGTCGCGGCGATCCTGACCGAACAACAGTTGGATGATGCGACCATCGTCACCGCGCTGCTGCACGACACGATCGAGGACACCAAGGCCAACTACAGCATGGTCGCCGAAGAGTTCGGGGACGAGATTGCCAAGCTGGTCGACGGTGTGACCAAGTTGACCAATCTGCAGCTGAGCAGTGTCGAGACAAAGCAGGCTGAGAACTTCCGCAAGCTGTTCATGGCCATGTCGAAGGACATGCGCGTGATCCTGGTCAAGCTGAGCGACCGTCTGCACAACATGCGCACCATCAAGTCGATGCGCGCCGAAAAGCAGGTGCAGAAGGCGCGCGAGACAATGGACATCTTTGCCCCGCTGGCGGGCCGGATGGGCATGCAGTGGATGCGCGAGGAATTGGAGGATCTGGCCTTCAAGACGCTGAACCCGGATGCGCGGTCTTCGATCATTCGCCGTTTCATCACCATGCAGCGCGAAACGGGCGATGTGATCCAGCGTATTACCGGCGACATGCGGCACGAGTTGGCGAAGGTCGATATCGACGCCGAAGTGTTTGGCCGCGCCAAGAAGCCCTATTCGATCTGGCGCAAGATGCAGGAAAAGGACCAGTCGTTTAGCCGGTTGTCCGACATCTATGGTTTCCGCGTCATCACCGGCACCGAAGAGGATTGTTACCGCGCGCTGGGCGCCATTCACCAGCGCTGGCGCGCTGTGCCCGGCCGGTTCAAGGACTATATCAGCCAGCCCAAGACCAACGGCTATCGGTCGATCCACACCACCGTGTCGGGCCGTGATGGCAAGCGGGTCGAAGTGCAGATCCGCACGCGGCAGATGCATGATGTGGCAGAGACGGGTGTGGCGGCGCACTGGTCCTACCGCGACGGCGTCCGGTCGCAGAACCCGTTTGCCGTTGATCCGGCGAAGTGGATCAGCCAACTGACCGAGCAGTTTGACAGTGAAGAGGACCACGAGGACTTTCTCGAGGCCGTCAAGCTCGAGATGTATTCGGACCAGGTGTTCTGCTTTACCCCCAAGGGTGAGGTCGTCAAATTGCCGAAAGGCGCGACGCCCATTGATTTCGCCTATGCGATCCACACGCGGATCGGCAATGCTTGCGTCGGCGCCAAGGTGGATGGGATGCGCGTGCCCTTGTGGACCCGTGTCAAGAACGGCCAATCGGTTGAGATCATCACAGCGGAGGGGCAGACGCCGCAGGCCACCTGGCTTGAGATTGCCACCACCGGCAAGGCCAAGACGGCCATTCGCCGCAGCTTGCGCGAGGCTGATCGGGATCGGTTTATTACTCTTGGTCGCGAGTTGGCGCGTTCAGCTTTTGCCCACGTGCAAAAGAAAGCAACCGACAAGGCGCTGGAGGCGGCGGCCAAGCACCTGCGCCTGAAGGGAGCGGATGAGGTACTGGCGCGTCTGGGATCGGCAGAACTGACTGGCCGCGAGGTGGTGCAGGCGATTTATCCCGATTTGACGCCAAAACCCGGAAAGCAGGTGGACGCGCGCCGGGCCGTGATCGGTCTGTTGCCCGGGCAGTCGTTTCAGCGTGCGACCTGCTGTGAGCCGCTGCCGGGCGAGCGCATTGTCGGCATCGCCTTTCGTGGGGAGGGCGTTGTGGTTCACGCCATCGATTGTGAACGTTTGGTGGAATACGAGAATCAGCCCGACCGCTGGCTGGACCTGCATTGGCACGACGGCAGTCACCCAGCCGTGTACGGTGTGACGCTGGATATCACGATTGGCAATGACGCCGGTGTGCTGGGGCGGATTTGCACATTGATCGGTGAGAGCAAGGCGAATATCTCGAACCTTGAGTTTGTGGATCGGAAGCCTGACTTTTTCCGGCTGCTGGTCTACGTAGAGCTTCGGGATGCCCCGCATTTGCATACGTTGATGGGCGCCCTTGAAGCAGAGAGTGATGTGGCCGCCATCGACCGCTTTCGCCGTCCTGCCCCGTCTGCGGGCCAAGCGGTGGTGGCGGGCTAGGCGCAAGAAGGGGCGACAAGACATTGGTGTTCAAGCGCCGCGACCCCAAACCGTTCCTGCGCGCGGTGCTGGAAACCCTCTGGCCGCGCGGGGGCTGGGCGCGCGCGTTTCAGTATGTAAAGCACCGCGTTCGCCGGTTGCCCGACAGCCCCGAAAAGATCGCGCGGGGCATCTGGGCTGGTGTCTTAACCACTTTCACCCCGTTTTATGGCCTGCATTTTCTGGTCGCTGCCGTGATTGCCACGGCGATGCGCGGCAACATCGTGGCGGCGCTGATGGCAACTTTTTTTGGCAACCCGCTGACCTATGTGCCCATCGGCCTCGTGTCGCTGCAAACCGGTCACTGGCTTTTGGGCACGGAGATGAAGGAAGAGACCGAGCGGTCCTTTGGCGGGAAGTTCGTCGATGCGGGTGCGGATCTATGGCTGAACCTCAAGCATGTGTGGTTGGATGAGCCGCGGGACTGGACCAACCTGAGCATCTTTTACGACGAAGTGTTCTTTCCCTACCTGATCGGCGGCATCATTCCGGGCATCTTGGTTGCCACGGTCAGCTATTACCTGTCCGTGCCCGTGATCCGCGCCTACCAGAAGCGTCGCAAGGGGGCCATCAAGGCCAAGTTCGAGGCGCTGAAGGCCAAGGCCGCCAGCAAGGCGGCAAGCGCCAAGCAGAACGTCGACTGATCGCTTGGTACAATTTTCCCGCTTTGTCCGTATTTCCGGTGGGTTATATCCGCACTAGGTTGCGGCTGAGCGACATGGGTTGGAAGGACTGAACCGATGACATCTGCTTTGGGTAAGCTGCGCCTTGGTGTGAATATCGACCACGTGGCCACGGTGCGGAATGCGCGTGGCGGGGACACGCCAGATCCGTTGCGGGCGGCCAAGATGGCCGAAGCCGCGGGCGCCGACGGCATCACCGCGCACCTGCGCGAGGACCGCCGCCACATCTCGGACGCGGATATCGAAGGGTTGATGGACGTGCTGTCCGTGCCGCTGAATTTCGAGATGGCGGCGACGGACGAGATGCAGAGCATTGCGCTGCGCCATAAACCTCACGCCGTCTGCATCGTGCCCGAAAAGCGCGAGGAACGCACGACCGAGGGCGGGCTTGAAGTGGCGCGCGAGGAGAACCGCTTGGCCCATTTCATTGCGCCGCTGCGCGATGCGGGGTGCCGTGTGTCCATCTTTATCGCCGCCGACAAACGCCAGATCGAAGCCGCCCACCGGATCGGTGCGCAGGTGATCGAGCTGCATTCCGGTGCCTATTGCGACGCGCATCACGAGGGGCGGTTTGACGACCGCGACCGCGAGTTGGAGGCGATGCGCGAGATGTCGGCCTTTGCCCATGATCTGGGTCTTGAGGTGCATGTGGGCCACGGGCTGACCTATGAGACAGTTGCCCCCGTTGCGGCCTTTCCCGAGGTGATGGAGTTGAACATCGGCCACTTTCTGATCGGCGAGGCAATCTTTCTGGGCCTGGACCCCGCCATTCGCGAGATGCGCCGGTTGATGGACGACGCGAGGGCCTGATCGGCATGTTCCCGACGATTTTGTGCCGGTGGCTTGTGCTTTCGCTGGAACGCTCCATTCTTGAGTGAATGTTGAATATGCCGTCGCTCTGGCCATCGCCAATCGACGTGCAGAGGATAGGAGCCAAGTATGATCCGTCATTGCGTTTTCCTGCGTCTCGCCCCAAAGGCGGACAGCGCCGAGCTCGACAAGGTCATGCTGGGTCTGGGCGATGTCGTGCGCCGCATTCCGGGCTGTTCAGGCTTCCGTGCCGGGCCCAATCGGGATTATGAGAGCAAGAGCCCGGATTATCCCTACGGCTTTACGCTGGATGCGTTGGACGCCGAAGCCTTGGCCACCTATGCCGTCGATCCCGAGCATAAGGCGCTGGGCGCACGGCTGGTCGCCCTGTGCGAAGGCGGCGGGGACGGGGTTCTCGTTTTTGACATCGACGCGGTTTAGCGGCCCCATGCGGGGGTGGCTTGTGGCCGTGGTCGCTGTGCTGGTGGCGGCGTGGGCCGTGACGGTTCTGGAAGGCGCGCGCGCGGGTCTGACGATCGAAGACCGCCGCGTCGGCGATACCCCTGTGACCATCTATTCCAGCGCGGCAGATGGGCCGCCCGTGATCGTGGCGCATGGCTTTGCCGGGTCGCGGCAGATGATGCAGGGGTATTCCCTTGTGCTGGCGCAGGCGGGCTATACCGTTCACGCCTTTGATTTTGAGGGACACGGCCTGCACCCGACGCCGATGGGCGGGGACGTGAATGCCATTGACGGGACAACCCAGCGGCTGGTGACCCAGACCCGCGCCGTGATCGACAGTGTGGCGGGCGATGTGCCGGTTGCGCTGCTGGGACATTCGATGGCGACGGATGTGCTGGTGCGTGTGGCGCAGGATGATCCGCGTGTGGGGCCGATTGTGCTGCTGTCTGCCTTTTCCCGTGCGATTGATGCAGCCCATCCCGGGCATATGCTGCTCGTGACCGGCGTGTGGGAGCCGGGCTTGACCGACTTCGCGTTGGAGGCGGCCCGGATGGTCGATCCGGCGGCTGTGGTGGGCGAAACGGTCGTCGCTGGCGATGTCAGCCGCCGCGCTGTGTTGGCGCCCTATGCCGAGCATGTGGCGATCCTGCATTCCCGGGCCGGTCGGGCGGAGGCGCTGGATTGGGTGAACGGGTTTTATCAGCGATCGGGTGTGGCATCCGTGCCGCCCACGGGGTGGGCGCTCATCGCGTTGCTCTTCGCGGTGACGGCGTTGGTGGCGCCATTGGCGCGGCTGTTTCCTCAGAAGGCGCCGGGGGTGCAGCCGATGGGCTGGCGTGCATTTGCCTTAGTCGCCTTTGTGCCTGCGCTGGTTGCGCCGTTGATCGCAGCACCGCTGGACACCCGGCTGTTGCCGGTTCTGGTTGCGGATTATCTGGCGCTGCATTTGTTCATCTATGGCCTGCTGCAACTGGGGTTGCTGTTCTGGACGGGGCGGCGGTTGACCGCGCCCGCGCCCTTGGCGGCTGGTATTTTGGTGGTGTGGGGGCTGGGCGTGTTCGGGCTGGCCCTTGATCGGTACGGCGCGAATTTCTGGCCGACGGACGGGCGGTTGCCGATCCTCGCTGCGCTCGCGTTGGGGGCTGTGCCGTTCATGCTGGCCGACGCGCGTGCGGCCTTTGGCGCGCCGGCGTGGCAGCGAGTGGTGCTGCGTCTTGCGCTTTTGGTGTCGCTGGGCATTGCCGTTGCGCTGGATTTCGAGGGGCTGTTTTTCCTGATCATGATCGCCCCTGTCATCCTGCTGTTTTTCCTGACCTTTGGCGTGATGGGCCGTGCCTTTGCCAAGCGCACGGGGCCGGGGACGGCAGGGCTGGCGCTGGGGCTTGTTCTGGCGTGGGCCTTGGGCGTATCCTTTCCGCTCTTTTCCGCGTGAGACTGTAGATGATCCTGGGCATTGGCACCGATCTGGCGAATATCGAGCGCATTCAGGGCACGCTGGACCGCTTTGGCGACCGGTTCCGCAACCGGGTGTTCACTGACATCGAGCAGGCCAAGGCCGAGCGCCGCGCGGACATCGCGGGCACCTATGCCAAGCGATGGGCGGCGAAGGAGGCCTGTTCGAAGGCGCTGGGCACCGGTCTGCGCATGGGAATTGCGTGGAAGGACATGGCCGTCACCAACCTCAAGACAGGTCAGCCGGTCATGCACGTGACAGGCTGGGCGGCGGAACGCTTGACCGCGATGACACCTGCGGGACATGAGGCGATCATCCATGTGACCCTGACCGATGATCACCCTTGGGCACAGGCCTTTGTCGTGATTGAAGCGCGCCCGATACAATCGGCGCCGGTGGCTTGACACCCCCGCACGTCACCCGCATGTAGCGCTGACCCCACACCCCAAGGAGCGCGCAATGGCCGCCAAGGAAAAGTCCCAGAATGGCGTGATCGAGACGATCAAGACCATCGTCTATGCGCTGCTGATTGCGGGTGTGTTTCGGACCCTGTTCTTTCAGCCGTTCTGGATTCCGTCGGGGTCCATGAAAGAGACGTTGCTGATCGGGGATTTCCTGTTCGTGAACAAGATGGCCTACGGCTATTCCTACGCGTCCTGCCCGTCGATTCCAGCCGTTGGACTGGATGCGCAGGCGCTGTGCGGGTTCATGGGCGATGATCGTATCTTGGCGGGCCAGCCCGAGCGGGGCGATGTGGTTGTGTTCCGTCACCCTGTGTCGGGGGCGGACTTCATCAAGCGGGTCGTGGGCCTGCCGGGGGATACCGTGCAGGTGCGCGACGGGCAGATCGTGCTGAACGGGACGCCGGTGCCGCAGGACCCTGCGGGCACGTTTACAGAGGTGTTCGACCGACAGGGGCCGCAGGGCCTGTTGCCCCGGTGTGAGAGCGGCGCGGTGGGGCAGGGCGCCGCCTGTACCAAGTCGCGCTTTGTCGAGACGTTCCCGAATGGTGAAGAACACGTGGTGCTGAACGTGGCCGTTCAGCAATCCGACAACACGCCCGTTTACCGCGTGCCCGAGGGTCATTACTTTTTCATGGGTGACAACCGCGACAACTCCTCTGACAGCCGCTTGGCGCAGGTGGCGGGTGGCGTGGGGTACGTGCCGTTCGAGAACCTGATTGGTCGCGCAGACCGCATCATGTTCTCGTCCGCGGGCCGGTCTATGCTGTTCTTCTGGACCTGGCGCAGCGATCGCTATTTCAAGAGGATCGAGTGAAGCTGGGCGCGGACCTTTCGGCGTTCGAGGGCCGGATCGGCCACCGTTTTGCCGCGCCCGAACTGATTGTCGAGGCGGTGACGCATGCATCGATGTCGTCGCCGACGCGGTCGGACAACCAGCGGCTGGAGTTTCTGGGCGATCGGGTGCTGGGTCTGGTGATGGCGCAAGCCTTGCTTGAAGCGGATCCGGGTGCCGCCGAAGGGACGCTGGCCCCGCGCTTCAACGCACTGGTCCGCAAGGAGACCTGCGCCGAGGTGGCCCGCGACATCGCACTTGGCGATGTGCTGCGCCTGGGTCGGTCCGAGATGCTGTCAGGTGGGCGGCGCAAGCAGGCGTTGCTGGGTGATGCGGTCGAGGCGGTGATCGCAGCCGTCTATCTGGATGCCGGGTTTGAGGCGGCCAAGGCGCTGATTCTGCGCCTATGGGGTGAGCGCATCGCGCGCGTCGATGCGGATGCGCGCGACGCCAAGACGGCGTTGCAGGAATGGGCGCAGGCGCGGGGCCTGACCCCGCCGCAATATGTGGAAACTGCCCGGTCGGGGCCGGATCATCAGCCGGTGTTCACCATCGCCGCCCGCCTGTCCACGGGCGCGGAGGCGACCGCCACCGCCGGGTCAAAGCGTGAGGCGCAGCAGGCTGCGGCCCAAGCGCTGCTACAGGAATTGGAGGGGTCGGCATGACCACGCGTGCGGGTTTCGTCGCCCTGATCGGAGAGCCCAATGCGGGCAAGTCCACGTTGCTGAACACCATGGTGGGCGCCAAGGTCAGCATTGTGACCCACAAGGTGCAGACCACCCGTGCCCGCATTCGCGGCGTGGCGATGGAGGGCGACAGCCAGCTGGTCTTTGTCGACACGCCGGGGCTGTTCCAGCCGCGTCGCCGTCTGGACCGTGCGATGGTCGCCGCTGCCTGGGGCGGGGCGGCGGATGCGGATGTCATCGTGCTGATGATCGAGGCGCATCGCGGTGTGACCGCTGGGGTTGAGCGCATTCTGACCCAGCTCGCTGAGATCGGAAAGGGCCGCACCGTGGCGCTGGCCATCAACAAGATTGACCGGGTCGAGGCGCCCGTTCTGCTGGGTCTGACCAAGGACCTGAACGAACGGTTCGAGTTTGTCGAAACCTTTATGATTTCTGCCGAGAAGGGCCATGGGGTCGAGACCCTTCGGAAGTGGTTGGCGGAGCAGGTGCCTGAAAGCCCATGGCTGTATCCCGAGGATCAGATTGCCGATCTGCCCATGCGCATGATCGCCGCCGAGATGACCCGCGAGAAGCTGACCCTGCGCCTGCATCAGGAGCTGCCCTATCAGCTGACCGTTGAGACGGAAGCCTGGGAAGAGCGCAAGGATGGATCGGCGAAGGTGGACCAGATCATCTATGTCAGCCGCGATGGGCACAAGGGAATCGTCCTGGGTCACAAGGGCGAGACCATCAAGGCGGTGAGCAAGGCCGCACGCGAGGAACTGGCGGAGTTTCTGGGCCGCAAGGTGCATCTGTTCCTGCAGGTGAAGGTGCGCGAGAAGTGGCTGGAAGAGGCGGAACGCTATGACCAGATGGGTCTGGATTTCAAAGATGGAAATGCCTGAGCGTTTTGCTGATCGGCCCTCCGGGGGCGGTTTATCTGGCAAAGTGAAGGAGCGTGCGTGTCGCCCCGTTTGACATCCCGGTTCTGGGTGGACGCGTATCTGGCGCGCCTGCGCTTTGCCGACATCCCGGGGTTTGTCGTGTCCCATGGGGATGACACGGGCGGGGCGGTTTTGGTCAAGCTGAACACGCTGGATGGACAGGCTGTTCTGTACCAGCGGTCTTTTGATCTGATGACCGACACGCGGGTCTGGGCCGAGTTGGCGTCCGGGCCGGAACCGGATGTGGACGCCGCCGTGGCCCGGCAGCGCGGGTTTGATCCCGATCTGTGGGTGATCGAGGTGGAGGACCGGGCCGGGCGGCACCTTCTGGATCAAGAGGGTCTGGCCTGAGATGGAGTGGCGCGGCACGGGCATATTGCTGAGCGTGCGGCGCCATGGAGAGACCAGCGCGATCATTGATGTGTTTACCGAGGAAAAGGGGCGCCATGCCGGTGTCGTGCGGGGCGGGACCAGCCGCAAGATCGCGCCCATCCTGCAGCCTGGGGCGCAGTTGGATGTGGCGTGGCGTGCGCGGCTTGAGGATCATATCGGGACATTTGCCGTAGAGCCTGTGCGCAGCCGTGCCGCATTGGTCATGGGCAATCGGTTGGCGCTGGCGGGGTTGAATGCCGTCACCGGCTTGTTGGGATTTTGCCTGCCGGAGCGCGAAGCGTATGGACCGCTGTACCGTCGGACCGAAGCGCTGCTGGATCTGCTGGGGCAGGACGCCGTATGGCCGTTGGCCTATTTGCAATGGGAATTGGCGCTGCTTGAGGAGATGGGCTTTGGCCTTGATCTGTCGGCCTGTGCGGCGACGGGGGCGACGGACGGCCTGGCCTATGTGTCGCCCAAGACGGGGCGGGCCGTATCCGAGGCGGGTGCTGGCATCTGGGCGGACCGGCTGCTGCCCCTGCCGGCAGTGCTGCGCCGCGAGGGGGACGCGCCGGATCGCGAGATTGCACAGGGGTTGGAGACGACCGGGTATTTTCTGGCGCACCACCTTGCCCCTGATCTGGGGTCGCGGCCATTGCCGGAAGCGCGCGCGCGTTTTGTCGATGCGTTCAGTCGGACGTTGTGAACACCATTTCGTCGCCGTCATCATTGCGCAGAAAGAGCGTGCCCTCGCGCACTTCGGACTGGGTCATGCGCGCGAGTGCGTCGAGATATGCCGTTTCCGCATCAAGGTCCGCGCAGGCTGTGCGCGTGGCCAGGATCGGGCTGAGTTGGAACCATGGATACGGCACCGTGTTGGTTGCGCTGAAGCTGTTGCAGGGCGCCTGACCCGACACCGGGCCGCCCGGCTGAAATTCGAGCGTCGTGGGCCCAGGCAGTGCGGAGCCGTTCAGGGTTTGCAGCTCCCACAGCCGATCTGCGGCGCCGTAGCGTGCGACCGTCTCGTCTGCCTGGCAGGCGGGGATGGACGCAAGCAGCGTCAGCGCCGCAGCGCGGATCATTTCAGGGCCATCACCAGATCTACGAGTGCCGCAAAGGCGACGAGCGCTTCACCATCGTCGGTGCGCATCTGCTTCAGCCCGACAAGCGAGCCATAGGCGGAGCGTGCGAAATCCTCGTTCGTGACACCGATGCTGGACATCAGATCCGTGAGACGCTTGAGGCGGGCCGTATCGACCTCTGCCAGCGCCTTGGCGACGGCTTTGTCCTGCTGCGCCCAGGCGCGCAGGGCGGGACCGGGGCTGTCTTCCTGTACGCTTTGTCCGAAGCGGATCATCTTGTCCGTGGGCGTTCCATTCTGTGCGCTGTCGTCGGCAAGCGTTGCCAAGGCGCGGCTTTTCCATTCGGCGAGCAATGCCTTCTGGAATGCTGGTACGTCCTTGAAATGCCAGTAAAAAGACCCTTTGGAGGTCTTCAGGTGTCGTGACAATGGCTCGGCCCTGAGCGCAAGTGGCCCTTGGGCGGTGAGCTGTTCAAGCCCGGCGTCGATCCAGGCGGCGGGGGAAAGGGGTGCTTTGGCCATGTTCGTGCGATACGCTCGGGTATGCAGGGGTGCAAGCGAAAGCGGCTACAACTTCCGGTATGAGCGTTTTGCCGCACATGGTGCGAAAAAATTTGCTTATCTTGCATGCTGTTCGGCCGGCATGTGGGCGGTTCTAGATCCCGGAGGCCACCGCCAGCGCGACCACCAGAAGCATGGATGCGGCCATGGCATAATTGATCCGCCGCTGGCGATGCGGGGCGAGGTCGAGCGCCTTGAGTTGCACCCCGAACCAAACCCACAGCACGTGGATCGGTAGCCAGATCGCGTTGACGATCAGGAGCTTCCAGGCGGCCTCGGCCACAAGCGCGTCAGGCATCAGTGCGAAGCCGGAAAAGAGCGCCGTGTTGACGGCGTAAGCCTTTGGATTGATTGGCTGAAGCAGGATGCCGTTGATCACGCCGGGCTCGGTCTCTGCCGGGGCGAAGGCCAGTTTTGACCCGGCAAATGCGATGCGCGCCGCGAGGTAGAGCAGGTAGCCGGTGGACAGAACGAACAGGAATGTCCGCAGGGCCGGACTTGCGAGGATCAGGGCGGCGAGGCCGCTGATCACCGCGAGGATCACGAGGTTGTTGCCGATGAGGAGACCCAGCACGTAGCGCAGGCCCGACCGCATGCCGAAGGCGGCGCCGACGCCTGCCGCCGAAAGGACGCCGGGGCCGGGGGTAATGATCAGGAAGAAGACGGCGGCGGCGAAGGTGAGCATTGGGTCAGAATGGCGGAGGAGGCACCGTACGCGCAACAGTTAACCCGCGTTTTACGCGGGAGGGTCGGATATGCGGGTTAACGCCCGTGTTTGTTGGGAAAACGGCGATGCACAACCTGTGCACCATGTGTGCACCGACCGTGCACCGCTGATGCACCGAAACCGGGGTTAACGGAGCGTGCGGTGGTGAAGGTTAAGGGTGGGTTAATGGGATGTGTGTGCCGTAGAAACGACGAGGCCGGGCAGAAGCCCGGCCTACAGTGTTGCTGATCACAGAGGGTATGGCGGGTTGAAAACCCGCCTTACGGGTGTGTGTCAGCCGAGGATGCGGCGGGCGATGACCTGGGCCTGAATTTCGGCCGCACCTTCGAAGATGTTGAGAATACGGGCGTCACAGAGCACGCGGGAGATTTTGTATTCCAAGGCAAAGCCGTTGCCGCCGTGGATTTGCAACCCGTTGTCGGCAGCCGCCCACGCCACGCGGGCGCCGAGCAGCTTGGCCATGCCCGCCTCCACGTCGCAGCGCCGGCCTTCGTCCTTTTCGAAGGCGGAGAAATAGGTGAGCTGGCGTGCCACCATGATCTCGACCGCCATCATCGCCAGTTTGTTGGCGACGCGGGGGAAGTCGATCAGGGATTTGCCGAACTGCTTGCGGTCCTGTGCGTATTGCATCGAGATGTCGAGCGCGGATTGCGCCACACCGATGGCGCGGGCTGCGGTCTGGATGCGGGCCGATTCGAAGGTCTCCATCAGCTGCTTGAAGCCTTTGCCCTCTTCGCCGCCGAGCAGGTTCTCACCCTTCACGTGGAAGTTGTCGAAGCCCAGCTCGTATTCTTTCATGCCGCGGTAGCCCAGCACTTCGATCTCGCCGCCGGTCATGCCGTCGGTTGGGAACGGGTTTTCGTCGGTGCCGGGCGTCTTTTCAGCGAGGAACATCGACAGGCCCTTGTAGTCTGTCGTGTTGGGATCGGTGCGGGCCAGCAGCGTCATCACCTGCGTGCGCGTGGCGTGGGTGATCCAGGTTTTGTTGCCCGTGACCTTGTAGTCGCCATTGTCGTCCTTGACCGCGCGGGTGCGCAGGGCGCCGAGGTCCGAGCCGGTATTGGGTTCCGTGAACACGGCTGTGGGCAGCGTTTCGGCGCTGGCCAGTTGCGGCAGCCACTTTTGCTTTTGCTCTTCCGTGCCGCCGGCGATGATCAGTTCGGCGGCAATCTCGGACCGGGTGCCGAGCGAGCCGACACCGATATAGCCGCGCGACAGCTCTTCGGACACCACGCACATGGAGGCCTTGGACAGACCGAAGCCGCCGTATTCTTCGGGGATGGTCAGGCCGAAAACGCCCATCTCGGCCAGCTCGTCGATCACCTCCATGGGGATCAGCTCGTCCTTGAGGTGCCAATCGTGGGCGAAGGGTTCGACCTTGTCCACGGCGTAGCGGCGGAACTGCTCGCGGATCATCTCGAGCTCTTCGTCGAGACCGGACGCGCCCACCGTGATCTCGGCGCTGCGTTCCTGCATCAGCTCGACAAGGCGCACGCGGGCGGCTTGGGTGTTGCCGCCCTGGGTCAGTGTCATGACCGCGGGGTCCATCATGCCGCGCATGTCGTCCTGGGACAGGCCCAGATCCTGCAGGCGCAGCACTTCGCCCTGGTTCATCTGGATGCCGCCATAGATTTGCCAGAGGTATTCACCGAACGCGATCTGGTGAATCAGGGCTTCGACCTCGCCAAACTTGGACTGCGATTCGAGCGCTTCGGCCCATTTCTGCATCTGGCGCAGCGATTCGGTGTAGGTGGCGAGCCACGCGAGACCGTGGGCGGCGGTCTGATTCTCTTCCACAAGGGCGCCGGACACGCGACCATCCACACTGAGTTCAGCCCGCAGACGGGTGCGGGCGAGTTCGGTAATGTCCTGGACTGGCTTCAGCGCCGCACGTGTCAGACCAAGCAGGTCATCCAGTAAAATGGGCGTGACCGCCCCAATATCCTGTCCGTCATGTGCCATGGCTTGGCTCCTCATTTTCAACTCGGTCTCGGCTTACCTAGTTCGCAGGTGCAGCGCAACAAACATTCATTTTGGTGCGGCCATTTGTTCGTTTCTTGCGTGGCATTATACTGCAGTGCAGCATGGATGTGGCATGGGAAGAGTATTGCACAAAATAAAACCGCGCCCAAGTTGGGCGCGGTGTCACTCGTACGACTACTATTCTTTTGGGCCCGTGGTGCAGCCGGACGTCATACACCGCAGGGGTATTTCGTGAAATACCGCCCTCAGGAGGCCCTGCGTGCGACTGTCAGGCCCGACACGTCTTCGATGAAGGTCACGATCCGCGACTTGATTCTCTCGTCTTCGATCGTGGCGAGCGCGTTCACAATATCGAGGCCCCGATCGTTGCGGGGGGCTGGATCCTGCTCGGCCAGACCCTCAAAGAAATAGGACGTGGGCACGTCGAGGATACGCGACAGTTCAAACAGGCGGCTTGCCGCGATTCTGTTCGACCCGATTTCGTATTTCTGGATCTGCTGAAAGGACAGGTCCAAACGTTTTGCAACATCGGTTTGTGACATCCGACGCAGGGTGCGGATTTGTTTCAGGCGCTTGCCGACGTGAACATCTACTGGGTGTGACACAACTAATTACCTCCGGTTTATCTGGAGACAGTCATCGCCGAGTACACGCACAGGTTCAATTGGCTAGTTTTGCACCCAATACCACACGTAAATGTTGCATTAATGTATGATTCATTTAACGTAGATGTATTGCTCATCATACATTGGGTTTGCCTGTGAATGCCCCGACGCGCAACTTGACCGACGCCAATCAACCGCTGCTGTTCGAGATGATCCGCTCGTTCACGACGCTGGCGCAGACGTTGAACCTGTCCCATGCGGTGGCGGAACTGAACAGCACGCGGCAGACGGTGCGGCGCCATATTTCGCAACTCGAGGAATTGCGTGGGGAAGAGCTGTTTCGGACGCGGGACCGCCGGTATGAACTGACCGAGGCGGGAGAGGCGGCGCTGCCTGAAGCGCGCGAACTTCTGATGCATGCACGCGCGTGGTCCAAGGGGCAGACCGGAGTGCGCAGCGCGCTGCAATATTTGCAGGCCAAGGCCGGTGACTGGGTCTTTTATCAGCAACAACAACCCATCGGGGACATCTGGCATGACGAGTCGATCTTGCTGCGCGAGACGTATCGCGCGTGGGTCATGGGCGCCGGTGAGATCGAAAATCCGGCGCTGGCGCATGTCCGTCCCTACCTGATGGTGTACCGCAATTCTGATTCGGGCTGGATCTGCGTCGAATTCGGCCAACGCTCGGCATACGTGAATTGGTTTGGACAGGATTACGCACGCTCAAGTATTGGTCGTCCCATTGCGCGCTTGCCTGCGGGTGAGGAATTCGGACGAATGCTCGATCAGTCCTTTCTCGATATTCAGACAACGCAGATGGCCCGACTGGACCACGTGTTCACCCGCATGCCCGGCCGGAACGATGCCGGACCGGTCACGATGGCCTACCAACGCCTTATGATGGCTGGATTTTTTCCTGATCGGTCATCTGCTGTAACGACCCTGGTTGTGCCCACCGTGAACGTGAAGATCGCTGCTCTGGACGAGGCGCAGCGGGCCGATCTTGCGGAAATCGAACCACCGGATTTTGACCCGGCACATGCAACATTCGAAAACCTCGCAAAACCGCCACCTTAACGAACTTACACTTATTCAGCGAGTTTTACGGGTATTTTCCACGAATCTGTCTTAACTTTGACGCAATGCGTCAGAGGAGAGATAGTTATGACCATTCAGTTCCCCGGCAATGCGGCGCCATTTATCGCGACCAGCCGCAATATCTTGGTATCACAGGGGATTACTCTGACCATTGGAACGGACTTTGAAGAGTATCGCGACATCGTTGCCGAAGAACGCCCCATGCAGAAGCTGGGCGCGCCCTTCGATCCCGACCTGCACGGTCTGAACCGGTCCAACGCGTTCTGGTTGATTGGCCGCAGTGAGGACGGAGAGTTGATCCATACGCAGGCGGCCAAACGTGTGCGACTGTCTGCGCGCCCACTGAGTGGTTATCTGCTGCGGCAGTTCAGGGCGTTTCCACCGCCGCTCAAGGGCGTTGATCTGGCCCGGTCACGCTTTCGCGCGACGCCGGGCACGCACAAGATCAACGGCATGGCTGCGTATCACGGCGAGTTCTGGGTCGCGCCGGAGCGGGGCAAGTATCGCGGTGTCGGACTTGCGCCCGTACTTGGGCGTACAGGTATGCTCGAGATGATGCAGCGCTGGGACCCGGACTGGATCTACGGGTTCATTCTGAACGTCGTGGCGTACAAGGGGTTCGCGGCCCGGATCGGATACCTGCACCTGGAACCCAGTGTCCTGAAATGGGTGGTCGAGGGGCGTGACGCCCCGATCGACACGTTCCTTGCCTACAACAGCCGCGAGGATCTGGAATACCTGCTTGATATTCCGCTGTCGGATGTGGTGCCCGAGGCCGCGTAAGGCCCCGGGAGCGTCCTTAGCTGATGGCGGCGGCTTTTACGTCGTCATCAATATAGGGCAGGTACTGCTCGAAATTGTTCGAGAACATGTCGACCAGCTTGGCCGCCTGGCGGTCATAGGCGGCCGCGTCGTCCCATGTGCGCCGCGGGTCGAGCAGGATGTCGGCCACGCCCGGCACAGACACAGGCACATCGAAGCCAAAGTTCGGATCCTTGCGGAATTCCCCCTTGGCCAATGTCCCGTCCAGTCCTGCCGTCAGCAGTGCCCGCGTGGCGCGAATCGGCATGCGGCTGCCGGTGCCGTATGCGCCGCCCGTCCAACCGGTGTTCACCAGCCAGCAGGTCGCGCCATGCTTGGCGATCTTTTCCTGCAGCAGCTTGCCATATGTTTCTGGCCGACGCGGCATGAAGGGTGCGCCGAAGCAGGTGGAGAATGTGGGCTCGGGCTCGGTCACGCCGCGCTCGGTGCCTGCCACCTTGGAGGTGAAGCCGGACAGGAAGTGGTACATGGCCTGTGCGGGTGTCAGCCGCGCAATGGGCGGCAAGACGCCAAACGCGTCACAGGTCAGCATGATGATGTTCTTGGGATGACCACCCAGCGCCGAGGATGACGCATTGGAGATATAGTGCAGCGGGTAGGCACAGCGCATGTTGGCCGTCAGGCTGTCATCTTCGAAGTCCAGATCCTTGGTGTCGGGGTCGAACACCATGTTTTCGATCACCGTGCCGAACTTTTCGGTCGTGGCGTAGATTTCCGGCTCTGCCTCTTCGCTCAGATTGATGGTCTTGGCATAGCAGCCGCCTTCGAAGTTGAAAGTGCCGCGGCCGGACCAGCCGTGTTCGTCATCGCCGATGAGCACGCGGCCGGGATCGGCGGACAGCGTCGTCTTGCCCGTTCCCGACAGGCCAAAGAAGATGGCGGTGTCAACCGGGTTGCCCTGCGCGTGGTTGG
Organism: Tateyamaria omphalii; assembly: GCF_001969365.1. NCBI lineage: Bacteria > Pseudomonadati > Pseudomonadota > Alphaproteobacteria > Rhodobacterales > Roseobacteraceae > Tateyamaria > Tateyamaria omphalii. The sequence continues at coordinate 2,744,138 of NZ_CP019312.1, read as the reverse complement.
CCGAGCAGTGCATTGGCATCACGCCGCGTTCGGGAAGGAGGTAGTTCAGCAGGGTGAACACCGACTTCTTGTTCTCGCCCGCGTATTCCGTGCCGCCGATCAGGATCATCTTGCGGTCGAAGTTCATCGCGATGACGGTTTCGGAGCGGCAATTGTGACGCTCTGGGTTGGCCTGGAAGGACGGGCAGTTGATGACAGTGAAGTCGGCGATGAAGTCCTGCAAATCCTCGGCATCGGGACGGCGCAGCATGTGGCGGATGAAGAGGCCATGCCATGCCAGCTCGGTCACCATGCGCACGTTGATGGAGTAGCTGGGGTCGGCCCCGCCCGTCAGGTCCTGAACGAAATACTCGCGGCCCTTCATGTGTTCGAGCATATCCTGGTACAGCGCATCGAAGCCTTCGGGCGACATGGCGGCGTTGTTGTCCCACCAGATGCTGTCCGCGACGCTGTCGGTTTTCACCACGTGCTTGTCCTTGGGCGAACGGCCCGTGAACTTGCCGGTGGTGACAAGGAATGTGCCGCCCTTGCCAAGCGTGCCTTCGTTCCGTTCGAGCGCGCGTTCGATCAGGGCGGGTTCGATCAGGTTGTAATAGACATCGCCCAGCCCATTGATCCCTTGATCTTCGAGGCGGAACTGCGGGTTTACCCGTCCAAATGTCATGTGAACTCTCCTGATGTCGCCATGCGGCGGTGATGGTCAGAGTACGGCCCAAAGGCCACGAAACGACATTACGCCGCTGTATTCCGGCGTCTTAACACGCGGATTCATAAGGTGAATAGGGCTGTGTCCAAGGTTAGCGCCACCATCGCGACCGGTTGCGCAAACAGTGTTTCCACGCTGTGCACTGTCGGCGGGAATGTGCGGCAATTTAGCCATTCCTAACCACTTTCTGGGCAGTCTTGCAGCGGATTTACCCACCGATTCGCACTTATGGATTGATTCGCAACGTCAAAACCGAAACAATGGCAGAAAAAACAAATGGTACGAGCAGTATAAGGAAACAGGCAATGTCAAAGATTGCATTGGTGGATGACGACAGGAATATCCTGACGTCCGTCTCCATGACGCTCGAGGCTGAAGGGTTCGAGGTAGAAACATATAACGACGGTCAAGCTGCGCTTGACGCGTTTAACAAGCGCTTGCCGGACATGGCGGTGCTGGACATCAAGATGCCGCGCATGGACGGCATGGATCTGTTGCAGCGCCTGCGGCAGAAGACGACGATGCCGGTGATCTTCCTGACGTCGAAAGACGACGAGATTGACGAAGTGCTGGGCCTGCGCATGGGGGCCGACGACTATGTCAAGAAGCCGTTTTCCCAGCGTCTGTTGGTCGAACGCATCCGCGCGCTGCTGCGCCGCCAGGATGCGGTGGCAGGCGACGTTGTCGGCGACACCGAGGAGACCAAGGTGATGGAGCGCGGGGAGCTGCGGATGGATCCGCTACGTCACGCGGTCAGTTGGAAGGGCAACGACGTGTCGCTGACGGTGACGGAATTCCTGCTGTTGCAGGCATTGGCCCAACGCCCCGGTTTCGTGAAATCCCGCGACCAGTTGATGGACGTCGCATATGACGATCAGGTCTATGTTGATGATCGGACGATCGACAGTCACATCAAGCGCCTGCGCAAGAAGATGCGCAGCGCGGACAATGAATTCTCGGCGATTGAGACGCTCTATGGCATCGGCTATCGTTACAACGAAGAATAACAAGGCGTAGCGCGCCCAGAACGGGCGCAGGCCGAGAGGACAGCAGTGCGAGACACGAGCACACCTCCCTCCCGTGACGGTGATATCGTCCTTGGGGAAGACTGGGTCGCACCGGAAACATCCGCCGCGACCGAGTTGCGCGACGGGCGTGCGCGGCGCGGCCTGATGTCGTTGCGTGCGTCACCGCTTGCGCGCAAGATCATCACGTTCAACCTGATCGCGCTGAATGTTCTGGTGGCAGGCATCCTGTACCTGAACTCAACCCGCGAGAGCCTCGCGGTGCAGCGTCTGTCCGCGCTGGTCGCGCAGGCCGAGCTGGTCGCTGACGTGATCGAGGCCCAGCTGCCGACCGGCGCGCCGGTGAGCCTGGTGACAGGTGACGGTGCCAATGTGCCGGAAACGCTTGCCGCGCTTGACCTTCGCGCGGGCCACGAGGTGTATGTCTTTGATCCCGCTGAAGTGCTTGTCGCGCAAAGTGAGGGCACCCTTGCGCCGCTGCCGCGACAGGTCAACGGGACGGAAAACGCTGCGGTCCTGACCGATGGCCTGGGCTGGCTGTGGCACCAGATCTCCCGCCCGTTTTCAGGCACCGAAGCAGCACCGCCCGAACCGATCGAGAATCAGTTGCGGCCTCTTGTGGCGCGCAGCCTGGCCGGAGACACGCAGATCAGCGAAAGCCTCGCCGTCGCCGGCGGCGCAATGTTCAGTGTTGTAACGCCAATCCAGCATGACGGCGCGGCCGTGGGCGTGATCGCATTGACCAGCGCGTCGGGAGAAATCGACGCCCTTGTGCGCGGTGAACGGGAACGGGTGCTGCAAATGTTCGTCATCGCGACACTGGTGTCCATCGGCCTGAGCCTGGTTCTGGCCTCGACCATTGCGAACCCGCTGGCTGACCTTGCCGCAGCGGCCGAATTGGGTCGAGACAAGAACGCGCGCAAGGTGAACCCGGGCCGCATCCGCATCCCCGATCTGACGGCGCGCCCCGACGAGATTGGCCGCCTGTCCGGTGCGTTGCGCGGCATGATCGCGGCCCTCTACAACCGCATCGACGGCAACGAACAATTCGCCGCGGATGTGGCGCATGAGATCAAGAACCCGCTCGCGTCGCTGCGCTCTGCGGTTGGCACCTTGCGGATGATCAAACGCGATGACCAGCGCGAGAAGCTGCTGGATGTGATCGACCATGACGTCCGGCGCCTGGACCGTCTGGTCAGCGACATCTCGAACGCCTCCCGTCTTGACAGTGAACTGGTCAAGGAAGAGGAAGAGCCGTTCAACCTGCTGCAAATGCTGGGCAATCTGGGTCAGTACCTGGGAGAAGACGCCCGCAGCAAGGGCATTGAGTTCATCACGGACCTGCCTGCACACCCGATCGAGGTGCAGGGCCTGGAGGCGCGCCTTGCGCAGGTCTTTGTCAACCTGATCACCAACGCGATTTCATTTTGCGAGGACGGCGACGCCATCCGGGTCTGGGCGCGCAAGCGCGAAAACCGCGTGCTGGTGGTGGTCGAGGACACCGGACCCGGCATACCCGATCAAGCGCTGACCAAGATCTTCAAACGCTTTTATTCGCAGCGTCCGGAAGAGCATTTCGGCAACAATTCGGGCCTTGGCCTCGCCATTTCCAAGCAGATCGTCGAAGCGCATGGCGGTGTGATCTGGGCCGAGAACATTCGCCCCACCGATGCTGACATTACATCCGAACCCTTGGGCGCGCGCTTTGTCGTTGGTTTGCCGGTCTAACCTGCGATGACAGCGGCGTTGCGTGTGCACGCGAGTGCGGTTGCCGTGGACGGGCGCGGTGTTTTGATCCGAGGCGCGTCGGGCAGCGGCAAGTCGAGCCTTGCGCTTCAGCTGATGGGATTGGGCGCCACGCTGATCGCCGACGACCAGACCGAGTTGACCCGCGCCACCCATGGAATTGTGCTGACGGCCCCCGCGGCCATCAAAGGACAGATCGAAGCACGCGGCGTCGGGATCCTGAACGCCCACAGTGTGACGGCGCCGCTGCACTTCGTGGTGGACCTTGATGTGGTCGAGACGAAGCGCTTGCCCGAGCTGCACCAAACGCCCATCTTGGATCACATATTTCCGTGTATTCACAAAGTAGACACTCCGGCTTGGCCCTTTGCCGTGATGCAATACGTGAAAGGCGGACGACGCGACACGGAGTGAGACCCGCGATGCCCGCTGCCCGCCGCCTTGTACTTGTCACCGGCCCATCGGGTGCGGGGCGTTCGAGCGCGATCCGGGTGCTTGAGGATTTGGGATACGAGGCGATCGACAACATGCCGATGCGCCTGATCCGGTCGCTTCTTGACAGTCCAGACCGCGAGGCGCCGGTGGCCTTGGGCCTTGATCCGCGCAATCGCGACTTTTCGGCCACGGCAATCAATGACGCGTTGGGCCAGATTGCGGCGGTGCCGGGTGTGATGCCCGAACTTCTGTATCTCGACTGCCGGACCGACATATTGCTCAATCGCTTTTCCGAAACGCGGCGCCGTCACCCGCTGGCGGAGGCCGACCGGGTCGAGGCGGGGATCCTGCGGGAGAAGGATCTTTTGGCGCCGGTGCGGGAGCGTGCAGATGTGCTGATCGACACGAGCGACCTGAATGTCCACCAGTTGCGGGCCGAGGTCGAGCACTGGTTCTCGCCGGGTGAGCAAACCCAGCTGGCGGTGTCGATCCAGAGCTTCAGTTACAAGCGCGGTCTGCCGCGATCTGTGGACATGGTATTTGACTGCCGATTCCTGAAGAACCCCTATTGGGAGCCGGCGCTGCGCCAAAAGACCGGCTTGGATTCGGGGGTCAAAACCCACATCTATTCCGATCCGCGCGCGCAAGAGTTCGAAACACGATTGCGTGACTTGCTGCTCTGGCAGTTGCCCGCGGTTCTGGACGAGGGAAAATCTCATCTATCGGTTGCATTCGGTTGCACCGGCGGCCAACACAGGTCGGTTGCCATGGCGGAAACCGTCGCGGCAGCCCTTGCAGCGGCTGGCTGGCAAGTGTCTATTCGGCATCGGGAACTGGATCGCCGCAAACGCGAAGAGGCATCAGCTTGATCGGGATCGTGATTGTCGCACATGGCGGGCTCGCGGGGGAGTACCTTCGCGCGATTGAGCATGTCGTGGGTGCGCAGCCCGGCGTGCGTGCCATCGCCATCGAAGCGGATCACGACCGCAAGGCAAAGGAGACCGAGATTTGCGCCGCCGCCGATGACGTCGATACCGGCGAGGGTGTGGTCGTGGTGACCGACCTTTTCGGCGGTTCCCCGTCGAACCTGAGCCTCTTGGCTTGCAAGCCGCAGAACCGCCGGATACTTTACGGAGCTAACCTGCCGATGCTGATCAAGCTTGCCAAGAGCCGCAAGCTGCATGTGTCGGACGCGGTGCAGGCCGCCCTGAGTGCAGGCAAGAAGTATATCGACAGCCAGAATATAGGCGCAGATACCTGAAGATGTCCCACCGCAGACTTGAAATCGTGAACATCAAGGGATTGCACGCGCGTGCGTCCGCCAAACTGGTCGAAGTGGTCGAGGCCTTCGATGCCCGCGCGACCGTCAGCCAGGATGGTATGTCTGCATCAGGCGACAGCATTATGGGCCTTTTAATGTTGGCAGCGCCAATTGGAAGTTTTATTGACGTTGAAACTTCGGGCCCTGATGCCGAACCGTTGGCAGATGCGCTCAGCGCATTGGTGGCCGACAAGTTCGGGGAAGAGACCTGAGCCAAACGGACCGGCATGGTCCACATGTCGATAGAAGGTGACGATCGCTTGGTCGATAGCACACACAACATGACGAAGGTTGCAAAGCCTGAGCCCGAGAAGGTGTCGTTCAACACCTATGACCGGCGCAGCCTGTCCTATGCGTCGACCTTCGAGGATCCTTGGAAGGCCACCTTTATCCGCGTGATGGAAGCCTTTACCGGCAAGCTCACCATCCTGCGCCTGATCCGCAAGTTCGAGCGGCAGGGCGCACCGGGTGGACAGGCGTTCTGGCGCGCCTGCCTTGATGTGATGGGCATTGATCTGACCACGCCGCAAGAACAGCTGAACCGCATTCCCAAGGAAGGGCCGGTCATCGTTGTCGCAAACCACCCGCATGGGATGGTCGATGGCATGATCTTTGCCGACCTTATCGGACGTGTGCGGCCTGATTACCGGATCCTGACCCGTTCGCTTTTGACGGCCATTGATGAGGTGGCGGGCAGCTACATGATCCCGGTGCCCTTTCCCCATGATCCCGATGCGCAGCGCAAAGGGGTCGAGATGCGCGCCAAGGCGATGGCGCATCTGAAAGAGGGGGGTGTGGTGGCCCTGTTTCCATCAGGTGTCGTTGCCACGTCGGAGACATGGTGGGGCCCCGCGATCGAGGCAGAGTGGAACGTCTTTACCGCGCAGCTGATCCGCCGTTCCGGCGCGACGGTCGTGCCGATGCGCTTTCCCGGTTCAAACAGCCGCGCCTATCACATCGCCGACAAGGTGTCGCCGATGCTGCGGCAAGGCCTGTTGCTGCACGAGATCGTGCGGTCCTGCAACAAGCCGCAGGGCCCCATTGTCGGCGATCCGCTTGATCAGGAATTTGTGACAGGGTTCAAGGATGACCCGCGCGGTTTCATGGCGTGGTTGCGGGATCACACCATGGCGCTCAAGGACTGAGGGGCGCGGAATTTTACCAAAATTCCGGTCCGTTTTCTGTGTCGGAAAACGCTACCGCGTCGGAACCGGCGTTTCGCCCCGGTAGTCATAGAAGCCGCGTTGCGACTTGCGGCCCAACCAGCCAGCCTCCACATATTTGGTCAGAAGCGGGCAAGGGCGGTATTTGGTGTCTGCCAGCCCGTCATGCAGCACGTTCATGATGGCCAGGCACGTGTCCAGCCCGATGAAGTCGGCCAGTTCCAGCGGACCCATCGGGTGGTTGGCGCCCAGACGCATCGACGAGTCGATGGATTTGACCGACCCTACGCCTTCGTAGAGCGTATAGACCGCCTCGTTGATCATGGGCATCAGGATGCGGTTGACGATGAAGGCCGGAAAATCCTCGGCCGTGGCCGCTGTCTTGCCCAGTTTTTCGACGACTGCGGCGCAGGCGTCAAATGTTTCGGCGTCGGTCGCGATGCCGCGGATCAATTCGACCAGTTGCATCACCGGCACGGGGTTCATGAAGTGGAAGCCCATGAATTTTTCCGGTCGGTCCGTGCGGCTGGCCAGGCGCGTGATCGAGATCGACGAGGTGTTCGAGGTCAGGATCGTATGCGGTTGCAGATGCGGCAGGAGATCCTCGAAAATGGCCTGCTTTATCGTTTCGCGCTCCGTCGCCGCCTCGATCACCAGATCGGTCTGGCCGAGGTCTGGAAGGGTCTGCGTTGTGTGGATGCGGGCGAGGGCTGCGGATTTGTCATCGGCGCTGATCTTTTCGCGGCTGACCTGTCGTTCGAGATTGCGGTCAATCGTGGCCATTGCACCGGCCAGCGCGTCGCCCGAGATGTCATTCAGCATGACATCGTAACCCGCGAGTGACATCACATGTGCGATGCCGTTGCCCATCTGCCCAGCACCCACAATTCCGACCGTCTTGATGTTCATCTCTGCCCTCGTGTCCCGTCGCTGCACCTTAGGGTCAGCCGCGTGCCGGGGCAAGGGGATGCAATGCCTCATTAACGCCCGATTTCGTTAGGGCTTCGTCAACTCGGCGCTGCGATGATGAACGTGGGAAAAATAGTGAGAGTGGGTCTCATGAGTATTGAATCGTTAGGTCCTGGCGGGCTTGACTACCTGCCGTGCAGATACGGCAATTCGAAGGTTTTGTTTCGTGGGCCGCGCCGGTCCTTGGACGCGCCGTTTGTTGCGTTCTTTGGTGGGTCGATCACCTATGGCAAGTTTGTGGCAACGCCGTTTCCAGAGCTTGTGGAACGGTCCACGGGCGTGACATGCGTGAATTTCGGTTCGCTCAATGGCGGCGTCGATGTCTTTGCGACCGACCCGTATCTGCGGGAGGTTTCTGGCATGGCGCAGACCACGGTGATTCAGATCACCAGCCCGCGGAACATGTCGAATCGATTTTACCGGGTGCATCCGCGCCGCAATGACCGTTTTGTCGAGGCGTCTTCGCTGTTGCGCGCCATCTACCGCGAGGTGGACTTTGCCGAGTTCAACTTCACCAACCACATGTTGGCGCGCTTGCAACTGATCTCTCCCGAGCGGTTCGAGACCGTTGTGGAAGAATTGCAAATGGCGTGGATCGCGCGGATGCGTCTCGTGCTCAGCCAGATTTCGGGCCGGACAGTCCTGCTGTGGGCGGCGCGTCAAACGCCGGAAGCATCTGCGCAAGATCCTGAGGCCGACTCGGCCTTTGTCTCGCGCGAGATGATCGACAAAGTTTCGGAACTGGCGACGGATTATGTTGAAACGGTGATTTCGGATGATGCGATCAAGGCGGGGACCGAAGGGATGGTGTTCAATGAACTGGACGCACCTGCCGCGCGGCTGATGCTGGGCCCATCAGCGCATCAGGAAATCGCGCAATCGCTTGTGCCCGCCTTGACATGAAGCGCCCGCCGGATGACCGGCGGGCGTTCAGATTGCACGGGATTTGAAGCTGCTTACAGCTTTTCGATCATCTCTGGCACGGCGTCGAACAGGTCGGCGACCAGCCCGTAATCCGCAACCTGGAAGATCGGCGCTTCCTCGTCCTTGTTGATCGCGACGATGACCTTGGAGTCCTTCATGCCCGCGAGGTGCTGGATCGCCCCCGAGATGCCGACAGCGACATAGAGGTCTGGTGCCACGACCTTGCCCGTCTGACCGACCTGCCAATCGTTCGGGGCATAGCCTGAGTCGACCGCGGCACGCGACGCGCCAACGGCGGCGCCCAGCTTGTCTGCCAGCTTTTCGATCAGCGCAAAGTCGTCTTCGGAGCCGACGCCGCGCCCACCGGACACAACCACGCCAGCCGAGGTCAGCTCGGGACGGTCGCTTTCGGCCACCTTGTCCTCGACCCAAGCAGACAGGGCAGGGTCCGACGCCGCACCGATGGTTTCGACCGACGCCGAACCGCCGGTGCCTGCCGCGTCAAAGGTCGACGTGCGGAAGGTGATGACCTTCTTGCCATCACCGGTTTTCACGGTCTGGATCGCGTTGCCCGCGTAGATCGGACGCTCGAATGTGTTGCCGTCGACCACGGCCGTTGCGTCCGAGATCACCATCGCGTCCAGCAGGGCCGCAACGCGGGGCATGATGTTTTTCGCGTCGGTGGTGGCGGGGGCGACGATATGTTCGTAATCACCGGCCAGAGACACGATAAGGTCCGCGACCGGCTCGGCCAGACGCTTGCCATACAGCGCATCCTCGGCGCACAGCACCCGTGCCACGCCGTCGATGGTGGCGGCGGTTGCGGCGGCATCAGCGCAGGTTGCGCCTGTTGCCAGCACGGTCACGTCACCCAGCGCCTTGGCGGCTGTCACGGCCTTGGCCGTGGCGTCCATGCTCAGTTCACCGTCATTGATTTCTGCGAGAAGAAGAACAGCCATTACACAGCCCCCGCTTCTTTGAGTTTCGACACAAGCTCTTCGACCGAGCCCACCTTGATGCCAGCAGCGCGCGTTTCGGGCTCTGCCGTGCTCACGATTTCCAGCCGCGGTGCGGTCTCGACGCCGTAGTCAGCGGCTGTTTTCTCGTCCAGCGGCTTTTTCTTGGCTTTCATGATGTTGGGCAGCGACGCATAGCGCGGCTCGTTCAGGCGCAGGTCGACCGAAATGACGGTCGGCATGTTCACCTCGATGGTCTGCAGACCACCGTCCACTTCGCGCGTGACCTTGGCCTTGTCGCCGGCCACTTCGACTTCGGAGGCGAACGTGGCCTGGCTCCAGCCCAGCAGGGCCGACAGCATCTGACCGGTTGCGTTCATGTCGTTGTCAATGGCCTGCTTGCCGCAGAGCACGAGGCCGGGTTGCTCTTCCTCGACCACTTTGGCGAGGATCTTGGCAACGGTCAGCGGCTCGATATCGGTGTGTACGTCGTCGGCGGCAATCACCAGGATCGCGCGGTCGGCGCCCATCGCCAAAGCGGTCCGCAGGGTTTCCTGCGACTGTTTGACACCGATGGAGACTGCAATGACCTCCTCGGCCTGGCCCGCTTCTTTCAGGCGGATGGCTTGTTCGACGGCAATCTCGTCAAACGGGTTCATCGACATTTTCACGTTGGCGAGATCAACCCCGGAACCGTCCGCTTTCACGCGCACCTTCACGTTGTAGTCGATCACGCGTTTGACAGGCACAAGCACCTTCATGAGCGTTCCTCTCCTCAAAATAACGACTCAGCTTCGACAGCCGAAATAGTTTATCCCGCTCGGTTTACCCAAGTCGCCGTTACGGAAACAGGACAAAATCGTCGCGTCACGGCCTTTGAACGCCGCGTTTTCAAAGCGATGCGCCCCAACGGAAACTTTGATACACTGTTGGAAAGCCGGACGGAGGGATCGAAATGGAATGTGTCACAGGATTTGGAGGCTTCTTCTTTCGATCCGAAAACCCCGAAGGGCTCGCGTCGTGGTACCGCGATATGCTGGGTATCAATCTGGTGCCGACGGCTGCGGACCAGACACCTTGGATGGCGCAGGGTGGACCTACCGTCTTCGCGCCCTTCGCTGCGGACACGGACTACTTCGCTGCGGACAAGGCATTCATGCTGAATTTCCGGGTCGAACACCTCGACAAGATGGCCGCGCAGCTGGAAGACGCGGGCGTGACCGTCAAGATGGTGGGAGATATGCCCGGGATCGGCCGCTTTGCGCATCTCACCGATCCCGAAGGGACACCCATTGAGTTGTGGGAGCCGGTGCAGGACTAGTCGCGGTTTGCGCCCGGTATCCAGAGCACGTCATCTTTGCCACCGTTGTTGGCAATGCGTGCCGCCACAAAGAACCAGTCGCTCAGGCGGTTGAGGTACTTCACGGCGGCGGGGTTCACCGCCTCCATCGTGGCCAGTTCGACCGACAGCCGCTCGGCCCGGCGTGCCACGGTGCGGCACACATGCAAATGCGCCGACAGGGCAGAGCCGCCGGGCAGTATGAAGCTGCGCAGTGGCTCAAGATCACCGTTCATCGCGTCAATCTCGGCTTCCAGCCGCGACACTTGCGCGTCTGTCATCCGCAAGGGCGGGTATTCGGAGTCTGCGTCCTTTTCCATGTCGGGACGGCACAGATCTGCGCCGAGATCGAACAGGTCGTTCTGGATACGGCTCAGTGACGTATCAATATCGCCCGACGCTTCCAGCCGCGCGACGCCCAGAAAGGCGTTCAATTCGTCCGCCGTGCCATAGGCCGTCACGCGCATCGCGTGCTTGGCCACCCGTGCGCCGTTGCCCAATGCGGTTTCGCCCGCATCACCCGTTTTCGTATAGATCTTGTTCAGGACGACCATGTTCAGTTCCCCGTTCCGCGCAGTGCCACATAGGCCAGGATCAAAAGGACGGCCACGAATTGCGCGCCAATCCGGTAGCGCATCAACTTGTTCGAGTTGGTCTTGGCCCATCCCGAGCCCTTGGCAAAGCCGCCAAGGCCCAGCATCAGCACGACAACCACGGCCAGGCAGGCCAGAACGATCAGGATGAATAACGCGTCAGAACCCATGGTTCACTGTCCCTTTTTCTTGTCTTGCCACGATGTAGGCGGCGCATGTCCAAAAGCGAACGCGGCGTTGGGTCACCCGCGCGAAAGCACCCAATCGAGCGCACGTACCGGCAAGATACGGCGCAAGGCCGCCATGATATATGTCGGTGTCGTCACCATGTAGACCGGGCGCGGCTTTGGCGCCTCAAGCGCGTGGCGCAGTTTTTTGACGACCGCCTCGGGGGGCAACTCAAACGTATCCGGTCCGCTGTCTTCGTACAAACGCTTGCGCAGCTTTTTGCGATACTGATCAATACGCACCGACCCTTCCCAGTCGATCCACCGCTCGAAATGCGGGATCGAATTAAGTCTTATCTTGCTGGTGATCGGCCCTGGTTGGACCGAAATGACGTGGATCGGCGTGCCCCGCATCTCGACCCGCAAGGTCTGCGTCAGCCCCTCAAGCGCGAATTTCGTCGAATTATACGCCCCGCGCCAAGGCATCGTGACAAAACCCAGCACGGATGAGCATTGCACGATCCGGCCATGCCCTTGCGCGCGCATCACAGGGATGACCGCCCGTGTCAGTGTGTGCCAGCCAAATAAATTCGCCTCGAAGATGTCCCGCAAGGCGTCCGTCGGCAAATCCTCGACCGCGCCGGGGATGCCGAAAGCGCCATTGTTGAACACGGCGTCCAGTGTGCCGCCCGTGGCGGTCAATACTTCGGCCAGACCGGCATGGATCGTGTCGGGATCGCCGTAATCAATGCGCGGGCTGTCGAACCCCTCGGCCCGCAGGCGCGCGCAATCTTCGGCCTTGCGGCAGGCTGCAAAAACGCGCCATCCGGCGGCACGCAAGCCGTGCGCCGCGGCATAGCCAATCCCCGAGGAACACCCGGTGATGAGTATGGATTTTTGTGCCATTGCCTGTCCTGCTCGTATCCGAGCGGGACAATAGCGCGCTGCGCGCGTCGCGCAATCAGCCTTCGCTTAGAAGGAAGTCTGCCATCCATCCCTCGGTGCCGCCGCCGACCGGGCGCAGCTTGACCCAGCCATTGCCGGGGTCTTGCAGGATTTCGACCGCATCGCCACGGGTCAGCTTGTTCACGACGGAAAAGTTGGTGCCGGGACCGCCGCGGACATTGACGTTGCGCGCGGACACTTCCCGCACCTCTTGCACGGTCTCTTCTGTCGTTGCCGGGGCGTTGAAATCGACCGGCGTGATAACGGCCGTGTCCACGATCAGGCTGGGCAGGATGACGGTGGGTTCCTCTTCAGACAGCGCGACGTCCGTGGCCTCTGGTTCTTCCGCGGCAGGCAATAGGCGCGCAGGGGTTGTGGGCACGTTGCGCTGCGGGCGCAGCACGTCGTTGACACTGTTGAGGTTCAGGGACACGCGCGTGACATTCTCGGGCAGCAGCCGTTGCGCGGCGGGGGCCGCATCTACCACACGTTCAAGTTTCTCTGCGTCCACGGCTACAGGCACCTCGACCCGCGCCAACCGCGTGGCCTCGGGGTCGAAATCGGCACCACCGCTCATCTCGTAAAAGGCGAACGCCAGAAACCCGAACGTCACAATAATAAAGCGCCACATACCGTGTGTCCCCCAGAACGTACCCGATGCGTTATAAAAGCAGCTCGATAACGCAAGGTGACCATACCAAACCGAACGATTCCAAACAGTGGTAAATGTCGGTCAGTTTTCCCCACAGCACGCCGCTGTGGTGTGAGCGCAACGCGATGCGCGCGCGGTTGGTTCCTACACGGCAGATCATTCACCTGACCGCTTGTTCCTGACGAAGGGGGCCGCTACACACCATCTATGGCCGATCAGACCGACACCCCCAACATGGACCTCAGCGAACCGCTGCGCCGCGCGCTGGGGGAGCGGTATCTGACCTATGCCCTGTCCACGATCATGCACCGCGCGCTGCCCGATGCGCGCGACGGTTTGAAACCCGTGCACCGGCGCATCCTGTTCGCGATGCGGGAATTGCGCCTGTCCTCGACCGGTGGTTTTCGGAAGTCGGCCAAGATTTCGGGCGACGTGATGGGCAACTATCACCCGCATGGCGATGCGGCGATCTATGATGCGATGGCGCGGCTCGCGCAGGACTTCAACGTGCGCTACCCCCTGGTGGACGGGCAGGGGAACTTCGGCAATATCGACGGCGATAACCCGGCCGCCTCCCGCTATACCGAGGCGCGGATGACGGCGGTGGCCGAGGCGCTGCTGGAGGGGCTGAACGAAAACGCCGTCGATTTCCGCGAAAACTACGATGGCACGCTGACGGAACCGGTTGTGCTGCCCGCGCAGTTTCCGAACCTGTTGGCCAATGGCTCAAGCGGCATCGCCGTCGGCATGGCAACCAACATCCCGCCCCACAACATTGCCGAGCTGTGCGACGCCTGCCTGCATCTGATCAAGACGCCCGATGCGCGCGACGACACGCTGCTGAATTACGTGCCCGGCCCCGATTTCCCCACAGGGGGCATCATCGTCGAGCCGCCCGAGGCCATCGCGCAAGCCTACCGCACGGGCAAGGGCGGCTTCCGCCTGCGCTGCCGCTACGAGGTCGAGGATCTGGGCCGCGGCCAGTGGCAGATTGTCGTGACCGAAATCCCGTATCAGGTCCAGAAGTCCAAGCTGATCGAAAAGCTGGCCGAGGTCATCCAGACCAAAAAGGTGCCGATCCTTGGCGATGTCCGGGACGAGTCCGCCGACGACATTCGCCTGATCCTTGAACCCCGGTCCAAGAACGTGGACCCGGACGTGCTGATGGGCATGCTCTACCGCAACTCGGACCTTGAGGTGCGGTTCAGCCTCAACATGAACGTCCTGATCGACGGCGTCACGCCCAAGGTCTGTTCGATGAAGGAAGTGCTGCGTGCCTTCCTTGATTTCCGCCGGGAGGTGCTGATCCGGCGCAGCCAGCACCGGATGGAAAAGATCGACCACAGGTTGGAGGTGCTTGAGGGGCTGATCGTCGCCTTCCTCAACCTCGACCGCGTGATCGACATCATCCGCTACGATGACGACCCCAAGGCCGCGCTGATGCGCGAGGATTGGGGTAAGGACCACGCCCGCGCCATGACCGAGGCGGACTACATACCACCCGGTCCGGGTGATGGGGAACTGTCTGAGGTGCAGGTCGAGGCGATCCTGAACATGCGCCTGCGCAGCCTGCGCCGCTTGGAAGAGATGGAGCTGCTGCGCGAGCAATCCGAGTTGATGGAAGAACGCGCTGGGCTCGAAGACCTACTCGACAGCGAAGACCTGCAATGGGAGGCCATCGCGGACCAGTTGCGCGAGACGAAAAAGAAGTTTGGCAAGGACTACGAAGGCGGCGCGCGTCGCACGACATTTGCCGAAGCGGGCGAGGTCGAAGATGTCCCGCTTGAGGCGATGATCGACCGCGAGCCCATCACGGTGGTGTGCAGCCAGATGGGTTGGATCCGCGCGATGACGGGGCATATAGACCTGACCCGTGAGTTGAAGTTCAAGGACGGCGACGGCCCCCGGTTTATATTCCACGCCGAAACAACCGACCGGCTGATCGTCGTCGGCTCGAACGGGCGGTTTTACACGCTGTCCGCATCGAACCTGCCGGGCGGGCGCGGTATGGGCGAACCGCTGCGCCTGATGGTAGACTTGCCGAACGAGGTGCAGATCCATTCGCTTTTGACCCATAAACCGGGTCGTAAGCTTTTGGTGGCATCGACGGCGGGGGACGGCTTTATCGTACCCGAGGACGAGGTGATCGCTCAGACGCGCACCGGCAAACAGGTGCTGAACGTGCGCGGCGATGTGAAGATGGCGGTGTGCAAACCTGCTGGCGGCGACTGTATCGCCGTAGTGGGTGAAAACCGCAAAGTGTTGGTCTTTGGACTGGAAGAATTGCCCGAAATGGCGCGGGGCAAAGGTGTGCGTCTGCAAAAGTACAAGGACGGGGGGCTGAGCGATGCAACCACCTTCACCCTGGCAGACGGGCTCAGCTGGCTCGACCCCGCAGGACGAACAAGAACCGAAACCGACCTTGCCGAGTGGCGCGGACGGCGCGCAGGCACCGGGCGGATGGCCCCCCGCGGCTTCCCAAGGGACAATAAATTCACCTGACGGTGCTTTGCCGGTTGGTTTTGTCGGTCGCCGGGGCGCCGTGTTCTGGCTGGCCCTGAAAACCGGCTTCTGGTCGATCCTCACGCTGGGCTTTTACCGCTTCTGGATGAAGACGCGCCTGCGCCGCTATTTCTGGTCATCCATCCGCCCCGGTGGGCACCCGATGGAATATGTGGGCGACCCGTGGGAGAAGCTGCTTGGGTTTTTCATCGCTGTGGTGATCCTTACCTTTTACATCGGGGTCGTGAACCTGATCCTGATGTTCGTCAGTTTCTCGCTGTTTGACGGCAACGTCGCGGGCTACTTCCTCAGCTTCCTCGGTGTGATCCCGCTGTGGTTCTACGCCCGCTACCGTGCGCGGCGCTATGTGCTGGGACGCACCCGTTGGCGCGGTGTGCGCTTTGGCCTTGAGCCCGGGGCATGGGGCTATGCCTGGCGGGCCTGCGTGCATTGGCTGATCACGATCTGCACGCTGGGGCTGCTCTGGCCGCGCATGACATTCTATCTTGAAAAGTACCGGACGGATCGGACCTTTTTCGGCTCGGCCAAGCTGACCCAGGGCGGGCGCTGGACGATGCTCTACCGCCCTGCCGTGCCCTTGATTGCGGCGCTGGTCGCCTGCGGCCTCTGGACGCTGTGGGTCATGGTGCTTCAGCCCGTCGGCCCGGTGCTTGATCTATTCGTGCGCGGGTTTCTGGAGGGTGCATTCGGGATGGAAATCGAAACCGGTGATCAGAGCCGGGATCCGTCAAATGGCAATCTGAGCTTGACCCCGCCACAGGCGGTCTGGCGCATGTGGCTTTTGATCCCGCTCTTCGGGGCGGTCTATTTCGGTGTGGTGCACTACATCTTTGGCGCGCGGCGGGTGATGGCCAATCACAAGTCTTCCCCGGGCATCACCTTCACTTCGAACCTGCGCACCACCCGCGTTGCGGGCATTTATGCGGGCGGGACAACGCTCGCCTATCTGGTCCTTGTCTTCGGCATTCTGCTGATCCTGCTGTTGATGATCCCGGTCGTGGGCTTCAACATCTTGAACCAGATCGGTGGCATTGACGCGGATGCGATTGCGGGCATCCCCAGATGGGTGTCCATCACCGCCTCTGTTATCCTCTATTTTGCCGTGTTTCTGCTGTGGTCGGTGGTCTACAATACCTTTGTTACCTTCCCGCTCATGCGCCATATGGCATCGACCCTGTCGCTGCCGGAAAATGACGGGCTGACCGACATCAGCCAGGTCGCCCGCGATGAGTTTGCCGAGGCTGAAGGCTTTGCCGAAGCGCTTGATCTGGGGGCCGCGATATGACCAAGGCAACCTATTTCGACGGTGACACGCCGACGCCGGTGCCGGTCTACGTGATGCCGTCTTCTGATCGGGCCCATCTGGTGCTTGCGCGTGAGGACGCCGCCGACATCAATTGGCCCGTCGCAGATGTGCGCGCGGTCGAGGACCATCCCGCCGGGATCGACACCGTCCTGCGGCTCACCACTGATCCGGTTGCGCGGCTCTATGTGCCCAATGCAGGCACGTTGCCACCCCTGCCCAACCTGCATCGTGCAGCGCCGCCCGAAGGGCGCGGGCGATTGGCGCTGTGGGCAACGGGCGCTGTCGCTGCCGTTGCCCTGCAAATCGGCGTGCTGATCCCGCTGATGGCCGATCAACTGGCCAACTTCATCCCGCCCCGCGCCGAACGGGCATTGGGCGAGGCGACGTTCAACCAGATCCGCGATGCACTCGGCAACGACGCGCTCGGCCCCCTGCGTATCTGCGAAGCGCACGAAGGGCGTGCCGCACTGGACGACATGGCGGCCATTTTCGCTCCCGCCATGCCCGAAGGGACCGAAATCTCGGTCTTTGTCCTCAACCACCGCATGATCAACGCCTTCGCATTGCCCGGCGGCTATGTCGTCTTCTTCCGCGGCCTGATCGACGCGGCCGAAACGCCCGAGGAGGTGGCCGCTGTCTTTGCCCACGAATTGGGCCACGTGGTCAGCCGCGACCCCACCCGCCACGCCCTGCGGTCGGCAGGCAGCATCGGGGTGCTGGGCCTCCTCTTCGGCGACTTCGCGGGTGGCGCTGTGGTCCTGTTCCTCGCCGAACGGTTGATTGACGCGAATTACACCCAAGGGGCCGAAGAGGCGGCGGATACCTTTGCCCACGCCGCCCTCGAACAGGCCGGCATATCGCCCGCCGCCCTTGGCGATATGTTCCAGCGGCTCAAGGATGAGCACGGCGAATCAGACGGGATCGTCGCGCATTTCCTGTCGCACCCGTCGCTCTCCGACCGGATCGACCGCGCGGAAGCCGCCGTGCCAGACGGGCAAACATGGACCCCGGTCCTGACAGAAGACCAATGGGCCGCCCTGCAAGCAATCTGCGAGGACTAGGCCGGTTCTGCCGTTAGCCAAACGCCCCCCTCGGGGCGCAGGGTCAGGATCATCACCGGCTCTGGCTCCTTTCCGGGCACGGGTGTGAACCGGAAACGGCTGATCACCGTGGCCAGGATGATGACCGCCTCCTGCAGGGCAAAGGACGCGCCGATGCAGATGCGTGGGCCATCCCCGAAGGGCATATAGGCATATCGGTCCACCGACTTTCGGTCGGCAAAGCGGTCGGGATCAAAGGTATCCGGATCGTCCCACAGCAGTTTAGACCGGTGCAGCGCATAGATCGGGATGATACACGTGTCGCCCTTTCGGATCTCACGCCCGCACAGCACATCGTCTTCCATCGCCGTGCGCGACACCATCCCCGCAGGTGGATAGAGGCGCAGCGCCTCGTCAATGATGCAGCGGATAAAGGGCAGATGTTCCACATCCTCGCCGGTCGCCGCACGGCCCTGCAAAACGGCCTGCGCCTCGGCCCGCGCCCGATCCTGGATGGCGGGATCAAAGGCCAGCAAATACATCGACCAGGCCAGCGTCAGGGCGGTCGTCTCATGCCCCGCCACGATAAAGGTCAACAGATTGTCGCGCAGCTCGGCCGTGGTCATCTTGCGCCCGGATTTCGGATCTTCGCCCGCCAGCAGCAGGTCCAGCAGATCAGGCACGCCGTCGTGGCCCCGCGCCGCGCGCTCCTCGATGGCGCGGTCGGCCACGGCCTTTGTTTCTCGCATCGCCTGACCGGACACGACCCGGCCCGGGCGCGGCACCCAATCCGGCGCGCCCAGAATATCAAAGAGGGAAATCTTGCCCGCCTCAGAGATGTAATCCTCGATGGCGCGGTGCACGCCAGACCGGTCGAACGCCTCTCCACCGGAAAAGGTGACGTCGGCAATGACGTCAAAGGTCGTGTTCACCATCTCGTCCAGCAGGTTCACGGCACGCGGTCCTGCGGCGGCGATCCGATCGGCACAGCGTTCAGCGGCACCTGTCATGATGGGCGCCAGGTTCATCATGTTGCGATGGGTGAACACCGGGGCCGCCGTGCGCCGCTGCCAGCGCCAATCGGCGCCCTCGGCGATAAAGATCGACTCGCCAATGGCAGGCTTCAGCAGGTTCTTGGTCACAACGGATTTCGGATAGATGTCCAGATTGTCCAGCACCATCCGCTTGATGCCCGCAGGATCGGTGACCATGTGCCACCGCTTGCCGGTCTTGCCCGACACGATCGGCAGGCGCGTCGACAGCTCTGGAATGATGCGCAGCACGTTGCTGCGCGCCATTTGCAGGCTTTTCCAGATCCCCCATTCCTCGTTGACCAGCGGAACGCGCACGGGCAGCGGGCGGGGCAGGGCGGTATCGGGCATGTCTCCCTCCGTTCCTTACGTCATATAGGGACGCGTCCGCACCGGACAATTGCGCCAACGCCGCACCTGCGCTATCGGGGGGCAACAAGAACGGGGAGAGTGCAGGAATGATGCGTTGGGTCTTGGGCCTTGTGATGATGGCCGCGCTGTCGGCATGCGCCAGCAATCGCGATTTGGATGAGGCCCCCGTGCCGCTGGGTGATTTCCGGCTTGTGCACAATATCGTCGTGGCCGAAAACGCGCAGCGCGGCCCGCTCAGCCGCCCGGCGACCGAGGCGGAACTGACCGACGCCGTCAAGTCGGCCATGGCCGAACGGTTCGGGCGCTATGACGGGGCCAGCCGCTACCATTTCGGCATCTCGGTTGAAGGGTACGTGCTGGCGCAACCGGGCATCCCGCTCGTGCTGGCGCCCAAATCGGCGCTGATCCTCAACGTCACGGTCTGGGACGACGCCGCGGGCGGCAAGCTGAACGACGAACCCGAACAGGTCACCGTGCTCGAAACCTTTGGCACCGCGCCTATCATCGGCACCGGCTACACCATGACGGCAGAGGAACAGCTCAAGGAACTCAGTCAGAACGCCGCCAAGGCGGTTGAACGCTTCCTTGTGCGCCAAAGCAGGGAAGAGGGCTGGTTCACACCCGACCCGACAGCCGTTGCCACGCCCACCGATATTGATGCTGATGCCAACCCCGAAGTGCCTGCCGCACTGTAGGTCAATCGCACCAGTGCTTCGGCTTCTCAGGCTGCTGTCAGTTGCGCCTTGGACTGTGCCCAACCGCGCTTGATTTTCCCTTTCAATCGCAATACATGCCGCGCGAAGTGAAGCAAGGGGCGCGGTCCCCAGATCAACAAAGGGCGTCTGACAAGATGGCAAAGGAAAAGTTTGAACGTACGAAGCCGCACGTTAACATTGGCACGATTGGGCATGTTGACCACGGCAAGACGACGCTGACGGCGGCGATCACGAAGTATTTCGGTGATTTCCAGGCATATGACCAGATTGACGGCGCGCCCGAAGAGAAGGCGCGCGGGATCACGATCTCGACCGCGCACGTGGAATACGAGACCGAGAACCGCCACTACGCCCATGTCGACTGCCCCGGCCACGCCGACTACGTCAAGAACATGATCACCGGTGCCGCCCAGATGGACGGCGCGATCCTGGTCGTGAACGCCGCGGACGGCCCGATGCCGCAAACGCGCGAGCACATCCTGCTGGGCCGCCAGGTGGGCATCCCCACCATGGTCGTGTTCATGAACAAGGTGGACCAGGTCGACGACGAAGAGCTGCTGGAGCTGGTCGAGATGGAAATCCGCGAGCTTCTGGACAGCTACG
Source organism: Tateyamaria omphalii (assembly GCF_001969365.1). Lineage (NCBI taxonomy): Bacteria > Pseudomonadati > Pseudomonadota > Alphaproteobacteria > Rhodobacterales > Roseobacteraceae > Tateyamaria > Tateyamaria omphalii. The sequence continues at coordinate 2,723,606 of NZ_CP019312.1, read as the reverse complement.
AGTATCCCGGCGACGACATTCCGGTCATCCCCGGTTCGGCCCTGGCGGCGATGGAAGGCAACAACCCCGAGATCGGCGAAGAGGCGATCCGCAAGCTGATGGCGGCCGTGGACGAGTTCATCCCGACGCCCGAGCGTGCGGTGGACCAGCCCTTCCTGATGCCGGTCGAGGACGTGTTCTCGATCTCCGGCCGCGGCACGGTTGTGACCGGTCGTGTGGAACGTGGCGTGATCAATGTGGGCGACGAGATCGAGATCGTCGGCATCAAGGACACGCAGAAAACGACCTGCACGGGCGTTGAAATGTTCCGCAAGCTGCTGGACCGCGGTGAAGCGGGCGACAACATCGGCGCGCTCTTGCGCGGGATCGACCGTGAAGCGGTCGAGCGCGGCCAGGTGCTGTGCAAGCCCGGTTCGGTCAAGCCGCACACGAAGTTCGAGGCCGAAGCCTATATCCTGACCAAGGAAGAGGGTGGCCGTCACACGCCGTTCTTCGCGAACTACCGTCCGCAGTTCTACTTCCGCACGACGGATGTGACGGGCACGGTTCAGCTGGCCGAGGGCACCGAGATGGTGATGCCCGGCGACAACGTGTCGTTCGGCGTCGAGCTGATCGCGCCGATCGCGATGGAAAACGGCCTGCGCTTCGCGATCCGCGAAGGCGGCCGCACCGTCGGCGCCGGCGTGGTGTCCAAGATTACTGAGTAATCGGTCGCGCTTGCCGCGACCCGTGGGCGGCCCCTGCGACGGTGCCTTTGCACAGCAAAGGTCACGGGAGCAGAGCCGCAGCACCACGGTGGCAAGCTGAGTACCAATCGCAAGGCGGATCCCGATCCGCCCCGGACAAAACACGTAAGGGGCCGCGCAAATGCGCGGCCTTTTCATTTTTTGTCAGAAGATCCTTGCCAGGGTGCGTCAAACCTGGGCGAATATTTGAAATCTCCTTTTGTCGGCACCCTGCCAGCCGGAATGTCGTTATGCCAATTGGCTCTTTTTTCCGATCCTCTCCGCCAGCCAGAAAGGTGAGGCTCCTGCATGTCTTGAGGAAAGCGAACCGCCGGACAAGTTGATTGCAATCTGCGAAACTGCACTGGCGCGTGCGTCTGCGCCCAATGCCGATACACGCGACACAGGTGCAGTGGCCCGGTCCTTTGCCGGTCTCGCGTCATCTGGCCGCCCCCTGACGCTGATTGACATTGCTCTCGCGATGTCCCGCGAACACCAGGGGGGCCCGTCGTGAAAAAGCCTGGTTCGTTACTGACTCTGGTCGCCCGAAAGAAGGCGGGAAACTCCCTGAACCGGCGTTGCGATATGACGACGAGGATCCCTCGACCCTCCATGCGGGTGGCGTTGCCCCGTACCATCAAGGGGCGACCGGTGCTGCGCTGGCGCGCCTGAACAGGGTGATCGACACGGGCCAAGTACCCGCACATGCGCATCTCTGGCGGGCGAGGGCGAACCTTGATCTGGAAAACGACCGCCGGGCCATGGTCGTCGCAAACTATGTTGCGCAGCATCAGGCCGATGTATCCGGCGGGCCTGCGCGGAAGGCCCGTGCCCTCGATCCGGACGCGCGTTGTCCGTTGTATGACGTGGCGTTCATCGACGCGGCCGAAGGGCGATACAAAGATGTCGAAGCTGTGTTGCTCGACGCAGTGCGCCGAACCTGGTTTCCGCAAGCGACGAGGAAGATCGCGGAATCATTCTGCGCCGGATTGCTCTGTTCCGGCGGGTCTCATGTGCCGCAAAGCTGACGATCAACCCGCATAAGACGAACTTTTTGGCACGATCTGCTGTGCATTCTGCATCTGCGAAAGCGCGACCAAAGTGGCTGAAATCCAAGACTTCTCTTCGTGCTGCACCTGCAAAGTCAGCCGGACGGTATACGATGGTATCCCGCTAAGCCATTAAAATATATTGATTTTTTCCTTTTCGGCGCGCAATTTGCTTGGCACGGGAGGACATTTGATGGATCAGATCAACACAGCGGCGTGGGTCGGAAAATGCGCATCCGACATGGGGTGTATCGACGACGCGATGGCTACCAAGCTGCATGCCACCATCGGACGGTCGAACGAGGCGGCACCTCATGCTGGCGCACTCCTGCCGCCGCTTTGGCACTGGGCCGCCTTTCCACCCATGAGCCATGTTGAACATCTTGGCACCGATGGACATCCTGCTCCCGGCGCGCTGCTGCCCCCACTTGGTCTGCCGCGGCGTATGTGGGCAGGTGGCGCGCTCAGCTTTCACGCACCGATCAAAGTGGGCGACACGCTGCAACGCCATACCGCAGTCCGGTCCGTCGATACCAAGACGACCGACACCGGGCCCATGGCGTTTGTTACGCTCGATCACACAATCACCGGCCCGCAGGGCCTTGCCATCGAAGAACGTCAGGACATCGTCTACCTCCCGATGCCCGAACACTTCACACCTCCCAAGAAACGTCCCATGCCATCGGACGTTAGCGAACGGCTCGACGCATCACCGGCATTGTTGTTTCGCTACTCAGCCGTGACGTTCAATGCGCATCGAATCCACTACGATCTGGACTACGCACAACGGGTCGAAAAATATCCCGGCCTCGTCGTGCACGGCCCGTTGCAAGCGGCCCTTCTGATGCGCCACGCCACCGAAAAGGCAGGTCAGCCGCCCCTGTTCTTCGACTTCCGCGCGGTGCATCCGCTCTTTGCTGGAACGCCCGTCGAAATCTGCAGCACCGATGATGATGGCATCCTGTCGCTCTTCACCGGCCAAAATGGCCACCAAGGTATGCAAGCCACAGCCATGTTTGGAGGCACTCAATGACCCTTTTGACCGGAATGCGTGTCGTCGAACACGCCGCCTTTGTCGCCGTGCCGCTCGCTGGCATGACCCTCGCCCAGATGGGTGCTGACGTGATCCGTATCGACCGCCTTGGCGGTGGGCTTGATGCCGGGCGCTGGCCGCTCGCACCCTCGGGACAAAGCCTGTTCTGGGCCGGTATGAACAAGGGCAAGAAATCCGTAGCTGTCGATACACGCCATCCGGAGGGGCAGGCCCTTGTGCAGCAACTGGTGGCTGCACCCGGCGACGACGCGGGCCTCTTCCTGACAAACCTGCCGGCACGGGGCTGGCTTGACCATGAAACACTTTGCACGCTGCGCGACGACATCGTCAGTGTCACGCTCAAGGGCGACCGCCATGGCCGCCCGCAAGTGGACTACACGGTCAACCCGGCGCTTGGCATTCCGCACATGACAGGGCCCGAAGGGTCGCGTGACCCGGTGGCGCACGCCTTGCCCGCATGGGACCTGATCGCGGGCAACATGTGTGTGTCCGCCCTGCTGACGGCAGAGCGGCACCGCCTGCGCACGGGCGAAGGGCAAAAGGTGGAACTGGCGCTCAAGGACGTCGCCGCCGCCACCATGGGGCACCTCGGGATGCTGGGCGATGCCACGCTGAACCCGACGGATCGGACCAAGGCGGGCAATGCGCTTTACGGCGCTTACGGACAGGATTTCGTCTGCGCCGACGGCCGCCGCATCATGGTCATCGGATTGACGGGCCGACAATGGCGCGGGCTGGTGAAGGCCACCGGCACCGAAAATGCCATGCAGGCGATGGAACGGCGCTATGGAATTTCTCTCGCGGACGAGGGCGAGCGCTGGCGCCGCCGGGCCGAGATCACCGATATCCTGCGCCCATGGTTCGCGGCACGCCGCGTGCGCGAATTCCGCACCGAATTCGATGCGGCAGGCCTTACATGGTCCGAGTTCCGCACAGTGCGCGAAGCGTTGGCGGACGATGCTGATCTCAGCTCGGACAACCCGATGTTCGACATCCTGCACCAACCGGGCTTGGGCACCTACCCGGTGCCGCGCCACCCGGCCACCTTCGGCGCGGCAGACCGGTCGCCTGCACAGGCGGCCCCGTCTCTCGGCGCGCATACCGAGGAAGTGCTGGGTGACATCGCCCGACTGACAGACACCGAAATCGCGCACCTGTTCGATGCTGGCATCGTGCAATCGGAAAGCTACAGCGCGACACGCACGGCCGCCTGATTTCGCCCTTGCAAAGCGCCGGACTGGCGCGTAATCCAGTCCAGCGTGAAGGGGTATAGCTCAGCTGGTAGAGCGACGGTCTCCAAAACCGTAGGTCGCGGGTTCGAACCCTGCTGCCCCTGCCACGCTTCGATCTACCCCTCCTGCATAGCGTCCAGAAGAGTTTGCCGTGCAAACGCCACACGCGGGTGTCTGAGCGCGCTTTTGTTCCACACCAGATAAAACGACGCCTCCGGTGTCTCCGCGGGAGCCGCAACTTCAACCAGCGTCCTTTCGTCCAGCGCGCGCACGCACAGATAGTCCGGGATAACGGACCAACCGGCGCCCGCCTCGGCATAGGCGCGCAACGCGCGAATGTCTGGTGCGGTCACGACAGGCATGACGGGGCCCAGGTCGATCCCATTGGCCGCACACCACGTTCGGATCAGGGGCAGGTTGCTGTCATAACTCACATACCCCTCCTGCCGCAGCGCGGTCTGTAGATCTGCCGCATCGTTCAGTCGCGCGGCAAGCGCCGGGGCGGCCACCAGCAACAAACGCTCGGACCCGATCCGCGCCGCATCCAGTTGGGGATCGGCAGGCTTGGACGCAGTACAGGCCAGATCGACCCGACCCCCACGCAGCATATCATAAAGCGCGTCACGCCCACCGAATTGCAGCCTGATCTGCAACCCGGCCTGCCACAGGGCCGACAGGGGCTGCGCCATCCACTCGGCCATCAATTCCGCAGGTCCCGCGATATGCACCGTTCCTGTCAGACTTGTGGAGCGCGCCTTGAGCGTGGCAAGCGCCGCCTCGGCCCGGTCTAGGCCGTCGCCGATCTGTTGGGCCAGGTCGTCCGCCAGCGGCGTCGGCGCCATGCCCCGCGCGCGCCGCACGAACAGGGGGCGCCCAAGCTGGGCCTCAAGCGCAGCGACATGTTGGGACACCGCTGGTTGGGTCAGTCCAAGGCCCCGCGCCGCGTCGCTGATGGAACCACGGCGGTGTACTTCCACAAAGGATCTGAGGGTCTGCAGGTTCATGGGATAGACATAAGGAAATTTATAGATGTGGGTAAATCAGCTTTGGTTTCATTATGGAACGAAATGTCTACCTCTTGCGTCAACCCCACAGCACAAGGAGACACTCGTATGACCAATGCAAACATCCTGATGATCGCCACGTCCGCCGCGCAGATGGACAATGGCGAAGCGACCGGCCTCTGGCTCGAAGAGCTGACAACGCCATTCTACGCCTTCACCGACGCGGGCGCACAGGTGACGCTGGCCTCGATCCGGGGCGGTGCGATCCCCGTCGACCTGCGCAGCATCGCGCCAGAGGGCGAGAATGACGCCTCGGTCGAACGCTACCTCAAGGACAAGGAGGTGCAGGACGAGGTCGGCGCCACGCCCCGCTTTACCGATATCGACCCCGCCGGGTTCGACGCGTTGTTCCTGCCGGGCGGTCACGGCACGATGTTCGATTACCCGAATGATGCGGACCTGCACGCGCTGATCGAGGCGTTTGACCGCGCGGGCAAAGTCGTCGCTGCCGTCTGCCATGGACCCGCAGCACTGGTCGGCCCCAAGGCCGAGGACGGCACGCCGCTGGTTCAAGGGCGCCGCATCGCTGCCTTCACCGACAGCGAGGAACACGCCGTCGGCTTGCAAGACGCCGTGCCGTTCTTGCTGGAATCCCGGCTGAAAGAACTTGGCGCCAAGCACGAGGCGGCACCGGATTTCGAACCCTTCGCCCTGCGCGACGGCAATCTCGTGACCGGTCAAAACCCGGCCTCCGCTCAGAAAACGGCCGACCTCGTGTTCGAAGCGTTGGCCGACATCCGCAAGGCGGCCTGAGACCCAGACGGCGTCGCGATGTTCCGGGCGGGTAGCACTATAGCTGCACGATACGACATTGAGTGACGTGACCAACCCAACCTAGGCAGACCGTGCGCAAACGTGCGTGCGGCCTGCCTAAATATCACAGACTCTGAGTCGCCGAATGCGCCGAAACTGTGAACGGGCGCTGCACACTTGCGACACAATCCGCGCAAGGTCGAAACAGTCCGGCGAGGCCGCCAAGGACTGTCTCGCCCCGGTCCACAGTGCCACATTCTCGCCACATCCCTGACACCGACCGCCCTTATTCCGGCCCTAGCTTCGCCTCAACCGCGTGACGCGGCCCCTATCACACGCCCGATCTGCCCGGGCCGGTAAAGAGAGCCCCGATTGGTAACGGGGCAAGGAAGCTGCCAGATGAAGTACACATTGATCCCCGGTCAATCTCACACCGCAAGCGAGGAAGAGACGATGTCGATGATCCGCTCGGTCCTGACCGACGACACCGACACGGTTCCCGCGCAAGCCGACCCGACGCCCGCGGTGGTCCGCCGCGCCTTTGTCGAAAAAACGACCGCACCCATACCCCGCCGCCGGGCGGAAGACCTGCCAGACCTCGCCGAGGCGGAGGACGCGTCCGTTCCCCGCCCGCGACTGACGTCTCGGATCGCAAAGGCCCTCCTGCGCCCGGTGTCGGGGCTTGCCGCTCGCATCCGCACTTTCCAACCCACGACCCGCCACATCGCCCTTGCGCTGTCGGCCCTCCTGTTTGTCCTGCGCCCGCATTGGTTCGTGATCGGCGCGGTGCTGGCCGTGATGCTGTCGGCCGGCACGTTCCTCTTGCTGGGCGCCGACCGCATCTGGCGCGGCGTGCTCGCCTGGCTCGACCGGGTCGAAGCGCGCGACCCCGCCCGCGCCACCGACCTGCGCGTCAAACTCGACACCTTCGCCTACCGCTGGGACGCCGTGCTCGACATCTTTCCCGACGGGATGGTCGACAGTCTCTACATGCCAGACTTCCAGGCGATGCAGCGGGCCGACATCGACCACCAGCAAGTGGTCAGCGACCGGCTGAGCCGTATGGCGCACGAGGGCTGAGCCATCTCTCACAAGTGACCAGGGCGGGAGCAATCCCGCCTTGAATTCATTTCGTCCTGCCGTTACATGCGGTCCATCCGCAGCAAAGGACATGATCCATGGCCACCACCAATCCACTTCAGTTCATCCAGCAGGTCCGCTCGGAAGTGTCGAAAGTGGTGTGGCCGACCCGGCGCGAGGTGTTCCTGACGACTGTCATGGTGTTCATCCTGTCCGCGCTGACCGCCGTGTTCTTTGCACTGGTCGACATCATCATCCGCTGGGGCCTGGAAACGGTCCTCACGACCTTCGGCTAGGACCGGACCGGGGCGCACCTCTTGCACTTTGAAATGGCGCAGAGTATTTCCCACACCTGATCTGACACAGGCGCGCGGCGATTCGAGCCCCGCGCCACTTTTTATTCCGGGCAGCGGTTCACGAACGCCGCACACCCGGCAAAGCAAACGGGCGAGGGGCCAAACAAGACATGGCAAAACGGTGGTATTCGGTCAGCGTTCTTTCGAACTTCGAAAAGAAAATCGCCGAGCAGATCCGAACCTCGGTCGAAGAAAACGGGCTTGAGGATCAGATCGACGAAGTGCTGGTCCCGACCGAAGAAGTGATCGAAGTGCGTCGTGGCAAGAAGGTCACGACCGAGCGCCGCTTTATGCCTGGCTACGTGCTGGTGCATATGGAAATGTCCGACCAGGGCTACCACCTAATCAACTCGATAAATCGCGTCACCGGCTTTCTTGGTCCGCAGGGCCGCCCGATGCCCATGCGCGACGCCGAGGTGAACCAGATCCTGAACCGCGTTCAGGAAGGCGAAGACGCGCCCAAGCTGATGATCAGCTTCGAGATCGGCGAAAAGGTCAAGGTCAACGACGGCCCGTTCGAGGATTTCGACGGCATGGTCGAGGAAGTGGACGAGGACAACCAGCGCCTCAAGGTGACGGTGTCCATCTTTGGCCGCGAAACCCCGGTCGAACTGGAATATACCCAGGTCACCAAACAGATCTGATCTCGCAGGCTTTGTGAAACGGAAAGGGCGCACCTCGATGCGCCTTTTTTCCGTTCAAGACCTCGGGGACCGAACGGAAACATAACTGACACCCGCCGCCCGGGCATCCACCCGCACTGATTGTGATGCTTCGCATCGAGGCCCCTCGTTACGCAGCAGCCTTCAAAAAGGCGGACAGGGCAGCCGGTTCATCAGTCTGGATCAAACGGATCTGCGCGCGGGCCAACGCGCCCCAAACCGCATCCGGATCCACCAACGCCTGGCTGTCGGTTTTGGGACAGGACGGCATTGCATCAAGCGTATTCACAAAAACCTCGGTTTGGACGGAACTGCAAACCTCGGCCACGTGCAGAACGATCTCCATATCGCGACACAGCACCTCAACGAGGGGAAAGCGCGCTTCGACAATCAGGTCGCGGATCTGGGCAACGGTGCCCGGATCAGCAAAAAGGATCGGCTTCACGATGATCCCAGTTGCGTCTTCCATCGCGCGCAGGGCCTCGTAATCGGCGCGGCAGTTGACCTCGCGCTTCAAATTCACCTGATCCTCCATACCGGCGGCCTTCACGGCGGTCGCAACCGCTGTGATTTGATCCGGGAACTTGGTGTCGATGTCGAGGTAAGTCCGGTCCTTTGCAACGGCCAAAGCGTCTGACAGGCTGGCGATATGTTCGCCCGTCAGGGGGGCGTCGCCACCCATGCCCTCGCGCAGCCTCACATGCCGCAGGTCGCGCCACAGACGCGGGGCAGCGGCCCCAATGGTGTCGGTCGTCCGGTCCAGCGTGCGGTCGTGCAGGCAAAACAATGTACCGTCCCAGCTTTGCTGGACATCGAGTTCGACAAAATCGTAACCGCGATCTGCGGCTTCCTTGATTGCCAGCGCGGAATTCTCCGGCGCATGATGCCAGGCGCCGCGATGCGCCACGATGGCGCCTGTCCAGCTGGTGTCATTCAGAAACGTGCGAAGTGGGGGGCGCATTGCGATCTTTCTTTCAAGGGGGGTGCGGGCCAGCATGAAAAACACCGGCCCGCAGATATTTGCGGCGGTCAGCGTTCCAGGATGACCTGCTCGATAAACGCCTTCTCCAGCTCGCCGCGGAAGGGTTGCGCGCCCCATGCGGTCTGGTTCGCCCGCTGCGCATTGGGGACCAGTGCGGCGCTGTCATCGGCTTCGGCGTGCATCGGCGCGGTGCCAAAGGTCTGGTTGAACATCGTCTGCACATCAGCAGAGGTGAGCCAGTGGATCAACACCGCGGCAGCGGCGGGGTTAGGTGCATTCACAGGGATCGCAACACCGTTTCCACCGCCGTTCATGCCGAACTCGGGGATATAGAACTTGATGTCGCCCCGCACTTCGCCGTTGTTCTGCAACCCGGCAAGGTGATCTTCCCAGGCGGGCACCATCCACAACTCACCATCCGACAGGCGCGTGATGCTGTCGACATTGGACGCGGTGACGACAAAGTCGTCCGCCTGCTCCTGGAACAGGGCAAAGCCCTTTTCCGCGGCCGTCAGCCGTGCGTCACTGACCTCTCCGTCCGCCATGTCCAGGTCGGCGGTCACGCGGATCATGTTCTGAAAGAACGACGGGCCGGAGCCGCCCTTTTCATAATTGAAGCCGAACTTGCCGGGGTTCTCGGCCCAGAATGCAGCAATCTCGTCGGCGGTCTGGGGCAGGTCGGCCTCGTCCACATGGGCGGGATCATAGGCGATGCCGGTCTGATTGCCCCAATAGGCGACGACATGGCCCTTGCCGTCCACACCCAGCAATTCGCCCACACGGCCCTCATCCTCGGGCAGCATATCCAGCGGCAGGAACAGCTCGGTCACATCGACTGTGTCAAAGTCATTAAAGCCCCAGGCAAAGACGTCGATGTCGCCAACATCGCGACCACGTTCGGCCAGCATCTTGTCGGCGTTGCCTTGCCCGGTGCCTTCGGGAATCGTGACCTCGATCCCGTATTCCGCCTCAAAGGCTTCGACGACGGGGCGGAACCGATCCTGGAAGTACCAGACATACCAGCTCACTTCGCCCTCTTCCTGCGCTTGGGCAACAATGTCATCCCAGCTCATCTTGGACAGATCGGTTGCCGGACTTTCGGCAAGCGCAGCGCCTGCCCCTATTGTGAGGGCCGTGATCGAGGTTAGCAGCATTTTCATGGGTAGGATCCTTTGTTGGGGTTGCAGAAAACGGGCGCCCTGATCAGGCCTTGCCTGAGGACAGGGACGGGTTCGCGGATTTCAGGAACGCCTCGAGAAACAGCATCAGGATGATGTTTGGGACGACCAGAATAAGGGACAGCACCGCTGCATCAGGACGGATGAAATCCTGGCCCAGCCGCGAAAACAGCAGCGTGGGGACGGTGGTGAAATCGGGCGATCCGACGACGAATGCGATCGCAAATTCCTCGATCGACTGGATGAAGACGATCAGCAGGCTGGCAAAGATCCCCGGACGCAGGGCGGGCAGATAGGCCGCACGGAACCGCGCGACGGGCGACGCGCCCAGATCACGCGCGGCGTCGATGTGATCCTGCCGCACTTGTTCAAAGCTGACGGTCAGGATGCGGATGGCAAAGGGCAGGAACAGGATGCAATGGGCAAACAGGATCGCGAGGAACCGCGACTGCGTCAGGCCCAGCTGGAACAGGATTGCCGTGAAAAAGATCGCGGTGACAAACCCCGGAACCACAAGGGGCAGCAAAACAAGCAGCTTGGCGGCCTCCCGGCCTGGAAACGGCACGCGCGCCAGGCAATAGGCCGTGGGCATCGCCAGCAGCAGCGTCACAATCGCCGTTGTTGGCGCCAGCGTATAGGAATTCAGGAGCGCAGGCTTCAGCGCCGAGTTTTCCCACATGTTGGTCCAGCGAAAGGTCGACATCTCCGGTGGAAGCAGGTTGTCGGGCGTCCAGGGTTGCGCCGGATCGACGAGCGACCACAGGATCGCCATCGTGAACGGGATGATCAGCCAGACGGCGCAGATGATCAGCAGCGCCCCCATGAGAACAGAGTTGATCCGCGCTTGCGTCATCGGCTTGCGGGCCCCCGCAACAACAGGCGCGCGATCACGGCCAACAGAAGCGAACCCACCAGCGCGATGACCATCAAGGTGACCCCGACCACCGCCGCCTCGTGCCAGCTCGTCTGCCGGACAAAGACCATCAACTGCGCCAGAGACTGCCGGTTCGTCGGCCCCGCGATGACCTGAAAGCTGAAATCCGCAACCGCCCCGATAAAGATGATAACCAGCGCTGCCTGCATCGCCGACAGGCTGAGCGGCGCGATGATCTTGCGAAACCGCGCAAAGGTGCCCGCACCCATGTCGCGGGCGGCATCCAGCACGTCATCGGGAATGGCCTGCACCGCCCCTGTCAGCAGCAGGAGGGCAAAGGGCATGTTTTTCCAAGTTTGCAGGAACAGAACGCCAAAGGCCCCGCGATCATTCTGCAAGCGGCGCGGCGCGTCCCACAGCCCGATGCCCTGCATGAACTGGTTCAGGATGCCGTGAAACGAAATCACGTTGATGAACAGAAATGCGGCAACCAGCCCCTGGACCAGCAAGGGCGCCTTGAGGATCGCACCGACGGTGATCGACCCGCGAAACGGTTTGCGCAGCCAGATCGCCAGCGGATAGGCCAGCGCCACCGACAGAACCGCCGACCAAACGCCAATGTAGATGGAGTAGCGCACTGCACGCGTGTACAGCTTGCGGTCCAGCATCTCGGCCCAATGCGCCACTGTCAGCACACTCTCGCCGTTCAGGTTGTAAAGCCCAAAGGACTGCGCCACCGCGATATAGACCACCATCCCGATCATGCCCACAATCAGGCCAAGGCCCGGCGCCAGCAACAAAAGGACAGTGATCCAGCGCCGCGCCGTCATCTGAGCGGCTCCAGCATCAGCACGTCACCGGGATCCAGCGCAAAGGTGATGTCGCCTCCGACAATGGCGTCGCTCGCCGCAACCTGTAGCCGGTAAGTCTGACCGCCCGTCGCAACATGCAGATCCGTGAAATGCCCCTGAAAGGCGCGGGACACGACGGTGCCCGTCAGCGACCCCTCCGGCGATACGTGCGCGCGTTCGGGGCGCCAGGCGATGTTGATATGCTTGGCTTGCGGGTCGTTGACATCCCGGCTGACAAGGCGACCCATGCGACTGTCAAGCAGCCAGCCGCCGCCATCAGCCTCACCAATCACCTCTGCAGGCATCACGTTGGCGTTGCCGATGAAATCGGCGACAAAGCTCGTCGCGGGCGCGTGATACAGGTTTTCGGGAGTCGCGATCTGCTCGATCCTGCCATCACGCATCACGATGACCCGGTCGGACAACGCCAGCGCCTCGGACTGATCATGGGTCACATAGACGGCGGTCAGGTCGTTGTCCTGCTGTATGCGCTTGATCTCAAGCCGGACCTGGTCGCGCAGCTTGGCATCCAGGTTCGACAGGGGCTCATCGAACAGGATGACGCTCGGCTGCATGGACAACGCGCGGCCCAGGGCAACCCGCTGCTGCTGGCCTCCCGACAAGGCATTTGGCAACTTGTCGAGCTGTGGCTCCAGCGACAGCTGCTGCGCAATCTGCGCCACACGGGCGACGCGGTCCCGGCCCGCAACGCGCTTCTGGCGCAAGCCGAACTCCAGATTGCCGCGCACGGTCATATGTGGAAACAGGGCATAGGACTGAAAGCACAGCGCGGTATCGCGGTGCTCCGGCGGGGTGCGGGTGACATCAACGCCGCCAATGTGAATGCGGCCCGCCGTCGGGTGCAAAAAACCCGAGATCATTTTCAACAGTGTCGTCTTCCCGCAACCTGACGGGCCTAGAAGGGTCACGAACTCGCCTTGCGCCACGGTGAACGACACGTCTCCGACCGCCGTGAACTGGTCAAACTGCATGGTCAGGTTGTGTGCAAGAATATCAGACATGCAGAGTGTCCCTCGTGGCGCGTGCCTTTATTACTCAATGTGAGTAATAAATTTGTGACAGGCCATCTTTTTCCAGATGACACCCGACATGGGCTTCAAATCATTGGTATCTCTGGCATAATCGGCAAGGCCAATCCCGAGGTGCGGACACATGTCCTTTCCATTGTCGCGCAGCGCGGCTGAAATCGTTGAAATCGCGCGCCGGTATCCGCAGCTGCCGCGCGCCGATTTCGCGCGGCACACGGTGCTGTCACAACAAAGCATTCACCGCATCACGGCGGACCTTGTGGCGCGCAATCTGCTCGCCGCCCACGCGCCGGTGGCCGAGGGGCGCGGCAAACCAAGCCCCGGCGTGTCACTGAATGGGGCAGGGGCTCACGCGACCGCAATCTCGATCAATACCGGAAACGTGATTGTTGCAACCGTCGACTTCTGCGGTGCCAACCTGGTGACCACACGGCTGGACGTCGATCCGAATGATCCCGCCGCCGTGCTCGAAGAGAGCCACGCCGCGGCTGCCAGGCAGCGCGCGGCACATGACCTTGATGATGATCGCTTTGCCGGGGTCGGGGTGTCGATGCACGGGTTCCGGCTCAGCAGGGATGGCGCCTTCATGACCCCGCCACCGCTGTCGCAATGGGTCGACCTGCCGGTCAGCCCGATGTTCAAACCGGTGTTCGGCCCCCACGTCTTTGCAGAGAACAACGCGACGCTGGGCGCCATCGCGGAATCCTGGGTCGGGCACGGGGTGACGACACCAACCTTCGGCTACCTATCGTTCAACCATGGCTTCGGCGGCGGCATCATCCACAACGGCAATCCGATCTTCGGCGCCAACGGCAACGCGGGCGAGATCAGCACGATCTACTCGCAAGACGTGGTCGAGCGGCGTCCGCGCCTCGCTGGTCTCATCCAGGCGCTTCAGACGCATGGCGCTGACATTCAGGATATCTCGCAACTTGACGACGCCGTGCGCCGCGACCTGCCCGGCCTGCAGGACTGGCTCAAAGACGTCATGCCCCAGCTCGATCTCATCGTGCGCGGCCTGACCGCGATATTGGATCCCGAAAAGATCGTGTTCGGGGGCGAGGCGCCGCGCGTCCTGCAAAAAAAGCTGCTGGAACGTTGCGCGCCCCGTCGCCCTGACAGGTTCGGACGCACCGCACCCGCGCCGCTGCTGGTGCCCAGCCTCGTCAAGGGCGACCCCGCCTTGCTTGGCGCGGCGATCCAGGTGTTTCGCAGACGCATCTTGGCGAAACCCGCCTGAGCGGTTCGCAAATCCAACAAGCAATGCGATGGCGAGTACGCGGGCGCTTCCCGAAAACGGAGCACGCATCGGCCCTCGAAATTCGCGCGCCTCAAGACCAATTTTGCCAACGGCCCTTGGCTGCGTTGCCGGAGCTAAGATGGTTTGGGCCGGTAACACAGCGCTCTGCGGAACCACGGCCAAAGGTGGCTGTTGCAAAACCGTTCTATCCCAGACTTATCCACAAAAACGTCCACAAGACCTGTTGACGAACCCGGCGGATTACCGCCTACTGGTTGATATAGGCACACGATGTAGATGTGCCAACGCAAGCCGAGCAGCGTATCTGGGGGATATTCTATGGCATTGAAATATTTAAGGGACAGCCTCCCGTGGCTGGTTCCGTCCGCTGCAATTGTGTTTGCAGCATCCGGTTTTCTTGAATTGGGGGGCAAGGACGAGGCCGGACCGGCACAATCCATTGCAGCCGTCACACCGGTCGCACCACAAGCTGCACCCATCCAGGCCCCCGCTCCAGCACTGACCGCAGTGCCTGCCGATCAAGAGATCGTGGCCCGTCAGGTCACGCCCGAGACATCCCTGACCGGCATCGCGCCTGTCGCGGTGCACCCTCAGCCGCTCGCCGCCGCAGTGCCCACGCCCACGCAGCCAGCCAGTGCCGCGCCGCAGCGCACTGCATCGCTTGCAACAACGCCCGCCGCACCTTTGTTTGATACGAACACGTTTGCTGCAGGCGCCCGGCAGCAATGCGTCGATGACCTGCGCAACATGGCCGCGCAGGCGCGTGTCTATTTTCCCAGTGGCGGTCTGACGGCTGACCAGGGTGGGATTGAGCAGGGCCGCCTTCTGGGTTTGATCGCGCAGAACTGCACCGGTGTGCAGATCCGGGTCGAAGGGCACTCGGATCCGTCCGGTGATCCGGCCGCCAACCTCCGCCTCAGCCAGGCCCGCGCCGAGGCAGTGATCAATCGCATCGGTGCCTCTGGCATCGACACCGCCATGTTCTTTGCCGAAGGTCTGGGTGATCGCCAACCCTCCGGCATCGTAGGGCCGGAACCTGCATCATATTACGACCGCCGCGTCGAGTTTTCGATTGTCGACGACGTCACGCACGTCGCTGTCCGCGCACCCGCCGTGGTCCCCAAGCCCTGGGCCAACGCAACCTGCGTGACCGCTCTGCAACGCGCCGTGGACAGCACGATGTTGTTCTACGCACCGCGCTCCGTGTCCTTGGGTTCCAGCGACGTTGATACGGCGATGACCCTTGCCACGATGGCCATGGAATGCCCCCACGCGCGGCTGCGCGTCATCGGCCATCACGCGGGCGATGTGCAGGCGGGCGAGGGCGTCTCGACCGGTCTCCTGCGCGCCAAGGCGCTCATGGCGATGCTCGTCGGCCGTGGAGTAAATGCCGAAGAAATCATTATCGCAGCGCCCTCTCGCCCCCTGAACGATGCAGGCCTGCCCGGCAGCCGCGTCCGCTTTGACGTGATCCTCGAAGAGGGCTGACGTCCCGTCCCCGCGGGGACATTCCCCCTTGTCTTTCTGGCAGGAGCGCTGTAACCGGCGCTCCTGTTGCTTTGCAACATTCCCCGTGGGAGGCGAGGGCATCGCGATGCTCGGACCAAGACCACGTCAACATAGGTTTTGAAACGCGTTTCGAAGCTGTTTGAAAAGGAGATTGGCACATGGCCAAGAAACTCGCAGGCACCATGAAATTGCAGGTGCCCGCCGGTCAAGCAAACCCTTCCCCGCCGGTTGGTCCGGCGCTGGGTCAGCGCGGCATCAACATCATGGAATTCTGCAAGGCGTTCAACGCCAAGACAGCAGACATGGAGCCCGGTGCGCCGTGCCCGACCGTGATCACGTACTACCAGGACAAATCCTTCGCCATGGATATCAAGACGCCCCCCGCGTCCTACTATCTGAAGAAGGCGGCCAAGGTGAAATCCGGCGCCAACAACCCAAGCCGCGAAACCGTGGGCAGCGTGACCGTTGCGCAGGTCCGCGAAATCGCAGAGGCCAAGATGAAGGACCTCAACGCAAACGACATCGAGGGCGCGATGAAAATCATCGTCGGTTCCGCGACGTCCATGGGCATCGAGGTGAAGTAAGATGGCAAAGCTTGGAAAACGCACAAAAGCAGCCCGCGAAGCCTTCGCCGGCAAAGAGAACCTGACCGTTGAAGAAGCCGTGGCGCTGGTCAAAGGCAATGCCTCGGCCAAGTTCGACGAGACGGTTGAGATTTCCCTGAACCTGGGCGTCGACCCCCGTCACGCGGACCAGATGGTGCGCGGCGTGGTGGGCTTGCCCAACGGCACCGGCAAGGACGTCCGTGTCGCCGTGTTTGCCCGCGGTCCCAAGGCCGAGGAAGCGCAGGCGGCAGGGGCCGACATCGTGGGCGCCGAGGACCTGATGGAAACCGTCCAGGGTGGCACGATCGAGTTCGACCGCTGCATCGCCACGCCCGACATGATGCCCATCGTGGGCCGTCTGGGTAAGGTGCTGGGCCCCCGCAACCTGATGCCGAACCCCAAGGTCGGCACCGTGACCATGGACGTCGCGGACGCCGTGAAGGCGGCCAAGGGTGGCGAGGTTCAGTTCAAGGCGGAGAAGGCCGGTGTGGTCCACGCGGGCGTGGGCAAGGCATCGTTCGACGAGGCCAAGCTGGTGGAAAATATCCGCGCCTTCGTGGGGGCCGTGGCCAAGGCCAAGCCGTCGGGCGCGAAGGGCACGTATATGATGAAAGTCTCGCTCAGCTCGACCATGGGTCCGGGCGTGAGCGTGGACGTGGAGAATGCCGTCACCGAGTGATCGGAGATGGGATTTGAAAAAATGGACGCGGGCCCGGACGGGTCCGCGTTTTTTTTGTCCCGTGATGGGACAGAGGGCAGGGGCAGCAAAAACAAGGGGTTGCAGGGGCGGATTAACCGTTTGGTAGGGTTTATGCGGCGCGTGGGTGGGTCAGGGTGGGCCTTTGCCCGGTGGGGCATGGGGATTTTCACGGGGTGCCGCCGCATGACGCCCTAAGGCGGGCGGTTTTTGACGAGACGCCCCGATTGTTCATTTTGAAAGTGAGGCATTCGTGAAGCCGCCGCGGTCATTTTTGGATTTTTCGAGGGAGTTTCACCAAGACCTCGGCCTTGTGCATCCGGGGGGGCGGAGGGGCCGCCGCAGGTTCGGTACGAGATGTATGCGGATGTTCGGCAGAGATACGGCGACGCGGCGGTGCGGGACCTGGCGGCCTACTTTACCCGGATGTTGGCGGCGCCGGATCATGTGCTGGGTGCGCTCTGGTTTCGGACATCCGAGGCGGAGTGGGGCTGCCGGGGAAGGGCGTTCGGCGGATTTTTGAAGAGTTCGTGGATTGGGCGGCTGGGAGCGAATGACGCCGGTGTGGTCTGTGCCTGGTCGTCGGATGGTGGGCAGATTGCCCACCCTACGGTGCATTGGCTGCGCGGTGAGACGGACATCGCCGGACCGGGGGATGGCGATCTTGGGGTTGTGCGGGGCAACTGATTGACTTTGAATGATCCAACAATCTGATCTATCGGCGACTCTAGTAGTCAGTCGATCAACTTTACCGCAATTGCATTATGCAATAGAACCTCATTGTTTCCTAGCAAGCCAGTGTTTGCGGTCCACATGCCGCCACTTATACTGCCACTAAATCTCATAGCCGAATCGCAAAACGTCTCTATCAGAAGGAACTTTGTTAGAGACAAAGTGCTGATGCCAGTTGAAAAGCCAAAATACAGAGTGCCGGTATTAGAAATGCACACAAAGGGAATATTTTGGGCATCTGACACTAACCTATTTTCGCCAAACGAGAGCTGTCTGTTGTCAAAATTGGACTTGCTGTTGGCGATCATAAGCGGCCCTGCTTGGATGCAATCCGGGTAGTTGAATGCCAAATTTGATGGGTGCTTGAGAATAACCCAATCGCTGCCCGACGCACAAAATATACCAGTAGTGAGCCATGTATTGTGTGCTTTGCTATAATCGCGATCTTTGGATCGTACTAAGCCCAAAGGGATCACCGGAACGAATTCCGACAAGTATCCACCAGACAAGAAATAATCGTAATCTGTGCGCTGTACAAATTCAAGAAGAAGCAATCCTTCTCTTCTTCCAACCCCAAGAGTCTCGGCAACCAATATTTCGATAGAGGCTGTGCCGGGGGCAAACTGGCTCATCTGAACTTCGCCGGTTTCCCACTCAAATTTTTTAACATCTGCGGCGGCATAGGCTGGTGAAGAAGCTGTAAGAAGAATAACCAAAAGACCAAAGAAATATATCATTGCCTTACTTCCCGCAGCACGTTTCGAAATGGAGGAGACACAAATGCCAAATACTCTATGTAAACATCCGCATCTGACAAAGTGTCAAGCTCGCGCTTCTTTGCAGCTTCTTCAGAAATCGTGAGTATCACCTGGACAGGAAAATAGTTGTCTACTTCAGTCCCGAGCCTTCGAACAATACCATCCTTTTGATGTACACAATTGTTTGATAAGTCGATCTGCACATGGTAGTCATCGTCTTCTCGTAACCTGCTGATTGAATTCAATACGCAGTGAGGATGCTTGTAGATAATTTGAATTTCTTGTTCCGCCTCTAGGCCTTTTACATCCAACGCCAAGTCAACGGCATGCCCGGGTCTAAGATACAGTGGTATTGTATGCCTACTTGCGTCATTTGACAGAATTGTTGACCCTGCCACGACTGCGCCTATGTTTTGTGATAGCCTACGTTCTAGGGTCGACACGATGGCTTTCGACAATTCACTATCAGCATCACTTATTTGTGTTTTTACGTATTTTTCCACTACCGGCAGGACCAATTGCTGGCGCGCTGAAAAATACCAGTTTTTCAAATAAACCGACACCGCGTCTTCTGTGAAACCTGCTGCTATTAGAAACCCACTAAATATGACCCCAACTGCCATACTCCAAGGCTTCGTGATCACCTTGAAGAACCGATCGCGCAAGCCCGTAGAGCCTTCTCGGTTGTCGGGGACACTTGCCGTTGTAGGGACGCCCGTTGCAGTCTCTTCGGCGACAGCGTTTGTATTTGTGATATCTTGGTCTTCTGATGACATGTTTAATCGCCAAGCAAAAAAGAGACGTTCTGATAAATTGCTTAAGAAAGCTGAGACTAACTTAACGAGCCGAGCCACATGATTATGCATTCGATAGGGCTTACGTGCAACATTTGTTGTGCAGTTTGATATAGCGCCCGGCTAGGTCCAACTTTCGGTGTCAGAGACTTGCCCGCTGTCAGCTAGAAGCGATAGAGTAAATAGCGAGTAGCTGATTGATTTTAAAAGAAATATGCTTACGATTTCGTGGCGGGGGTGGTAAAAGCACCTTGTACAAAGTTATCTGAACGCACTTTGGATCACGCTATCGAAACAGTCGTTTTCCTTCATCTGCTTCTGTGGCGGTGTCGCAAGTGTGCTGGAGTTAACGTCAACTTGAGCTGACCGAGCCCTTCACAACGCCCCCCAAACCCTCTAACCCCCTCCTCCGAGGGTGTCCGATTGATTCGAACGCCCTCGCTTTCGTCCGAGACGGTGGGTGAGCCAGTGCTCATAAATCCTGCCCGAGGCGGGAACAGACCTTCTTCTCCAGATGCTCCGTCGAGCCTCTGGCGGTCTTGGACCCGTGTATTTCGAGGACCAAACCGCCGGAGTGATCCGGTGCAAACTGAGCCGGGGGGTTCGCCCCTCAGAAACTGGAGAAAACTGTGGATAGAGCCCAGAAAGAGAAAGTGGTCGAGGAACTCGGCCAGATCTTTGAAAGCTCTGGCGTCGTTGTGGTTGCCCACTACGCCGGTCTGACAGTTGCCGAAATGCAGGATCTGCGCGCCAAGGCGCGGGATGCGGATGCTGCGGTTCGTGTTGCCAAAAACAGGCTCGCCAAGATCGCCCTTGAGGACAAACCCTGCGCAAGCATCGGTGCGTACCTGACGGGCATGACCGTTCTGACCTATTCCGAAGACCCCGTGGCAGCCGCCAAGGTGTCCGAGGACTTTGCCAAGGGTAACGACAAGTTCGTGATCCTGGGCGGCGCAATGGGTGAGAACGCGTTGGACCGGGCCGGTGTGACGGCTGTGTCGAAGATGCCATCGCGCGAGGAGCTTATCGCTACCATCGCAGGCATGATCGGCGCACCCGCCAGCAACATCGCCGGGGCCATTGGCGCACCTGCAAGCAACATCGCCTCCATCCTCTCGACCATCGAGGAAAAGGCGGCCTGAGGCATTGTCTGAACGGCGTGGGACACCCCGCGCGTTGGAACACACTCATAAACGGAAAGAGCTGATACAATGGCTGATCTGAAAGCACTCGCCGAAAGCATCGTGGGTCTGACCCTGCTGGAAGCACAAGAACTGAAAACCATCCTCAAGGACGAGTACGGCATCGAGCCCGCCGCTGGCGGCGCTGTGATGATGGCGGGCCCTGCTGACGGCGCTGGCGCCGCGGCCGAGGAAGAGAAGACCGAATTCGACGTTGTTCTGAAGAACGCCGGCGCCTCCAAGATCAACGTGATCAAGGAAGTCCGCGGCATCACCGGTCTGGGCCTGAAAGAAGCCAAGGACCTGGTCGAAGCCGGTGGCAAGATCAAGGAAGGTTGCGGCAAGGACGAAGCCGAAGAGATCAAGGGCAAGCTGGAAGCAGCGGGCGCCGAGGTCGAACTGGCCTAAGCCACGCGACATCGCGAGACGGGGGGCGTTCCGGCGACGGGGCGCCCCATTTTCGTCAGGGTGGCGGGATTTGACAAAAGCGGGCGTTTGTTACAGTGTGCGCCTTGTGCTTTCCCCTCTGTCATCCTAAATGAACGTCTCCGCTGGGAGCGATGATTCGCGCCCGGCTTTTTGCGTCTTGTGTCGATGGGGGTATCCAGAAACAGCAATCAGTGTTCCGATCTTTCGCAAAAAGCCGCTGGACCGAACCGCCGCGGCGGCTTTTTAGGAAAGATTGTGATCGGGCGCGCATCTTGGGCGGGTGCGCAGGGATAGATCACCTTTTCGATCTTTGAGGATCGCGCCGGACCGCCCTCCCGCTGCGCGATCAGAACAAAGATGGAGTGCGAGAACCGCATGGCAAATACGTTCCTTGGCCAAAAACGTCTTCGGAAATATTACGGTAAGATCCGCGAAGTGCTGGACATGCCGAACCTCATCGAGGTGCAGAAATCATCCTACGACCTGTTCCTGAACTCTGGTGATGAGCCGACCCCCATGGATGGCGAAGGCATCATGGGTGTGTTTCAGTCGGTCTTTCCCATCAAGGACTTCAACGAGACGTCCGTGCTGGAATACGTCAAGTACGAGCTGGAAAAGCCCAAATACGACGTGGAGGAGTGCCAGCAGCGCGACATGACCTACAGCGCGCCGCTGAAGGTCACCCTGCGCCTGATCGTGTTTGATGTCGATGAAGACACCGGCGCGAAGTCCGTCAAGGACATCAAGGAACAGGACGTGTTCATGGGCGACATGCCCCTGATGACGCCGAACGGGACGTTCATCGTGAACGGCACCGAGCGTGTGATCGTGTCGCAAATGCACCGCTCGCCCGGCGTGTTCTTTGACCACGACAAGGGCAAGACCCACTCGTCCGGCAAGCTGCTCTTTGCCTGCCGCATCATTCCGTACCGCGGCTCGTGGCTGGACTTTGAGTTTGACGCCAAGGACATCGTGTTCTGCCGCATCGACCGTCGCCGCAAGTTGCCCGTCACCACGCTGTTGTACTCCCTTGGTCTCGACCAGGAAGACATCATGGACGCGTATTACGATACGGTTCAGTACAAGCTGGAGAAGAACAAGGGCTGGGTTACCCCGTTCTTCCCCAACCGCGTGCGCGGCACCCGCCCGACCTATGACCTCGTGGATGCGAAGACCGGTGAAGTCATCGCGGAAGCTGGCAAGAAGGTCACGCCCCGCGCCGTCAAGAAGCTGATCGACGAAGGTGCTGTCACCGACCTGCTGGTCCCTTACGAGAACATCGTGGGCAAGTTTGTCGCGAAGGACATCATCAACGAAGAAAACGGCGCGATCTATGTCGAGGCCGGTGATGAGCTGACCCTGGAATATGACAAGGACGGCGATCTGATCGGCGGCACCGTGAAGGAGTTGATCGACGCAGGCATCACCGACATTCCGGTGCTGGACATCGACAACGTCAATGTCGGTCCGTACATCCGCAACACGCTGGCGCAAGACAAGAACATGAACCGCGAGACCGCGCTCATGGATATCTACCGCGTCATGCGTCCGGGTGAGCCGCCCACCGTTGATGCGGCAAGCGCGCTGTTCGACACGTTGTTCTTTGACTCTGAGCGCTATGACCTGTCGGCCGTTGGTCGCGTGAAGATGAACATGCGTCTGGCCCTGGATGCCGAAGACACCCAGCGCACCCTGCGCCGCGAAGACATCGTGGCCTGCATCAAGGCGCTGGTGGAACTGCGCGATGGCAAGGGCGATATCGACGATATTGACCACCTTGGGAACCGTCGTGTCCGGTCCGTTGGCGAGCTGATGGAGAACCAGTACCGCGTGGGCCTCTTGCGTATGGAGCGTGCGATCAAGGAGCGTATGTCTTCGGTCGAGATCGACACGGTCATGCCGCAGGATCTGATCAACGCGAAGCCTGCTGCTGCTGCCGTGCGCGAGTTCTTTGGCTCGTCCCAGTTGTCGCAGTTCATGGACCAAACCAACCCACTGTCCGAAGTGACGCACAAACGCCGTCTCTCGGCGCTTGGGCCGGGCGGTCTGACCCGTGAGCGCGCGGGCTTTGAGGTGCGCGACGTGCACCCGACACACTATGGTCGGATGTGCCCGATCGAGACACCGGAAGGGCCGAACATTGGTCTGATCAACAGCCTCGCGACCTTTGCCCGTGTGAACAAGTACGGCTTTATCGAAACGCCGTACCGTGTGGTGAACGAAGGTCAGGTGACGGACGAAGTCCACTACATGTCCGCGACCGAGGAAATGCGTCACACCGTGGCGCAGGCCAACGCGATGCTGGATGATGACGGCAAGTTCCGCAACGAGATGGTGAACACCCGGAAATCCGGGGATTACACCTTGTCGCCCGTGGATCAGGTGGACCTGATCGACGTGTCGCCCAAGCAGTTGGTGTCGGTTGCGGCATCGCTGATCCCGTTCCTTGAAAATGACGACGCGAACCGCGCCCTGATGGGGTCGAACATGCAACGTCAGGCGGTTCCGCTTCTGCAAGCCGAGGCGCCGCTGGTCGGCACCGGCATCGAAGAGGTTGTGGCGCGCGATTCCGGGGCGGCCATCATGGCGAAACGCGCCGGTATCATCGACCAGGTGGACGCCACCCGGATCGTGATCCGGGCGACCGAGGACCTTGAGCTGGGCGACGCGGGTGTGGACATCTACCGCATGCGGAAATTCCAGCGGTCGAACCAGAACACCTGCATCAACCAGCGTCCGCTGGTGAAGGTGGGCGATCTGGTGACCAAGGGCGAAGTGATTGCCGATGGGCCGTCCACCGATATGGGGGAACTGGCGCTGGGCAAGAACGTGGTCGTCGCGTTCATGCCGTGGAACGGCTACAACTACGAGGACTCGATCCTGATTTCCGAGCGCGTGTCGCGCGATGACGTCTTTACCTCGATCCATATCGAGGAGTTTGAAGTCGCCGCCCGTGACACCAAGCTGGGGCCGGAAGAGATCACCCGCGATATCCCGAACGTCGGTGAGGAAGCCCTGCGCAACCTCGACGAGGCGGGCATCGTGTATATCGGTGCGGATGTTGAGCCGGGCGATATCCTGGTGGGCAAGATCACCCCCAAGGGCGAAAGCCCGATGACGCCGGAAGAAAAGCTGCTGCGCGCCATCTTTGGTGAGAAGGCCAGCGACGTGCGCGATACATCGCTGCGGGTGAAGCCGGGTGACTTTGGCACGGTTGTGGAAGTGCGTGTGTTCAACCGCCACGGTGTGGAGAAAGACGAACGTGCCCTGCAGATCGAGCGTGAGGAAGTCGAACGTCTGGCCCGTGACCGGGACGACGAGCTGACCATTCTGGACCGCAACATCTATGCCCGTCTGGGCGACATGCTGCTGGGCAAAGAGATCGCCAAGGGGCCGAAAGGCGTCAAGGCAGGCTCGAACGTCGATGCGGATCTGCTTGAGGCCTTCCCACGGTCGGCCTGGTGGCAGATTGCGCTGAAAGACGAGCAATCGGCACAGGTGGTCGAGGCCCTGAACGAGCAGTATGAGGCGCAGAAGCGTGCCCTGGATGCCCGTTTCGAGGACAAGGTCGAGAAGGTCCGCCGTGGTGACGATCTGCCCCCGGGCGTGATGAAGATGGTCAAGGTGTTCGTGGCGGTGAAGCGCAAGCTGCAACCGGGCGACAAGATGGCTGGCCGTCACGGCAACAAGGGTGTGATTTCGAAAGTGGTGCCGATGGAGGACATGCCGTTCCTCGCCGATGGCACCCCGGTCGATTTCTGTCTGAACCCGCTGGGCGTGCCATCGCGGATGAACGTCGGTCAGATCCTTGAGACGCACATGGGCTGGGCCGCGCGCGGTCTGGGCGTGAATGTCGATGAGGCGCTGCAAGAGTATCGTCGCTCGGGTGACCTGACGCCGGTGCGTGAGGCGATGCAACTGGCCTATGGCGAGGATGTCTATAACGAGGGCATCACCGTCATGGACGAGGATCATCTGGTCGAGGCCGCGGGCAACGTGACACGCGGTGTTCCGATCGCCACGCCCGTCTTTGACGGTGCGAAAGAGGCCGATGTGAACGATGCGCTTGAGCGTGCCGGGTTCTCGACCTCGGGTCAGTCGGTGCTGTTCGATGGTCGTACGGGTGAGCAGTTCAGCCGCCCCGTGACCGTGGGCATCAAGTACCTGCTGAAGCTGCACCACCTTGTGGACGACAAGATCCACGCCCGGTCGACCGGTCCGTACTCGCTTGTGACCCAGCAGCCGCTGGGTGGTAAGGCGCAGTTCGGTGGTCAGCGCTTTGGTGAGATGGAGGTCTGGGCCCTGGAAGCTTATGGCGCCGCCTACACCCTGCAGGAGATGCTGACGGTGAAGTCGGACGACGTGGCGGGCCGGACCAAGGTCTATGAGAGCATCGTCAAGGGCGAGGACAACTTCGAAGCCGGCGTGCCGGAATCGTTCAACGTTCTGGTCAAGGAGGTCCGCGGTCTGGGCCTCAATATGGAGTTGCTCGACGCCGAGGAAGACGAGTGAGATTAGCTGTGGCGCTTGTCGCCACAGCCACCCTCACCGGATGCTACAAGATCGCTGGAGGAACCGTGTACGATCAACAGAGCCAACGCTTCTTTGGATACGAAGAAGATGTATCGGCGAATGTGAACGCAGCGATTTGTCCATCAAGCTTTGAGCTTAGCCCCGAGGCAGCCACAGCACCGCAACGGCGCAACACCAGACAAGTCTGGGGATCGCGCGGCACACAAGAAATTCCCATGAGGTGGCGCTCTTATCGCCGTGCCACCTTCTACGAATGCAAAGAGCCTGGAAAGGACGCCCAATGAACCAGGAACTGACAAACAACCCGTTCAACCCGCTGACGCCGCCGAAGGTCTTTGACGAGATCAAGGTGTCGCTGGCCTCGCCCGAACGCATCCTCTCGTGGTCGTTTGGCGAGATCAAGAAGCCCGAGACCATCAACTACCGGACGTTCAAGCCCGAGCGTGATGGCCTGTTCTGTGCCCGTATCTTTGGCCCGATCAAGGATTACGAATGCCTGTGCGGCAAATACAAGCGCATGAAGTATCGCGGCGTTGTCTGCGAGAAATGCGGTGTGGAAGTCACGCTGCAAAAGGTGCGCCGCGAGCGGATGGGCCACATCGAACTGGCCGCACCCGTCGCGCACATCTGGTTCCTGAAATCGCTGCCGTCCCGCATCGGTCTGATGCTGGACATGACGCTGCGTGATCTGGAGCGGGTTCTGTATTTCGAGAACTATGTGGTAACGGAGCCGGGTCTAACGGACCTGTCCTATGGCCAGATGCTGTCGGAAGAAGAGTTCATGGACGCGCAGGACGCGTTTGGTATGGACGCTTTCACCGCCAATATCGGTGCCGAAGCCATCCGCGAGATGCTGAGCCAGATTGATCTGGAAGCCGAAGCCGAGAACCTGCGCGCCGATCTGAAAGAGGCAACGGGAGAGCTGAAGCCCAAGAAGATCATCAAGCGTCTCAAGGTGGTTGAGTCCTTCCTTGAATCCGGCAACCGCCCGGAGTGGATGGTTCTGACCGTGATCCCCGTGATCCCGCCAGAACTGCGCCCGCTGGTGCCGCTGGATGGGGGCCGTTTCGCAACCTCCGATCTGAACGACCTGTACCGCCGCGTTATCAACCGGAACAACCGTCTGAAGCGCCTGATCGAGTTGCGCGCGCCCGACATCATCGTGCGCAACGAAAAGCGGATGTTGCAGGAATCTGTCGACGCATTGTTCGACAACGGCCGTCGTGGCCGCGTGATCACCGGTGCCAACAAGCGCCCGCTGAAATCGCTGTCGGACATGCTGAAAGGCAAGCAAGGTCGCTTCCGTCAGAACCTTTTGGGCAAACGCGTCGACTTCTCGGGTCGTTCGGTCATTGTGACCGGGCCGGAACTGAAGCTGCACCAATGTGGTCTGCCCAAGAAGATGGCGTTGGAGCTGTTCAAGCCGTTCATCTACTCGCGGCTTGAAGCCAAAGGTCTGTCATCCACCGTCAAGCAAGCCAAGAAGCTGGTGGAAAAGGAACGTCCCGAGGTTTGGGATATTCTGGATGAGGTTATCCGCGAACACCCCGTCATGCTGAACCGTGCGCCGACACTGCACCGTTTGGGCATTCAGGCGTTCGAACCCGTTCTGATCGAAGGTAAGGCGATCCAGCTGCACCCGCTGGTCTGTTCGGCCTTCAACGCCGACTTTGACGGTGACCAGATGGCTGTGCACGTCCCGCTGTCGCTGGAAGCACAGCTGGAAGCGCGTGTTCTGATGATGTCGACGAACAACGTGCTGTCGCCTGCCAACGGCGCACCGATCATCGTGCCGTCGCAGGACATGATCCTGGGCCTTTACTATGTCACGCTGGAACGCGCGGGCATGAAGGGCGAGGGCATGGTCTTTGGCTCGATCGAGGAAGTGCAACATGCTCTCGACGCGGGCGAAGTGCATCTGCACGCCAAGATCACGGCACGGGTGCCGCAGATTGACGCGACCGGCCAGGAGGTCATGCAGCGTTTTGAAACCACGCCGGGCCGTGTCCGTCTGGGCGCACTTTTGCCCCTGAACAACAAGGCGCCGTTCGAACTGGTCAACCGTCTTCTGCGGAAGAAGGAAGTGCAGCAGGTCATCGACACCGTCTACCGTTATTGCGGTCAGAAAGAGTCGGTTATCTTCTGTGACCAGATCATGTCCATGGGCTTCAAGGAAGCGTTCAAGGCGGGCATTTCGTTCGGCAAGGACGACATGCTGATCCCCGACACCAAGTGGACCATCGTTGACGATACCCGCGAGCAGGTGAAGGATTTCGAACAGCAGTACATGGACGGCCTGATCACCCAGGGCGAGAAGTACAACAAGGTGGTCGATGCCTGGTCGAAGTGTAACGACAAGGTCACCGACGCCATGATGGGTTCGATCTCGGCCGATCGTCGGGACGAGGACGGGTCCGAGATGGAGCCGAACTCGGTCTACATGATGGCCCACTCGGGTGCCCGTGGTTCCGTCACGCAGATGAAGCAGCTGGGCGGGATGCGCGGCCTTATGGCGAAGCCGAACGGCGACATCATCGAGACGCCGATCATCTCGAACTTCAAGGAAGGTCTGACCGTTCTTGAATACTTCAACTCGACCCACGGTGCCCGGAAAGGTCTGTCTGACACCGCCTTGAAGACGGCGAACTCGGGCTATCTGACCCGCCGTCTGGTGGACGTGGCCCAGGACTGTATCGTGCGCGATCTGGACTGCGGCACGGACAAGGCCATCACCGCCGAAGCGGCTGTGAACGATGGCGAAGTGGTGTCGTCGCTGGCCGAGCGTGTGCTGGGCCGTGTGGCCGCCGACGACGTGCTGAAGCCCGGCACCGATGAGGTGATCCTGGCCGCTGGCACGCTGATCGACGAGCGCATGTCCGACATGATCGAAGAGATGGGTGTGCAGTCGATGCGCATCCGCTCGCCCCTGACCTGCGAAAGCGAAGAGGGTGTGTGCACCATGTGTTACGGGCGCGATCTGGCCCGCGGCACCATGGTCAACACCGGCGAGGCTGTCGGCATCATCGCCGCCCAGTCCATCGGTGAGCCCGGCACGCAGCTGACGATGCGGACCTTCCACATCGGCGGTGTTGCGCAAGGTGGTCAGCAGTCGTTCCTGGAAGCGAGCCAGGAGGGCAAGATCGTCTTTGAGAACGCCCAGACGCTGACCAACGCGGCAGGGCAGGTTCTGGTCATGGGCCGGAACATGAAGATGTCGATCATGGACGAGAACGGCGACGAGCGCGCGAACCACAAACTGGGTTACGGGACGGCATTGTTCGTGACCGATGGTCAGGATGTGAAGCGCGGCGACAAGCTGTTTGAGTGGGACCCCTACACGTTGCCGATCATCGCGGAGAAGGCCGGTACGGCGAAATACGTGGACCTCGTGAGCGGTCTGGCCGTGCGCGACGAGACGGACGATGCCACCGGTATGACCCAGAAGATCGTGATCGACTGGCGGACAGCGCCCAAGGGCAACGAGCTGAAGCCGGAGATCATTCTGGTGGGCGAAGATGGCGAGCCGGTCCGCAATGATGCGGGCAACCCGGTGACCTATCCGATGTCCGTGGATGCCGTTCTGTCGGTCGAGGATGGCCAGACCGTGGAAGCCGGTGACGTTGTCGCCCGGATCCCGCGCGAAGGTGCCAAGACCAAGGACATCACCGGTGGTCTGCCCCGTGTGGCCGAGTTGTTCGAGGCCCGTCGTCCCAAGGACCACGCGATCATCGCCGAGATTGATGGCTACGTGCGCTTTGGCAAGGACTACAAGAACAAGCGCCGCATTGCGATTGAGCCCAGCGACGAGACCATGGAGAAGGTCGAGTACATGGTGCCCAAGGGCAAGCACATCCCGGTGGCCGAGGGCGACTTCATCCAGAAGGGTGACTACATCATGGACGGCAACCCTGCCCCCCATGACATCCTTGCCATCATGGGTGTGGAGGCCTTGGCCGACTACATGATCAACGAGGTGCAGGAGGTTTACCGACTGCAGGGCGTGAAGATCAACGACAAGCACATCGAGGTCATCGTGCGTCAGATGCTCCAGAAATGGGAGATCGAGGACTCGGGCGACACCACGCTGCTGAAAGGCGAGCACGTGGACAAGCAGGAGTTCGACGCGGCCAACGACAAAGCGCTGTCGAAAGGTGGTCGTCCGGCACAGGGTGGTCCAATCCTGCTGGGGATTACAAAGGCGTCGCTGCAAACGCGGTCCTTTATCTCTGCCGCGTCGTTCCAGGAAACGACGCGTGTTCTGACCGAGGCGTCGGTGCAGGGCAAGAAGGACAAGCTGGTGGGTCTGAAAGAGAACGTGATCGTGGGCCGTCTGATCCCGGCAGGGACCGGCGGGGCAACCCAGGCCGTGCGCAAGATCGCATCGGATCGCGACAACGTGGTCATCGAAGCCCGCCGGGAAGAGGCCGAAGCGGCCGCTGCCTTGGCCGCGCCGAGCGCCGACGACGTGGTGGGTGGCGATGTGTTCGACACGGTCATCGACCATTCGGAAGACAGCCGCGACTGATCCCGTCCTTCGATTTTGACATTGAAACCCCCGCCCGAAAGGGTGGGGGTTTTTGCGTTTGTCAGGTTGTAGTTTAGCGGGGCGCGCGGTGGTTCAGGTTGGGTGCATTTGGGGTGAACTGGCGCTTGGCTTTCGGCTAAGGTGCACATTTTCCTGCCAATACTGCGTGTTTTGAAGAGGGAGGCGGAGTTTAGACGGCGTTTACCGTTGGCTCGCGTGGACGCGTTTGGGGAGGGGAACTTTTGGGTAAGGTTTGCTTGCGGCTTGGAACGGACGTCCGTCGCTGCTTGTCCGATGTCGTCGGTGCGGGACGGAGCGGCCGTTCGCGACAGTTACCCAAGGTCCGCTTCCAGGATTGACACTCAACAGGCCCTATATACGGACGCGGCGAAGCAGCCGGGCTTTGCGTTATGCAGATGAACATATGCGATTTCATCATTTTCGAGAGCCTTCGAGAGTTCCTCTGCAACCCGATCGCCCGACACAACGTCCGCATCTATCATCATGTGACTTTTGTCGAAGTATCGCATGGACATGAGCCGCGAGCGAATGACATCCGGAACCTCGTTGATGGCAAGATTGGCTTGCTCGGCACGTTCCCTGATGAAGACAGCGTGGCTGGCCTTGTAGGGGCTGTCTTCGGGCTGATGCTCATAGTTGAAAAGTATAACGGTCTCACCGACTTCAGCGTCTTGCATGCTAACCCGACAAGGGGTTCCCGGCTTCGATGAAACGATCTGTCGGCAGGCGTGTTGCGCGGCAAGTTCGGCGTCCGTCAACTCGAAAAGGTGCGCGAAGTCTGATCTTTGCAATGGTTTGATTTGGAAGTTCACAACAATTCCTCCTTCATTCCTGGTCGAACAATTTATGGATCTTTATTGGTCCGGGCGACCCGATTCATGCGCTTCCGTTTTACCGCGGTTGGTCATCCCAAATGCATCATCGGTCACTTTGGGCTCTTCGCCGCCGCTAGGCCTGACGCAGCATCTCAGCCCTTGGCATAGTTACATCCCGCAACGACGGCCCAAAGCCGCATCCGCTTGGATCGTCGGTCGCTGCAACGCAGCCCGTCAAAGGAGACATTCGCCGCGAGCGCAAAACCATGCCGCCGTCGAACTGGTGGTGTGCGGGACAAACTGGCCGTTCAGCTAGGTGAATAAACGTCAGCTTTCGATCTGAGTGGGTCATAGAGACCCGCGGTCACTCACTTATTGCCGTGTTGGAACGAACCGATCTCCTCATGAGATCAATGAATGCCTGGACTTTCGCTGGAACATAACTGGTGGCAACATAGACGGCGTGCAGCGGAAAAGCCTCCAACTCATAGTCCGGCAGCACTTGCACGAGCGATCCGTCGGCAAGGCCATCTTTGAACACCCAGGTTGGTCCCAAGTGTAGGCCCTTGCCCGCCCAGACGAGCCGTTTGATGGCAGACACGCTGTTGACGGTTAGGTTGCCTGACATCTGCATCGAAACGTGTTTTCCGCCCCGACGCATCTTGATGGAGGTGTTGTTCTGTTCGGGCCGGTAGATGATGAAGGGGTGTGCTTCGGCGTCGCCAGGTGTGTTGGGCGTGCCATGTTTTTCCACATACGATCTTGATGCCACGATGACCCGGGGCACCGCACCAAGCCGCCGGGCGATCAGGCTGGAATCCGGCAGCCGCCCGATGCGGATCGCCACGTCAATGCCTTGTTCCACGAGGTCCGAAAATGTGCTCCCGAGCAGCAGTTCAACCTTCAGGTCGGGGGCCTGCTCTTGCAGCTCGCTGAGAACGGGGGCCACGAATTCGGACCCGAAATCCACCGGTGCGGTCACGCGCAGCTTGCCGGTGGGCGTGTCGACCAAGCCCGCAACACGCGCTTCCAACGCGGATTGCTGTTCGATCAGCGCGCGCATCCCTTCGTAGTACTGTGTTCCAGCCTCTGTCGGGGTCGAACGTTTGGTGGATCGTTGCAGTAGTTTGACGCCTAGCCGGTCTTCGAGTGCGGCAATCTTGCGGCTCACGGCAGAGGGATCTGCGTGCACCTGTTCCGCGGCGGCCTTGAGGCTGCCAGCCTCAACCACCCGCAGGAAAAGCTGTTCGTTTGTCTCGATCATTAAGTGCGGTTTTTGCATGTAGTGAATGAGTTTTCTCTCTCTACATGAGTTTAGACCAGTACGCCATCTTCTTCATCAAGGCAGGGATGATCCTGCTTCCAACCAGATGGAGAAAGAACATGACAACCGAAACAAACACACCCGCCAGTTACGGACGTGACCTGACAGGCAAGGTGGCTCTGATCACCGGCTCGGCCCGCAACATGGGCCGCGCCTTTGCGCTCAGCCTTGCCGCCCGTGGCGCCGACATCGTGGTACATCACCACTCGGACAGTTCAGCAGCGGACGCGGAAGAAACGGCCCGCCTGGTGCAGGAAAACGGCGTGCGCGCCCTGATCACCAGCGGTGATCTTTCCAACCCATCCGAAGTCGAAGCAGTCTTTGCCAGTGCCAAGGATGCTTTCAACCGGATCGACATCGTGATCAACAACGCGGGCGTCGTCATCAAGAAGCCCTTTGCCGAGATCACCGAAGCCGACTTTGACCGTGCCTTCGGCATCAACACCAAGGCGGCGTTCTTTGCCATGCAGCAAGCGGCCAAATACATCGAAGATGGCGGCCGGATCATCAACATGGGTACAACCCTGCTTGGCGCGACAACGGGCATGTATGGCCTCTATGCCGGGTCCAAGGCCCCGCTGGAGGACTTTACCAGGGCGCTTGCCAAGGAGATCGGCAGCCGAGGCGTGACCGTGAACGTCGTGGCCCCCGGACCGATCAACACCGCCTTCTTCCATGGCGAAGAAAACGAACAGTCCACCGCGTACCTCAGCAATATGAGCGTCGCCGGACGGCTGGGTGAGATCACCGACATCGTGCCGTTGATCGACTTCCTGGCCTCGGACAGCAGCCAGTGGGTGACCGCCCAGACCTTGTTCATCAATGGGGGCTTTCTGGCCCGCTGATGCGCCGCATTGGGACGGATCGGCGCGGTCCATCAAATTGCCGCGCCGTTCCCGATCGCGCCGATCCACAGGAGAAAGCTAATGAACCGCATCGCAACGCTTGCCGCCGCAGCCCTTCTGCCAACCCTAGTCGCCGCACAGCAGGCCCCGCCCGTCGATCCCGCCAGCAGCATGGAAACCAAGCTGCAAATCCTTCTGGACCGCGAAGAGATCCGCCAGGTCATCACCAATTACGGGCTGGCCTTTGACATGCAGGGCTGGGACCTGCATCGCTCCGTCTTCACGATTGAACTCCAGATGGACTTCACGGCTTCCGCCTAAAGCACCACCCAAGCAAATCACCCCAACAAAAAAACCCGGCGCGAGCCATCGCTCTCGCCGGGTTCCTGAACATCAACGGGCTTAGTTGATCCAGGTTTGCACGATGTCCATGTTCTCGGCCACCCATTCTTCGGCGACGTCTTGCGGGTCCATCTCATCCCGGCCGATGGCAAGGATCCAGCTGTTCACGACCGCGGGGTCCAGTTGGATCTGGCTCAGGAATTTGGCCGCGGGCGGGTTCCGTTCTTCCAGCGACTTGGAGTAGCTGACAAAGATCTGGGCGTCCGGCGTTTTGCAGCCTGCTTCGGACACTTCCAGCCAGTCCTCGCCATCCAGCTGCAGGTTCATGCAGCCTTCGGTGTGCTCAGGCTCGTCCAGCGGCGTGATGTCATAGGCGGCGTGGATCCATTCGGGCGTCCAGTAGTAGAACAGGATCGGTTTCTGGTTGCCGTAGGACGATTTCAGCTGCGCCTTGAACGTCGCGTCCGAGATAATCTCGGGCTCCCACAGTTCGGAGAGGCCATAGGACTTCATCTTGACCTGCCAGATTTTCGTGGATTTCCAAGAGGCGTCACCGGCCCAGTATTCGCCCTTGCCGTTGCCGTCCTTGTCGAACATGGCAGCCACGGCCGGGTCCTTCAGATCCTCGAACGAGCTGATCTGGTCGGACATGTAGCTGGGCACGTACATCTGCTGGGTGCCCGCGTAGGGCTGGTTGTGGGCGACGGTGCCTGCGTCCTCGATATACTTGTCCCAGGGCGCTTGCTGGTTCGGCATCCACATGTCGGTCCAGACGTCGGCCGAGCCGTCGCCCTTGTCCATGCCTGCGCCGATGATGGCCTGGTCGGAGAGCCCTTCGACGATCTCGGCTTCGGAGTTCAGCGGCCCTTCGATCACGGTCTTGATGACGTATGCGATGGCCTTGGCGCCGGTCCAGTTGAGGTCGGAGATGGCGACCTTTTCCTGTGCCTGCGCGCCCACGGCAGCGACCGACAGGGCCCCTGCAGCGGTGAGGGTTGTCATGAGTTTCATATGTGTCTCCCTTATTGAACTCATTCTTGGTTAGTGTTTGACGGTGTTGGCCTTTTGCACGACCCGGTCGATCATCATCGCCAGAAGCGCGATGCCGATCCCGGCCAGGATGCCCGCGCCCGTGCGGGTGTTTGCCAGTGCTTCGGTGACGATGAAGCCCATGCCGCCCGCGCCGATCAGGGCCGCGACCACGACCATCGACAACGCCATCATCACCACCTGGTTGACGCCTGCCATGATGGACGGCAGCGCCTGGGGCAGTTCGACCTTGGTCAGCAGTTGACGGGGGTTGGCGCCGAAGGCGAGGGCCGCTTCCTTGGTGTTTTCGGGGACGTGGCGGATGCCGAGGGCGGTGAGGCGCACCATGGGCGGCATGGCGAAGATGACCGTGGCCAGGATGCCCGGCGGTTTGCCGATCGAGAAGAAGGCGACCGCAGGCAGCAGGTACACGAAGGACGGGATCGTCTGCATGATGTCGAGGATGGGCGTGATGATCGCCTGCCCTCGTTTCGATTTGCCGACCCAGATGCCTAAGGGTAGGCCGAAGACGATGCATATGATTGAGGCGGCGACCACGAGGCTCATGGTGTCCATGGCCGTTTGCCAGAAGCCGAAGAGGGCGAGGTAACAAAGGGAGGCGGCGACAAATATGGTTATTCGGGTGCCTGCCATCGTATAGCTGATCGCCATGATCGCCCCCATGGCGATGATCCATGGCGTGCCCACGAAGACGGCTGTGATGGCGGACAGCATCGACCGCAGACCCGCCGTGATCCCGTCGAAGAAGAAGCCGTAGAAGGCGGTGAGGTAGCCGATGCCGTCGTCGATCAGTTGTGCGGTGTAGCTGTTGAGGTTGACGGGGGGCAGGCCTTCGCGGGGCGCTTCGCGGCGCACGAAGCGGTCGCCGTTGTCGTCGCGGGGGTATGTGACGATGTCGCGCCGGTCGAGCCAGACGATTGTGGGGAATTCGCCGATGATGAGACAGTCGAACCGGTCCTTGAACCCGACCTCTTCGCCGTCGGCGATGGCGCGGGCCTGTTTGATGCAGGTCCGTTCCTCTGGCGGGAATTGCGAGGCGCGGTAGAGCATCAGCGGCGCGATCATCGCGACGATGACGGCGGCCCAGACGAGGCGTTTGGTGTCCCAACCCGAAGGCTTGGAGTGGTCTACGCGCCAGGTGTTGTATTGCTTGAAATAGAGGCGGTCGGCGAGCCAGCCATAGAGCAGGCGGCCCAGCACGAAGATGATGACGGCGGCCCAGAGGCTGGAGGAGGTCCAGTTTTCGTAGCGTTCGACGAGGAAGTCCTTGTTGTCGATGACCGCCTGTTCGGCGGCGCGCGAGAATTTCCAGACCTGCATCAGGTAGACGGCGGCCACGAGGTCGATCAGGAAGCCGACCCAGAACAGCATTTTGTTGGCGCGGATCGCGGCCCAGGGAAAGCCCGCGATGGCGGCGATCCAGTTCACGTGGGTCGCAGGCAGTTGCGCCTTCTGGATCGACAGAAAGGTCTGTGCGAAATAGCCGCCGGATTTGTCGGCGAAATCGGCGAAGGGTTTGGTTTCGTCCGTGGTCGCGGCTGTCGCGCCGCCCATGTGATCGGGTGTTGTGTCGGTCATGTTTACGCCTCCCCCTGGACGCCGTGCAGGATTGCATCTTTGGACACCACACCCACGACATTGCCGTCCGACTTGATCAGGACCGGGTGGTCCTGGTTGACGCTGAGCGCGATCAGCTTGTCGAGGTCGTCATCCGGGTCGGCCACGGGTGCCTCGGCCTGCGCCACTGGCCCTTTGCGTTGTTCGTAGGCTTCGAGCGGTTCCATGACCGTGTGGGCATAGAGCAGTTTCAGCTTGGAGATGCCCGCCACGAAGTCCGCGACGTAATCGTCGGCGGGCTGGGTCACGATGTCTTCGGGTGTGCCGACTTGGACGATCTCGCCATCCTTCATGATGGCGATGCGGCTGCCCATGCGGATCGCTTCATCAAGGTCGTGGGTGATGAAGAGCGTGGTCTTGTTCATGGACTTCGACAATTCGAGGAATTCGTCCTGAAGCACGCGGCGGATCAGCGGGTCGAGGGCCGAAAAGGGTTCGTCCATCAACAGAATATCTGGATCGGCGGCCATGGCACGGGCCAGGCCCACGCGTTGCTGCATCCCGCCGGAAAGCTCCGAGGGCAGGCGGTCGCCGTAGCCCTGCAGGCTGACCAGTTCGATCACGCGGTCAGCCACTTGCGCCCGTGTGTATGCGTCGACATTGCGCAATTCCAGCGACAGGGCGACGTTGTCGCGCACCGTGCGGTGGGGCAGGAGGGCCATGTTCTGGAACACCATGCCGATCTTGTCGGCGCGCATGGCGCGCAATTCCTCGGCATTGAGTTGGCCGACATTGGCGCCGTTGATCAGGATATCACCGCCCGTGGGTTCGATCAGGCGGTTGATGTGCCGCACAAGGGTGGATTTGCCGGAGCCGGAGAGGCCCATGATGCAGAAAATCTCGCCCTCGCCGACGGAGATCGAGACATCCTTGACCCCGACCACGGCGCCGAACTCTTCCAGCACTTCGGCCTTGGACAGGTTGTCTCGTCGGACGGCTGCCATCGCCTCATCCGCGCGGCTGCCAAAGATTTTCCATACGTTGCGGGTGACGACCACCCCGTCTTCGCTGTGTTCTGTCACGCGCGTGCCTTTTCTCTTTTGGGGTCGAGGAAGGGCAGATCGACAAGCGTGGCGCCCAGGCGCTTCATATGTCCGTCCAGTTTGCCCACTTCCAGGTTCGTGCCAGTTGCGGCGTTCTCAACGGCAACGCGCGCCATGCAGATCGCATGACCAAGTGCAGGAGAGTGGCAGGCGCTTGTGACCGTGCCCACCTGCTCGCGCCCGACAAAGATGCCGTCGCCATGGACGGGCACCTCGTTGCCGACCATGTGGAGGCCCACGAGCGTGCGCCGGGGGGCCGTGGTGTTGCGTTCGAGCGCGGTGCGCCCGATGAAGTGCGGTTTTTTCAGATCGACGGCGAAACCGAGGCCCGACTCAAAAGCGTCAGCCTCGGGCCCGAATTCGGCGCCCGAGATCATCAGCCCCGCCTCGATCCGCAACATTTCAAGCGCGTGGCTGCCCATCGGCACCAGCCCGTCGGGAGCGCCTGCTTCCATCAGCGCGTCCCAGATGGTGACCGCATCGGCGCTGTCGCAGAAGATTTCATAGCCCAGTTCGCCGGTGAAGCCCGTGCGGCAGAGCATGAACATCGGCCCGTCGCGGTCGTGCAGGCGGGCGATGGTGAAGCCGAACCATTTGAGGTTGTCGAGCGCCGGGCGCGAGGGTTGGGTGAAGACGATCTTGCGCAGGATATCGCGTGATTTGGGCCCTTGGAGTGCAAGGTTCTGGATCTTGTCGCCGTAGCTGAGCACCCGCACGTTCAGCCCGTGGGCGGCCGCCTGTTCGCGCAGGTGCAGGCCCGAGTTGTCCGACCCGCAGCACCAGCGGAAGGCCGTGTCTTCGAGCCGGAAGAGCGTGCCGTCGTCCAGCACCGAGCCGCGCGCGTCGCAAATAAGGGCGTAGAAGCCGCGATGTTGGGACAGTTTGGCTGCGTTGCGGGTCAGGCAGATTTGCAGGAGTTCCTCGGCATCCGGGCCGATGATGTCGAATTTGCGCAGGCCGGACATGTCCTGGAGCGTGGCGGCGGTCTTGCAGGCCCAGTATTCGGCGATGGCCCCCGTGGCGTCGTATTGCGTGGGCATCCAGAGCTGCCGCGCGACCTGGAAGCTGCTGGTCAGCTTGGAAATGCGCGGATGGAAGGCGGAGCGGGCGGTCATTTGCGCGGCGTCCTCGGGGTTGGCGCGCCAGGCCACGGCGTGCTGTATCCGGCTGGTTTCGTCATAGATGCGCACATGGACATCCGTCGGGTTCCATCCATTGATCGGGTCCACGTCGTCGGGGCAGGCGGTCGAGACGCAGACGAGGTCAGTCAGCGCCTGCATGGTCACGTGATCACCGGGGCGGGACCATGCCTCATCCGCGGCGATGTGGTGGTTCTGCCAGTCGATCCACGAGTTGAAGAAGAAGTTGATGGCGGGCCAGGCGCGGCGGGTGCCGATGCCGTAGGGCGCGAAGGCGCCCGAGATGTTGTCGGAGCAGTTGATGTGGCCGGGAAAGCCGCGTTCTTCGTATCCGCGCGCGGTGCAGGCAAGGGCAAAGGTGTCGTGCCGCCCCACGGTGTCCTGGCGCAGGGCCAAAAGCGGCACCATGTCCTGGTCAAAGAATTTGTCGTGCAGGCCGGGGGTTGGGTAGGCGCCGCGCGCCATGGTGCGGGAAACGGTGCTGTCGATATAGCGTTCGACCCCTTGGTCCAGCGCGTCGGCGCGCATCGCCATGAAGTCCGAGCATTGCTGCCCTTCGACGTCGATGATCTGCACGAATTGTCCCTTTTTCAGGGTGTAGGCCCGGGCCGTGCCGCGGCTGACCCGCCATTCGTCCACCACGTGGCCCAGAGGGTCGGGCAGGGTGAGATCATGGCCGTTGCCCGCGGGCGGTTGGATTGTGAGCACCACGCGCCCGCCAGCGCCTGTTTCGATGAACCCGCCCTGCGCGGGCAGGATGCAGATCAGGTCGGCGTCTTGCGTGATCTTGCCGATATGGGTTTCGCCTGCGGGGGCGTCGGGACCAAAGATGCGCAGGCCTCGGGCCTGGTCCAGCGTGGTGTCGCGGCTTTGCGCCATGGCTCGAAGCGCCCGTGTGTCGAACCCTGTAGCGGGCAGCGCATCACCTGTGCCGATGGGCCCGTCGAAGGCGGTTACGCCAAAGTCGCGTGCGTCACGGGGCCGTGAGGTCAGCCAGACGTCGCATCCGCCATCGACTGTCGTGACGGAGATGACGGAGCCTGCCCGCACATGCACGTGGTCCATTTGGCCATATCGTACATCGCGGCGCAGGGTCGATGCGTCTTTCAAACCCTGATACCGCACGCGTTGTGGTGCCAAGCTATCGCTACGTTGTAACACGAGCTATTTCCCTGTTTGGTTGCCGCATCATTTGACGAGCGCACGGTGTAACCGGTTACATTTGAACACTTGCGAATCGCTTCGGTCAAGAGCGTGGGGCAGGAGGGGGGCGGTTTGTGAACAGGATTGGTGTCAGTATCCGCGATGTTGCCCGCGAAACGGGCTTGTCCACGGCGACAATCTCGCGCGTGGTGAATGGTGGCAGCAAGGTCAGCGAGAAGACGCGGCAGACCGTACTGGAAGCCTGTGCGCGGCTGGATTAC
The DNA here is from genome assembly GCF_001969365.1 of Tateyamaria omphalii. Lineage (NCBI taxonomy): Bacteria > Pseudomonadati > Pseudomonadota > Alphaproteobacteria > Rhodobacterales > Roseobacteraceae > Tateyamaria > Tateyamaria omphalii. Next base: position 2,684,053 of record NZ_CP019312.1, on the reverse strand, counting down.
CTGCCCAACCCGGCGGCGCGCGCCTTGTCGACGCGGCGGTCGAAGGCGGTGGCGGCCATCATCCCGACCATCGAGCATTCGGTCTTTGCCAAGTTCATCGCAGCCATCGAACGGACGCTGGGCGCACGTGGGTATTCACTGATCATGGCCATTTCCAACGCCGATGAGGTCGAAGAGTTGGCCGCCGCCCGCAAGCTGCTCGGTATGGGGGCCGATGCGCTGATCCTGAGCGGCCTCGATCACAGCGACCTGCTGCTTGACATGCTGGAGCGGCGGGCGGTGCCTTATGTGTTCACTTCGGCCTGGGACGCGCGCAGTGCGCGACCGACCATTGGATACGACAATGCGTTGCTGGCGGAGCGGGCGCTGGCGCACTTGGCAGAGCGCGGGCACCGAAGGGTGGCCGTGGTGCATGGGCCGCTGGCCGAGAGCGACCGGACCCGTGCCCGCCGCGCCGGTGCGATGTCGGTGGGCGATCGGTTCGAACACCTGGCGTTCTTCGAGGCGCCTTTGGATGTGGCCGGGGGAAAGGCCTGCGTGCGCGCGGCCCTTGATGATCCACGTGAATTTACCGCTTACCTCTGTTCCACTGACGTGCTGGCGCTGGGTGCCTATTTTGCCTGTGCCCAGGCGGGCAAGCGCATTCCGCTGGATGTGTCGGTTATGGGCTTTGACAACCTGGACTGGTCGCGCGACATTGAGCCGCCGCTGACAACAATCGACCTGCCTGCCACCGGCATGGGGGACATGGTGGCAGAGCGGATCGTGGCGTATCTGGAGGATGGCGTGGACCTGCGGAGTGAGGAGTTGCCCGCGCGGATCATCGAGCGGGCGTCTGTCGCCGATCTTCGCTAACCGCGCGCGGCCGCCCCGTAACCCGCGCGTCGCCCGAACACGGCACCCGAAGTCAGCCCGGATCCGCCCGGATAGCCGCCCCAGAACACGCCGCCCACCAGTTCGCCGCAGGCATAGAGACCGGGGATCGCATTGTCTTCGGTGTTCAAGACCGCGCCTGTCGCGCCCACTTTCAGCCCGCCATAGGTGAACGTGATCCCTCCGGTGACCGGGTAGGCGCGGAAAGGGCCTTGATCCAATTTTTGCGCCCAGTTGGACTTGGCCAGCGGCAGCCCCTGCGTGCCCTTGCCATCAAGGATCGTGGGGTCAAAGGGCACTGCGTCGTCCACCGCGGCGTTGTAGTCGGCCAGCGTCTGCGCCGCCTGCGCCTGATCCACGCCGTCCAGCATCGGGATCAGCGCGGCGAGCGTATCGGCTTCGACATAGTGCGCATCGTGGAAGTGGTATTCGCCATAGAGCAGGTCCAAAACCTTGGCATCGAAGATCTGCCAGGCGAAGTGGCCGGGTTGTTCCATAATGGCGGCGCCGAATTGGGCGTAGGTGTAGTTGCGGAAATTGATCCCCTCATCGACAAAGCGGTGGCCGTTTGCGTTGAGCATCACGCCGAGGAAGTAACAGATCTTGCGGTAGTTCTTGCGCTCGCCCGGGGGCAGGTCGAGGTTGCCGTAATCGGCCATGTGCAGGTCCATGGGTGTGGCGTGACAGCCGCCGAAGAAGCCATATTCCTGCGCGCCCAGCCTGGCGGCCATGACCAGCCCGTCGCCGGTGTTGTGCGGTGTCCCGCGCACCTTGGCCTTGTCCCAATCGGCGCCGATATGTTGCTGGCGCAGATCGGCGTTTGCCTCGAACCCGCCGCAGGCCAGGATAACGGCGTCTGCCATCAGGCGGTCGCCCGTGTCGGTCATGACGCCGGTGACGTGGCCCTCGTCGTGGATCAGATCCGTGACGGCGGTTTCATAGCGGATCTCACCGCCGAGCCGCGTGAAGGCGGCAAGCTCTTGATCGAACAGGCCCACTCCCTCGTTTTCGGCGGCAAGGGTCAGACCGCCCCAGAACACGTGGCGCCCGTCCTTTTCAAAACTTTGACGCGCATAGATCGGTTCGAATTTCACGTCATGGCTGCCCAGCCATTTCAGTGTGTCGTAGCTTTCCGAGATCAGCGTTTGCTGTTCCGGGCTGAGCGGGCGGCCGTCGTTGAAGCCCAGCAGGTCGGCGCCGAATTTATCTGCTGTGTAGCTGCCGAAATCCGTCCGCGGCAGGCGGGGATCGTCGGGGTCGCGCAAAAGCGGGATCAGGTCGGCGCCATCCTCATATGCAAAGCGCATCGCGCCTGCGGTATACTTCGTGTTGCCACCGGCGAGTGCCTCGTCCGCCTTTTCCAGCATCAGGACGCTCGCCCCTTTTTCGAGGGCTGCAATGCCTGCGCAGAGGGCGGCGTTGCCGGATCCGGCGATGATGATGTGCGTCATAGGGTGGTCCAGATTTCGGGGTTGATCATGTGGATGGGGCTGCCGTCTGCGAAGGCGTTGATCTGGTCGAATATGTCGGCGAATTGCAGGTCGAACTCGTCCTCGGTCACGTAGCCGATATGGGGGGTCGGCAGGACGTTGGGTGCGGTGAGCAGCGGGTGAGCGGTATCTGTGAGCGGTTCGGTGTCGAAGACGTCAATGGCGGCAAAGATGCGGTTGCGGGCGATTTCGGTTTCGAGCGCGCCGGGGGCCACGAGGCCCGCGCGCGACGTGTTCACGAACAGGCTACGGGGTGCCATGGCGGCAAGGTCTTCGCTTGTGATAATCCCCCTTGTGGCGGGCTTGAGGCGCACATGGATGCTGAAAATGTCCGATGTGGCGAAAAAGTCCGCACGCGAGGGGGCGACGGTTTCGCCCGCCGCCTTGGCCCGCGCGCGCCCTTCGTCGGACGCCCACCATTGCACATGCATCCCGATGGCCTGGGCGTATGTCGCAACGGCTTGTGCGATCCGCCCGTAGCCGTAGAGCCCGAGAGTGCGGCCCCGCAGTGTGCGCCCGACGCCCGCCTGCCACTGGCCTGCGCGGATGGCGGCGACCTGTTCGGGGATCTGCCGATAGCTGGCCAGCATCAGCGCCAGCGTGTGTTCGGCGGCGGCATAGGAGGGCGTGTCGGAGTGCATGTTGGAACACAGGAGCACACCGTTGCGTGTGCAGGCTGGCACGTCGATATGCGGATAGACGCTGCGCTGCGAGATGAGTTTGAGCTGCGGCAGGCGGTCGAGCAGATCGGCGGTGATCTTTGTGCGTTCGCGGAAGAGCACGAGCACCTCCGCCTCTGCCACGCGCTGGGCAAGGGTGGCCGGGTCGGGGGCGTGGTCGGTCCATACGGTGACGTCGTGTGCTGCCAGCTTGCCGAAGCACGGCAGGGAGCGCAGCGTGTCGAACCAGTCGTCGAGGATGTGAACCTTCATCGGCTCTCGACACCGTCCTGCGGTGAGGGGGAGCGTGGGGTTGGGACAAAGACGCATTCGTCCAGAGACTGGATCGCGGTCAGCACCTTTTGTCGTTCGGCCAGCAGGTGGTTGAATTGGGCGTCACAGCCCGCGATGGGGCCGGGGTAGTTGGAAATCTCGTCCTGCAGCAGTTGTCGGGCCATGGCCAGTTCCGCGCGGGCGGCGAGAACGCAGTCTTCGAACGTATCGAGCATCTTGCACCTCCATTTTGTATCCGCTTGTATACAATTTTGAGCGCGCGTCAATTCCCTCCCCAGACTGAGGCCGGGATATAGACGTGCCCGGCGGCCAGTTTGCGCGCTGTACGGACCAGTCCGGCGGAGTTGATCGCGATGCCGGTATCCGTCAGGTCGTAATCCACCAGCACGTCGATTTGACCCGATGCGTGTTCGAGGGTGATGGGCGCCGGGCCTGCGTTCGGGATCGGCGCATCTGCGACCGTGCCGGGCGTCAGCACGCAGCAGGCGAGGCATTGCGCGCCTGTGACCGCCATGGTCGGGTGGGTTTTCCATGGCATGAAGTAACGTGTGGCGATTGTCCCGCCGGTGCGGGCAGGGGCGACGAGGCCGAACTTGGGTGTGACGGATTTTGAGACATCGCCCATGCCCATGAGCGCTCCGGCCTGCAGCCTGATGGCTTCCATATGGGCGAAGAAGTCGGTGTTCTCGTCCAGTTCGGTGGCGCTTTCATAGCCGCTGAGGCCGAAATCCGCGGCGCGCGCGATCACCATGGGCATGGCGACGTCCATGCAGGTGACCGGGATGCCGTCGATGGTGTCGATCAGGTTGCCGGTGGGCAGGAACGACCCCGTTGCTCCGCCGACCGTGTCCATGAACTGGAGTGCGACGGGTGCTGCCGTACCGGGCACGCCGTCGATCTGAGTGGGGCCATCATAGGTGACTTGGCCGTCAGGTGTTTGCACCGTTGCGCTGACCCGCGCGCCGGTGTTGACGGCGCGGATGTTGACCTGGGTTTCGCCGCCACGGGCGCCCACCAGCCCCATCTCGATCGCGGCGGGGCCGACGCCGGACAGGATGTTGCCGCAGGTGGGTTTGAAATCGACCAGACGGTCTTCGACGCTGACCTGGGCGAAGAAGTAGTCGATGTCGGCCCAATCATCCGCTGACCGTGACAGCATGGCGACCTTGGTTGCCACCGCAGCGCCGCCGCCGATGCCGTCGATATTGAGTGGGTGGCCGGAGCCGAGCATGGCGATCAGGACGTCGGCCAGCATGTCCAGATCGTCAGGCAGGTCGGCGCGGTTCAGGTACGGCCCGCGCGAGGTGCCACCGCGCATGAAGAGGTATGGGATGGCTGTCTGTGTCATGTCAGGGGCCAGGGCAGGTCGACATATTCTTGCAAAAGACCGGGTGGGAAGTCGCGGTTCAGCAGGCCCGCCATCGTGCACATGAAGGCGATGCCTGCGGCTGTGTAGGCCGTAGCCATGGCTGTGCTGAGCCCGGCGCGGATTTTAAGAAAGGCGAACAGGAATAGGGCGAGGGCGAGGATGAAGCCAAGGAGGGATGTCAGGATCAGGAGGACCGCGAACCACGCGAGTGTCGGCCAAAGGCCGTATGTGGCGTCGGCGTCGTCCCCTTCACGCTCGCGGTCGGCAAAGATCGTGTCTGTTTCGGGTTTCAGCATCATGCGGATCACCAGGATCACGCAACCCACGAGGCAGACGCCCGCCACGAACATGGGGAAGGTGCGGTCGCGGCTGAAGCTGGGGATCGAGGCGGCGTCGTAGAAGGCGTAGGCGATGTAGGCGGTGACCGCGATCAGGAACAGGAAGGGTGCACGTTTCGAGCCGGACTGGACGTCGCCCTCGGCCATGATGTTCTTGGATTGGCGCAGGCCGACGACCACCGACAGGACGGTGATGATGATCAGGACGATCACGATAGGGGAAAAGATGTAGTCGAGCCCTTCGTCGAAACCGCGGCGGAAACGGGATTGGGCGATTTGCAGGGCCTGGTTTGCGTAGGTTTCGGCTGGGTTCGACAGCACGAAGCCGATCAGAAAGGCAGGCCGCGACCAGTCGAAGCGGCGCATCAGGATGCCCAGGAAGCCGATGGCGAAAAGCGCCACGAGGTCCATCAGGTTCTGGCCCGACTGGAAAGCGGCGAAGCTGATGATCATGAAGAGGAACGGCGCCAGGAGCGCGAAGCGGATCGTTGTGAGCTTGGCGATCCCGCCGGAGGCTGCGATGCAGATCACCGTGCCCACGACGTTGGCAAGTGCCAGGAGCCAGACGATGGAATAGGTAATGTCGAGGTTGTTTTTCAGCATGGCCGGGCCGACCTCGATCTGGCCAGAGCCCAGCAAGGCGATGGCACCGATGAAGATGGCCATGGAGCCGGAGCCGGGAATGCCGAAGAGGAGGGTGGGGACGAGCCCGCCGCCCTCTTTGGCATTGTTGGAGCTTTCGGGTCCGATCACCCCGCGCACTTCGCCCTTGCCAAAATTGGCCTTGTCCTTGGTCGATTGGACGGCGTGGCCGTAGGCGATCCAGTCGACGACCGATCCGCCAAGGCCGGGGATCACGCCGACCACCACGCCGATGATCGAGCAGCGGACAGACAACCAGATGTTCGCAAACCAGTCGCGCACGCCTTCAAGCCAGCCGCCGCCCAGCGACTGTTCCTTGGCGATGGCGCGGTCCTGGCGCAGCAGCGATATGATCTCGGGGATGGCGAAGATGCCAAGGCCCACGATCACCAGTTTCAGCCCGTCGGTGAGGTAGGGGTAATCGTAGGACGACATGCGCAAGTCGCCCGAAGATGCGCCCTCTCCAATTGTGCCGATCAGCATGCCGAGGCCCGCAGCCACCAGTCCTTTGATGGCGACGCGGCCCGCGAGGATACCGACCATGGAGAGGCCGAAGATAGTGATCATCAGGAGTTCCGGCGTGCGGAATTCCAGCACGATGGGGCGGGCGATCAGGATGAAGATGGTGAGAAAGCTGGCGCCCACGAGGCCGCCGAAGAGCGATGAGGCGAATGCGGCTGACAGGGCGCGCGCCGCCTGGCCGCGCTTGGCCATTGGGAAGCCGTCGAGCACCGTCGCTTGCGACGCGGAGGAGCCGGGGATGCCCATGAGGACGGAGGCGAACGTGTCCGAGGTGGGCACGATGGCCACCATGCCGACCATCAGCGCAAGGCCCAGGATCGGGTCCATGCCGAACATGAAGGGCAAAAGCAGCGACAGCCCGGCAATGCCGCCCAGGCCCGGAAACACCCCGATACACAGGCCCATAACGACGCCCAGCACCAGATAGCCCAGCACGATGGGTTGCAGGATCAGGGCCCACGCATCACTGAGCGCGGGGAGTGCCGTTGCCAGAATGTCCATGAAATGCCCCTTGCTTTGCTTGATGAAACGCGCTGTCCCCGCGGGGACAGCGCGCTCCGAAAGCAAAGACTTAGTTGAGCGTCACGCCGTAGCGTTCTTCGAGCCAGCCAACGACGAAGTCCTTGGCCTCTTGCGGGACGTTGGTGCCGCTTTCGAGCGCACCTTGTGCTTCGGCGCCTGTCATCTGCGGGTATTTACCCAGACGCTTGGACGAGATGTCGCCAAAGTCGGCGCGGGCTTTGACCGCCTCGAACGCCTGCGTGTAGGTGGCAATCGCGTCCGCCGATGCGCCGTTGGGCAGAAATACCATCTTCTGCGCCGGGAAACCCGCGATGAAGAAGGCTTTCCACGCGTCCCACTGCGTGCCGGAGGTTTCGCAGCCGTCTGTTGCCTCGCACACCTCCTTGAACGTCGGCATGTCGGGGAAGGTCGGATCGCGCACGATGTTGCCATCTGCGTCCAGCGCACCCCAGCTCATCATCGGCACGGCGGTGCCTGCTTCGACCAGCGGGGTCACGCCCGACAGGAAGGACGACGAGGTCTGGTAGTCGATGTTGGCTTCGCCCCGTTCGAACATCAGCCGACCATCGCCGCGTCCCTTGATGCCAAAGACGGGTTCGACTTGCAGACCCAGCATCTCCCACGCCAGAAGCGGCACGAGGTCGAGACGCGTGGCGCCCTGCGAGCCATAGATGAAGTCCTCTCCCTGCAGGCCCGACGCATCGAGCCCGTCCATCTTGGCCGCCATGTCTGGCGGCAGATAGGCAACACCGCCCGTGCCCGACGCCAGGACGACGTTCCAATCCGCGTAGTTGTACTTCACCCGCGGATCGCCCAGCAGGAACGGGAATTGAGTCGATCCGGATGAGCCGAAGATCAGCGTGCCCTCGCTGTCGGCATAGTCCTGCTCCTGGAAGAAGTTCGCGCCCTTGGTCGAGCCTGCGCCGGGCATGAACTTGACGACGACGGTGGGCTGGCCGGGCAGTGCTTCACTCAGCAACGGCGCGTAGAAGTTGGCCCATTTGGCCGAGCCGCCCGTTTCCGAGAACGGGATGATCCATTCGACGGTCTTGCCTTCGAGATCAATGCCGTGCCCGCCTGCGTTGGCTTGAACGGCGAATGTGGCGGCGGCTGCGGCCACGAGGCTGCAGGCCACACGACGTGTGGTTTTGATGATGGACATATATTCCTCCCTTATGTGTTGGTCGTCCCCTCCCCGGGTCGACCGAACCAGTGTGACCGGGCTGTCCATGCCCGGTTGATGTCGTCAAACTGACCTGCGAACCTTGCGCGAAACTTGCAGACCGGAAAATTCATGCGGATCACGTTGGTGGAGGACAATGTCGGGCTGGCCAAGGGCATCGCCTACAGGCTTGAGGATGCGGGACATGCCGTGGACGTGCTGCATGACGGGACTGCGGCGGCGGATTTTCTGAAGACGGACGCGTCTGACATGATCATTCTGGACATCAACCTGCCGGGGACGGATGGATTGCAGATCCTGTCCGAGCTGCGCGAGCGCGGCGATCAGAGGCCCGTGGTTCTGCTGACCGCGCGGGCCAAGACCGAAGACCGTGTGCTGGGCCTGGATGCAGGCGCCGATGACTATCTGATCAAACCTTTCGAGATGGCCGAGCTTGAGGCGCGCGTGCGGGCGCTGGCCCGGCGTCGTTCCGTGCCGCAGCGTCGGGTACAGCAGGTCGGCCCGCTGACCTTTGATCCGGATGCGCGGCAGCTTTTTGACGGGGACACGCCGGTCGAGTTGCCGCGCCGCGAGTTGGCGGTGTTTGAATGCCTTCTGGCCGCGGGTGAGCGGCTGGTGACCAAATCGGCCCTGCTGGACTACGCCTATGGCGTGGGTGCCGATGTCGAGGAGCAGGTGATTGAGGTCTATATCTCGCGCATCCGGTCGCGGCTGAAGCCCCATGGCATCGTCATCAAGGCGCAGCGCGGTTTGGGCTATCAGCTGCGGGTGAGTGACGGAGCATGAAGATGGGGTCCCTGCGCACGCGCCTGATCATCATCATCCTGACGCCTTTGCTGCTTATCGCGGTGGTGGCCGCCGTGATGGAGTTTCGCGGCACCACCGAACGCGCGGGCGAGATTTTCGACCGGGGGCTGTTGTCGGCGGCCCTGGCCATCTCGCGGGATGTGGCGCTGTCGGGGGGTGATGCGCTGTCGCCTGCCACGCGGCGTTTGATCAGCGGCACGTCGGGGGGCGAGCTGTTTTATCACGTCTATGCCCCGGACGGTGTGTTCGTGACAGGCTACGCCACGCCGCCGCGTCCGCCGTCGGATGTGCTATTGGCCGAAGCCGAGCCGCTGTTTTTCGATGCCATCTATCAGGGCCGCGACGTGCGTGTGCTGCGGTTTCGGGATGCGGCGACGCTGGATGGGTTTACGGGGCTGTTCACCATTTCCGTCTGGCAGGACATGTCGGTGCGCGCATCTTTTGTCACGTCTGTGGTGTCGCGCACGATTGCTGTCCTGGCGCTGCTGCTCGCGTCGGTGGCCTTGGTCGTGTGGTTTGGCGTGCGGTTGGGGCTGCGGCCGTTGTTGGAGTTGGAGGACGCCATTGCCAGCCGCACGCCCAGTGATCTGACGCCCATTCGGCGTCCCGTCCCGACCGAAGCGCAGGGGATTGTGGGCACGTTGAATGCGCTGCTCGACCGCGTCGCCCGGCGCATCAGTTCCAAGGACGAGTTCATCTCGAACGCCGCGCATCAGTTGCGCAACCCGATTGCTGGGGTTCTGGCCCTGGCAGAGGCGGTTGAAAGCGCACCGAGCGCGGAGGCATCAAAGGCGCGCAGTGCCGAGTTGGTCGCCGCCGCGCGGGAGGCCACGCATCTGACGAACCAGCTCTTGTCCTTTGAGCGGGCCAAGGGGTCCGATACGGCGCACGCCAACGCGGTGCTGGATTTGGCCGCGCTGTGCGAGAGCGTGATCGCGCGCTTTCAGGGCGGATCATCTGTGGCAACCGATCATGTCACAGTGACGTTGGAGGCGCCGCCTGCGCCGCTTTATGTCGCGGGCGATGATCTGATGTTGCAGGAGGCGCTCTTGAACCTGCTGACCAACGCGGTTGTGCATGGGGGGCCGGATGTCTCTCGGATCAGGCTGGCGCTGCGCGCGGATGACAACATGGTTCGATTGCAGGTCACGGATGACGGGATCGGCATCGCGCCCGAGGATCGCACCCTCGCCGTCGGGCGCTTCAGTCAGGCCAATGCGGGGCCCGGCACTGGGCTTGGCCTGCCAATTGCCGCGCGCGTGATGGAGAACCATGGCGGGCGTTTGACGATTTCCGCGCGTGATCGGGGCGCGTGCATTGTTCTTGAATTGCCTTTGACGGTCGTGGCCTGACGCTGCTTGTTACTTTGGATGGATCGGTTTGAACCCACGCGCCAGGGGGCGCCATGCCAAAACCGTAAGCAGCGCCGCACCCGCCGCCGCAACCACAAATGGTGCGACCAGTGCGAGATCGCGCGCGAGCATGCCTTCGGACCAGCGGACGATCAGACCGGATAAAAGCAGACCGACGGGCATCATGCCCCACGCAAGCAGCCGGTAGATGCTGTTCACCCGGCCCAAGAGCGCATCGGGGATGGACCGCTGCCGGTAGGACACCGACACCGTGTTCCAGATCAGTCCCGTAAATTCGAACATTGCAAGCACCAGCGCCAGGACATAGCCGTTGGGGGCAAAGGGCATGATGGCAAAGGCCACGGCAGAGGCAAGCGTCATCCACTGCGCCGCCGCGTTCTGGCCCATCACCCGGACCACGCGTGCGGCCACAAACCCGCCCGCGATGCCGCCCACCGCACCTGCGGCCAGGATCAGGCCGTAACCTTGCGCCCCGATGCCGAGGTTTTCCTGCACATGCAGGATCAGCGCGATCACCACCATCTGGTGCAGCAGGTTCCATATCCCGGTGATCACCGCCAGCACCATCAGGAAGGGCGAGGCACGCAGGAAGGCCCACCCCTCCGCCAAATCGCGGCGCCACGATCCGTGCGCGGTGCGCGTCGGTTTGAATGGGCCGGAGAGTGACAGAACAAGTAGAGCGGCGATAGCGAACATTGCGGCGTTCAGCGCGAAGGGGGTCCAGAGGACAGCGGCGATCAGAAACGCGCCCAGGGCGGGGCCAAGCAATGAGTTGCCGACCAGCTCGACGCTCCACAACCGGCCATTGGCCTGTTCGAGCCTGTGATGGGGGACAAGGGCGGGTAGAATGGTCTGGGCCGCATTGTCGCGAAAGACCTCTGCGGTTCCGACGAGCAGGGCGCACCCCAAGAGCGCGTAAAAGAGCATGGGGTTCGCAGTGCCGCTATCCGGCGCAGGCGCCAGCGGCAGGGAAAGCCACACGCAAAGCCCGGCGGCGGCAAAGGCGGTCGCGCGCAACAGGTCCATGCCGAGGATCAGCAGTCGCCGGTCAACGCGGTCCGTGACCACGCCTGCGGGCAACGCAAAGAGGAACCAGGGCAGGCGCAGGGCGATGGGCATCAGCGCGATCAGCAGCGGGTCGCGGCTGAGCAGGGAGGCGATCCACGCCCAAACGACCACAGCGATGCCATCAGCGAGGTTGGTCATGCCACTGGCGGCAATGAAACGGGGAAGGAAGTTGGGCTGTGCCATGGGAGTGCTCGTGCCAGAGTTTTCCAAGGGCTACGAGGTCAAGCGCACTTGAGGTCAAGGATTAACTCTGGACTGTGTGTCTGGTCACCCGATTGCCGCGCGGGTAGCGTCGGCGCGCAAGGTCAGGATAGGTTCTTCCCAATGTCTCCCAACACGGTCGGTGCGCTTCTGATGATGGCGTCGATGGCGTCCTTTACGCTGAACGATACGTTGATCAAGCTGACGGGCGGGGCTGTGCCGCTGATGCAATTGCTGGTTCTGCGGGGTGTGGTGTCATCGGTGTTGATCGTCGTGCTGGCCCGATGGCTGGGCAGCATCCACTTTCGGATCGCGCGGCGGGATTGGGGGCTGATCGCGGTGCGCTCCGGGGCCGAGGTGGGGGCGGCCTATTTCTTTATCACTGCGCTTTTGAACATGCCGCTGGCCAATGTGACGGCCATCCTGCAGGTGCTGCCGCTGACGGTGGCCGTGGGGGCGGCGCTGTTTTTCCGCGAGCCGCTGGGCTGGCGCCGAATGTCGGCCATCTTGATCGGCTTCATGGGAATGCTGTTGATCGTGCGTCCGGGGGGCGACGGGTTTTCGATCTGGTCGCTCTATGCGCTGATCGCGGTGGCCTGTGTGACCGTGCGCGACCTTGCCACACGCCGTTTGTCGGCAGGGGTGCCGTCGATGACGGTGACGCTGGTTGCAGCCGTGACGGTGATGGCCTTTGCCGGGGTCAGTTCGACAACAACCGAATGGGTGCCCATTGATCGGCGCCTTGCCCTGCTGATCGGAGGCGCGTCCGTCTTTATCATCGGCGGCTATTTCTTTTCCGTGCAGGTGATGCGGGTGGGCGAGATCAGTTTTATCGCGCCATTCCGCTATACCGGACTGATCTGGGCGCTTGTTCTGGGGTGGATTGTGTTTGGCGACTGGCCCTCGTCGCTGACGCTCCTTGGGGCTGCGATTGTCGTCGCAACCGGGCTTTTCACGCTTTACCGGGAGCGGCGTGTTTCAGGGGGCTGAGAACACTGACCTGATCTGGTGTACGTCCACGGCGAAGCAGCTTTTGAACAGGCTTTCTTGCGCCGGTGTCAGTTGTTCAACGGGCCACTGCTTGACCTTTTTCTGGCGGCTGTCGTTGTAGCCGTTGTGGGTGCGAACAAACATGTGTTTGTCGGAATATGTCACGCAGGGCATGAACTGCGGAATGCGTTCATGCATGAAGTTGTGGATCGACGTGGTCACACCGCCCGCGATGTGCATGCCAAGGGACGAGACATAGAATGGGCGGTAAATCTCGGTGGCGGCGATGCCATGCGCGCCGACCTCGGCCACGTAGCCCTGGTTCCAGTCAAAAGCCACGGTCTTGTTCTGACGGCACAGGGTCTTCGCATCCCGCGCCGCGCCGCGCAGCTTTTCGATGAAATCGACAGCGCAGGCATCGTCATCGTCGTGGCGAAACTGGATGCAGGGCTTGTCGATGTCCTTGCGGGCACGGTTCAGCACGTCGCGGCAGACCGGACGGCTCTTTTGCGGGGGTTCCTTGATGATCTGAATTTGCGGCATGTCGGCGGTCAGGTCGCGCAATCGGTCCTCGTGCTGCTTGGGGAACGCGTCGCCGATCAGCATGAGCAGGTCGAAGTCCTCGTCTGTCTGGGCGCGGACGCAGGGCAGGGCCATGGTTTCAAGGAGGCGAAAACGCTCTTCGAGCCGGTCATGAGACCATAGGTAGTCCATGCGCTCTTCGATGGTTTCGTGATCAACCTGAAACCCCCCGATCGCAGGGTAGGAAAAGCGGCACAGCCCGATGATCTGCATGGCGGCAAAGCCCCTTGTTTTTCTGCTCGTATTGCGGTGGACTGTGCCCTACGGAATGCACCCCACGCAAGTCGGGTGTAGCTGTTGACAGTACCCCCGACTCCCCCTATACGCCCGCTATCTCGGCTAAGGGGTCGCCCCAGCACCGAAATCAAAGCTTAAGTGGACACGATCCGGCCCTCGCATTGGCCCGATCCTCTGGAAACCCACCGCGTCGCCCCTGTGAACAGGAGCGATTGCGGTTTTTGCGCTGTTGTGGACGCACAACAAGCGATGGAATTGAAACCGCGGGGGCGCCCCGCACATGACTGAACGCGTGCAGGCCTGCACGACATATGTTGAAGAGACTGGGAAAGAACCTGCAATGCCAACGATCCAACAGCTGATCCGCAAGCCGCGGCAGCCCAAAGTAAAACGCTCGAAGTCGCTTCACCTTGAGGGCAACCCTCAGAAGCGCGGCGTGTGCACGCGCGTATATACAACGACACCAAAGAAGCCGAACTCGGCCATGCGGAAGGTCGCCAAGGTGCGCCTGACCAATGGCTTCGAGGTCATCAGCTACATCCCCGGCGAGAGCCACAACCTGCAAGAGCACTCGGTTGTGTTGATCCGCGGCGGTCGTGTCAAAGACCTTCCCGGTGTGCGCTACCACATCCTGCGCGGTGTTCTGGATACCCAGGGCGTCAAAGACCGTAAGCAACGTCGTTCCAAATACGGCGCCAAGCGTCCCAAATAAGGAGAGCAGCAGATGTCACGTCGTCACGCCGCCGAGAAACGCGAAGTCCTGCCCGACGCCAAATATGGCGATAAGGTGCTGACCAAGTTCATGAACAACCTGATGGTCGATGGTAAGAAATCCACCGCCGAGCGCATCGTCTACAACGCGTTCGATCGGGTTGAATCCAAGATCAAGCGCGCACCCGTGGAAGTGTTCCACGAAGCGCTGGACAACATCAAACCGTCGGTCGAAGTGCGGTCTCGCCGCGTCGGCGGTGCCACCTATCAGGTGCCGGTTGAAGTGCGTCCCGAACGCCGCGAAGCGCTTGCCATCCGCTGGTTGATCACAGCCAGCCGTGGTCGCAACGAAAACACGATGGAAGAACGCCTCGCCGGTGAACTGCTCGACGCTGTCCAGTCGCGCGGTACTGCCGTGAAGAAGCGCGAAGACACGCACAAGATGGCCGACGCCAACAAAGCGTTCAGCCACTACCGTTGGTAACCCAGACACTCTGAGGAAGCAGCCCCATGGCACGCGAATATCCGCTCGACCGCTACCGCAACTTCGGCATCATGGCCCACATTGATGCCGGCAAGACCACATGTTCGGAACGCATCCTGTACTATACAGGCAAGTCCCACAACATCGGTGAGGTGCACGATGGTGCAGCCACCATGGACTGGATGGAGCAGGAGCAGGAACGCGGGATCACCATCACATCGGCTGCGACCACCACGTTCTGGGAGCGCACCGAGGACGGTCAGACCGCTGATACGCCCAAGCACCGCCTGAACATCATCGACACCCCCGGCCACGTGGACTTCACCATCGAAGTCGAGCGTTCGCTGGCGGTTCTGGACGGTGCTGTCTGTGTTCTGGACGCCAACGCGGGCGTTGAGCCGCAGACTGAAACCGTGTGGCGTCAGGCAGACCGTTACAAGGTGCCGCGCATGGTTTTTGTCAACAAGATGGACAAGATCGGCGCCGACTTCTTCAACTGCGTGCGCATGATCGAAGATCGCACCGGCGCGCGTGCCGTGCCCGTCGGTATCCCGATCGGTGCCGAAACCGAGCTGGAAGGTCTGATCGACCTCGTCACCATGGAAGAGTGGTTGTGGCAGGGCGAAGATTTGGGTGCATCCTGGATCAAGGCACCTGTGCGCGACAGCCTGTCCGACATGGCCAACGAATGGCGCGAGAAGATGATCGAGGCCGCGGTCGAGCAAGACGACGACGCCATGGAAGCCTATCTCGAGGGCAACGAGCCCGACGTCCCCACCCTGCGCAAACTGCTGCGCAAGGGCACGCTGGCGCTGGACTTCGTTCCGGTTCTGGGCGGCTCGGCCTTCAAGAACAAAGGCGTGCAGCCGTTGCTGAACGCCGTGATCGACTATCTACCCAGCCCGCTGGACGTTGTTGATTACATGGGCTTCAAACCCGGCGACGAAAACGAAGAGCGTAACATTCCGCGCCGTGCGGATGACGACATGGCGTTCTCGGGCCTCGCGTTCAAAATCATGAACGACCCCTTCGTGGGCTCGCTGACCTTCGTCCGCATCTATTCGGGCACCCTGAACAAGGGCGACTCGATGCTGAACTCGACCAAGGGCAACAACGAGCGCGTCGGTCGTATGATGATGATGCACTCGAACGACCGGGACGAGATCACGGATGCCTATGCGGGTGACATCATCGCTCTGGGTGGTCTGAAGAACACCACGACGGGTGACACGCTCTGCGACAAGAACGATCCGGTGGTTCTGGAAACCATGAACTTCCCCGATCCCGTGATCGAGATCGCGGTCGAGCCCAAAACCAAGGGCGACCAGGAGAAGATGAGCCAGGGTCTGGCGCGTCTGGCGGCCGAAGATCCGTCCTTCCGCGTGGAAACGGACATGGAATCCGGTCAGACCATCATGAAGGGCATGGGCGAATTGCACCTCGACATCCTGGTGGATCGCCTCAAGCGTGAGTTCAAGGTCGAAGCCAACATCGGCGCCCCGCAGGTGGCCTACCGCGAGACCATCGGTCACGAGGTCGAGCACACCTATACCCACAAGAAGCAGTCGGGTGGGTCGGGTCAGTTCGCCGAGGTGAAGATGATCATCTCGCCGACGGAGCCGGGTGAAGGCTATTCGTTCGAGAGCCGCATCGTCGGTGGTGCCGTGCCCAAGGAATACATCCCGGGCGTCGAAAAAGGCATCAACTCGGTCATGGACAGCGGTCCGCTCGCGGGCTTCCCTGTGATCGACTTCAAGGTGGCCCTGATCGACGGGAAATTCCACGACGTTGACTCCAGCGTTCTGGCCTTTGAAATCGCCGCCCGCATGGGCATGCGCGAAGGCATGAAGAAGGCGGGTGCGAAGCTCTTGGAACCGATCATGAAGGTCGAGGTCATCACGCCTGAGGAATACACCGGTGGCATCATCGGTGACCTGACATCGCGTCGGGGTCAGGTGTCGGGCCAGGAAAACCGCGGCAACGCCATCGCTATCGACGCGATGGTGCCGCTCGCCAACATGTTCGGCTACATCAACACGCTGCGTTCGATGTCGTCGGGCCGTGCCCAGTTCACCATGCAGTTCGACCACTACGATCCCGTCCCGCAGAACATCAGCGACGAGATCCAGTCGAAATACGCGTAATTCCAGCGGTGGGCAGATTGCCCACCCTACCACCCCCGTAGGGTGGGCAATCTGCCCACCGCGACACGAGACAAAGAAGGAGCTTTGCAATGGCAAAGGAAAAGTTTGAACGTACGAAGCCGCACGTTAACATTGGCACGATTGGGCATGTTGACCACGGCAAGACGACGCTGACGGCGGCGATCACGAAGTATTTCGGTGATTTCCAGGCATATGACCAGATTGACGGCGCGCCCGAAGAGAAGGCGCGCGGGATCACGATCTCGACCGCGCACGTGGAATACGAGACCGAGAACCGCCACTACGCCCATGTCGACTGCCCCGGCCACGCCGACTACGTCAAGAACATGATCACCGGTGCCGCTCAGATGGACGGCGCGATCCTGGTGGTGAACGCCGCGGACGGCCCGATGCCGCAAACGCGCGAGCACATCCTGCTGGGCCGCCAGGTGGGCATCCCCACCATGGTCGTGTTCATGAACAAGGTGGACCAGGTCGACGACGAAGAGCTGCTGGAGCTGGTCGAGATGGAAATCCGCGAGCTTCTGGACAGCTACGAGTATCCCGGCGACGACATTCCGGTCATCCCCGGTTCGGCCCTGGCGGCGATGGAAGGCAACAACCCCGAGATCGGCGAAGAGGCGATCCGCAAGCTGATGGCGGCCGTGGACGAGTTCATCCCGACGCCCGAGCGTGCGGTGGACCAGCCCTTCCTGATGCCGGTCGAGGACGTGTTCTCGATCTCCGGCCGCGGCACGGTTGTGACCGGTCGTGTGGAACGTGGCGTGATCAATGTGGGCGACGAGATCGAGATCGTCGGCATCAAGGACACGCAGAAAACGACCTGCACGGGCGTTGAAATGTTCCGCAAGCTGCTGGACCGCGGTGAAGCGGGCGACAACATCGGCGCGCTCTTGCGCGGGATCGACCGTGAAGCGGTCGAGCGCGGCCAGGTGCTGTGCAAGCCCGGTTCGGTCAAGCCGCACACGAAGTTCGAGGCCGAAGCCTATATCCTGACCAAGGAAGAGGGTGGCCGTCACACGCCGTTCTTCGCGAACTACCGTCCGCAGTTCTACTTCCGCACGACGGATGTGACGGGCACGGTTCAGCTGGCCGAGGGCACCGAGATGGTGATGCCCGGCGACAACGTGTCGTTTGGGGTTGAGCTGATCGCGCCGATCGCGATGGAAAACGGCCTGCGCTTCGCGATCCGCGAAGGCGGCCGCACCGTCGGCGCCGGCGTGGTGTCGAAGATTACTGAGTAAGTCATTGGCAAGCAGCGCCCGGGATGGTCCCCGGGTGCTGCTCCCATTGCTTTTGCAAGCAAAAGCAATTGCCGCACATTGGGTGCACCGGGCGTTGCCCGGCACCCCCGAGACGCGACGAGGGGTGTCGGTGGTCGATGCTCCTCCTCTCCGTTGGAAGCCCTAAGTCAAGGGAACACGACAATGGCCATGCAAAGCCAAAACATCCGCATTCGGCTGAAGGCGTTTGACTATCGTGTGCTGGACGCGTCCACGCAGGAAATCGTCAACACCGCCAAACGCACCGGTGCGTCCGTGCGCGGCCCCATTCCGCTGCCGAACAAGATCGAAAAGTTCACTGTTCTGCGCGGTCCGCACATCGACAAGAAATCCCGCGATCAGTTCGAGATCCGGACGCACAAGCGTCTTCTCGACATCGTCGATCCGACCCCCCAGACCGTGGACGCGCTGATGAAGCTCGACCTCGCCGCTGGTGTGGATGTCGAGATCAAGCTGCAGTCGTAAGGAGGGTATGAATATGCGCTCTGGAATTCTCGCAAAGAAAGTCGGCATGACCCGGCTGTTCATGGAAGACGGCAAGCAAGTGCCCGTCACCGTGCTGCAACTCGACGCCCTTCAGGTTGTCGGTCAGCGTACCTCGGACAAGGACGGCTACACTGCTGTGACGCTTGGCGCCGGTACGCCAAAGGTCAAGCGCGTGTCGAAAGCCATGCGCGGCCACTTCGCCGCCCAAAAGGTCGAACCCAAGCGGAAGCTCGTCGAGTTCCGCGTGACCGAGGACAACCTGATCGGTGTGGGCGAAGAGATCATCGCCGACCATTACTTCGAAGGTCAGTTCGTGGACGTCACCGGCACGTCGATTGGTAAAGGCTTTGCCGGTGCCATGAAACGCCACAACTTCGGTGGTCTGCGCGCCTCGCACGGTGTGTCGATTTCGCACCGTTCGCACGGTTCGACCGGCCAGTGTCAGGACCCCGGCAAGGTGTTCAAGGGCAAGAAGATGGCCGGCCACATGGGTGCTGCCAAGGTGACCACGCAGAACCTGCAGGTTGTGCGCACCGACAGCGACCGTGGTCTGATCATGATTAAGGGTGCCGTGCCCGGATCGAAAGGTGGCTGGGTCACCGTGAAGGATGCGGTCAAAAAGCCGTTCCCTGAAAACGCGATCCTGCCCGCCGCTCTGAAATCCGCCAAGGAAGAAGCGATGCGCGCCGCCGAAGAAGCCGCCGCAGCCGCCGCCGCCGAAGCGGAAGCCGAAGCACAGCGTCTGGCCGAAGAGCAAGCCGCCGCCGAAACGGCAGCCCTGAAGGAAGCCGAAGCGTCCATCGAAGCCGACAAGGCCGAAGATGGTGACGCAGACAAGAAAGAAGGTGACGCATGAAACTTGATGTCATCAAACTGGACGGCGGCACAGCCGGATCGGTCGAGCTGAGCGAGGACCTGTTCGGTCTCGAGCCGCGCGCCGATATCCTGCACCGCATGGTTCGCTGGCAGCGCAACAACGCTCAGGCCGGCACGCACAAGGTCAAGACCCGTTCGGAAACCAGCTACTCGACCAAGAAGATCTATCGCCAGAAGGGCACCGGCGGCGCACGCCACGGTGACCGCAACGCGCCGATCTTCCGCAAGGGTGGTATCTACAAGGGTCCGACACCGCGTTCGCACGGCCACGACCTGCCCAAGAAGTTCCGCAAGCTGGGTCTCAAGCACGCCCTGTCGGCCAAGGCCAAGGCAGGCGAGCTGGTGATCATCGAGGATGCGGGCACTGCGGGCAAGACCGCCGCTCTGGCCAAACAGGTCAAGGACCTCGGCTGGAAGCGTGCGCTGGTGATCGACGGGGCTTCGGTCAACGAAGAGTTCCTGAAGGCATCGCGCAACATCGAAGGTCTGGATATCCTGCCGACGATGGGTGCAAACGTATATGACATCCTCAAGCGTGACACCCTGGTGATCACGAAGGCGGGTGTCGAAGCACTGGAGGCCCGTTTGAAATGAGCGCCAAGGCAGAACATTATGACGTGATCCGCAAGCCGATCATCACCGAGAAAGCGACCATGGCGTCCGAGAATGGCGCGATCGTTTTCGAAGTGGCGATGGACAGCAACAAGCCCCAGATCAAGGAGGCCGTCGAGGCGCTCTTTGGGGTCAAGGTGAAGGCCGTGAACACGACCATCACCAAGGGCAAGGTCAAGCGGTTCCGCGGCCAGTTGGGCAAGCGGAAGGACGTGAAAAAGGCCTATGTCACGCTGGAAGAAGGCAACACGATCGACGTGACCACCGGTCTTTGATCGGGTTTGGTGGGCAAATTGCCCACCCTACGGAAATTGAGAACCCCGGCTGCGTGAGCGGTCGGGGTTTTTTCGTTGTCCCGTGGTGGGACAGGCCTTGGTTTGTGCGAAATCAAGGGGTTGTGGCGGCGGTTTAGGTATTTGTTAGGGAATTGAGCCGTTCGCCATGGGTGAGTGGGGCCTTACATTCATCACGCCCCGGCGGGCCAGTGCAGGCCACTTGCGTCCTTGTCAGGACAGGAGGCTTGTCGTTTTGCGGGCGGTGTGGACGGTGATCCGTTTAGATACTGCCATGGGCCGCGGGATGGCAGGTGGAGGCGTCATGTCCCGCGCGCCTCGATGCGGCAGGGCCGGTTACTTGCGTCTTCATCAGATCGGAAGGTTCGTCATTTTTGCGGGAGGTGGGGGCGGTGCGCCGCTGGCTGCTGGCACGAGTAGGGGCAGCAGGTGGGAGCCGTTGTGTCAATCGTGCTCGGAGCGACGGAGCAGGCCGCTTGCGCCCTTGTCAGAACGGAAGGCTCGTAATTTTCGGGGCAGGGCAGGGCAGGGCAGGGCAGGGCAGGGCAGAGGCGTTCACGCCGCTGGCGGCTGATATGGACCGGGGGGCGGCAGGTGGATGCCGTTATGTCACTTGAGTCCGGCGGGACAGAGCAGATCTGGTCCCCTCGTGTCAGAGCGGGATGTCGTCGTATTTGCGGGAGGCGGGGGCGGTGACGCCTTCGGTTGCCTTGGCGGTGGCCTTTGTCATCATCTCGACCATCCGCGTGGCTTGGTCCGTGTAGTCCTGCGCGGCCTCGCGGCAATAGGTCGACTGCATTGCCATCAACTCGGTCGGTGAGGTGCACGCCATCATCGCGCGCTGCGCGGCGAGGTCCTTTTGCATGCGCTCCATGGCGAAGCGGGTACACTCGGTCGTGATCTCCATCCACGCCTGTGCCGCGGTGGGATTGAAGGCCGCGAAGGTGGCGGTCATGGGATCGGTTTCGGCATGTGAGGATTTGGGCATAGGGGTGTCCTTTGCGGTGGGAGGCATGGGCAAAATAACGCGTTTGGCATGGGCACGAATTGATCTGGATCGTCTGCGCGACGGGACCGCAGCAAAGCGCCATCCGATGGCCCGGCGCCCGCCGAACATATATCACACCGTTACCTACAATGCTGTGTCGGTCTGGTGTTTGCGCAGCACCCATGTGACATGTGACGGCCAAATGCGCTGGCGTTGTGGCCACCCCATCCGACAATGCGTGCGATGATAGGGTGCAGCCATTGACAGAAGCACGGCCCAGACAAGAGGAAAAGACGATGTCCGATACGATCTACAGCAATCTCAAGCAGCTGGGCGGCGACACGGTGCAGCCCCGATCCCCCGAAGAGGCGGAGCTGGAGCGGGTGCAGAACCCGCAGGCCGACGTGGCCTATAACGTGCGGTTCACGGCGCCGGAGTTCACGTCGCTGTGCCCGATGACGGGCCAGCCGGACTTTGCTCATCTGGTGATCGACTATGTGCCGGGGCAATGGCTGGTCGAAAGCAAGTCGCTGAAGCTGTACCTCACGTCGTTCCGCAATCACGGGGCGTTTCACGAGGATTGCACGATTTCCATTGCGCGGCGGTTGGTGGGTTTTCTGGAGCCCGCGTGGCTGCGCATCGGGGGGTATTGGTATCCGCGCGGCGGGATCCCGATTGATGTATTCTGGCAGACGGGGGAGATGCCGGAGGGCGTGTGGATCCCGGATCAGGGCGTGCCGCCGTATCGGGGGCGGGGGTAGGGTTTGGAAGCCCCCTGGCGCTGAGGTCGAGCGCCATGCCTGATCGGGTCGTCATGTTTTGATGACAACCGTCTGATTGTCCCGACATCTGCCGTCAGTTCCAGGAAATCGACGTCCAATTCCGCGGCGATGTCGGTTGGGACCGACAGGGTTGCAAGCTGTTCCTTGAGGACGTGTTTCGCCAATAGTTTTGAGAGAAACGGAGATTTGCGTCTACACTTGGCAATCAGCCTGTGCCGTTTATGGCTGAGGATCGATGTCAAAACACTTCCCGCATCTATTGCGGGCAACCAGCGTGCGCCCGCCGCGCCGGTTTTGCTGATGTTTTTCTGTTGCAAAGCCGTAATTGCTTGGATGCCGTCCAGTTCCGGGAATTGCGCCAGGTGTTTGGGAAAGTCATTCAGCATTTCGAAATTTAACAGGACGAGCGTTTCGAAACCAAGCGCGGTCAACCGTTGAATGATACATTTATATCGGTAGCAATGCACATGACGGCTGGTGCAAAAGCCGTTGAAGTCACGCCAGTATTTGCCTTCCAGACCCAAATACAATTCCTGATAGAGAGATGGAATAGCGTCGCTTGGCCGGCGCAATGTCAGCAGGATGACCGTGGGCATGCCCTGCACCATGTCGGCCAGGGCCTCAAGCCGGTCGGGCGATTGCAAGTGCCTGTCGCCCAGCAGCAGCATTTCTTCGGAAATGAACACGGATTGGCCGGCGTTGAGTGCGTCTTTGAACTCTTTGCGGATCTCGGCGCGTTTGGCGCTGCCTTTTGCGTCCGGAAGATGGGCGTGCGCCAGCACCTTTGCCGACAGGCCGGTGTTGTTCTCGCGCGGTTGAAAACACCCGCCATACCGTGCGCGTGTCAGTGTTGCATTCTGGACGGCGAATTGCAGGGCAGTTGTTCCTGTTTTGGGCGGGCCGATATGAATGAAGATTTTCGCGGTCATGTTTCTGGCAGTGCGATTGGGGGTATTTTTGTTTCGGGTCGTTTGGCGATGTATCTATTGCTCCCGGATTGAATCAACGCGGCGGCAGATGGCTCGGCATGGGATTGCGCAGCCCTAAGCGCGTAATTGCGCGATGCCTGTAAATTCAGCTTATTTCACTGCGACGGAAATTCGGGGGTATTGCGTATTGGGCAAATAATTTGGAAATACGCGACGGAATTCGCGTGCTGTTCCGTAATGGCCGATTGCACTGTGCGCGGACCGAACGCCCGGCCCCTTGACCCCACCCGACCCCTGCCGTAAACGACCCCATCTGCACCGCCCCGGATTCGTCCGGGGCTTTGCCGTTGTTCGTAAGGCGGACGTGTCGTCCGCCCTGCCAGCACTCGACCCGGGCACCTTCGGGGGCCTTTAACCATAGGTGGACGTCAACGGACGGACCATCGTTTAGCAAAACGGAAGACAGTAACATGGCACTCAAGTCGTACAAGCCGACGACGCCGGGCCAGCGTGGGCTGGTTCTGATCGACCGTTCGGAGCTGTGGAAGGGGCGCCCCGTCAAGGCGCTGACCGAAGGTCTCACCAAGAATGGTGGCCGCAACAACACCGGACGGATCACGATGCGCCGCAAGGGCGGGGGCGCAAAGCGTCTTTATCGGATCGTCGATTTCAAACGGAACAAGATGGACGTCACGGCCGTGGTCGTGCGCATCGAATATGACCCCAACCGGACCGCGTTCATTGCCCTGGTGCAATATGAGGACGGCGAGCAGGCCTATGTGCTGGCGCCGCAGCGTCTGGCCGTGGGTGACAAGATCGTGTCGAGCCAGAAGGCCGACATCAAGCCCGGCAACTGCATGCCGTTCTCGGGCATGCCCATCGGGACAATCGTGCACAATATCGAGCTGAAGCCCGGCAAGGGTGGTCAGATCGCGCGTGCCGCCGGCACCTATGCCCAGTTCGTGGGCCGTGACGGGGGCTATGCCCAAGTCCGCCTGTCGAGCGGAGAGCTGCGTCTGGTCCGTCAGGAATGCCGCGCCACCGTGGGTGCCGTGTCGAACCCCGACAACTCGAACCAGAACTACGGTAAAGCCGGGCGCATGCGCCACAAGGGTATCCGCCCGTCCGTGCGTGGTGTGGTCATGAACCCGATCGACCACCCGCACGGTGGTGGTGAGGGCCGGACCTCGGGTGGTCGTCACCCTGTGTCCCCATGGGGCAAGCCCACCAAGGGGGCCCGGACCCGCAACAAGAACAAAGCGTCGCAAAAGCTGATCATCCGCTCGCGTCACGCCAAGAAGAAGGGGCGTTAAGATATGTCTCGTTCAGTCTGGAAAGGTCCGTTTGTCGACAGCTATGTGCTGAAGAAAGCGGAAGCGGCGCGCGAGAGCGGTCGCAACGAAGTCATCAAGATCTGGTCCCGTCGGTCCACCATCCTGCCCCAGTTCGTGGGGCTGACCTTTGGTGTGTACAACGGCCAGAAGCATATTCCCGTGAACGTGTCCGAAGAGATGATCGGTCAGAAGTTCGGGGAATATTCGCCCACGCGGACCTATTACGGTCACGCCGCTGACAAGAAGGCGAAACGCAAATGAGCAAGGACAAGAACCCTCGCCGCGTGGCGGACAATGAGGCGATGGCAAAGACGCGCATGTTGCGCACGTCTCCGCAGAAGCTGAACCTCGTGGCCCAGATGATCCGTGGCAAGAAGGTGGACAAGGCCCTGACGGACCTGACCTTTTCCAAGAAGCGGATCGCGCAGGACGTCAAGAAGTGCCTGCAATCGGCCATCGCCAACGCTGAAAACAACCACAACCTGGATGTGGACGAGCTGATCGTCGCGGAAGCCTGGGTTGGCAAGAACCTGACCATGAAGCGTGGACGCCCCCGGGCGCGCGGCCGGTTCGGCAAGATCATCAAGCCGTTCGCCGAGATCACGATCAAAGTGCGTCAAGTTGAAGAAGTCTCTGGGGAGCAAGCCTGATGGGGAATAAAGTCAATCCGATTGGCATGCGCCTGCAGGTGAACCGCACCTGGGACAGCCGCTGGTATGCCGACACCAAGGATTACGGTGATCTTCTGCTGGAAGACCTGAAAATCCGTGAGTTCATCAAGACCGAGTGCAAGCAGGCCGGTGTGGCCCGTGTGATCATCGAGCGTCCGCACAAGAAGTGCCGCGTCACGATCCACACAGCCCGCCCCGGTGTCATCATCGGCAAGAAGGGTGCGGACATCGAAGGTCTGCGCAAGAAGCTGTCGAAGCTGACCGACTCCGAGCTGCACCTCAACATCGTTGAGGTCCGCAAGCCCGAGCTGGACGCCGCCCTGGTCGGTGAAAGCATCGCGCAGCAGCTGGAACGCCGTGTGTCCTTCCGCCGTGCCATGAAGCGTGCCGTGCAGAACGCCATGCGTATGGGTGCCCTGGGCATCCGCGTGAACGTGGCCGGTCGTCTGGGTGGGGCAGAGATTGCCCGCACCGAGTGGTACCGTGAGGGCCGCGTGCCCCTTCACACCCTGCGTGCTGACATCGATTACGCACATGTCGAGGCGGAAACCGCCTATGGCATCATCGGGATCAAGACCTGGATCTTCAAAGGCGAGATCATGGAACACGACCCCGCTGCGCGTGACCGCAAGGCACAAGAACTCCAGGACGGTCCGGCCCCACGTGGTGCCGGTGGCCGTCGCTAAGGGAGAGTAACAGATGCTTCAACCAAAGCGTACGAAGTTCCGTAAGCAGTTCAAAGGCTCGATCAAGGGCAAGGCAAAGGGCGGGTCCGACCTGAACTTTGGCACCTACGGCCTGAAGGCGCTGGAGCCCGAGCGGGTCACGGCCCGTCAGATCGAAGCCGCGCGTCGTGCGATGACGCGTCACATGAAACGTCAGGGCCGGGTCTGGATCCGGATCTTCCCCGACGTGCCTGTGACCGCCAAGCCGATCGAAGTGCGGATGGGTAAAGGTAAGGGCTCGGTCGACCGGTGGGCGGCCAAGGTCAAACCCGGCCGCGTGATGTTCGAGATCGACGGTGTGAACGATGATGTTGCGCGCGAAGCGCTGCGTCTGGCGGCCATGAAGCTGCCGATCAAGACGCGGGTCGTGGTGAGAGAAGACTGGTAAGCCGATTGCGCCCTTTGGGGCGCAATCCGTGCGCGGTAGGGTATTTGCCAAAGGCAAATGCACGAGAGCGGCACCCGGTAGAGTTTTTAGGACTGGTCCTGTGGTGGGCAGATTGCCCACCCTACATGGCGAATTGAGAGCCCCCGGCGTGAGAGCGTCGGGGGCATTTTGTTTGATGGAGGAGTCATACTTTGAAGTGTGATGTCGACCGCTTCTTTGACGTAATGCCAGTGTTTTATCTGGGATTGGTGATCGGTTTTTTGGTGATGCTGTTTTTGAACCGCGGTAGTTTCATTGATACGATTATGGACCTGATTGGTCGTCGAGCCAGCAAGTATCCTGGTACCAAGTTTTGTTTGTCCGCCCTTGTCTCTGGTGGAACGTTGGCGGCATTTATCCTATTACATTGCGAAAGCACCTGATCGCTGCACCAAGCCGGGCACCCAGCCCGGCCAGCGCCCGCCCGCCCGCCCCCCGGAGGGCGGGCGCTATGTCAACATCCGCGCTGAGCGATTGTGCTGTGCTCAACGGTGAGGGAACGCGCAGATCAGAGGCCCTCCAGGTCGGTCGGGCGCTGGCCTGTTTCGAACATTGGAATTGAGAGACCCAGCGCGGAGTCAAGGCCGCAGGCCGCCGCGCCATCGACAGGCCACCCCCGGGCCTGTCGATTGGGTGATGTCAGCGCGTCGCTTGTATGGAAGATGTACTTGGCTGCCATAAAGTGCTGCAGAATTGGCGTTGGTTCGACAGACCGTGGCCTGTCGAGGGCGCGGCTTGAGCCATAGTGGAGCCTGTCGATTGGGGGATGTCAGCGCGTCGCTCGGACCTAAGCTGTACTTGGCTGCCATAAAGTTCTGTTGAACGACGGTTGGGTCGACAGAGCGTGGCCTGTCGATGACGCGGCTTCGGTTGCAACCCCCCTTTGGGCATAGCCAAATCCCGACAAACCTCTACACTCGGTTCCAAGCGCCACATCTGCCAAAGAGGCCGTATCCATGAAGCACGTTCCCAAAGCCACCACCGACGAAGACCTGATCCAAGCCTTTCTCGACAAGGGCGGCGAGGTCAAGAAGGGCAAGACGAAGCCGATGCCCGAAGGGTTGGGCCTGTCCAACAATCAGTGGGGCAATACGCTGACGAAAGAGGAAAAGGCGGCCAGGAAGGCGCACGAAGAGGCCAGCAAGGCGGCCGCCAAGAAGTAGGACGCGTGCGGTGCGCAGTGAATGCGCACCCTATGGGAGCAGGGCGTTTCAGGCGGTCTGGGGCTTCGCCCGCTCGGACCTCAAACGCTCCCCCGGAGCGTTTGCCGCTGCGCGGGCCGGTCCTCTCACTCCCAACCGTAGTTGAAAGACACCGACACGCGCTCGTCCTCGGCCATGTTCATGGGCACCTCGTGGCGCAGCCAGCTTTCCCACAGCAGGACATCCCCCACGGACGGTTTGGCGTAGTGGAACTGCGCCAGGTCTTCTGGTGCATCCTTTGTCCGGCCGGGTGAGGCCATCATCATGGGCAGGCGCGGGTCTTCGAGTTTCAGCGCGCTTGTCCCGTCGGGCATCGCCACATAGGTCGTGCCCGAGATGACCGAGTGGGGGTGGATGTGGCCGGTATGTATCCCGCCTTCGGGCAGGATGTTGATCCAGATACTGTCGAGTTTGAGGGCCTTGTCGCCGAGGTCGAAGGCCAGGTCCTTGGCGAAGGCGGCGACGTGGGCGTCGAGCGCCTTGACGAGATCGGCGAAGATCGGAAACCGCCAGGGCAGGTCGTCGAGCGAGGCGTAGGAGGTGTAGCCGGGGTAGCCTTGCGCCTCGCACCAGTCGTGGCCTGCCTCGTCGTCTTCTGCGATGGCGTAGCAGTGCTGTTCCAACTCGTCCGGATCGAGTTTGGGCGCGAAGTCGGACAGTGGCGCGTGGTAGAGGCGGGTGGCGAAGAGGGATGTGATTTTGGGCATGCCGGTTCAATACCGCGGAACGCGATATTGAACCAGTGCGCGGGTGTTGCTTCTTGCAAGACGCAGCGGATGCGGGCCCCGGTGGCAGTGGTATCCCTCAGCCCAGTAAGGCATAGATATAGTGTGCAGCGCAGCGCCCCCGCGCACCCCTGTTTTTCTTTGCGCTAATGGGGTTGCCATACCCATGGCGCCCCCATATACGGCCCCTCTATTCACCCACTCCACGGGAATCGGTGTCACGTCTTTGGCGGCACCCTCGTGATGTTGAAAAGGAAAAAGGCGATGAACGCCCAGGAACTTCGGGATAAAACCCCGGACCAGCTGCGTGATGAGTTGGCAAATCTGAAGAAAGAAGCCTTTAACCTGCGCTTTCAGCAGGCCACAGGTCAACTTGAGAACCCGGCGCGTCTGCGTTCGGTCCGTCGTGATGCAGCCCGCGTCAAGACGATCCTCAATGAACAAGCCGCCAAAGCGGCCGAATAAGGAGAGCACGAAATGCCCAAGCGTATCCTGTCTGGCGTCGTGACCTCCGACGCAAACGCACAAACAGTCACCGTGTCCGTCGAGCGCCGCTTTACGCACCCGGTTCTGAAAAAGACCATTCGTAAGTCCAAGAAATACCGGGCGCACGATGAACAGAATGCCTTCAAGGTCGGTGACACCGTTCGCATCATCGAATGCGCGCCGAAATCGAAGACAAAACGCTGGGAGGTGCTGGAGGCCTAACTCCGGCGCTTGTCCGCATTAATCGAAACCCTGGGGATCAGGCGAACGCATCAGCCCCCCAAAGGTCGGGAGACACCAAATGATCCAGATGCAGACAAACCTGGATGTTGCTGACAACTCCGGCGCCCGCCGAGTGCAGTGCATCAAGGTTCTGGGTGGTTCCAAGCGTAAATACGCGTCCGTCGGCGACATCATCGTCGTGTCGGTCAAGGAAGCCATCCCGCGCGGTCGCGTGAAAAAGGGCGACGTCCGCAAGGCCGTCGTCGTGCGCACCGCCAAGGAAGTGCGTCGCGAAGATGGCACTGCCATCCGCTTCGACCGCAACGCAGCCGTTATCTTGAACAACAACAACGAACCCGTCGGCACCCGTATCTTTGGGCCCGTCGTTCGTGAGCTGCGCGGCAAGAACTTCATGAAAATCATCTCGCTCGCCCCGGAGGTGCTGTGACATGGCTGCCAAACTGAAAACCGGTGACAAGGTCGTCGTGCTGGCTGGCAAGGACAAGGGCAAGGAAGGCACCATTTCTTCCGTGAACCCCAAGGCCAACAAGGCCGTTGTGGACGGTGTGAACATCGCCATCCGCGCCACGCGCCAGACCCAACAGAGCCAGGGCGGTCGCATCCCCAAGGCGATGCCCATCGACCTCAGCAACCTCGCGCTGATCGACGCCAACGGCAAACCCACCCGCGTGGGCTTCAAGATGGACGGCGACAAGAAAGTGCGCTTTGCCAAGACAACAGGGGACGTGATCTGATGCTTGACACAGCAAACTACACCCCGCGCCTGAAGACCCAGTTCAAGGACAGCATCCGCGCTGCCATGAAAGAGGAATTCGGCTACAAGAACGACATGCAGATCCCGCGTCTGGACAAGATCGTTCTGAACATCGGCTGCGGCGCTGAAGCTGTCAAAGACAGCAAGAAGGCAAAATCCGCACAGGAAGACCTCACCGCCATCGCCGGTCAAAAGGCCATGACCACGAAAGCCAAGAAATCCATCGCGGGTTTCCGGGTGCGTGAGGACATGCCCTTGGGTGCCAAAGTCACCCTGCGCGGCGACCGCATGTATGAATTCCTGGACCGTCTGATCACCATCGCGCTGCCCCGCGTCCGCGACTTCCGCGGCGTGTCCGGCACATCCTTTGATGGCCGTGGCAACTATGCCATGGGCATGAAAGAGCACATCGTGTTCCCCGAGATCGACTTCGACAAGGTCGACGAGACCTGGGGGATGGACATCGTGATCACCACGACCGCCGACAATGATGCCGAAGCAAAAGCCTTGCTCAAGCATTTCAACATGCCCTTCAACTCGTAAGCGCAGAGGAAAAAGATATGGCTAAAAAATCCATGATCGCGCGCGAAGTGAAGCGCGAAAAGCTGGTGAAGAAGTACGCGGCCAAGCGTGCGGAACTCAAAGAGATCATCAGCGATGAAAGCAAACCGATGGAAGAGCGTTTTCGCGCCTCGCTGAAGCTGGCAAAACTGCCCCGCAACAGCAGCGCCACGCGTCTTCACAACCGCTGCCAGCTGACCGGTCGTCCGCATGCGTATTACCGCAAGCTGAAGATCAGCCGGATCGCGCTGCGGGACCTTGGCTCTGCCGGCCAGATCCCCGGCCTTGTGAAATCAAGCTGGTAAGGGAGAGAGTGTTATGAACGATCCTATCGGCGATATGCTCACCCGTATCCGCAACAGCCAGATGCGCGGCAAATCCGTGGTCGAGACGCCTGCGTCGAAACTGCGCGAGCGCGTGCTGGAAGTGCTGGCGGACGAGGGTTACATCCGTGGTTTCGAGAAAACCACCGGTGAAAACGGCCACCCGGCCATTGAAATCAGCCTCAAGTACTACGAAGGCGAGCCTGTGATCCGCGAGCTGAAGCGCGTGTCCAAGCCCGGCCGTCGTGTGTACATGGGTGTGAACGACATCCCGCAGGTCCGTCAGGGTCTGGGCGTGTCGATCGTGTCCACGTCCAAGGGCGTGATGTCGGATGCAAACGCACGTCAAGCCAATGTTGGCGGCGAAGTGCTTTGCACGATCTTCTAAGGAGAACAGCAGATGTCTCGTATTGGTAAAAAACCGGTCGATCTGCCCTCGGGTGTCTCTGCATCCGTCTCCGGCCAGACGATCGAAGTGAAGGGCCCCAAGGGGACCCGCAGCTTCACAGCCACTGACGACGTGACCCTCAAGGTCGAAGACAACGTCGTTTCCATCGTACCCCGCGGCAAGTCCAAGCGCGCGCGCCAGCAGTGGGGCATGTCCCGCACGCAGGTCGAAAATTGCGTGATCGGCGTGACCGAAGGGTTCAAGAAAGAGTTGGAAATCCAGGGCGTGGGTTACCGGGCACAGATGCAGGGCAACACCCTGAAGCTGAACCTGGGTCTGTCCCATGACGTGGATTACACCGCCCCCGAGGGTGTCACAGTGACCGCCCCCAAGCAGACTGAGATCGTTGTCGAAGGCATTGATCAGCAGCTGGTTGGCCAGGTTGCCGCCAACATCCGCGAATGGCGCAAGCCCGAGCCCTACAAGGGCAAAGGCATCCGCTATAAGGGCGAGTTTATCTTCCGCAAGGAAGGCAAGAAGAAGTAAGGACCAGACAGATGGCAAACAGCAAACGGACCCTGTTCCTCAAGCGCCGCCTGCGCGTCCGGAACAAACTTCGCAAGGTCAATGCCGGGCGCGCGCGCCTGAGCGTGCACCGCTCCAACAAGAACATCAGCGTGCAGCTGATCGACGATGTGAACGGTGTGACACTGGCGGCGGCTTCGACCCTGGAAAAAGACCTGGGCGTCGTTGGCAAGAACAACATCGACGCGGCCACCAAGGTGGGCTCGGCGATTGCCGAGCGCGCGAAGAAGGCTGGCGTGGAAGAAGCATATTTCGACCGCGGTGGTTTCCTGTTTCACGGCAAGGTGAAGGCATTGGCCGAAGCCGCGCGTGAAGGTGGTTTGAAGATCTAAGGTGTGCGGTGCGCAGTGAATGCGCACCCTACGCCTGACCCGTAGGGTGTGCGCCATGCGCGCACCTTGCACCAAGACTGAGGAGGGCGATGTCGCCCTCCCGATGATCCGGGGGCCCGCGGCCCACTGGGATCGAGTAAAACTGGCGTAAGCCACCTATTCAAAGGATGTTCTGATGGCAGAACGTGATAACCGCCGGGGCAACCGTCGCGACCGCGACGAGGCACCGGAATTTGCAGATCGCCTGGTTGCGATCAACCGCGTGTCGAAAACAACGAAAGGTGGCAAGAACTTTGGTTTCGCCGCTCTTGTCGTTGTGGGCGACCAGAAGGGCCGCGTCGGCTTTGGCAAGGGCAAGGCCAAGGAGGTCCCCGAGGCCATCCGCAAGGCCACCGAGCAGGCCAAGCGCCAGATGATCCGCGTGCAACTGCGCGAAGGCCGCACCCTGCACCACGACATGGAAGGGCGCCACGGCGCCGGCAAGGTCGTCATGCGCAGCGCGCCTGAGGGGACCGGGATCATCGCCGGTGGTCCGATGCGTGCCGTGTTCGAGATGCTGGGCGTCAAGGACGTCGTGTCCAAATCCATCGGCTCGGCCAACCCCTACAACATGATCCGCGCCACCATGGACGGCCTGCGCAAAGAGCAGAGCCCCCGCGGTGTGGCTCAACGTCGTGGCAAGAAGGTTTCCGACATCCTGCCCAAGCGGGACGAGGCACCGTCCGAGCAAAGCCAAGTGGCTGAGGAGGCCTGAGACAGATGGCAAAGACAATCGTCGTCAAACAAGTTGGCTCGCCCATCCGTCGCCCCGCTGAACAGCGCGCGACCCTGATCGGCCTGGGCCTGAACAAGATGCACAAGACCCGCGAGCTGGAAGACACCCCTTCGGTCCGCGGCATGGTCCGGAAGATCCCGCACCTGGTCGAGATCATCGAAGAGAAGGGCTGAACGCCCCGGATATCCGGCTGGTGCCGGATGACAAACTTTGACGCCCCGCCTTTTGGTGGGGCGTTTTTCGTTATGGAAAACGTCGGTCAAAGTGCCTTTCGTAAAGTTCTGTGTGAGGGCGATAGTGTGTGATCGTATTAGGAGTAAGAAAAACCTGAAAATGCGATAGAGCATTTTCCACGTCGTTCGCTGTCACCCTTGATGTTATTGTATTTGTTTCGTTTCTTGCATAGTCAAACAGACTGCCGACTAGTGCATAAAGATAGGCCCAGTGAACAGCATGCCTATAGTCTTCTGGAGAGACACTGTTTCCAATTCTGTGCGCCACCCCATTGGTTCTAGCAACCAAGATCTGGTGTTCACGCAGAATGCCAGCAATTCGATCTCTAACCGGTCCGGCTTGGATGTTCTCTAACAAATCACGAAGTACCCTGACCGCTTCATCCGGGATGCCAAGACTTGAAATACTTGTTGGTGTCACTGCTGCGCGAATTACACCTGTAGAACTGTAGGTATAGGTCTGATGAAAGCCCTTTCGCGCGACTTCGCAGATTTGCGAAAGCGCGTTTGGCAGGAATGCGCGAGCTGATTCAACTTTGCCTTCGCGCTCCGACCTTTTAATCTGCGTTTGGTGATCTACCGTGAAAAGAACCCCAGCAACTGCTAGTGTTGCCGAGATTAACGAAACCAGCGCTGTGGCTCCGTAGGTGCCCCATCGCTTCCATTCCTCCGCAATTTCAGCATCCAAGAGGATCGCCACAGTAGAGGCAATGGACGCTCCCAAAAAAATTCCAAACGGTGCGTTCGCCAGAAAACGTTTCAGATACAAATTCAATACCAACATCTCTAGGGAACCACCCTAGTACGAAAGATTGTTGATCCAATCAACGCACACCCCAACGTCACCCTGAGCGCGTCCGCCAATTCATCCACCGTCTCGGTCGACACATAAAGCCCCCCGGTCCGGTCCGCCAAACACTTGGCCACCGTGTTGCCCGCGCCCACATCCACCTGTTCCGGATTGTCCCAGCTGAAGAAATCCACCACCACCTGAAAGCCGATCACGTGGACCGTGAGGTCGTGCGCCTCTGCCGCGAGGGTCGATCCCAGCGCGCAGGGCCGCCCGCCGCAGGTCTCATTGCCGTCGGTGACCAGTACGACGATGCCCGGATCGGTGCGGTGGTTGAGCGCTTCGGCTGCGGCGCGGACGGACGCGGCCAGCGCCGTCAGCCCCTTCGGCTCCATCGCGTCGATTTCCGTCAGGATGTCGGTTGCGGCGTCGGCCCGTGGTCCGAACCGCAGGTCGATATTGGCGCAGCTGTCTGCGTTGCTGCCGGGGCCGTAGGTCAGCAGGCCCACGTCCCGAAACGGCGTGATGTCTGGCAGGGCGTCGCGTAGCGCGGCCCGTGCGTCCACGATCCGGGTCTTGCGCGAGATGTCGAAGCTCAGCTCGTCCATGGAGGCCGAGCCGTCAAAGACCAGCATCGCGTCGCGCGCGCAGGCGGTGGCGGGCGCGGGCAGGGCGCTGGCAAGGGCGGCGGCAAGGGTGAGGGCGCGGAGCATGGGGGCAGAGTGGCATTGGCCCCGGTGCATGCGCAACGGTGGATTGTGCGCCGCGGCGTTGATCCCTAGCCTGCGTTGCATGACCGATCTGACCTATTACTATTCCGCCCATTCCGCCTTTGCCTATTTGGGCTCCGCCCGCGTGATGCAGATCTGTGCCGATCAGGGCCTGACGCTGGTGCATCGGCCCATTCCATTGTCGCCGGTGGTGGAGGCGCAGGGGAGCCTGCCGTTTGGGCAGCGGACGCAGGCGCATGTGGACTACTTCTTTGGCCGCGAGATTGAGCGGTGGGCAGAGCTGCGCGGCGTGCCGGTCGTGTCCTTTCGCCCGACGCACCACGATGCGGATTACACCTTGGCCAGCCATCTGATCCTTGCGCTTGGGGACCGGGGGGCGGCGGTGGATGCTTTGGCGCATGCCGTGCTGGAGGCGCATTGGCGCAATGATGCGGATTTGTCCGACGCGGCGACGCTGCGCGCCCTCGTGGCCGGGTTGGGGCATAATGCTGACGCGCTCTTTGCGACGGCGGGCACGCCCGAGATCGCCGCGCAATATGCGGCCAACGCGCAGGCGGCCTTGGCGGCGCATGTCTTTGGATCACCGACATATGTGCTGGAGGGAGAGGTGTTTTACGGGCAGGACCGGCTGGCACTGCTGGAACGTGCGATCGCGCAGCCCTTTACTCCGACGCGCTGGGCGAACCCGGCCGTTGGAACGACATGACCGACAGGGTCAGGTGCTGGCGATGTTCGGGTGCGCCCGGGGCGGGGCTTCGGCGCTGCACCAGCTGACCGGCGGCCATGCACAGCATGACGCCGCCCGACAGGGCCATGACATAGAGCGGGTAGGCAAGCAAAAGCCAGTCCACGCGCCCGACCGCCACGACGGCCAGCAGCGCAGAGACAAAGAACGCGGCCCATGTGGCCCATGTTTCCGACCGCGGGTCGAGAAACGCCTTTTTCATTGTCAGCAGCCCGCCCATCATCGACATCGTGATGGTCACGAAAAGGGAATAGGCGGCACTTTCCATCTCGGCCCAAAGCCAGATGCCGACGGCGGTGGCGGTCAGGACCTGACTGTCCTCGGTCTTGAACCGCAACTGTGTGGTCTTCCAGAAGGTCAGGCCGCAGATGATGATGGTGCCCGCCGTCTGGATCGCGGCAAAGCCCAGCGAACGGTCGGCCCCTTCATAGAGCTGACTGAGCAGCGACACCGCGCTCAGGAGCGCCCAGATCAGCCAGGATGCGCGTTCTGGCCGGGTCTGGTTGGTCAGAATGTCACGAATATAGGGCCAGAACGCGTAGATGCTGAGCAGGGCAGAGGCCAGCCCGGCGCGGTACGCGACCTCAGGATGCTGTGCAATGGCGTGCAGCAAGGGGGGCTCCGATTGGGTGTGCTGGCCTGTTTCGTTCTGCTGTGCTGCCCATTCGGGCGTGTCATGCGCGCCGACTATACCCGAAAATCGCGCGATAACAGCTATATCTTGTAGGCGCGCGCGGTTTTTCTACATCGCCCCACCGGCGGTGTGGCGCCCGGTGGACAGCATCGCGTGATGTCCGCGGGTCCTGCCCAACATGATTGCCAGAACGATGCCGGAATACAGGCACAGCAGGTAGAGCGGGTAAGCGAGCAGCACCCAATCCAGATGGCCCACGGCGCAGATGGCGCAGAGGGCGGCCAGCCATGAGATGACCCAGGTCGACATCGTCTCGGTCTCCGGGGCGCGGTACGCCTTGGCGATGGTTGCGGCCCCGCCGAGCATAGAAATCGAAATGGTGATGACCAGCGCGTAGGCTGCGGTGTCTGTTGACGCCCACAGGGCCAGACCCAGAGTGGCCGCAATAAGGATGTATTCATCGCCCGGGTTCAGAAACCGGCCCTGACCGCGCCAGATCGACAGCCCGAAGATGACGATGGTCCAGCCGACTTGTATGGCTGCGAACCAAAGCGAGGCGGTCGCCCCTTCCACGATTTGGGACATCAAGGCGATGCTGCCCAGAACCGACCAGATCAGCCAGCACGCCCGCTGCGGCCGGGTGTGACCGCGCAGGACATCCCGCGCGTAAGGGTAGAAGGCGTAAATACTGAGCAAGGCGGAGGCCAGACCGAACAGGCGGACCGGCCCGCCGCCTTGCAAAAGCGCGTCCATCAAATGACTTCTCCAAAAATAGTGCATCCGGGTGGATGCGGATCGTGAAATACGGGTGCCGCTGAATGCGCGCGGCCAAGACTATACGGACCCGTGTATCAGGGATGCGGCGCCCTGATCAGTCCGGTATTCCTTACTCTTGCCATACTCCCGATGCGGGTGGTGTGGCCGCGCACTGCATGGGCTTGATCCGCTGCCGCGCGGCGTCTATACGCCCCCAGTGGCGCCGTGCGCCGCGAGAATCAAAACCAAGAAACGCCGTGGTTGTCCCGTTCACGCTTCGTGGGGCACATCCGGCAAAGGAGAAGCGATATGAAACTGAATGAACTGCGCGACAATCCCGGCGCAACCAAACCGCGCAAGCGCGTGGGCCGTGGTCCGGGCTCCGGCACCGGCAAGATGGGTGGCCGTGGTATCAAGGGTCAGAAATCCCGTTCGGGTGTGGCCATCAACGGCTACGAAGGCGGCCAGATGCCGCTCTATCAACGTCTGCCCAAGCGCGGCTTCAACAAGCCGAACCGCAAGGCATTTGCCGTTGTGAACCTGGGCCTGATCCAGAAATTCATCGACGCGGGCAAGATCGACGCGGGCAAGGCCATCGACGAGGACGCGCTGATTGCCTCCGGTCTGGTGCGCCGCAAGCTGGACGGTATCCGCGTTCTGGCCAAGGGCGAGATCACCACGAAAGTTGAACTTGCCGTGACTGGTGCGTCGAAATCCGCTGTGGAAGCCGTTGAAAAAGCGGGTGGGTCGCTGACCACAACCGCGGCGGCCGCCGAGTAAGCCAGTTTGATGTCTTGTGAGCCGCGCGCGAGCGGCTTACATAGTCTCTAGTTTTTCCACGCCGCCCGCCGAAAAACGGTATTGGGCGGCGTTTCGCCATAAAGGAACATGCCCGCATGGTATCTGCCGTCGAGAATATGGCCGCCAACACGAGCTGGAGCGCTCTAGGCAAGGCCACCGACCTGCGCAACCGCATCCTGTTTACCCTCGGTCTGCTGATCGTCTACCGCCTTGGCACCTTTATCCCGGTGCCCGGCATTGACGGTGCCGCCCTGCGGGAGTTCATGGAAAGCGCCGGTCAGGGCATTGGCGGCATGGTGTCCATGTTCACCGGTGGTGCGCTGGGCCGGATGGGTATCTTTGCCCTGGGCATCATGCCCTATATCTCTGCCTCGATCATCGTGCAGCTTCTGACCTCGATGGTGCCCAAGCTGGAGCAGCTCAAGAAAGAGGGCGAGCAGGGGCGCAAGAAGATCAATCAGTATACGCGGTACGGCACCGTGGCGCTGGCGACCTTGCAGGCCTACGGGCTGGCCGTGTCGCTGGAATCCGGTGACCTGGTGACCGATCCGGGCATGTTCTTCCGCATTTCGTGCCTGATCACCCTTGTGGGCGGCACCATGTTCCTGATGTGGCTGGGTGAGCAGATCACGGCACGCGGCATCGGCAACGGTATTTCGCTGATCATCTTCGTCGGCATCATCGCCGAGGTGCCGGCGGCGCTGGCGCAGTTCTTTGCCTCCGGTCGCTCCGGCGCACTGAGCCCCGCGATCATCGTGGGTGTGATCGTGATGGTCATCGTCACCATCACCTTTGTGGTGTTCATGGAACGCGCCCTGCGTAAGATCCACATCCAGTACCCCCGCCGTCAGGTGGGGATGAAGGTCTATGACGGCGGCAAATCCGACCTGCCGGTCAAGGTGAACCCGGCAGGCGTGATCCCGGCGATCTTTGCCTCGTCCCTGCTGTTGTTGCCGGTGACCATCTCGACCTTCTCGGGCGGTTCGACCAGTCCGATCATGTCATGGCTCTTGGCCAATTTCGGGCCCGGACAGCCGCTGTACCTGCTCTTCTTTGCGGCGATGATCGTGTTCTTTGCCTATTTCTACACGTTCAATGTCAGCTTCAAACCCGATGA
Organism: Tateyamaria omphalii; assembly: GCF_001969365.1. Lineage (NCBI taxonomy): Bacteria > Pseudomonadati > Pseudomonadota > Alphaproteobacteria > Rhodobacterales > Roseobacteraceae > Tateyamaria > Tateyamaria omphalii. The sequence goes on along the minus strand of NZ_CP019312.1, from coordinate 2,645,956 downwards.
CGTGGCCGAGAACCTGAAGAACCAGAACGGCTTTGTCCCCGGCATCCGTCCGGGCAAGCGCACCGCCGAATACCTGGAATACGTGGTGAACCGCGTGCTTGTTCTGGGCTCGGCCTATCTGGCGCTGGTCTGTCTGCTGCCGGAAATCCTACGCGGTGAGTTTGCCATTCCGTTCTACTTTGGCGGCACGTCGGTGCTGATCGTGGTGTCGGTGACGATGGACACGATCCAGCAGGTTCAAAGCCATCTGCTGGCGCACCAGTACGAAGGTCTGATTGAGAAATCGCAACTGCGCGGTAAGGGCAACAAGACCCGCCGCAAACGGAGCCCTGTGCGCCGCTAAAGCGGCATAGGGAGGGGACAGCTGATGAACATTATTCTCTTGGGCCCGCCGGGCGCGGGCAAGGGAACGCAGGCGCGTTTTCTGGTGGAAGAGCGCGGCATGGTGCAACTGTCGACGGGCGACATGCTGCGCGCGGCCAAGGAAAGCGGGACCGAGATGGGCCAGATCGTGGCCGACGTTATGGCGCGCGGCGCGCTGGTCACGGACGAGATCGTGATCGGCCTGATCCGCGAACAATTGGAGACGGTCAAGGCCAACGGCTTCATCTTCGACGGCTTCCCCCGCACGCTGGCGCAGGCCGATGCGCTGAACGATCTGTTGGCCGAACAGGGCGAGAGCCTCGATGCCGTGATCGAGCTTGAGGTGGATGACGAGGTGCTGGTGCAACGCATCGTCGGCCGCGCCGCCGAGGCTGCCGCGGCAGGTCAGCCCGTGCGGGCCGACGACAACGCCGAGTCGATGAAAGTGCGCCTGATGGAGTACTACAAAAAGACGTCGCCGCTGATCGGCTATTACTACGCCAAGGGTCAGCTGACGAAGGTCGATGGGCTGGGCGAGATCGCGGATGTGAAGGCGGCTATCACGGGTGTGCTTGACGGGTGAACAAGCTGCTCCTGGCGCTCGGGCTCGTGTTCTTGGCATTTCCCGGCAATGCATTGGCAGAAGACCTATTCGCCGAAACACCCGAATTGTGCACCTTGAGCCGCGTTGAACATCAAGGTCGAACGGCGGCAACGGCTCGAGTCAAAACACGAGGCTCCGCAACAGGTCTGTTGTTCGGTAGTTTTCACTACTCGTGCCGCGCGCGTTTTGATGAAACATGGGCTAAGCTGGAACTGGGAGCGCTGTTTGTTTTCCTCAGCCAGTGCAACATCCACACTGATCGCTATGGTGGACCATCAAAAAAGACTGCAGTCAGCGCGGTTGTTAAACTGACGGAAGAAAAAATGCGTTTAGTCGTGAACCTTGACGGTGAACCAATTCGGGTCGATGTCCAACTTTGCGACGGCTAGGTTCGGGCTGAGAGCAAGGGGTTGACGCCCCCTTAATCAAGGCCTATCTCACGCCATCTCTAACGAGAATCAAAGACGGGAACGCGTCCCGTCGGATCACCTGATCAGCGGCAGGCCCGGGGGCAAAATCCTTGGGCCTTATGTTGTGAAAAAAGGACCTGGAATGACGGGTCCGCAACGAGAAGGAAAGCCCACGTGGCACGTATTGCAGGGGTCAACATCCCCACCGCCAAGCGTGTTCCGATCGCCCTGACCTACATCACGGGTATCGGCAACACCTCCGCCCAGAAAATTTGTGAAGCTGTCGGCATCGACCTGACACGCCGTGTGAACGAGCTGTCGGACGCCGAAGTGCTGAAGATCCGCGAGCATATCGACGAGAACTTTACCGTCGAAGGTGACCTGCGTCGTGAAACGCAGATGAACATCAAGCGCCTGATGGACCTGGGCTGCTACCGTGGCCTGCGCCACCGTCGCAACCTGCCCGTCCGCGGTCAGCGCACCAGCACCAACGCTCGCACCCGCAAAGGCCCCGCAAAGGCCATTGCCGGCAAGAAGAAATAAGGAGGCGCATCCATGGCACGTGACACACGGCGCGCGGGTAAGCGCAAGGTCTCCAAGAATATCGCGGCGGGCGTGGCCCACGTGAATTCGTCGTTCAACAACACCAAGATCCTGATCTCGGATGTGCAGGGCAACGCCATTTCGTGGTCGTCTGCCGGCACCATGGGCTTCAAGGGCTCGCGGAAATCCACGCCCTACGCCGCCCAGATGGCCGCCGAAGACGCGGGCCGCAAGGCACAGGAACACGGTGTGAAGACGCTGGAAGTCGAAGTGCAGGGCCCCGGTTCGGGCCGCGAAAGCGCCCTGCGCGCACTGGCTGCTGTTGGCTTCAACATCACGTCCATCCGTGACGTGACGCCGATTGCCCACAACGGCTGCCGTCCGCCCAAGCGCCGCCGCGTCTAAGCGACAATCGAACATCTTTTGGGGCCTGCGTTCCGCACGGCCCCAAACCGCTTTTTGAAACCTCGGGCGTCTGCATGTTGGGACATGGCACGCGGACAGGAATGGAGGGACGCATGATCCACAAGAACTGGGCCGAACTGATCAAGCCGCAGCAGCTTGACGTCAAGCCGGGCAATGAACCCGCGCGCCAGGCCACTGTTATTGCCGAACCGCTGGAGCGCGGTTTCGGTCTGACCATGGGCAACGCGCTGCGCCGCGTGCTGATGTCGTCGCTGCAGGGCGCGGCCATCACATCCGTGCAGATCGACAACGTGCTGCACGAATTTTCATCCGTTGCCGGTGTGCGCGAAGACGTGACCGACATTATCCTGAACCTCAAGCAGGTCAGCCTGCGCATGGAAGTCGAAGGGCCCAAGCGCCTGTCGATCTCCGCCAAGGGTCCGGGTGTCGTGACCGCCGGTGACATCTCGGAATCCGCGGGCATCGAGATCCTGAACCGCGATCTGGTCATCTGCCACCTCGACGACGGTGCCGATGTCTACATGGAACTGACGGTCAACACCGGCAAGGGCTATGTCTCGGCGGACAAGAACAAGCCCGAGGATGCGCCCATCGGCCTGATCCCGATCGACGCGATCTATTCGCCCGTCAAAAAGGTCAGCTACGACGTGCAGCCCACCCGCGAGGGCCAGGTGCTGGACTATGACAAGCTGACCATGAAGGTCGAAACCGATGGCTCCATCAGCCCTGACGATGCCGTGGCCTTTGCCGCGCGCATCCTGCAGGACCAGCTGGGCATCTTCGTCAACTTCGACGAGCCGGAAAGCGCCTCGCGTCAGGACGACGACGACGGTCTTGAGTTCAACCCGCTTCTCTTGAAGAAAGTGGACGAGCTGGAACTGTCGGTCCGGTCTGCGAACTGCCTGAAGAACGACAACATCGTGTATATCGGCGATCTGATCCAGAAGACCGAAGCCGAGATGCTGCGCACGCCGAACTTTGGCCGCAAGTCGCTGAACGAGATCAAGGAAGTGCTGTCGGGCATGGGTCTGCACCTTGGCATGGATGTCGAGGACTGGCCGCCGGACAACATCGAAGATCTGGCCAAGAAGTTCGAAGATAACTTCTAGGCCCGTGTGGTGGGCAGACTGCCCACCCTACAACATCGGCGTTTTCAAATGCCGTGATAACAAGGGGTTGCGCGGCATTGCCAATGGGCAACGCGCCACCCCACCCCGGGCAGATGCGCGTTCCGTCGGAACGTGCCGGCCCCAAGGAGAGCCGCGGGCACGCACCCGGGGCCAGACAAAGCAAAACAGCCCGTAGAGGGCAAAAAGGAGACAAGAAAATGCGTCACGCACGTGGTTACCGCCGCCTGAACCGGACACATGAGCACCGCAAGGCTCTGTTCGCGAACATGGCAGGCTCGCTCATCGAACATGAGCAGATCAAGACAACCTTGCCCAAGGCCAAGGAACTGAAACCCATCGTCGAAAAGCTGGTCACGCTGGCCAAGCGCGGCGATCTGCACGCCCGCCGCCAGGCCGCATCCAAGCTGAAAGAAGAGCAATACGTCGCCAAGCTCTTTGACGTGTTGGGCCCGCGCTATGCCGAGCGTCAGGGTGGGTACATCCGCGTCCTCAAGGCTGGCTTCCGCTACGGTGATATGGCGCCCATGGCGATCATCGAGTTCGTGGACCGCGACCGCGACGCCAAGGGTGCCGCCGACAAGGCCCGCGTCGCTGCCGAGGATGCGGCAGAAGAATAAGTCGGGTCATGTATCTGATCCAAGGCCCTCGCCCATTGGCGGGGGCTTTTTCGTTTTGGCACAGAGTGGCGCTTGTATTGGCCGTGCGGGATTTGCATATTTTTGGAACAATGAAGTTTCTGATCTCCCTCCTTCTCTGCTGTCTTCCCTTTGTGGCGCAGGCCGAGAGCCGCGTGCCGCAAAGCCAGTCCGAGATTGCGCTCAGCTTTGCGCCTTTGGTCCGTGGAACGGCGCCTGCTGTGGTGAACATCTATGTGCGCTTTGTCACGCAGGCCCGCGCGCGCACGCCGTTCATGGATGACCCGTTCTTTGAGCGGTTGTTCGAGGGGTTCGGGCAGACGCAGCCGCGGGTTCAGAATTCGCTGGGGTCGGGTGTGATCCTGAGCGAGGACGGCATTGTCGTGTCGAACTACCATGTGGTGGGGCAGGCGACCGATATTCGTGTGGTGCTGAACGATGGACGCGAATATGACGCGCGCGTACTGCTTGGGGATCAGGACAGTGATCTGGCCATTCTCAAGATCGACGGGATCGCGGACCTGCCATTCCTTTCCCTGCGCGACAGCGAGACGGTCGAGGTGGGTGAGCTGACGCTTGCCATCGGCAACCCCTTTGGTGTCGGGCAGACGGTGTCCTCGGGGATTGTGTCTGGGCTTGCCCGGTCAGGCGGTAGCAATGGTCGAGGCGCGGGGTATTTCATCCAGACCGATGCGCCGATCAATCCGGGCAATTCTGGCGGGGCTCTGGTGGATATGCGCGGTCAGCTTTTGGGCATCAACACGCGTATTCTCAGCCGGTCCGGCGGGTCCAATGGCATTGGTTTTGCCATTCCCGCCGATTTGGTGGCCGCCTTTGTCAAGCAGGCGCGCGACGGCAATGACAGCTTTGTTCGCCCGTGGGCCGGTGCGACAGGGCAGGCCGTCGACGCGGATCTGGCCGAGACCTTGGGTCGAGACCGGCCCGGGGGCATCATGCTGGCGGGGTTGCATCCCGCAAGCCCTCTGGCCGAAGCGGGGTTCGAGGTGGGCGACGTGGTGCTGGCGGTTGATGGCGCACCCGTCGGCAGCCCGGGCGAGATGCTGTTTCGCATGAGTGTCGCCAGCGATCAGGAGCGCGCCACCATGATCCGTCTGCGCGATGGGCAAGAGGACGAACTGACCGTCGCCCTGATCCCACCGCCCGATGACCCGCCGCGGGATGAGACGGTTTTGCCTGAAGGTACGAGCCTGCCAGGGCTCACGCTGGCACGCATCAACCCGGCGGTTCTGGCCGAATTGAACCTCCCCATCGCGGCCGAAGGGGTCGTCGTGCTGGACGAAGGGCCGATTGGCCGCCGCGTCGGCTTGCGCCGTGGTGATGTCTTGCAGCGCATCGACCGGCAAGACGTCGAAACACCCGCCCAAGCCGCCGCAATCCTGTCCGAGGCGCGCCGTGGCACCACGGTCCGTGCTGTGCGCGGCAACAGTCGCATCGTGCTGCGGTTCTGATGTGACCGACCTTTTCGGATCCGTGCCCACAGCACCCGACACCGGGCCGCGCCCGCTGGCAGACCGCTTGCGTCCGCAAAAGCTGTCGGAGGTGATCGGGCAGCGTCAGGTCCTGGGGCCAGAGGCACCGTTGACGGTCATGCTGTCGTCGGGCGCGCTGTCCTCGCTCGTGTTCTGGGGCCCGCCCGGCGTGGGCAAAACGACCATCGCCCGGCTGCTTGCGCATGAGACGGACCTGCATTTCGTCCAGATCTCGGCGATTTTCACAGGTGTCCCCGACCTGAAAAAAGTGTTCGAGGCGGCCAGGATCCGGCGCCAGAACGGGCAGGGCACGCTGCTGTTTGTGGATGAAATCCACCGGTTCAACAAGGCGCAGCAGGACGGCTTCCTGCCGCATATGGAGGATGGGACGATCCTGCTGGTCGGCGCGACGACCGAAAACCCCAGCTTCGAATTGAACGCCGCCGTTCTGTCCCGCGCGCAGGTGCTGGTGCTGGAGCGGCTTGACCTAAAAGACCTCGAACTGCTCGCCCAAAGGGCCGAACAGGAGTTGGACAAAGCGCTGCCGCTCGATGGTCCGGCGCGCGAGGCGTTGCTGGAGATGGCGGATGGCGACGGGCGCGCGCTGCTGAACCTCATCGAACAGGTCACCGCGTGGACCGTCGAGGGCACGCTGGACAAGGACGCGCTCGCCACACGGCTGATGCGCCGGGCCGCACAATATGACAAGTCGGGCGATGCGCATTACAACCTGATCTCGGCCCTGCACAAATCGGTGCGCGGCTCGGACCCCGACGCGTCGCTCTACTGGTTTGCGCGGATGCTGGAGGGGGGCGAAGACCCCCGTTACCTTGCCCGCCGCATCACGCGCATGGCGGTCGAAGACATTGGCCTCGCCGATCCGCAAGCGCAATCCATCTGCCTGCAAAGCTGGGAAACCTACGAACGGTTGGGCAGCCCCGAGGGCGAGCTGGCGCTGGCGCAAGCGCTCGTCTACCTCGCCCTCGCACCCAAATCCAACGCCACCTACAACGCCTACAAGGGCGCGCGGCGGTCGGCGAAACAGACGGGATCGCACCCGCCGCCCAAGCATATCCTGAACGCGCCCACCGCGCTGATGAAGGATCAGGGGTACGGCAAGGACTACGCCTATGACCACGATGCCGAGGACGGGTTTTCAGGGGCCAACTACTTCCCCGACGGGATGGAGCGGCCTGACCTTTACCAACCGGTCGAGCGCGGCTTTGAACGTGAGTTAAAGAAACGCCTCGATTACTTTGCCCGGCTCAGGGCCAAGCGGAACAGCTAGGTTGACTCTTCGCGCCCAAGCGACGACAGACCGCGCATGTTTTCAACCCTATCCCTTGTGGCCCTTGGTGGGGCGATTGGCGCGTCTCTGCGCTGGCTCACGGGCGTGGCCATGCTGCGCGCGCTTGGGCCGTCGGACTTTCCGATGGCCATCATCACGGTCAATGTCATCGGATCCTTCCTGATGGGCGTCTTTGTCGTGGCGGCGGCCCACAAGGGGCTGACGCATCTGTCGCCCTTCGTGATGACCGGTGTGCTGGGCGGCTTCACCACCTTCAGCGCCTTCAGCCTTGAGACGATGACCTTGATCGAGCGTGGGCAGGTGACGTCGGCCAGCCTTTATATCCTTCTATCTGTGGGCCTGTCGGTCGGCGCATTGGCGCTGGGTCTGATCCTGGCCCGAGGCGTTTTCGCATGAGCGGCGTGCAAACAGTCACCGTTGAGGCGGGCGAGGGCGATCAGCGCCTGGACCGCTGGATGAAACGCCGCTTTCCCCAGGTCAGCCAGGGCATGATCGAAAAGATGTGCCGCAAGGGCGAATGCCGTGTGGACGGGGGTCGCGTCAAATCCTCGACCCGGGTGGAAGAGGGGCAGCAGGTGCGCATCCCGCCCTTGCCCGACCGGCCCGCGCCCGTGATCCAGAAAACCCGCATCTCGGACAAGGACGCCAGGATGATCCGCGACTGCGTGATCTACAAGGACGACGCGGTTATCGCGATCAACAAGCCGTCGGGCCTGCCGACCCAGGGCGGATCGGGTCAGACCAAGCATGTGGATGGGCTGGCGGAGGCATTGACGTTCGATCTGGACGAAAAGCCGCGCCTCGTTCACCGGCTGGACAAGGACACCTCGGGTGTTCTGCTGCTGGCGCGCACGCGGCTGGCGGCCAAATCGCTGACGGCGGCCATGCGCCACCACGACACGCGCAAGATCTACTGGGCGCTCGTCGCTGGCGTGCCCACGCCCTATCTGGGCGAGATCAAATACGGTCTGGTCAAGGCACCGGGCCGCGGACGCGGCGGCGAGGGCGAAAAGATGATCGCCGTGCATCCGCGCGACATTGACGGCACACCGGGCGCCAAGCGGGCGCAGACGATGTATGCGACGCTGTACCGGGTCGCCAGCCGCGCCGCCTGGGTCGCGATGGAGCCGATCACGGGCCGCACCCACCAGTTGCGCGCCCATATGGCCGAGATCGGGCACCCCATCGTGGGTGACGGCAAATATGGCGGGTCGAGCCAGGAAAACATGGGCGATGGCTGGGGCGCGAAGGTCGGCGGCATCATCTCGCACAAGCTGCACCTGCACGCCCGCATGATGCGCTTTGAACAGCCCGAAACGCGTAAGGTCATCACCGTGACCGCGCCGCTGCCCGATCATATGAAAGACAGCTGGGACACCTTCGGCTGGACCGAAGATCTGGCCGCCGAAGATCCGTTCGAGGCGGTTTGAATGCGTCTGGTCGTCTTTGACGTCGACGGCACGCTTGTCGACAGCCAGGCGGATATCATCGCCAGCATGGGCGCGGCCTTTGCCGAGGTGGGGCAGGCGGCGCCGACACGGCAGGATATCCTTGGCATCGTGGGCCTGTCCCTGCCCGTGGCGATGCAGACTCTCGCGCCGGGTGCAGATCACACCCGGATGGTGGCGGTCTACAAGGACAGCTACGCCAGTTTGCGCGTGACCAAGGGGGTGGCATCCTCGCCGCTGTATCCCGGCGCGCGCGCGGCGCTGGACCGCCTGAATGCGCGCAATGACATCCTGCTGGGCGTCGCGACAGGCAAATCGAAGCGCGGGCTTGACGGTCTGATCGACGCGCACGGGCTGACGGACATGTTTGTCACCACGCAGGTTGCCGATTTTCACCCGTCCAAGCCCCACCCGTCCATGCTGCATACCGCGATGGACGAGGCGGGTGTGACCACGGCGGATGCGGTGATGATCGGCGACACCAGCTTTGATGCGGATATGGCGCAGGCGGCGGGCATGCCTTTTGTCGGGGTCGCGTGGGGATATCATCCGGTGTCACGGCTGACAGGTGCGCGCGCCGTTCTAAATGACTTTGATGAACTCGATGACGCGCTGGGCGCGCTATGGGGACTGACATGAGCGAGTGGAAACAGAAACGGTTCTGGACGGCGGCAACGGCAGAACAGAACGACGCAGGCTGGACCGTCACGCTGGATGGCCGTGCGATCAAGACACCGGCCAAGGCACCGCTCGTCCTGCCCACGCAAGCGATGGCCGACGCGGTCGCCGCCGAATGGGACGCGCAGGACGAGGTGGTGAACCCGCTGTCGATGCCGTTCACCCGCAGTGCGAACGCAGCCATCGACAAGGTGGCCATTCAGCATACCGAGGTGGCGGACATGTTGGCGGCGTATGGTGATGCGGACCTGCTGTGCTACCGGGCGGATGCACCGGAAGAGCTCGTGGATCGGCAGGCGGCAACGTGGGATCCGTACCTCGATTGGGCCGGCGCGACGTTTGGTGCGCGCCTGATGCCACGCACGGGCCTGATGCACGAATCACAGGATGCGGATGCGCTTGCTGCGCTCTCGGGGCCGGTCCATGCGATGTCGAATTTCGAACTGGCCGCCTTTCACGACCTTGTGAGCCTCTCTGGATCGCTGATCCTGGGTTTCGCGGCCGCCCAAGACCTGCACCCGCCGCTCACAATTTGGGCAGCGTCCCGGCTGGATGAAACCTGGCAGGAAGAGCAATGGGGCGAGGACGAGGAAGCCCAGGAAGTCGCCAAGATCAAGGAAGGTTCGTTTTTGCACGCAAAAGCCTTTTTTGATGCGGCCAAAACGGGCTGACGTCGCGTCAACGGATCATGGGGAAAAGCGCACAATTATGCATCGTTTTTGATGATGCTGCCCTTGACGTTTTGCGATGAATCCCCGCACACTCTTGCCCACCGGCTGGGGATAACCCCAGCTGGATCGCCTTCGACGCGGAGTGAACGCTCAGGCCGCGTTGATCGAACCGTCCAAACGCGACGGAAAATCAGGAAGAGGTAAAAATGAAAAAAACCGTAATCTTTGGCGCGCTGACCGCCGCTGGCATGGCTGCCGGCGCTGCGGCTGCTGGCACGCTCGATGACGTGAAAGCACGCGGCACGCTGAACTGCGGCGTGGCCACCGGGCTTGTGGGCTTTGCGACACCCGACGCCAACGGCGAATGGCAAGGCTTTGACGTTGCCGTTTGCCGCGCGGTTGCAGCCGCCGTTCTGGGCGACGCAACAGCCGTCGAGTTCGTACCCACAACAGGCAAGACGCGCTTCACGGCGCTGGCCTCGGGTGAAATCGACATGCTGGCCCGTAACACCACATGGACCTTCTCGCGCGATGTGGACCTCAAGTTCACCTTCGTCGGCGTGAACTACTATGACGGTCAAGGCTTCATGGTCCCCAAGGATCTGGGCGTGTCGTCGGCCAAGGATCTGGACGGTGCTACCGTCTGCATCCAGACCGGCACCACGACCGAGCTGAACCTGGCGGACTTCTTCCGCGTGAACGGCATCAGCTATGATCCCGTGCCAATCGAAACCAACGCCGAAGCGCAGCAGCAATATCTGGCTGGTGCCTGCGACGTGTACACAACGGATGCCTCCGGCCTGGCCGCAACGCGCGCCGCGTTCGAAGCACCAAATGACCACGTCCTGCTGCCCGAAATCATCTCGAAAGAGCCGCTGGGCCCGCTGGTCCGTCATGGCGACAACGAATGGGGCGACGTGGTCCGCTGGACCCTCAACGCGCTGATCTCGGCCGAAGAGCTGGGCATCACCTCGGCCAACATCGCCGAAATGGGCGCTGGCACCAACAACCCGGAAATCAACCGTATCCTCGGCACCGAGGGCACGCTGGGTGAAATGCTGGGCCTCGACGCTGACTGGGCGATGAAAGCCATCACAGCCGGCGGGAACTACGGCGAAATCTTCGAGAAGAACATCGGCGAATCCACTCCGATCGGTCTGGCCCGTGGCCTGAACGCGCAGTGGACCGATGGCGGCCTGCTTTACAGCCCGCCCTTCCGCTAAGATACCAAGCCGAGGGGCGCAGGTTAAACCCTGCGCCCCTCGCGCATCTGGGCACAGGACTGCTGAAAACAGCAGCGAGACTGCCAAGAATGCAGCCAATAACTGAAAACCCGGCCCCGCGTGTAGGCGCGTAAAACCAAAGGCCGGAACCGCGGGGACCCTCTCCATGACCACGATGACCGACCCTCCACAGGAGTCGTTCCGCCTGTCGATGCTTCTGAACGACACGCGCTACAGATCTTACACATTTCAATTCATCGCTCTTTTGGCGCTGGTCGCGTCCATCGCGTATCTGATGAGCAATATGTTCGCCAACCTGCGCGAACAGGGCCTGTTTCTCAGCTGGGCGTTTCTGGGCGAGCCCGCGGGATATGACATCAACCAGCGCCTGATCGAATACGACAGCCAGATGACCCATTGGCGGGCCACCGTTGTGGGTGTGCTGAACACGCTGCTGGTGGCTTTCCTGGCTTGCGTCACGGCGACGGTGCTGGGTGTGATCGCGGGTGTCTTGCGCCTGTCGAACAACTGGCTCGTGTCCAAGCTGATGTCGGCCTATGTCGAAGCGTTCCGGAACGTGCCGGTCCTGATCTGGATCATCATCATCTTCACCGTGATGACAGCGGTCATGCCCGCGCCCCGCGCTTTCCGCGGGGATGAACCGGACGCGACCATGCTGCTGAACCTCTTCGCCTTTACCAATCGCGGCATCTACATCCCTGCGCCGGTGCTCAGTGCGCCGCTCATGGGGTCGGCCGCGATGGGTTGGCTGCTGATCGTGGTCGGCCTCGTGGGCTCCTTTTTCGGCGCGCGTGCGCTGGGCACATGGGCCGCGGCCAAGCAAGAGGCGACAGGCGACCGCCCGAAAACATGGTACATCACGCTGGCCATCTGGTTTGTGCCGCTGATCGTGCTCTTGACGATCATGGGCCTTACTTGGAACATTCCAGAACTCAAAGGGTTCAACTTTGCCGGTGGCCTGAACATCCGCGGTTCTCTCATCGCGCTGTGGTTTGCGCTGGCCATCTATACCGGGGCCTTCATCGCTGAAAACGTCCGCGCGGGCATCCAGGCAATCAGCAAGGGCCAGACCGAGGCCGCGGCCTCACTTGGCCTGCGCTCCGGTCGGATCATGAACCTTGTGGTGCTGCCGCAAGCCCTGCGCGTCATCATCCCGCCGCTTATTTCGCAATACCTCAACATCACCAAGAACTCGTCGCTGGCGATTGCGGTGGGTTACATGGACATCACCGGCACGTTGGGGGGCATCACGCTGAACCAGACGGGTCGCGCTATCGAATGCGTGCTGCTCCTGATGCTGTTCTACCTCACGATCAGCTTGCTGATCTCGGCGGTGATGAACGTCTACAACAACTCCGTGAAGCTGAAGGAGCGGTGATATGAGCGATACACACGCACAAACCGTCGCCTTTGTCCGCGACACGCAATTGCCGCCATCCCCGCCGCCCGCGTCCGAAGTCGGACTGGTCGGCTGGCTGCGCGCCAACCTGTTCAACGGGGTTTGGGGAACGCTGCTGACGCTGGTGTCGCTATACGCGATCTACGCCATTCTGGCCGGTGTCCTGCCCTGGATCTTCAACGGTGTCTGGACCACCAAGAGCCTCGCGGAGTGTCGCGAGGTTCTGGACGGTGTCCGGGGTGGCTGTTTTTCAGTCCTGACGGAGCGGATCAATCAGCTGCTCTACGGCTTCAAGTACCCGGCGGCAGAATACTGGCGTCCGAATCTCGCGCTTTTGCTGCTGTTTGCGGCGATTCTCCCGGTGCTGATGTACACGCTGCCGCGCAAACTGCTGATCATCACGGCGCTCTACCCCTTTGTCGCATATTGGCTGATTTGGGGCGGCACCATCGCGACGCCGATCTTGGTGCTGGTGGGCTTTGTGATTGGATACCTGGTGTTCCAACGGCTGAGCACGTCGAGCTTTGCTGCCGGTTTCTTTGGCGCGATCATTGCGGCGGTCGTCATTTGGACGGCGGGGGGATGGCTGATCCCGGACGGGGCCAACGCGAACGCGTGGCTGCGCCCGGTTCCCAGCCGTGACCTTGGTGGTTTCATGCTGAACATGATGCTGGGCGTGACCTGTGTGTCGCTGTCTGTTCCGCTGGGGATTGTCCTGGCCCTGGGTCGTCAGTCGGACATGCCGATCATCAAATGGATCTGCGTCGTCTTCATTGAGTTCGTGCGGGGTGTACCCCTCATCACGTTGCTCTTCGTGGCTTCGGTGATGCTGGCCTACTTCTTCCCACCCGACAGCAATGTAGACCTTTTCCTGCGCGTTGTGATCATGATCACGATGTTCTCGGCGGCCTATATCGCCGAGGTGATCCGGGGGGGCCTCGCCGCCCTGCCGCGCGGCCAGTACGAGGCGGCGGACAGCCTCGGCCTCGACTACCCGCAGGCGATGCGCCTGATCATCCTGCCGCAGGCGCTCAAGATCTCGATCCCGGGCATTGTGAACGTGGCCGTGGGCCTGTTCAAGGATACGACGCTGGTGTCGGTGATTTCAATGTTCGACCTCGTCGGCATGATCCGCGGTCCGATCCTGGCCGCGCAGGAATGGAACGGCGTCTACTGGGAGCTTCTGGGCTTTGCCGCCGTGCTGTTCTTCGTCGTCTGCTACGGCATCTCGCAATATTCGCAATGGCTGGAACGTCAGCTTGCGACCGAACACCGCTAAGGAGTGGGTGATATGACAGAAACAACAGCAACCCTCCCCGAAACCGATCTGCCGCAAGTGGCCGCCAACGTGTCGGACGAAGTGGCGGTGTCCATCGACAAGATGAACAAATGGTACGGCACCTTTCACGTGCTGCGCGACATTGACCTGACGGTCTATCGCGGCGAACGGATCGTGATTGCCGGACCCTCGGGCTCGGGCAAATCCACGCTGATCCGCTGCATCAACGCGCTGGAAGAGCACCAGCAAGGCCGCATCGAGGTCGACGGAACGGTGCTGTCGTCGGACGTCAAGAACATCGACAAGATCCGGTCCGAGGTCGGCATGTGCTTTCAGCATTTCAACCTGTTCCCGCACCTGTCGATCCTGGAGAACTGCACGCTGGCTCCGATCTGGGTGCGCAAGACGCCCAAGAAGGAAGCCGAAGAGATCGCGATGCACTTCCTCGAAAAGGTGAAGATCCCCGACCAGGCCGACAAGTATCCAGGCCAGTTGTCGGGCGGTCAACAGCAGCGTGTGGCCATCGCCCGCTCGCTTTGCATGCGGCCGCGGATCATGCTGTTTGACGAACCCACATCGGCGCTGGATCCGGAGATGATCAAAGAGGTGCTCGACACCATGGTCGAACTGGCCGAGGAAGGCATGACCATGCTTTGCGTCACGCACGAGATGGGCTTTGCCCGTCAGGTTGCCAACCGCGTGATCTTCATGGACGAAGGACAGATCGTGGAACAGAATGAACCCGAAGAGTTCTTTAACAATCCGCAAAGCCCCCGTACGCAGCTGTTCCTCAGCCAGATCCTGGGGCACTGAGTCGTAAGGCGGATCTTGATCCGCCTTACCCCATCACCTCGCGCGGTATCGCGAAATCAATCGGCTGGCCCTCGCGCCAGCCGATGTCGTTCCAGGTGTCGGCATCAAAGCGCATCACGGTCGTGGCGCAGGTCGGGTAATCCATGAAACGCGGATGTCCGGGTGGTTGAGTGACCAGCCTGTCCGCGACGTTTGCGATCCCCGGGTTGTGGCCCAGCATCAGCACGATCTGCGCGGTCTGCCCTTGCAGTACCTCCATCATCATTTCTGGTCCTGCGTGATACAGCGCGCGTGTGTACGTCACTGGAATGTCGAACCCAAGTTCGGTGAAGGTTTGCCCCGTGCGCTGGCTGTCTGAACTGACGGCAGCGTCGGGAACATGTCCTTTCTCCCGCAACCAGTCGCCCATCGCGCGCGCCGAGGCAATGCCGCGCGCGTTCAGCGGGCGCGCGTGGTCGGATAGGCTCGGATCGTCCCAACTGGACTTTGCGTGCCGCATCAGGATCAGGGTGCGGGTCATGGGTGGAACGCCTTCATGTGGAACGCCGATTGCGCCTCGGGCCGGGCGAAGGATTGGCTGACGGGGCAGGCGCGGCGGACGCGGCAGCCGCCGGTCATGCAGTCAGCCCCGGCGGGCGTATCGAGATACGCCTTACAAGACGGGACGTCGTAGGGGGCGTGTTCGGAAAGGGCGCCGACGGGGCAGGCGGTGGTGCAGGGTTTTGGGGTGCAGGAGGTGCATGGATTTGTCCCCGCGGGGACAGATTCAAATTCTTCAATGAATTCAAGCGCGCAACGTAAAGAAATCATTAATCCGGCTTTTTCGTGGATCATCATGCCCGTGGGGCTTTGCCAGAAGCGGCCCGTTTCCAGCGCCCATGCGATGAAGGGGGCGTAGGGTGGGCCGTCGGAAGGGAAGAGGGCTTTGGCCCCCAGGTCCTGCGCGATGCCGCCCATGACGCGCTTGGACCAGGTGTCGACCGGGTCCTGGACCTTGTTCAGATATTCCGGGCTTTGGGTGAACACGTCCCACCAGTGGGCGTCGGTGCCGATCAGCACCCGCGTGCCGGAGTGGCCCATGACCATCAGACCATAAGGTTCGACGGCGCGCGCGACCGCATCAAGGGTCATTTCCGGGCGAAGGGCAGGCCGAGGGACCAGCCCAGTTTGGCCGGGCGGTCGTCCTGCCACTCAAGACCAACGGCCATCTCGTCGTGGCCTCCTTCGGGCTGGGCGATGTAGGTGCCGAACATGCGGTCCCAGATCGACAGGGAAAAGCCGTAATTGCTGTCATGTTCGTGGCGGTGGACCGAATGGTGGACGCGGTGCATGTCGGGCGTCACCAACACGCGGCGTAGGGTGGCGTCAAGCCAGAGGGGCAGGCGGATGTTGGCGTGGTTGAACATGGCGGTGCCGTTCAGGATGATTTCGAACAGGATCACGGCAAGGGCGGCGGGGCCGAGCAGGTAGACGGCGCCGATCTTGATCAGCATCGACAGGCCAATCTCGACCGGGTGAAAGCGGATGGCGGTGGTCACGTCCATGTCCACATCAGCGTGGTGGACGCGGTGCAGGCGCCAGAGGATCGGCACCTTGTGCGTGATCAGGTGCTGCGCCCAGATGATGAAATCGAGGATGAGGATTGCGGCGATAACCTCGATCCAGATGGGCAGCGACAGCGCGTTGAACAGGCCCCAGCCCTGATTGCCCGCATCAATGGCGGCACCCACGGCGAGGACGGGCAGCAGGAACGCCATCGCGCGGATCATCAGGGTGTTGGCGATGGTGATGCCCCAGTTCGTCACCCAGCGCCTCTGGCGCGTCTGGGTGCGCGCGCGGCGAGGCAGCAGCGTTTCAGCCAGCGCAAACAGCGCAAAGAGGCCGAGAAAGACGCCAAAGCGGATGAGCGTTTCATGTTCCATGCCCCATATCTACCGCGTGAGCGACATCACGCAATGCGGCGCGCAGACACGTTTGTGTCAGCGGGGGCGGATGATGGAGCCCGCACCGTGATCGGTGAAAAGTTCGAGAAGACAGGCATTTGGCGCACGACCATCAAGGATGACGACCGCGCGCACGCCGCTGGCGATGGCGTCGAGCGCGGTTTCCGTCTTGGGGATCATGCCGCCCGCGATGGTGCCGTCGGCGGTCAGGTCGCGGATCTGGTCGGCGGTGAGTTCGGTTACGACCTCTCCGTCCGCGTTCTTGACGCCGGAGACATCGGTGAGCAGGAGCAGGCGGTCGGCCTTGAGCGCGCCCGCGATGGCGCCCGCGGCGGTGTCGCCGTTGATGTTGAAGGTTTCGCCGTTCGTGCCCGCGCCCAAGGGGGCGATGACGGGGATCATGGCACGGTCAAAGAGCGTGGACAGGATGGTCGGGTCCATCTGGGCCGGTGTCCCCACAAGGCCAAGAGCCGCGTCGGTCTGGTCGCAGGTGATCAGGTTCGCATCCTTGCCAGAGAGGCCCACGGCCTTGCCGCCCGCGCGGTTGATGGCCTGCACGATGCGTTTGTTCACAACACCCGAGAGGACCATTTCGACCACTTCCATGGTGGCCGCGTCCGTGACCCGCTTGCCGTGCACGAAGTCGGATTTGATATCCAGCCGCTTGAGCATGTCATTGATCATCGGGCCGCCGCCATGCACGATCACCGGGTTCACGCCAACCTGACGCATGAGGACAACGTCGTTGGCAAAGCTTTCCATCGCTTCGTCCGAGCCCATCGCGTGTCCGCCCAGTTTGATGACGACGGTGGCACCTGTGTAGCGCTGCATGTAGGGCAGCGCCTGGCTGAGGGTGCGGGCGGTGGCGATCCAGTCGCGGTTCATATCTTGGGTCTTCATCTTGTGCGGCCTTAAGCGTTCCGATGCTTATCCGGAATTGCGCGCTGCCGCGCAAGATTGGAATACCGGCGCGGCCGTCCCGCTATTCGAGCGTGGCGATGATGGCGCGGAGGGTTTCGATGCCGTCGCCCTTTTCGCTGCTGGTCAGCACGATCTCGGGGAAGGCGGCGGGGTGTTTGGACAGCGCCTGTCGGACCTGAGCCAGTACGGCCTCGCGGTCCTTGGCCTTGACCTTGTCCGCCTTTGTCAGGACGCATTGGAAGGTGACGGCGGAGGTGTCGAGGAGTTTGAGGATATCCTCGTCCACCTTCTTGATCCCGTGGCGCGCGTCGATGAGGACAAAGGCGCGGCGCAGGGTCTGGCGGCCGGACAGGTATTGTTTCAGAAGCCGCTGCCATTTTTCGACCACTGGCAGAGGCGCGTTGGCATAGCCGTAGCCTGGCAGGTCGACGAGGTAGTGGTCATCACCTGCGGTGAAGTAGTTGATTTCCTGCGTGCGGCCCGGCGTGTTGGACGCCCGCGCCAACCCCTTGCGCCCTGTGAGCGCGTTGATGAGGGAGGATTTGCCGACGTTGGAGCGCCCGGCAAAGCAGACCTCCATCCGGTCGGCGGGGGGGAGGCCGGACATGGCGACGACCCCTTTGACGAACTCGGTTTCGCCCGCGAACAGGAGGCGGCCCTGTTCGGCGGTTTGAGGGTCGGGTGTTTGGGCGACGGGGAAGGGCAGGGTCATTGCAGTGTGTCGCCAACGGCGACTGTGCCGCCGGATTTTACTTTGAAATAGACGCCGAAATTGCGCGTGTCCCAGCCATCTTCGAGCGTGCGCAGCATGCCGATGTCGCGGGCGCCTGTTTGCGGGTTGGCGTCGGGGGCGCGGCAGCGTTCGATGGGTTCGACGGGCGACAGGGTCGCGCCGCCGATGGTGATATCGCGGCTGAGCAGGTCGCCTTCTTCCCATGGAGCGAGGCCGTCGAGCCAGAGGTTGATGCGAAAGCGGCGCATGTCGATGTGCATCCCGGCCTTCTGGCTGAGTGCGCGCAGGGACGAGAGGTTGCCGATGGAGACGGACGCGAACTCGACATCCGTCATGCCCTGTTCCGGTGCTTTGACAAGGCGCGCGGGGCCGGGGCGGTCGGCGGGCCAGAGGTCGCCGATCCAGGTGCCGAGCGCGGTGGGGTCTGTGTCTGGTTTGAAGTCGAGCGGGTCGCGGTCGGGATGGGTGAGCAGCACGCCGGTGTCGGTCGAGACGGCGCCAATGGCTGCCAGCGCGGGACCGGAGGCGACTTGCAGGAAGTTCCGGCGCGGTTGCCAGTTGTCGGTATCCTCGGCGTCTGCATTGAGCAGCGCCCAGGCGCGGTCGCCCACAACCGCCTGATCGGGGGTCAGGTCAGCCCTTTCGCATGCCTCGGAACCGATCCCCTTGATCGGGTGCCGCCAGATGTGGGCGAGGGTGCCTGTCACTTCTTGGTCTCCTCCGCCGCCTTCTTTTTGAAGCCGCCGGTGATGTTGCCCAGGAGATCGGGTTTGTAGCCCTGACTGCGCATGATCAGGTATTGCTGGGTGAACGTGATCACGTTGTTGGCGATCCAGTAGACGACAAGCCCGCTGGCAAAGCTGCCCAGCATGAACATGAAGACCCAGGGCATCCAGGCAAAGATCATCTGTTGCGTGGGGTCGGTGGGTGCCGGGTTCAGCTTTTGTTGCAGCCACATCGAGATGCCCAGCAGGATCGGCAGGATACCGATGAAGATGAGCGCCATAATGCTGGTGGGATCGGGGGCGGCGTTGGGCAGGAGGCCGAAAAGGTTGATGATCGAGGTGGGATCGGGCGCACTCAGGTCCTGGAACGGGCCGAAGAAGGGGGCGTGGCGCAGTTCGATCGTGACGAAGATCACTTTGTAGAGCGAGAAGAAGATGGGGATTTGCAGGAGGATCGGCAGACAGCCCGCGGCGGGGTTCACCTTTTCCTTCTTGTACAGCTCCATCATGCCTTGCTGGAGTTTCTGCTTGTCGTCGCCGGCCTTTTCCTTGAGCTCTTCCATACGTGGCTGAAGCTCTTTCATCTTCGCCATGGAGACGTAGGATTTGTAGGCGAGTGGTACCAGAACGGCCTTGATGATCAGCGTGAGGCCGATGATGGCCCAGCCCATATTGCCGATCAGCAGGTTCAATTCATGAAGCAGCCAGAAGATCGGCTTGGTCAGGAAGAAGAACCAACCCCAGTCGATGCTGTCGATGAACCCTTCGACGCCAGCGGATTGGTATTCGCGGATCGCTTCCCATTCCTTGGCGCCCGCGAAAAGCTGGGTTTGCACGGCCACGGTTGCGCCTGCGGCGACGTCTTGGGCGGGCAAGCGGGTGACGGCGCGGTAGACATCACTGCGCGGGGCGTAGGTCAGGGCCTGGTCGAAGCTTTGCACGCCGGTGGGGATGAGGATGGACTGCCAATAGTGGTCGGTAAAGCCGACCCAGCCCTCGGTCACGCCTTCGGTCACTATGGCGGGGCGGCCCCAGGCGGGATCGACATCTGCGTCGGGCATCTCGTCCCAGTTGGTTTCGGCCAACTCGCCATCCGCCATGGCGACGGCGCCTTCGTGCAGGATGAAGAAATTCTTGAGGTCCGACGGCTCGCCATGACGGGTCAGCATGCCGTAAGGGGCCGCGCGGACCGCCGCGCTGCCATTGTTGGTCACCGACTGGGTGATGCTGAACATGTAGTTGTCGTCGACGCTGATCTCGCGTTCGAAGAGCAGGCCCGCACCGTTGTTCCAGGACAGCGTGACGGGTGACCCGACGCCGAGCGTATCACCTGCGGACAGGGTCCATTCTGTGTTCGGGCCGGGAACGGCGTCGGCGTCGAGGCCACTGCCGGGCGCCCAGCCATAGACGGCGTAATATGCGTCCGCGGACCCGACCGGCGACAACATCCTCACGATGTCAGCGCCGGGGTCTTGGCTGACGCGGTAATCCTTGAGTTGCAGATCGTCGATGCGTCCGCCGAGCAGCGAAATGGAGCCTGCGACGCGGTCGGTTTCAATCTGGATGCGCGGCGCATCCGCAGTTTCACTCGCAGCTTCGGAGGATGGTTGCGCGGTGCCCGGAGCGGCGGGCGCTGCAGGCACGGTGCCTGCGTCTTCGCTTTGCGCTGTTGTGGGCGCAGGCGCATCCAGCGGCACATCCGGTTCCGGCGGCGGGAAGACCACGAACCACACCAGAATGACCAGGAAACTGAGCGCCGTTGCAAGAATGAGGTTCTTGTTCTGATCGTCCATCGGGGACTGCCACCTGCTGTCTGAAACGTTGCACGGGTTCAACAGAGTGCAGGGGCAAAGGTCAAGCGGATTCGGGTGTGACGCGGGGCCTGGTGGCCCGATGCACCTTCACGATCAAGACAGGGATGGACAGCGCGTTTGCGCGGGTGCGCACAATGGCAAAGACAGGTGGGTCAGTTCGTGCGCCGCACCGGAAGCGAGGGCGCGTCTTTCAGCTTTGCCTCGTGCGCGCGGACCCAATCGAGCGTCTTTTCAAACGGCATTGGCCGCGCGATGCCGAACCCCTGAACATAGTCGCAGCCAAGCTGTGCAAGCAGAGCATGTTCGCCCACGGTTTCGACCCCTTCAGCGAGGGTTTCGATGTTCATCCGCTCTGCCATGGTGAGCACGGCGCTGATCATCCGCTGTTGTTCCGGATCCCGGTCCGCCTTCATCACGAAAGAGCGGTCAATCTTGATCCGGCTGACGCCGAAGCGCCGGATGGACGAGATTGAGGCGTGCCCGGTCCCGAAATCATCGAGGTCGATCCGGCACCCCAGTTTTGCCAGGGCGTTGATGTTGCGGGTGATCGTATCAGCGGTGGTGTCGGTCACCACCGTTTCCAGGATTTCGACGGCCAGACGGTCAGGTGTCAGATCAAAGCGGTCGAGTTCCCAGCGCACCTTGTCCACCAGCTTGGGGTTGTTCAGTTCCGAGCCGCTAAAGTTCACACCCACATGCGGCACGCGTAGACCGGCGGAATCCCACGCCTTGAGCGCGGTGAAGCTGTGATAGATCATGATCTCGGCCAACCGTTCGAGCAGGCCGGCATCCTCGATGGCGGGCAGGAACTCGGCCGGAGAGATGGCGCCGCGGTCCGGATGTATCCAGCGTGCCAGCGCCTCGAACCCGGCGACCTTGCCGGTGTCGGTTGAAATCTGGGGCTGGAACCACGGTTGAATGTGCCCTTGTTCAAGTGCGGCGGCAACCTCGTCGCGCAGATGCGCGCGATTCTTGAGCCGCGAGTGCAGTTCAGTGGAATAGGCGCGCACGGAGGACGGGCCGCGCCGCTGCGCTTCGGTCAAGGCGGCGAGCGATCCGTTGAGCCAGTCGCGCCCTGTACCGCCGGGCGCGCGGTTCAGGAGGCAGAATCCGACGCTGACGGACACGTAGATCGTTGTCCCGTCGATGGCGATGGGTTCCTCAATCGCTTGCTGGTAGCGCCCTGACAGCTGGATGCAGCTTTCGAGATCAAGATGCTGCACCTGGCCCAGACACAGCGAAAAGCGAAAATCGCCCGTTTGGCAAAGTGTGTCGTTGTCACGCATCGTCGTCACAAGCCGATCCGCCACGGCTTTGAGAATACGGTCGATGGCTGCGGGTTCAAAACGGTCGGCAAGCGTGGCATGCTCATCCAGTTCGATGGAAAACATGGCGCTGTTTTTGTCCGCAGCCGGTGCATCCTGTCGGATCGTGTCGATCTTGTCGCCAAACGTGTCTTGTGACACCACCCCCGGCTGCAAATTTCGAGCCATTCGCTGTCGTATCAAATCCTCGATCCCGCCGAAGGCCAGCCAGGCCAAGGGCAGGGCAATCGCCATGGTGGTCAATGCCACCTCTCCGCCCAGCCAGTAGGCGGCCAGCATGATCGCAGGCACAAAGGCCAGCATTTGGGGGCCTGTCAGGACCGCTGCTGCCCCCTGGCGCAGGTTGTTGAGCTTTTCTGGCGCGCGGAACTGCATGTTTTACCCTTCTTCCGACTTGCCCTGTCGCATCCACAGGTTGGGCAAGAAGTAGGAAGTCAAAGTGAGTCAGCGCTTAACGCACATCAGGAATGTTCACGTTTTTTTCTTCAAATTGTTCGGACCCGCGGACAAGTCCCGCGAAGTCGAACAGTTTCGGATCGAGCAGGTGCGAGGGTCGTGCATTCATCAACGCGCGGAACATCACCTGGCGCCGCCCGGGGCTGTTGGCCTCCCACCCGTCGAGGATTTGCTTGACCTGTTGGCGTTGCAGGCCGTCCTGGCTGCCGCAGAGGTCACAGGGAATGATGGGGTACGTCATGGCCCGCGCGAATTTCTCGCAATCGGCCTCGGCCACATGGGCCAGGGGCCGGTAGACGAAGAGGTCACCTTCCTCATTCACCAGCTTGGGCGGCATCGTCGCGAGCCGTCCGCCGTGAAAGAGGTTCATGAAAAAGGTTTCGAGAATGTCGTCACGGTGGTGGCCCAGGACGACTGCTGTGCACCCTTCCTCGCGCGCGATGCGGTAGAGGTTGCCGCGCCGCAGACGCGAGCAGAGGGCGCAGAATGTGCGGCCCTGGGGCACCTTGTCGATCACGATGGAATAGGTGTCCTGGTATTCGATGCGATGGGGCACCTGCATCCGTTCGAGGAACTCGGGCAGCACGGTTGCGGGAAAGCCGGGTTGGCCCTGGTCGAGGTTGCAGGCCAGTATCTCGACCGGCAGGAGGCCCCGCCATTTCAGCTCGTGCAGCACGGCGAGTAGGGTGTAGCTGTCCTTGCCCCCAGACAGGCACACCAGCCATTTGCCGCCCGGTTCGATCATGCCGTACTGTTCGATCGCTTCGCGCGTGTAACGGACGATCCGTTTGCGCAGTTTTTTGAATTCGGTGGTCGTCGGCGCGCCCGCAAAGAGGGGGTGAATGTCGTCGCTGTCGTCAAGCATGGGCCACCTCGTGGGCTGGGGTTGCGCCCTCTTACACCAGGGCCTGCGTGAACCAAAAGGGTTTGGGGGCCGTATTCCTGTCAAACAATTGAGGGGCGGTGCGATGCGGTGGATGATCTTGGCGATAGGGCTTTTGGTTCTGGCGGCATGCACGGGCAAGCCGTCGCTTGTCGATGAAGTGCTGTCGGAGCGGAAGCTGAACCTTGAGGAGTTCTTTGACGGGCGGCTTACGGCCTATGGCCAGTTTCAGGATGTGTTTGGGACGGTGCGCCGTCGGTTTACCGTGGACATCGAGGGCACGTGGGATGGGCGGACGCTGACACTGGTTGAGGACTTTGTGTATGAGGATCAGAGCACCGAGCGGCGGGAGTGGACCCTGACCAAGACCGGACCCGACAGTTGGCAGGGGACGGCGCCCGGTGTCATCGGCACCGCCACGGGGCAGGAGATGGGCGATACGTTTAACTGGCAGTATACGATTGATTTGCCGGTGCCGGATGGGACACTGCGTGTGATGTTTGATGATTGGATGTGGTTGCTCAGTGACGACCGATTGTTGAATCGGGCGTATATGAAGCGGGCGGGTGTGGATATCGGTGATGTGATCATCACGTTTGAGAAAGAGCAGTGACGCTTTTGTCCACAGGTTGATCTTTCAAGGATCGTCCCGCTTGCATTTGCAGTCCGGCACCGGGTCGTAGCCGCTGCTGCCCCAGGGATGGCAGCGCCCGATGCGGCGGATGGCCAGCCACGTGCCTTTGATGGCGCCGTGTTTTTCGAGGGCCTCCATGGCGTAGGCGCTGCAGGTCGGTTGATAGCGGCAGTTGAAACCGACCCAGGGCGAAAGGACCAGCCGGTAGGCGCGGACGGGCAGGGAGACGATAAAGGCCAAGGGCGTCATGGCAGACGGTCCATGGCGGCATTGCAATCGCTGATCAGCTGGTTGAGGGGGCGGGTCGCTGTGATATCGGCGCGACCCACCAGCACGTAGTCGGTGGCGGGTTTGCCGCGGTGACTAAGCACGTGGCGGGCAACCTCGCGTAGGCGGCGTTTGGCTCGGTTGCGGGCGACGGCGTTGCCGACTTTTTTGGAGCAGGTAAAGCCGACGCGGATCGGACCATCGTCGTTGCGGGTGCGGGACTGGAGGATAAAGCCGGGCATCACCACGCGGCGCCCGCGCGCAGCGCGCAGGAAGTCGGCGCGCTTCTTCAATGTCTCAAAACGCAAAGGCCCCGCCGGAGGCATGTCTTCGCCAGCGTCAAAGCTGGGCAAAGCGGCCTCCGGCGGGGTCATTGTCATCCCTTTCGGGGAAAGCTTACGCGCTCAGCGACTTCCGGCCGCGGGCACGGCGGGCGTTGAGGATCTTGCGGCCAGCCTTGGTTGCCATGCGGGCACGGAAACCGTGACGGCGTTTGCGCACGAGGTTCGAAGGTTGATAAGTGCGTTTCATCGCATTGGCTCCGGATCTGTTGGCCCCGTCATCCCGCGGATTCGGGTTGGGGCAGTATTCGAAGCCCGTCCTCTAAAGCGGAGACATTGCCAAGTAAACCCTTTGGGCACTGAAATTCTGCATGCTTGCAACAAATCGGGGCCGAAGCCGGTCGGTATGTTTCAATAGCGCGTGCCGCGTCCAAGAAACCTCACGGAAATGGGCAATTCCGTTCAACGGGGCGTGAAGAGCCTGTTTTGCCGCGTGCGGCGGGCGCATTTTCAGGTCACACCGGGCCCAAGGTGGGTCGGGCAATCGCGGCGCGATCAAAGGATACGGTATGACGGACATGAGCCAACCAAGCAAATCCAGTGTGATGCGGAACCTGCCGCTGATCGGGATCCTGATCGTTGCGGCCATTGGCGCCTTCACGTTGCGCGACTACTTGAGCTTCCAGACGCTGGCCGATAATCGCGAGGCGCTGATCGACTTTCGCAATGCGAACTACCTGCTGACCGCGCTGGTTTATGTTGGCATCTACATCCTGATCGTGGGCTTTTCCTTGCCGGGCGCGAGTATTGCCACGCTGACAGGCGGGTTCCTGTTTGGGACCATGTTCGGGTCCGTCTTTACCGTGACGGCAGCGACCATCGGCGCGACGATCATTTTCCTCGCGGCCCGCCATGGGTTTGGCGAGACGCTGGGCCAGCGCATGGAAGCGTCAAAGGGTACGATCAAGAAGATCAAGGACGGCATTGATGAGAACCAATGGTCGATGCTGTTTGTCATCCGTCTGGTGCCGGTCGTGCCGTTCTTTGTGGCCAACCTTGTCCCCGCCTTCATGCAGGTTCCGCTGCATCGCTACGTGATCTCGACTTTCCTGGGCATCATTCCGGGGTCGGTCGTTTATACTTCGGTCGGGGCCGGTCTGGGCGAAGTGTTCGCCCGCGGCGAGACGCCGAACCTCGGCATCATCTTTGAACCCCACATCCTGCTGCCCATTCTTGGGTTGGCGGCGCTGTCCCTGCTGCCGGTGGTGGTCAAGGCCGTGACGGGCAAGAAAGGTCTGTAATTCAGATGAAACGCATCAAGACTGATATTCTGGTCATCGGCGCCGGGTCCGGGGGGCTGTCCGTGGCGGCAGGCGCCGTGCAGATGGGCGCCAAGGTTGTCCTGCTGGAAGGGCACAAGATGGGCGGCGACTGCCTGAACTATGGCTGCGTGCCGTCCAAGGCGCTGATTGCCAGTGGCAAGGCGGCGTATGGCCAGACCCACAGCGCCGAATACGGGGTGGCCAATGCGGCCCCTCAGGTCGATTACGCAGCGGCGAAGGATCACGTGGCGCAGGTGATTGCGCAGATCGAACCTGTCGACAGCCAGGAGCGGTTCGAGGGGCTGGGTGTGAAAGTTATCCGGGAGTTCGGTCACTTTGTTTCCGAGACGGAAGTGCAGGCGGGCGAGACGGTCATCAAGGCCCGGCGGATCGTGATCGCGACAGGGTCGAGCCCGCTTGTGCCGCCCATCGACGGGATCGACAGCGTCCCGTATCTGACAAATGAGACTCTCTGGGAGTTGCGCGAGCGCCCGGAGCACTTGTTGATCATCGGCGGTGGTCCCATCGGGATGGAAATGGCGCAGGCGCACCGACGTCTTGGATCGCAGGTCACTGTGATCGAAGGCGACACCGCGCTGGGCAAGGATGATCCCGAGATGGCCGATGTGGTCCTGACCAACCTGCGCCGCGAGGGGATCGAGATTGTGGAAGGGGCCTTGGCCGAGAAGATCGAAGGGGGCGAAGGGTCCGTTACCGTTCATACCAAGGACGGGCGCAGCTTTGCCGGGTCGCACCTACTTGTGGCCGTGGGTCGCAAGTCGAACACCGACAAGCTGAACCTTGAGGCGGCTGGGATCGAGACGACGCGGACTGGGGTGAAGGTGGATGACAGCCTGCGCACAACAAACCGCCGCGTCTATGCTGTGGGTGATGTTGCGGGTGGGCTGCAATTCACCCATGTGGCGGGCTATCATGCCGGTGTCATCATCCGGTCGCTGCTGTTTGCGTTGCCGTCCAAGGCCAAGACGGCGCATATCCCTTGGGCCACGTACACGGAACCAGAGCTGGCGCAGGTCGGATTGACCGAGGCACAGGCGCAGGATGCGCATGGTGCCAAGCTGGAGGTGGTGCGATTTCACTACAATCACAACGACCGCGCCATCGCCGAACGCAAGACCGACGGTCTGATCAAGGTGATGGTGGTCAAGGGGCGGCCCGTTGGCGTGTCCATCGCCGGGCATCAGGCGGGTGAATTGATTAACCTGTGGTCGCTTGTGATCGCAAACAACATGAAGATGAGCCAGGTCGCCGCCATGGTGTCGCCTTACCCGACCATTGGTGAGGTCAACAAGCGCGCAGCCGGTGCATATTTCAGCCCGCGCCTTTTCGAAAGCGCTGCCGTCAAGCGGGTCGTGGGACTTGTGCAACGGCTCATTCCCTGACCACATAGCACGATGATGAACTCACTCTCCGGCCGGTTTCTGATCCTGACGACCATCTTCGTGATGTTGGCGGAGGTTTTGATTTTTGTGCCGTCCATCGCGCGGTTCCGGGAGGAATATCTGCAAAACCGCCTTGAGCGCGCACAGATTGCATCGCTGGCCCTGCTGGCTGACGATATGATTGATGGAGACCTTGAGCAGGAGTTGCTCGAGAACGCGGGCGTGTTCAACGTGGTGCTGCGCCGGGATGAGGTGCGACAGCTGATGCTGGCCTCGCCCATGCCGCAGCCTATCGACGCGACATTTGATCTGCGCGACGGGACGGCGCCTGTGCTGATCCGCGACGCGCTGATGCGGATTTTGGAGCCGGAGAACGAGGTGATCCGCGTGATCGGCGCACCGACGCGCGAGGCGGGGCTGCTGATCGAGGTGACGATGGAGACCGGGCCGCTGCGCATGGCCATGATCGACTACGGCATTCGCATCCTTGTTCTGTCGGCGGTCATTTCGATTGTTACCGCGGGGCTGCTGTTCATTGCAGTGCGGGCCATTCTTGTGAAACCCATTCGCGGCGTCGTGGGCCACATGCAGCGCTATGCCGCTGCCCCTGAAGACGCGCGCCGGATCATCACGCCCAACGCCGGTGTGACTGAGTTGCGAGAGGCCGAAGAAGCGCTGCGCAGTTTGCAGACCGAATTGATCTCCGCACTGCGGCAGAAGGATCGTCTGGCGCAACTGGGCAGCGCAGTGTCCAAGATCAGCCATGATCTGCGCAATATCCTTACTTCTGCACAGCTCTTCACCGACCGGATCGAAGCGTCCGAAGACCCGCTCGTGCGCCGCATGGCACCGAAGCTGGTGAACTCGATGACCCGCGCCGTGCATTTGTGCGAAAGCACGCTCGCGTTTGGCAAGGCGGAGGAGCCGAGCCCGACGCTGATGATCTTTACCCTTGATGACATTGTGGCCGATGTGCTGGACAGCGAACGGCTGGCCGTTGGCGATCACGATCTGTCGCTGAGCGAAAACATCCCGCCGCTCTTTTCACTCCGCGCAGATCCCGAGCAGTTGTTTCGTGTCGTGTCCAATCTGGTGCGCAATGCGCGGCAGGCGATCATCGCGACAGGCAAGCCGGGCGAGATCAATGTGTCTGCCTATGAGGATGCAGACAATTGGTGGATCGAGATTGCCGATACCGGGCCCGGCTTGCCGCCGAAGGCGCAGGAACATCTGTTCCAGCCGTTCCAGGGGGGCGTCGCCAAAGGCGGGACAGGTTTGGGCCTGGCCATTGCGCAGGAACTGGTGCGCGGTCACGGCGGCGCGCTTGAACTGGACCGGACGGGACCAAAGGGCACTGTCTTTTCGATCCGACTGCCAAAAGGCGAAGACATCTGACGCGATCCACGGATTTGCTCAGATACCCCCTTGCAAACCCTTTCCCGCGGGACTAGACCGCCTGCCAGTGGACCGATAGCTCAGCTGGATAGAGTACTTGACTACGAATCAAGGGGTCGGGGGTTCGAATCCTCCTCGGTCCGCCACTAACACTTTTGTCGAATGTAGAGCCGCAGGCAACTTGTCCCTAGGAATGGGACTTTCTCCTGTATCTACGCGAACAGTGTCCAACCCATTGATTTGCCTCGAATGGCAATAACGCGGTTTTCGCGGCTTTCAGTGCTTTGGCCCGTCGACCGCCGGGTTCTGAATGATGTCAAAGCCGTTTTGCCCCAATATCCGGGCAGAGTCATTTTCTCGCCGATGCCCGCGTTGTGTCGCCTCATCTGAATTGGGATTGATCGGTGTCGGCTCACTTGGCCTGACTGCAACGATGTTCGGCCCTGTCTCTCCCGGGACCGGCGTTGAAATGATGTTGTCGGTTGGATCGACTACAACACTTGCAGACCACACACATCGCTTGGCGGACGGGCTCCAGCCGACTCCGCCAATCTTAACCGCAGCACTCGGCCTGCCTCGCTTGACCTCCGCAAAGGCTCCGCTCAGCACGCCTTGGCTAAGGATGGCGTGCTTCATCTGCATGGGATTGATCGAGCTGAGGAATCGCATAAGACCGACCGAGTGGTCGATCATCAGGAAAGCCCAGTTGTCGGGGTTCGCTATCGGGTAAGGTCACGGCGTTCTCTTTTGTGGATAGCCGGACGAGTTGCAGTTTTCGCCGGGCGACACATAAAAGACTTGAAATGGCTGGGATGGTAGGACTCGAACCTACAACCTACGGTACCAAAAACCGGTGCTCTACCAATTGAGCTACATCCCAACGTGCCGCGCTAATTAGAGCGGGCTCGCGGCGCGCGCAAGCCCTTTTGGGCCAAAATCCTTACTATTCCTTTGGCGCCGCATCAGTCAGCAAATCGGGGGCGTCGGGGTCGCTGCGCTCGGCATCGACGAGCTTGTCCAGTCCGGGTTCCGACATGTCGGTCACGTCGGCGGCGGCAACCTCTGGCACGTCGGGCACTTTGGTCGGGGAGGGGGGCGGGCTAGGGCGGGCCGCTTCGGTCGCGGGTGCCAGGCCGCCCAACAATTGCACGCGGTAGGTCGTATCGGGCACTTCGATCCCTGCGCCTTCGATGCGCGCCTTGGTCAGACGCAGCGCCTCGCCCTTGGCGCGCACGAGCGAGGTCGCCTCTTGGTCAATCCAACCCGTCACGGTTAGAAAAATCGCGCCATCCCCGATCCGCTCGATCCACGACATCGGCGCAGGCTCGGCCAGAACAAAGGGCAGTCCCGCCACCGTCTCTTCCGTCATTTGCCGCACATCGGCCAGATCCGCGTCGGAACTCACCCCGATCTCGAAACTAAAGCGCCGTTCCGTGTTGGTGGAATAGTTCACGATCCGGCTTTTGAACACGGTCGCATTCGGGATGCGGATGTGGTTGCCATCAAAGCTGAGAAGGATCGTGGCGCGGCTGGTCAGGCGGATGACCTTGCCGATGTCGCCCTGGATTTCCACGACGTCATTGGGACGAAAGGGCTGGCGGATGGACAACATGATCGAGGCGATGAAGTTCTCGACCGTGTCGCGCACGGCAAAGCCGATGGCCAGGCCGACGATCCCCGCAGCGCCGAGGATCGTGCCCAGCAGTGCGGTCGCGCCGAGGATGTCGAGCGCGATGACCACGCCCGCGATAAAGAACAGGATGCGCACCACCTGCCGGTAAATATTAGCGATAAATGCGTTTGGCGCGATCCGCTCCCACGGGTTGCGCGCGCGCGCCAAAAGCATCCCCAAGGTCAGCACGCAGATAAAGGCCAGCGCAGCAACGGCAATCAGGGGCAGGAGGGCGATCGCCTGCGTGATGCGGGCCTGAAAACGTTCGACCGCCGGGTTCAGCCGGGCAACCACATCGGTGGTCTCCGTGACTTCGTTGTTGATCGCCACGACCCCTTCGACCCGGCCCACCAATTCATTCAGGCGCACGGCCGTGCTGGCATCGACCGTTGTGCCGCGCAGGGTGACGATGCCCGAAGATACCGAGACGGTGACGCCATCAAACCCGTCGAGCTCCCCCAGGATGTCGCGGATGCGCACGGCAATGGCGGCGTCCTGGGTCGCGCTGTCTGCGACCGTGATGGTGCCCTGTGGTTGGCTCGTGTCCTGCGCCCAGATCGGTGTGGCACACAGGCATATCAGCACGGCGAGGAGGCGGATCATGCTTGCACCTCGACCAGAACAGCGCCGTCCCGACCGCCACGTTCGACCGCTTCGTGTGCGGCAGCGGTGCGGGCCAAGGGAAAGACCTGCGCGATGGGGCAGGTGAGTGCGCCCTCGCTGAGCGCATCGTGCAGATAGGCGATGGCGGCATCCCGTTCCGCTTTGGGCAGGAGGTAGATCAAAAGGACGTCGAGCGTGACCGCTTTGAACAGCAGCGGTCCAAAGGGCAGCGTCGGGGTCATGTTGCGCGCGGAGCCATAGACCGCAATTGACCCGTTGGGCGCGATCACCTGCGCATCGGTGTCGATGTTTTGGCCCAATTCGACTTCAACGATCCGTTCGACAGGCGCGCCCTCGTTTGCATTGAGGATTGCTTCGCCAAGATCGGGGGCGGTGTAGTCGAGCACAGCATCCGCCCCCGCGGCTTCCGCCCGCTCCATACCCGCACCATGCGCGGTGGCGATCACCCGCGCGCCGCCCCATTTGGCAAGTTGCACGGCCAGCAGGCCAACAGTTCCAGCACCTCCTTGGACCAGAACGGTTTGCCCCGCGACCGCGCCGCCGCCAAAGACGGCCTGCGCCGCCGTCAGCCCGGGAATACCCAGCACCGCGCCTGTTTGCTCAGACACGCCGTCAGGAAGATCGACCGCCTGGTCCGAGGGCAGGCAGATATGCGTCGCCGCCGTGCCGAAGGGACGCTGCCATTGCCCGTTCCAGATCCACACGCGTTGGCCGATCCGATCCGCGGGCACGCCGTCTCCGATAGCGACAATGCGGCCCGCGCCGTCGCTGTGCGGGACAATCTGGTCGAAGGGCGGCTTTGTCGCGCCAGGCCGTGTCCCCCCACGGGCTTTGACGTCAGACGGGTTCACGCCGGAATAGCTGAGTTCGACAAGCACCTCGCCTGCTGCGGGGTCAGGTGTTGGCAGTTCGGCAAGTGTCAGAACGTCGGCAGCCGGTCCAAAGCGAGAGTATTGTATGCATTTCATTTCAATGGTCTTTTCCAATGCGCCACGCGGCGTTGCGCGGGATGCTACCCGAGTTACCGACAAGAGCAAGGAGAGTTCCAATGACACGACAGGTTCTGATCCCGCCCGCGCTGCGCGATGCCTGTGTCCGTGCGGGCATGTCGCCGGGAATTGTATCCCAAACCCACGTTTTCCTGACCGGAGTGACGGGGGCTGCACCGGATGGAGCGATGCCCGAAAGCGAAGAGGCGCAGTTCCACGCCTGTTTCAACAAGATCGGCGTGGTGCTGGCCGAGGCGGATCTGGGCCTGGATGCGCTGGTCGAGATGACAAGCTACCATGTGGGACTGCGCGCGCATTTTGACCTGTTCGACAGAGTACGCTTGCAGCATCTGTCGGATCCGTACCCCGCCTGGACAGCGGTTGAGGTTGCGGGGCTGCGCCGCCACGGCGCCGTTGTCGAAATCCGCGTGATTGCCACGTTGGCCTAGTCGCGCAACTCGTCCATGGCCACACCCCATAGCCGCGCCTTGGGCGCCCAGCCGCGGTAACCGCCGGAGCTGATGCGGCACCATTCCGGACCGCATTTGCCCAGCCGGGCAACTACGCCGACCTCAAGGGCCGCTGTGACAGGTGCAACGGCATCTGGCTTGCTGCGCAAGGTCAGCATGTCTTGCTCCACGATCACGGTACGGGTGCCGGACAGCAGGGAATAGTGCACCCAACCCCCCAGACCGTCGCGGTCCTCGACCCGGCGCCAGTGGCCGTGTTCGGCGGTGATGCGCAGGGGCATGTCGCGGCGTTTGAACACCCAGTCGATGCGGTGGGTCAGCGATGGGCCACGGCGCACGTTGCCCTCGGCGGCCTTCATCGACACGTAGCGGGGCAGTGGCAGGTTGGTCACAGGACCGGTGTCGCGCGCCATCAGCGGCAGGGTCAGGCCCAGCACCACAAGCATCGACAGAATGAACCGCCACACCGCAATCATCGGGAACTTTCCGCTCATCACGCGCCTCTTGATATGGCCGAGGTTCTTGTGCCTCGTGCTCACATCCGCCACCATGCCAAAATCGCAGGCCAAGGCCAAGCACCGGGGAGGGCGCAATGCCAAAGGAACGTCTGAGTGTTGTCGTTACGCGACGGTTGCCAGCCGAGGTTGAAACGCGTCTGAGTGAGCTGTTCGATGTCACCCTGCGCGAAAAGGATGCAGCCATGTCGCGGTCCGAGATCGTGGAAGCGATGAAAACCGCCGATGTCCTTGTGCCCACGATCACCGACGCCATCGACGGGGCGATGATCGGGCAGGCGGGCGAGCGGCTGAAACTGATCGCCAACTACGGCGCAGGTGTAGACAATATTGATGTATCGACCGCTCGGCAGCGCGGCATTCTGGTGTCGAACACGCCGGGTGTGCTGACGGATGATACCGCCGACATGACCATGGGTCTGATCCTTGCCGTGACGCGCCGCTTGCCCGAAGGGCTGGCGGCCATGCAATCCGGGGCTTGGGACGGCTGGGCGCCCACCGCGTTTCTCGGCGGCCGTGTCGCCGGTCGGCGTTTGGGCATCCTCGGGATGGGCCGGATCGGACAGGCGGTTGCCCGCCGGGCCGCGGCGTTCGGGATGCAAGTGCACTACCACAACCGACGTCGCCTGCGGCCCGAAACCGAGCAAGAGCTTGAGGCCAACTGGTGGGAAAGCCTGGACCAGATGGTCGCTCGCATGGACGTGATCAGCGTCAACTGCCCGCATACGCCGTCGACCTTTCACCTGATGAATGCGCGTCGCCTGAAGCTGATGAAACCCGACGCCGTGATCGTGAACACGTCGCGCGGGGAGGTGATTGACGAAAACGCGCTGACCCGGATGCTGCGCGCGGGCGAGATCGCGGGCGCTGGCCTTGACGTCTACGAAAACGGGACCGAGGTGAACCCCCGCCTGCGCGAATTGACCAACGTTGTCCTTCTGCCCCACATGGGCTCCGCCACCCGCGAAAGCCGGGTCGAGATGGGCGAGAAAGTCATTATCAATATCAAGACCTTCGATGACGGCCACCGGCCCCCGGACCAGGTTGTGCCGTCCATGCTGTGACGCCCCGGGCGGCCTGTTCGCCCGGTTCCGATTGCCAAACCGACTGCCGAGCCTGCGCCAAAGGAGGACCCAATGCGCTTTTCCCTGACCGTTGCCTTCACCCTCATCGCGGGGGCCGCGCTGGCCCAGCAGGCGGCGGATGCCGTCCAACCCGAAGGATCCACGACCGGTATTGCCGTTGCAACGACGGAAGCCATTGCGGCTGCTCAAGAGGCCAAAGACGCCGGGCAGCCGGTTACGGCAGAGACCTACATGGTGGCTGCCGCAAACCCGCTCGCCGTGCAGGCGGGGGTCGAAGTGCTCGCCAAGGGGGGAACGGCTGCGGATGCGTTGATTGCGGTCCAGCTTGTTCTCGGCCTGGTCGAGCCGCAGTCGTCGGGCCTGGGCGGTGGTGCCTTTCTGGTCTGGTATGATGCCGAAACGCAGGAACTGACCACGCTCGACGGGCGCGAAACCGCACCGCTGGCGGCAACGCCGCAACTGTTCCAGACCGAGGATGGCGAGCCGATGGGCTTTTTCGATGCGGTTGTGGGCGGCCGTTCCGTGGGCACGCCGGGCACACCTGCTCTTCTGGAGGAGGCGTATTTGCGGTGGGGTAGCGTAGCGTGGTCCAGCCTGTTCGAAGCCGCAATTGACCTTGCCGAAGACGGATTTGAGGTGTCGCCCCGCCTTGCCGCGATGATCGAAGGCGATGCCGAACGGCTCAGCACCTTCCCCGTAACCGCAGAATACTTTTTGCCGGGCGGCACTCCGCTGGCTGCCGGGACAACCCTCAAGAACCAACCTTACGCCGACACGCTCCGCCTGCTGGCGGCAGAGGGCGCTGACGCCTTCTATGTCGGTAAGATCGCGCAGGATATCATGGCGGCGGTGCAGTTTGCGCCCAGCAATCCCGGTGTGCTGTCCGAACTTGACCTCGCGGTCTATCAGGTCAAGGAACGCCCACCGGTCTGTGTCACCTATCGCGATCACGATGTCTGCGGCATGGGGCCACCGTCGTCCGGTGCGCTGACCGTGGGGCAGATCCTCGGGATGCTGGACAGCTATGATCTGGCGGAACTTGGGGCGGAAAACCCGGAAAGCTGGCGGCTGATCGGCGATGCGTCGCGTTTGGCCTTTGCGGATCGGGGCCGGTTCATGGCCGACAGCGATCACGTCCCTATGCCCACCGCTGGGCTGGTTGATCCTGCATATCTCGAAGACAGGGCCGCCTTGCTGGGGGCGAAGCGGCCTTGCCCGAGGTCGCACCGGGCAATCCTGCGTTCGATCACAGCCGCAACTGGGCGGATGACGAAAGCCTCGAACTGCCTTCAACCTCGCACATTTCCATCGTGGACAGCTTCGGCAACGTCGCCTCCATGACGACGACTATCGAAAATGCATTTGGCTCGCGCCTCATGGTGCACGGGTTCCTTTTGAACAACGAACTGACCGACTTCAGCTTCCGCAGCCATGTGGACGGCGTGCCGATCGCCAATGCGCTGGCGCCGGGCAAGCGTCCCCGGTCGTCGATGTCGCCGACCATCGTGATGAAGGATGACGCGCCGGTGCTGGCCATCGGCTCGCCCGGCGGCAGCCGGATTATCGGCTATACGGCCAAGTCGATCATAGCGTGGATGGATTGGGACATGGACGTGCAACAGGCGGTCAGTTTGCCCCATGCGGTCAATCGTTTCGGCACTTATGACTTTGAAGAGGGCACCTCCGCCGCCGACTTGGCCCCGCAACTTGAAGCCCTTGGCTTTGAAGTGAACGTGCGGGGGTTGAACTCGGGCCTGCATGCGATTGAGATTGGCGAGACGCTGCAAGGCGGGGCAGACCCGCGCCGCGAAGGGATCGCGCTGGGCGACTGACCCCACCGCATCAAGGGAGGAAAGAGCATGCCGCAGGCGATGGATCTGCCACGCAACGAAGAGGGGATCGCGACCGCGCTCGGGATCCTCAAGCAGCAGTTCGGCGACCGGTTCCACACCGGGCAAGCGATGCGGGACCAGCACGCCCACACGACCACATGGATCCGTGCGCAGGCGCCCGACGCTGTTGTTTTCCCCGCCTCGACCAAAGAGGTGTCGGGCATCGTCAAGGTGTGCGCGACCCACGAGGTGCCGGTAATACCGTTCGGGACCGGTACATCGCTTGAAGGGCACGTGAACGCGCCTGCGGGTGGTATTTCCGTGGATCTGACGCAGATGGACAAGATCCTCGCCGTCAACGCCGAAGACCTGGACTGCGTCGTGCAACCCGGTGTCACGCGCGAGCAGTTGAACACTTACTTGCGCGACAGGGGCCTGTTCTTTCCCATCGACCCAGGGGCAAATGCGTCACTGGGCGGTATGGCCTCCACCCGCGCGTCGGGCACCAATGCGGTGCGCTATGGCACGATGAAGGACAATGTCCTGAGCCTTGAGGCGGTGATGGCCGATGGGCGCATCATCCGCACAGCGCAGCGGGCCAAGAAGACCTCTGCCGGGTACGACATGACGCGGCTTTTGATCGGGTCAGAGGGCACGCTGGGCCTGATCACTGAGATCACGCTGAAGCTGCAGGGCATTCCCGAGGCCATTTCGGCGGCGCGCATGTCCTTTCCGTCTATCGACGCGGCCTGTCAGGCGGTGATGACGACGATCCAGTACGGCATTCCGGTCGCGCGGATCGAGTTGATGGATGAATTGAACGTCAGAGCAGCCAACGCCTATGCCGGGCTTGACCTGCCCGAGACGCCGCTCTTGCTGTTGGAATTCCATGGCTCGGACAGCGCTGTGATCGAACAGGCAGAGATGTTCGGGTCCATCGCCGAAGATGTGGGAGGCACGGATTTCGCAGCCACCGCCACCGCGGAAGAGCGCAACAAGCTGTGGAAGGCGCGGCATGATCTTTATTGGGCGACGCTGCAATTGCGCCCCGGTGCGCAGGGCATTTCGACCGATGTCTGTGTGCCCATCTCGCGGCTGGCCGAAGCGGTGACAGGCGCGCAGGCCAAGGCGGCCGAGCTGGACCTGCTCGCCCCCATTGTTGGCCATGTCGGTGACGGGAATTTCCACTCGCTCGTCCTGATTGATATGGACAACGATGATGAAGTGCGTAGGGCCGAAGAGTTCACTGCATATCTCGCTGATGAAGCCATCCGCATGGATGGCACCTGCACCGGCGAGCATGGGATCGGGCAAGGAAAGATGCCTTATCTGATCAAGGAACTGGGACCCACCGTTGAATACATGGCGGCCATCAAGACCGCGCTTGATCCATTGAACATCATGAACCCGGGCAAAATTTTTGGTCCGCGTCGCTAGGGGTCTGATATTCGGTGTCTTGCTGGTTGCGGCTGGACTGGCCGCAGCGCAGGAAACCGCACGCTACCGGGTCGATGTCAGCTTGACCTGGTCTGCGCCCGACCTTGATGCCCACTGGAGCAGGCTGATCGCTTTTGCCCATTCATCGCGCTATAGCCTGTTTCGCGACGGCGACACCGCGTCGAGTGGAGTGGCGTTGGTGGCGACAAACGGGCGGGTCAATGTTCTAGAAGCCGAACTTGCCGAAGGGCGCAGGCGAGGTCGGGTCGGTGAACATTTGCTGGTGCCGGGGATCGCAAGCCCGGGCGCATTTTCGTTCGAATTGACTGTCGATGAAATGCAAGATTACATCTCTTTTGTCACCATGCTGGCCCCAAGCCCAGACTGGTTTTCAGGCGTGAACGGCGTGCATGTACGGGACGGCAATGTGTGGCGTGACGATATCACCGTCGTCCTTTGGCCCTGGGACGCCGGGGCCGACAGCGGACCGAACTACACGGGTCCAAACATCGACACCCAGCCGCGCCAGTCCATTCGCTTGCTGACTCATCCCGATTTTTTGAAAGAAGATGGTTTGCGCCCCGTTGGTGAAGCCACGTTTACGCGCCTGCCTTGATCCACAGGACGCGTACCGCGACGACACGGCTTTACTGTGGGCCAGCCCCCAAACCCTCGGGATTTTCGGAAACAGAGAGGAGTGGACCCGGTCAGAGGCGTCGTTTTTCTGCTGTGACCGGTCGGCTTGCTGGCGCGGGTTGCGCGTGCTTTGCCTAGAAGGGCAGAGACAGTATGCGAGGGAGTCGGGACATGAAAACTCATGTGAAAGCACTTGTGGTCGGCGGCGGTGCTGTTGGCACGTCGATTGCATATCACCTGGCCCGCGCTGGCTGGGACGATGTGATGTTGCTGGAGCGGGACGAGTTGACCTCAGGCTCGACCTGGCACGCGGCGGGTCTCTTGCCTTATTTCAACATGTCCTATGCGACGACCCATATTCACGACTATTCCATCAGGTTCTACAAAACGCTGGAAGAAGAGACCGGGCTGAACGCGGGTTTTGCCGTTGTGGGCAACCTGCGCATGGCGCAGACGGATGCGCGGATGGACGAGTACATGCTCTATGCCTCCACCGCCGAGACCTGCGGCGTGCCATACGAATTCATGACGCCGGAACAGATCAAGGCAAAGTGGCCGCTGATCCGGACCGAGGATCTGAAAGGGGCCCTTTATCACCAGACGGACGGCTATATTAACCCAGCCGATGTGACCATGGCGATGGCCAAGGGCGCGCGCCAGCGTGGGGTGATGATCGAGCGGAAATGGCAGGCCGATGCGTTCAACTGGACGGGCGAGGCGTGGGAGGTCACCGCCACCAAGATGGTGGAGAAGGGCGGCAACCTTGTGCCCTCGGACGAGCAGATCGTGATCACCGCTGAACATGTTGTGACGGCCTCGGGCAATCACGCGCAGCGCACGGCAAAGATGCTGGGCATCAAGATGCCCGCGATCCCGGTGGAGCATCAGTTTATCGTGATGGAACAGGACCCTGAGCTGGTCAAGTTCCGGGCCGACGGCAATGGCGAACACCCGGTGATCCGGGATGCTGACGCGCAGTCTTACGTCCGCGAAGAGCGGGGCGGCTGGATCCTGGGTGTCTACGAGCACGGCGCGCCTGCGCGGTTTGAACATGGAGTGCCGGACAGCTTCCGTGCCGATCTGTTCCAGCTTGATCTGGAGCGGATCGAGGAGCAGTACATGGCGATGATCCACCGGGTTCCGTCCTGCGAGACCTCGGGCCTGAAGGACGATTTCAACGGACCGATCTGTTACACGCCCGATGGCAATCCTTTGGTTGGTCCTGCACCCGGGTTGGACAACATGTGGCTGGCGGAAGGGTTTTCGTTCGGCATCACCGCCGCGGGCGGCACGGGATACTACCTGGCCCAGATGATGGTCGAGGGCGAGGCGGAGATCGACATGGCCTCGCTTGATCCCAAGCGCTATGGCGACTGGATTACGACCGAGTATGCGGCGCGCAAGAATGAGGAATGCTACGAGCACGTCTATATCCTGCACCATCCGGACGAGGAGCGGGAGGCCTGCCGCCCCCTGCGCACCGGCCCCGCCTATGACCGGCAGAAGGCGGCGGGCGCGCAGTTTGGCTGCGTGAACGGGTTCGAGCGGCCCAATTATTACGGGCCGTTGGATGCGCCCGACAGCTTTGACCATGACGCGCGGTCGTTCCGCCGGGGCGGATGGTGGCAATACGCGGTCGAGGAAGCCAAGGCGGTGCGCGAGGGCGTGGGCCTGATCGACGCGACGGCCTTTACCAAGCACCGGATTTCGGGGCCTGGGGCGACGGCATTTTTGGATTGGTTCACCACCAACAAGCTGCCAAAGGTGGGCCGCATTAACCTGACTTATGCGCTTACCGCGGCGGGGACCACGCGCACCGAGTACACGATCGTGCGGTTGGCCGAGAATGATTACTACCTCGTGTCCGCCGGGGCCTGGCATGCCTATGATCAGGATTACCTTTACAAGGCGATCATGGAGAAAGAGGCCGAGTTCGGGCGCATCAACGAAGAGGATGTGACAACCCGGTGGGGTGTCTTTGCCATCGCTGGGCCGAAATCACGGGATGTTCTCAACGAGTTGGTGAAGGATGCCGATCCGTCGACGGTCCTGTCGAACAAGCGGTTCCCGTGGCTCAGCTACCGCGATATCGAGCTGGGTATGTGTCCGGTGCGCGCCATCCGCGTGGCCTATACCGGTGAGTTGGGATGGGAGTTGCACCACCCCATCGAGATGCAGAATTACCTGTGGGATCAACTGGTTGCTGCCGGTGAAAAGCACGGCATGAAGCTGGTTGGCGCGCGGGCGCAGAACTGGCTGCGGCAGGAGAAGAGCTATCGCGCCTTTGGGACGGAGTTGGGGCGCGATGCAACGCCGATCGAGGCGGATTTGCCGCGGTTTGTGGACCTGTCCAAGAACTTCCATGGCAAGGCTGCGATGGAGAAGATCGGGGTGCGTTCGAAATGTGTCACCCTGCTGATTGACGGGCCGAACGATGCCGATCCCTGGGGGCGCGAGGCGCTTTATGATGGCGAAACGCGCGTGGGCCGTTTGACCTCCGGTGGCTATTCCGTGGCCTTCGGGAAGTCGATTGGGATGGGGTATGTCACGCCGGATCTGGCGGTGCCGGGGACACGGTTGAACGTCAGGATGTTTGATCAGCTTTGGGATGCCGAGGTGGTTGAGGACAGCCCCTATGACCCAAAGAACGAGGTGATCCGCAAGGACGGGTAGGAGCGGTTTCGCCGCGCTGGTGCTGCGGCGACCGACTGGGGGGCCAGCCCCCCAGACCCCCCGCCGTATTTTCCAAGAGAAGAAGGTGGTAGATTAGCGGATCGTTCTGCGATCCAGCCAAGCCTCCCAATCGCCAGTCGTGCCGTTGAAGGCGTTGATGTCCACCGATCCTACCGTGTTGGGCAGGGTGCCCGTGGCTGTGTATTGCCAGAAGCGCCAAGGCTGGCCAGGATAGGCTTGTGCCGGGGTTTTGGCCGTGGTGCGGAGCCAGAATTCGTAGCCTTTGAAGGTGTTTAGCGCGGCATCCTCGTAAAAGCCCGGTGTGGTGTAGATGATCGGGCGTTGGCCGTAATGGGCCGTTACGAGGTCTAGCCAGCGGCGCATTTCGTCCTGCACCGTGGCCGCGTCGGGGCGGCGCTGGCAGGTGGGGGAGAAGGGGTTCCATTCCATGTCCAGCACCGGCGGCAGGCTGCCGCGTGTCTTGGGGGCGGTGCGGATGAAGAACTGGGCCTGCACTTCCGGAGGCGTGCAGAAATAGTAGAAATGGTAGGCGCCGCGCTTGATGCCTGCGCGGCCCGCGCCGCGCCAGTGATCCTCGAAGGCGGGGTCGAGGAGGTCACCGCCTTCGGTGGCTTTCAGGAACACGAAGTCTATGCCCACGGCCTTGGCCCGTTCCCAATCGACGGAGGTCTGGAAGCGGGCGGCGTCCATGCCCTGGACCGGGTAAGTGGTTGGTTGGCGGCCAGAAAATCGGACCGGGTCGGTATCGCCGATGACCATGGGGCCTGTGAAGGGGGCAGGGGCGGGAGCGCCGCAAGCGGTTAAAATGACCAGCGCGGTCAGCATCAAATAGCGTATCAACATGGGGCGAGCCTAGCGGGTCAGAAGCGGGCTGGCGACAGGGAAGTGACGGTGCTCGCGTCGATCTGCGGGGGGCGGCCGAGGACGAGGTCGGCGAGGAGTTGACTGGCGGCGGGCGCCGTCTGGAAGCCATAGCCGCCCTGGCCCGCGCACCAAATGAAATCAGGGACTTGCACGTCGCGGCCCAGCACCAGGCAGCGGTCGGGGGCGAAGCTGCGCAGGCCAGCCCAGGAGGTTTCGACCCGTGTCACGGGTACGGTCACGTGCTGCGCGTAGCGGTCGAGCCCTTCGGCCAGCACCATGTCGTCGGCCCAGGCGTCGTGGGGGTCTACCGCGTCTTCGTCGGCAGGGGAGACGAGCAGCTTTCCGGCGTCGGGTTTGGCGTACCACGTCTCGCCCACGCCGAAGAATATGGGCCAGTTTTCAATGGCTTGGTGGCCCGGTGCGGGCAGGCGGGCCATGGAGCGGCGGTGGGGGGTGATGCCCATAGGATCGACGCCGGCAAGGGCGGCGATCTGGTCGGCCCAGGCGCCTGCGGCGTTGACCAGCAGGTCGGCGGTTAACACCTCGTTACCGCAACGGACGGTCCAGGTTTTGTTTCGGTCGATGGCCGTGACCTTGCGGTCGGTCAGGACCTGCCCGCCATTTGCGCGCACCGTCTTTGCGAAATCCTGAATCATGCGGTCGGTGTCGATGTCCCAGGCGTCGGCGTGGTAGGCGGCGCGGGTGATCCGGGTGTTCAGGATCGGGACGTGGGCACGGGCCTCGTCCACTGAAATTTCGGGGCATTTCAGGGTTTTGGCGTCCGCCTCGAACCCTTCGTCCTCGCCTGCGCGCGCGATCAGCAGGAAGCCGCGGGGGCTGAGATAGGGTTGGTGGTAGTCCGCGCTTGCCTTGTTCAACGCGATCACCGGGGGCAGGCCGTAGTTCTGTTCAAAAAGCGCGGCGGAGCGGCCCGAGGCATGGTAGCCGAGGGCGCTTTCACCTTCGATCAGCGTGACATGCGCGCCTTCGGAGAGGCGTGCGGCGGCGGAGACCCCGGCGATGCCCCCGCCGATGACGATGATGTCTGTCACGCTTCCTCGATCCGGTCGGTGGCGGGGGGCGGGGTGACGCTGAAACCGGTGATCTGCTCGTAGAGATCCGCCGTCATGTCGAAGTCGAGTGCGGCCAGCGACGGGGCGAGTTGTTCTGCCGAGCGGGCGGAGATGATGGGGCGCGGGCGGGCCGGGTGGGCCATGGCCCAGGCGACCGCGAGCGTCGCGGGGCTGGTGCCCAGATCGGATGCCAAGGCGGTCAGCTTCACCGCCGCGTCGCGCATCCAATCCACGTTGTAGCGGGCGGCATAGCGGCTGTCTTCGGTCAGGCGCCCGGTGCCACCGCTTGCGTATTTGCCGGTGAGCAGTCCGCCGCCCAGCGGAGAATAGGGTGCGATTTCAATGCCCTGATCGACGGCCATGGGGAAGATTTCAACCTCGGACTGGCGTTTGACCAGGCTGTGCATGGGTTGGATGATGTCGATGCGCACGTCGAATTGCGCGGCCACCGCTTGCGCCTTCATCACCTGCCAGGCGGCGAAGTTGGAGACGCCGATATGGCGGATGCGTCCCTCGTGTTTGAGCGTTGCGAGGGCGTCGAAGGTTTCCTGCAGCGGCGTGTCGTCGTCGAAGCGGTGCAGGTAGAGGATGTCGACCATATCCATTTGCAGGCGCTGTTGCGAGGTGGCGAAGCCGGTCAGGATGTTGTCGCGTCCCGAGCCGCCATTATAGGCGGCCTTGGTGGCGATGATCAGCCCCTCGCGATCCTTCTGGGCCATCTCGCCCAGCAGGGTTTCGGACGCGCCTTCGGTATAGACGTAAGCGGTGTCGAAATGGGTGATCCCTGCGGCGCGCGCGGCGTCGAACATGGCGCGGCTTTCGGCGGCGTCTGCGCGCCCGCCGAACTGCATGGTGCCAAAGGTCAGGGGTGAAAGCGGGGTGCCGGAAAGGGACGTCATCATGTGCAAAGTCGTGCCATGGAGGCACCGTACGCGCAACGGTTAACGCGCAGTGTCGCGTAATTGGTGCGAATCGTCTGTTAACACTGGGCTTTGCGGGGGTCACAACCCGTGCACATCCTGTGCACCGTGCGTGCACCGCTGGTATGCCATTTCCATGGTTAACGGACCGTGCGGTGGAGAGTGTTACCAAAGCGTAAATGCCCGCCGCTGCCGGACACGGGCATCAGCCTGCGGTGGACTGACCCGCGCCGCGCGATAGGTTCAAAGCGGCACGTTACGGAGGACACACACATGGCCGATGGGTTCGAGACACTGGTGGACGAGGCGCTGCGCTTTTTCGCCAAGCTGGACAAGAACAACACCAAGGATTGGTTCGAGCCGCACAAGGCGCATTACAAGGAGGCCATTGCAGGGCCTGCCGGGTTCTTTGCCGATCTGATGGCCGAGGATGTGGCCCGCATCACCGGCAAGCCGCACAAGCCCAAAGTGTTCCGCATCTACCGGGACGTGCGCTTTTCCAAGGACAAGACGCCGCTGAACACCCATCTGCACATCATGTGGCAGCCGGTGAACAAGGACCCGCTGGCGCCCTCGTGGTTCTGCGGGCTGGCGCCGGATTACTTTATTCTGGGCATGGGGGTCATGGGCCTGCAAGGCGAGCATCTGACCCGGTATCGCGCCTTTGTCGACAACTGGGGTGACAGTTTGCAGGAGGCGCTGGATCAGGCCGCCGACAGTGGGGCGGTCATCAGCGATTGGGGGCCGGAGCCGCTGAAGCGCGTGCCGAAACCGTACGACCCGGACCACCCCCATGCTGATCTGCTCAAGCGCAAGGCGCTCGCCGTGTCCGGCCCCATGCCCGAGGATTGGCGCGATATGGGGGTGGTGAAGGCGACCCTCGGCCAGATGGAAGCATTGATGCCCGTATGGACGGTTTTGGACAAAAAATTACAAATTGATACACGTCAATGACGTGAGCCTGCGCATGGTGTCTGGCTTCTGTCGGTAGATAGAAGGAGACACCCCATGGCGCAGACCGCTGAGACGCTGGATACGAACCCATCGGCCGCGCAGGCTTTTGACACCGCGCAATACCCCTACCCGGACAAGATGAGCCGGATGGAATACGAGGCGGAAAAGGCGGCGTTGCAGGTTGAATTGC
Source organism: Tateyamaria omphalii (assembly GCF_001969365.1). Classification (NCBI taxonomy): domain Bacteria; kingdom Pseudomonadati; phylum Pseudomonadota; class Alphaproteobacteria; order Rhodobacterales; family Roseobacteraceae; genus Tateyamaria; species Tateyamaria omphalii. The sequence goes on along the minus strand of NZ_CP019312.1, from coordinate 2,601,457 downwards.
TGAAGGTGCAGCTGTGGGTGCAGGACACCGGCCAGAAATTTGTTCTGCTGTTCGAGGGGCGCGATGCCGCTGGCAAGGGCGGGACGATCAAGCGCTTTATGGAGCATCTGAACCCCCGCGCGGCCCGTGTCGTGGCCCTGAACAAGCCCACGGATGAGGAGCGCGGGCAATGGTTTTTCCAGCGCTATGTCAAGCATCTGCCGACCTCGGGCGAGATCGTGCTTTATGACCGATCGTGGTACAATCGCGCCGGTGTGGAGCGGGTGATGTCGTTCTGTGCGGCCGGTGAATACCTGGAGTTCATGCGCCAGACGCCCGAATTCGAGCGGATGCTGTCGCGGTCGGGCATTCATCTGTTCAAATACTGGTTTTCCGTCACCCAGGACGAACAGCGCCGCCGGTTCGAGGCGCGCAAGACCGATCCGCTGAAGCAGTGGAAACTGTCGCCCATCGACCGGGCGAGCCTGGACAAGTGGGACGACTATACCGAGGCGAAGGAGGCGATGTTTTTCTACACCGATACTGCTGATGCGCCCTGGACCGTGATCAAATCCAACGACAAGAAACGTGCGCGCATCAACTGCATGAAGCATTTTCTGGCTGGGCTTGATTATCCGGACAAGGATCTGGATGTGGCGACCGTGCCCGACCCGCTGATCGTGCAGCAGGCCGACACATCGGTGCATGGGTCCGCCCATATTCTGGCGGCGTCCCAGCACCCGCAATCGCGCAAGAGCTGACGGGTTGGGAGTACGGAGATGTCAAACACCCCTCACGCGCTTGCCAGCGACTTTCCAGAGCATGCGGAACGTATTTCGGAGCTGCGCCAGCGCGATGCCCATTTTGCGCGTTTGGTCGACAAGTATCATGCCATCAACGGTGTCGTACATCGGGCCGAGACGGATGTGGATCCGGTGTCGGATGACCACATGCAGGAGATGCGCAGGAAGCGCATGGCGCTCAAGGACGAGATTTACGCCATTTTGACGGCGTCCTGAGAGATGGTTCGCATTTGACATAAATGCCTTTCAGAACGGCGCGGCGCGGCAACCTCGTGTTTAGATGTCGCGGCCCAAAACCACCGCACGCGATGATTTCAGAATGGGATTGCGATGCGGTGGATCTGGTGTGTCTTGGCATGTGTGGCGTTGATCGGGCAGGCGGCCCTCGCGTGGGGGGAGGCGTTGCCGATGGCCAGTCGGGCCAGTCTGTTGCCCCAGGCGGCGCCGCTGATCGTGCGCCCTGATACGGCGATGATCCGGCATTCCGGCCCCAGCCTGTTTGCGGGGCGGTCCGAAACGGGCCTGTTTGCGCCGCCCGATCCGGAGGAACTGGACGCGCTGCGCAGCTATCCGGCCAAAGACCGCGTGGCGCGCCTGCGCACGCTGATCGCGCAGGCGGAGGCCGGGTCCAAGGGCTATGACGCCGTGCAATACGGAGCCACGATCAAGCCGCCCGCCGATCCCACGCAGCTGACCATCCGGCAAATCTATGACTGGATCGACGCGACGCCCGGTCAGCCCCACGCCATCGGGCGCTACCAGTTCATCCCGCCGACCCTGCGGCGGCTGGTGCGGCAAGCCGGTCTCAACCCGCGCCAACGCTTTACCCCCGACGTGCAGGACCAGCTGGCCGACATCCTACTGGCCGATGCCGGGTTGCAGCCCTTTCTGGCGGGCGAGATGGACCGCGTCGCCTTCATGAACAACCTGGCCAAGATCTGGGCGGGTCTGCCCAATGATACGGGCAAGTCACATTACCACGGCTATGCCGGGAACAAGGCGACGATGACCTGGGCGCATTTCGACGCGCAGATGGTCCGGATCTTTGCGCAGTGACAGGCGTTAGAGGCCCAGCACGGTCTTGACCGACCCCTGCGGTCCAAAGGACCAGTCGATCGCGGCATTCTCGATCAGGAAGATGATGGCGTTTTCGGGCGGAAACCCGATGCTGCCCAACCGGGCGCGGATATCGGCATAAAGCGCCTCTTTCTGTGCATCGGTCCGCCCGCCGAGCAGGGCGATTTCAATGACAATGGTCGCCGCAGGGTCGCGCGGCCCGAGGAACGTGGGATGGAACGCCATGTCCTCTGGGTCGTAGCGGCACGTGATGCAGAAGTCATCGTCGGGGTTGACGGCGCATGTTTCGACCAGAGCGGCGTGCAGGTTGCGGTTGATCTGCTGGCACGTCTCGGGGGCAAGGCTGCGGGGTACGTGAAGTTTGTTGAATGGCATGGGCTTGTCCCTTTCCAAGGATGACCAAACGCAAAGGCCCCCGAAACCGGGGGCCAGCGCATTTTCGATAGAAAGCTGTGTCGCTTACTGCGGGATCTCTCCGTCCACACCTTCGATGTAGAAGTTCATGCCGGCGAGCGTGCCGTCATCGGCCACGTCGCCTTCGGCCAGCCATGCACTGCCGTCCTGCTTGTTGATCGGGCCGGTGAAGGGGTGGTATTCGCCCGTCCGCATCGCCTCGATCATGGCTTCGGCTTCGGCCTTCACCTCGGCCGGGACCGCATCGGTGATCTCGCCAATCTCAACCATGCCGGTGGGGATACCGTCCCACGTGTCCACGCTTTCCCAGGTGCCGTCCATCACGGCGCGCGTGCGCTCGATGTAGTAGGGGGCCCAGTTGTCGATGATCGAAGACACGCGCGGGAAGGGTGCGTATTGCGCCATGTCCGACGCCTGGCCGAAGGTCATCACGTCGCCGGCTTCCTGTGCGGCGGCTTGCGGCGCTGTGGAATCGGTGTGCTGCAGCACCACGTCGGCGCCCTGGTCGATCAGCGCCTTGGCCGCGTCCGCCTCTTTCGCGGGGTCAAACCACGTGTAGACCCAGATGATCTTGAACTCGACATCGGGGTTCACCTTGGCGGCGTGCAGATAGGCGGAGTTGATGCCGCGGATCACTTCGGGGATCGGGAAGGAGGCGATGTAGCCGATGATGTTCGACTCCGTCATCTTGCCCGCGATGTGGCCTTGCACGGCGCGCCCCTCGTAGAAACGGGCCGAATAGGTCGACACGTTGTCGGCGCGTTTGTAGCCGGTGGCGTGCTCGAACTTCACATCCGGGAACTTGGAGGCGACATTGATCGTCGGGTCCATGAAGCCGAAGGACGTTGTAAAGATCAGGTCGGCGCCATCGAGTGCCATCTGCGTCATCACACGTTCCGCATCCGGGCCCTCGGCCACGTTTTCCACGAACACGGTCTCGACCGCGTCGCCGAACTCCGCCTCGACCGCGAGGCGGCCCTGGTCGTGTTCATAGGTCCAGCCGCCGTCGCCCACGGGACCGACATAGACAAAGCCGACCTTGGTCGGGTCCTGGGCCATAGCGCCGCCCGCCAGCCCAAGCGCCAGCGCGGCACTTGCCAGAAGTGTCGTGAATTTCATTTCAGGTTTCTCCCCATTTAGGTGCGCCCCTTATCCCGAGGCGTGGAATGTGCGCCCCAGTGAGCCGGGAGCGCGGGATTTGTCTGCGCTCAGAATCACCAGAACGATGATCGTCACGACGTAAGGCGACATTGCCAAATACTCGACCGGAATGGCAACGCCTGCCCCTTGCAGGTTCAACTGCAGCTGGGTGATCCCGCCAAAAAGATAGGCACCGAGCAGCACGCGCCACGGCTTCCACGAGGCAAAGACGACGAGGGCGAGGGCGATCCAGCCGACGCCTGCCGTCATCCCTTCGGTCCATTGCGGCACGCGGATCAGGCTGATGTAGGCCCCACCCAGCCCCGCGCAGGCCCCGCCGAACAGGATCGCCAGCGTGCGGATGCGCTTGACCTTGTAGCCCAGGGCGTGGGCCGCATCGTGGTTTTCGCCCACGGCACGCAGGACCAGCCCTGCGCGTGTGAATTTCAGCACGGCCCAGGTGGCGGCGACGATCCCCAACCCGATATAGACCATCATGTCGTGGCCAAAAAGGATCGGCCCGATCACGGGGATATCTGCCAGCGGCCCCAGCGGTGTCGGGTCCGCCCGGGGTGGTTTGATGCCCACGTAGCTTTGGCCCATCAGCGACGACAGCCCCAGCCCAAAGAGGGTCAGCGCAAGGCCCGACGCCACCTGATTGGCCAGCGCCACCTGCGTGAGAAAGGCAAAGAGCAGCGACAGCACCGCACCGCCCACGGCGGCGGCAATGAAGCCGACGGTGGGGGAGCCTGTGTTCACGGCGATGATGAAGCCGCAGACCGCGCCCGTGATCATCATCCCCTCGACCCCGAGGTTCAGGACGCCCGCGCGTTCAACGACAAGCTCTCCGATGGCTGCCAACAGGATGGGCGTGGCCGCTGCGATCATGGCAGCGATCAGCAGGATGGGGTTGATGGAAGACAGGTCCATCTTAGTGTCCCAACCCGTGCAGGTACAGGTGCAGCACGCCCGCGCTCGGGATAGCCCCGAGCAGCATCAAAAGAAGGTGGCGCGCATCCGGGCGGTGCAGGCGTTGCAACCGCGCCCGCAGCTTCGCGCTTGCGACAAGGGGCAGCAGCACCAGGCCAACCACGGCCAGGATATGGAGCCCAACAAACAAGAGAATAGGCGCTAGGGCCTCGGCGTTGCCCGACATGATCTGCCGGTGCAGCATCGACAGCATCATGGTGCCCATCCCCGCCCCGGCCAAGACCGGTATGGCTTGCGCTTTGTGCATCACACGACCTCCGCCTGACCGAACCGCATGCGGTAGTTGGTCAGCAGGTCCAGCGCCAGCAGGAAAAACAACAGCATCCCCTGGAACACCTGTATGGCGGCGGCGGGCAGGCCAAGCTGCGACTGCGCGATGTCCCCGCCGATATAGGTCAGCGCCATCAAGAGCCCCGCCGCGACGATCCCCAGCGGATTGAGCCGCCCGAGGAACGCCACGATGATGGCCGTGAACCCGTAGCCCACGTTGAAATCAATGCTGATCTGCCCCGCAGGTCCCGCCACCTCGAACATGCCCGCAAGCCCCGCCAGCAGGCCGGACATGCCCAGACAAAAGAGCACCAGCCGCCCCGGATGGACGCCCCCGAACTTTGCCGCCCGCGGCGCCTCTCCAGTCACCCGAATGGCAAATCCCAACCGGTGCCGGGTCAGCAGGACATAGGCAAAGATGACGGCAATCAGCGCCGCCACGACGCCCCAGTGCATGCCCGTCCCTGCGATGATCTCGGCATTATGGGCCGACGGATATTGTTGCAGATTGCGCGATCCGGGAAAGCCGAACCCTTCGGGGTTTTTCAGCAGCCCCAGGGACATGGAGGCCAAAAGCTGCTCCGACACATAGACCAGCATCAATGACACCAGGATTTCGTTGGTGCCAAAGCGCACTTTCAACACCGCCGGTATCATCGCCCAGGCCCAACCGCCCAAGGCCCCCGCCAGCACCATCAGCGGAAAGATCAGCACACTCTCAGCCGGGTAAAACGCCAGCCCCGCGCCAGCGCCGCAAATCGCGCCGATGATGTACTGCCCCTCGGCCCCGATGTTCCAGATGCCCGCGCGGAACCCCAGTGCAAGCCCGATGGCAATCAGCACCAGCGGCGCGCCCTTGATCAGCAGCTGAGGGCGGTAAAAGAACGCGAACTCGCCAAAGAGTGGCTCCCAGAAAATCGTCGCAATCGCCTGCAACGGATCCTTGCCCAGCACGGCAAAGAGCACGCCACCAAAGATCATGGTCAGCAGCACGGCCAGCACAGGGGTCGCATAGGCCATCACGGCAGAGGGCTGCGGCCGCGCCTCGATCCGGATCATGCGCACACCCTGGTGTTTCTTCTGACCAAAAATACCACCTCCGGAGGGCCCGCTTCACACATGCGCAACCTCCATCTCGTGGGCACCGCCCAGCATTAGACCGATCTGCTCCACATCCAGCCCGGCCGTGGCCCGCGGATCACTCAGGCGCCCCTCGTTCAGGGCTGCAAACCGGTCCGAGATTTCCATCAACTCATCCAGATCCTGGCTGATCGCTACCACCGCCGACCCGTCGGCTGCCAGATCCAGCAAGGCCTGCCGGATCGCCGCTGCGGCCGCCGCATCCACGCCCCAGGTGGGCTGGTTCACCACCAGAACTTCGGGGCGCTGCAACACCTCGCGCCCGATTACGAATTTCTGCAGGTTGCCCCCCGACAGCGACCGGGCCGCATTCTCGGGCCCCGGCGTGCGCACGTCAAAGCCGGCGATGATCCGCTCGGCAAAGGCGCGCGTCTTGCGCCAGTCCAGCATCCCGCGGCGCGCCAATCCCTCGCGCGCGGCCCCGGTCAGCATGGCGTTCTCGGTCAGCGACATGTTGGGAGCGGCGGCGTGGCCCAGCCGTTCCTCGGGCGCGGCCAACACACCCAGGCCCCGGCGCGCCTCGGGCCCGGACCGCGCAAGATCGGCCCCCTTGAACGCGACCATCCCGGTCTTGCAGGGCAGTTCGCCCGACAGCACGGCCAGCAACTCGTCCTGCCCGTTGCCAGCCACCCCGCCGATGCCCAGAACCTCGCCCGCGCGCACGTCAAAGGATACGTCTTTCAAAGACATGCCAAAGGCCGAAGGCGACGACACTGACAGCCCTGTCACGGACAGCAGCACAGCACCTGTGTCATGGGCCGCGGCCTTTGGCGTGGCAAGCGTGCTGCCCACCATCATTTCTGCCATAGCCCGGGCCGAGGTGTCGCGCGGCACCGCCGTGCCCACCACCTTGCCGCCGCGCAGGATTGTCGCCGCATCGCAAAGCGCGCGGATTTCCTCCAGCTTGTGAGAGATGTAGAGGATCGCGGTCCCCTCCGCGCTCAACTTGCGCAGGGTCTCGAACAGGATGTCCACCTCTTGCGGGGTCAGAACGGATGTCGGTTCGTCCATGATCAGCAGCTTGGGGTCCTGCAACAGGCACCGAATGATCTCGACCCGCTGCCGCTCGCCTGCCGACAGGTCACCCACCACCCGGTCGGGCGACAGCGGCAGGCCATAGGTCTCCGACACCTCGCGGATGCGCGCGGCAAGGGTGCGCATGGGCGGAGGCGTCTCCATCCCCAACGCGATGTTTTCGGCGACTGTGAGCGCGTCGAACAGGGAAAAGTGCTGGAACACCATGCCGACACCCGCAGCACGCGCTGCACGGGGATCACCGGGCGCAAAACCGGCGCCGTTCATCTGCATGATCCCAGCATCGGGTTTGACCAGCCCGTAGATCATCTTGACCAGTGTCGACTTGCCCGCCCCGTTCTCGCCCAGCAGGGCATGGATCTCACCGGGTGCAATGGACAGGGACACGTCGTCATTCGCCACCACGCCGGGATAGGCCTTGGTCAACCCGTTCAGGGACAGAAGGTGGGTCACGCAAGGGTCTCCAGTCGTCGCGGTATGGTCTGCGTGGACTGTGCTAGCCGATAGGCGACCCCAATCGCAATCAAATGCGGATCCTTGCCCAAAGACGGATCGCCTATGGGGCAGGTGATGCGGTCGATTTCATCGACCCGGTGGCCCAACGTGGCCAGACGCTTGCGAAAGCGCGCCCATTTCGTGGCCGACCCGATCAGCCCGCAGGACGTGAACCCACGGGTGAGCAGCGCGTGGCACAGGCCAAGGTCGATGTCATGGGCGTAGGTCAGGATCAGGTGATGGGCCGCCTCGGGCGCGTGGGCGGCCAGCGCGGGCAAGTCGATGGCAGGAACCGTGGTCACGCCGTCCGGCACATTCCGGGGGAACCGCTCCGCCCCGGTGTCGGCCCAGGTCAGTCGATGCCCCGGCACATGGCGCAGGACATCGACCAGTGCGCGGCCAACATGCCCGGCCCCCCAGATCCAGATGTCCTGATCCTCGGGCTGGACCGGTTCGATCATCCAGCCGTCTTTCAATTGCGCGGGCGGCAATTGCCCCTGATTGCGCGCTGCTTTCATCAGCCGCTTGATCGACAGCGGCATGGGGTCCGGCCCGCGCGCCACCAGATCATGGGGCAGGGCGCGCGCGCGGTTCAGGTCATAGACTTCCGACAACATCTCGACCGCGCCACCGCAACACTGGCCAAGGTCGGGGCCCAACGCGTGACGGCTGCGCCTGTCCTGCCGCAACTCGCGCGCCGCTGCCGCCAGTTCGAACTCCAGCGCGCCGCCACCAATGGTGCCGGATTGCCCGCTGTCCCAGACCAGCATGGCGGCCCCCGCCTCGCGTGGGGCCGAGCCCTGCACGCTGGCGATCACCACGCGCACGATCCGCCCATGCGCCTCACACGCCGCAATCAGGCCCGCGCGATCAAACATCGCCGCGCGCGGTGTGCACCGCCCTCAAAACCGCCTCTGCCGTGGCCGGGGCCTGCAGGTTCGGGTAATGCGGCCCGCACGCCGCCGCCGCATCGCTCAGCGCCAGAAAGGCCGAGATGCCCAGCATCAGTGGCGGCTCGCCCACAGCCTTCGATTTATAAATCGTGTCGGCCCGGTTCTCGCCCTCCCACAGGGCCACGTTGAACACATCCGGCCGGTCCGCACAGGCCGGGATCTTGTAGGTCGACGGTGCATGGGTGCGCAGGCGGCCCGTGTCGTCCCAGACCAGCTCCTCAGTCGTGAGCCAGCCCGCGCCCTGCACATAGCCGCCCTCGACCTGCCCGATGTCGAGCGCCGGGTTCAGCGACGCGCCTGCGTCATGCAGGATGTCGGCGCGCAGAACGCGGTTCTCGCCCGTGAGCGTGTCGATCACCACCTCCGTCACGGCAGCCCCATAGGCAAAGTAGAAAAACGGGCGGCCCTGCCCCTTGATCCGGTCCCATTTGATGTCCGGCGTCTTGTAAAAACCGGTCGCGGACAGGCTGATGCGGGCCATGTAGGCAAGGGCCGCGACCTCCGCAAAGCTGTACTCCGCCGCGCCCGCCTGCACGCGGCCTGCGTCGAACAGCACCTCATCCGGGCGACACTGGTGCAATTGCGCCAGATGTTCAGCCATCCGGTTCCGAATGGTATCGCAGGCGGCCTTGACCGCCATCCCGTTCAGATCACTGCCCGAGGACGCCGCCGTGGCCGATGTGTTGGGCACCTTCGCCGTGTCGGTCGCCGTGATCTTGACCATCTCCAGCGGTACGCCAAAGCGGCTGGCGGCCACCTGCGCCACCTTCTGGAACAGGCCCTGTCCCATCTCGGTCCCGCCATGGTTCAGGTGGATCGACCCGTCGGCATAGACATGCACGAGCGCGCCCGCCTGGTTCAGATGGGTCAGAGTAAAGCTGATCCCGAACTTCACCGGCGTCAGGGCAATACCCTTCTTCAGCACTGGATTGGCAGCGTTCCATTCCGCAATCGCAGCCCGCCGCGCGTCGTACTCAGCACTCTTTCGCAACTGCGCGACCAGGGCATCGGCAATAAAGTCATCAACCTCTTGCCCATAGGGCGTCGTTTGCCGCTTCATTGTTCCAGAAATATGCCCGCCGGAGGCGTAAAAGTTCGCAACCCTCACTGCCAGCGGATCAAGCCCCAGATGGCCGGCGACATGGTCCACGATCCGCTCCATGCCCAACATCCCCTGCGGGCCGCCAAAGCCGCGGAAGGCGGTGGCGGATTGGGTGTTGGTGCGCAACCGATGGCTTTCGATCCGCACATTTGGCAACCAATATGCATTGTCGGCGTGCAACATCGCCCGGTCGGCCACGGGCAGGGACAGGTCCATGGCCCAGCCGCAGCGCACATATTGGCGCACGTCGAGCGCGGTGATGCGGCCATCTCCGTCAAAGCCCACATCATAGTCGATGCGGAAGTCATGGCGCTTGCCGGTGATGACCATGTCGTCATCGCGGTCATAGCGCATCTTGCAGGGGGCGCCGGTCAGGCGGGCGGCCACGGCGCAGGCCACGGCCAGCGCATTGCCCTGGCTTTCCTTCCCGCCAAAGCCGCCCCCCATGCGCCGCGTCTCGCAGCGCACGGCGTGCATGGGCAGGCCGATCGCATCAGCCACCTTGTGCTGGATTTCGGTCGGGTGCTGGGTGGAGGAGATGACATGCATGTCCCCATCCTCACCGGGCAGGGCCAGGGCGGCTTGCCCCTCAAGGTAAAAATGCTCTTGTCCGCCAATCTCGAATGACCCCGTAAGGCGGTGCTCTGCCCCGCCCAGCCCCAAGGTGGCATCGCCACGGGCATAAATGCGCGGGCCGTCCTCGAAGCGCGTGCCCGCCGCCAACGCCTGATCAATCGTCAGGATTGGCTCTTCCTCGGCAATCTCCACCTTGCCCAAGCGGGCTGCATGACGGGCTGACAGATGCGAGCGGGCAACGACCAGAAACAGGGGCTGCCCCAGGTAGTGTACTAATCCATCCGACAAGAGCGGCTCGTCCTTGGCCGAGGGTGAGACATCGTTGGCAAAGGGCAGGTCACCCGCCACCACTACGGCCACCACGTCGGGGGCCGCACGCACCGCATCGAGATCCATCGCGGTGATCTGTCCGCGCGCCACGTCGCTGATGCCAAAGGCCAGATGCAGCGTCCCTGCAGGCGTCGGCGTGTCGTCCACATAGCGCGCGGCACCTGTCACATGCAGATGCGCGGCGTCATGGGGCAGGGGCTTGGCGATGCTCATGGGGTCGCCTCCGGCAAAGCACTCATGCCTGCACCTCCAGTACATTGGTGGCCTGTCCCTGGTCCTCCAGCCAGGCCCGCAAGAGCATGTTCTGCGCCGCCTCCATCCGGTAGGCGGCGGACGCCCGCATATCGGACATCGGGGTGAAATCCCGCACCATCGCCTGCATGGCGCTGGCCACCGTCGCATCGGTCCAGGGCATCCCGCGCAAGGCCGCCTCGGCCCGCGCCGCGCGCTTCGGTGTGCCCGCCATGCCGCCAAAGGCGAGGCGTATCTCGCGCACCTCCCCGTCCGCCACGTTGATCCAGAAACAGCCGCAGACCGCCGAGATGTCCTGATCAAACCGTTTTGACAGCTTGTAGCAGCGCAAATGGTCGGGCTGGCGGGGGATCGTGATCGCCTCGACAAACTCGTGCTCCGCCCGGTCCTGCTTGCCGTAGTCGATGAAGAAATCCTCGATCGGCATGGACCGCACGCCATCCACGGACCGCAGATGCAGCGTGGCCCCAAGCGCAATCAGCGCGGGCGAGCCATCGCCGATGGGCGAGCCGTTGGCGACATTCCCGCCAATCGTGGCCGCATTGCGCACCTGCACGGACCCGTAGCGCCGGATCAGCTCGGCAAAGGCAGGGTAATGGTCGGCCATGACCCCATGTAGATCGGTGAGCGTTGTCGCGGCACCGATGCGGATCTCATCCTCGGTCACCGTCACGCGGCTGAGTTCGGGGATCCGGTTCAGAAAGGCCACCGGCCCCAGATTGCGGAAATCCTTGGTCACCCAAAGGCCGACATCCGTCGCACCTGCGATCAGCGTGCCGCGGGGGTTCTCATTCATCCATATGGCGAGGGCGTCGGGCGTGGTTGGGGGCTCTGCCCCCGGCTCCTGTGGAGCCTCCCCCGTGGTATTTTTGGTCAGAAGAAGCTGTGAATCATCTACATGATCCGGAACGGGTGCTGTTTCAGCAGCCTTGGCGGCGCGGATAATCGGCGCGTAGCCCGTGCAGCGGCAGAGGTTGCCGGCCAGCGTCGTGTCATGGTCCGTCTCGCCATTCAGATGGGCCGTCGCCATCGTGGTGATGAAACCGGGCGTGCAGAAGCCGCACTGGCTGCCATGATGTTCGACCATCGCCTGTTGGACCGGGTGCAGGGTGCCGTCGGGGGCGGCGATCCCCTCGACCGTGCGGATTGCTTTGCCCTGAAGCTGCGGCATGAACAGGATGCAGGCGTTCAAGGCCCGCGCGCCGCTTGTGTCCGTCACCATGACAGAACAGGCGCCGCAGTCGCCTTCGTTGCAGCCTTCCTTTGTGCCGGTCAGGCCGGGGCGGTCCCGCAGCCAGTCCAGAAGTGTCGTTGTCGGGGAAGTGTCCGCCGTGATCTCGCTTCCGTTCAGAAGAAAGGTCGTGCGCATATGTATGTGCCTGCCGCGGTACCAACGCCCCTGAAGCGGCCCCTCGGTCGATGCGGCGTAGACCGAAGGGCGGGCTGTCAGCGCGTAAGGTAGGGCAGGGGGACAGGCAAAGGCAAGCGGGGCCGGGTGCTTACGCCGCCATCTTGGTCGCCAGTGCCTCAAGGTTGGACAGACTGGCCTCCCATCCCGCCTTGAACTCGCCGTCGGCATCCGGGCCGGTGAAGGAGGAAACGGCCACCGACACGTCGAGGCGCGATCCTGTTCCTTCGGCCGTCACACGGTAGGTGACCAGCGTGGTCGCAATGGCGGCCCCGCCGATATTGACCGTCTCGGTAAAGGCTGCATCATGCGGCCCGTCGATCCGGTACCAGCGTGTGTCCACTGTGAATTCGGGGTTGTCTGCCGGCCCGCAACGGTGGGTCTCATAGCCGCCCACCCGGAAGTCGGACGTGTCCATCACCAGCACCATGCCGTCCTCGGGCGCGCCCCAGGCCTCGCGCATCTGGCCGTCGGTCAACAGGTGCCACAGCCGGTCGGGCGTCAGCGGCATGGTGCGGCTCAGGTCGAAATGTCCGGTGTCGGTGCTCATGATCGTGTCCTTTCCATTTGCTCGGCGAGGTGGGCGAGCCGGTCCATCCGGCCCTCCCACGTCTCCTTGTGCGCGTTCAGCCAGTCAGCCCCGGCGCGCAGGGTGTCTGCGCGCATTTGATACGTGCGCACGCGGCCTTTCTTGGTGCTTGTGACCAACCCGCTGCCCTCCATCACCTTGAGATGCTTTAGAAATGTGGGCAGTGCCATCGTGTGCCCGTCATGCAACGTGCTGACCGTGGCGGGGCCGTGGATCAGCTGTTCGACCACCGCCCGTCGTGTCGGGTCGGAAAGTGCGCTGAAGAGGGTGTCGAGTTGGTTAGTCATGTAGCTAAGTATTGGCGTTGTGTGATTCGAGTCAAGATACTTAGTTTACTGGCTAAGTATTGAGCTGTGGATAACATCTTGTGGGGCTTTCCGTGCGGCGCGCCACGACATATCGTGGCCACTATGACCAATGCCCCCCGATTCATTCACCTGCGCACCCATTCCGAATACTCGCTGCTTGAAGGGGCGATGCGCCTGAAAAAGCTGCCCGGCATCGTGCGGGACGCGGGTATGCCCGCCATTGCGCTGACCGACACGAACAACATGTTCGCCGCTTTGGAGTTTTCAGTGGGCATGGCGGGGGCCGGGGTGCAGCCCATCATCGGCTGCCAGGTCGATCTGCAATACGTCACCCCGCGCCCCGGCGAACGCCCGCGCGATCCCGCGCCGCTGGTGCTGCTGGCCCAGACCGAGGTCGGGTATGAGAACCTGATGAAGCTCAACTCGTGCCTCTACCTGCGCGAGGGCTCGGAGCTGCCTCATGTCACGGTCGAAGAGTTGGCAGGCCATTCGGCGGATGTGATCTGCCTGACTGGCGGGCCAGACGGCCCCGTCGGTATGCTGTTGCAGACGGGACAGGTGCCTGCCGCGCAAGCCCTCATGGACCGGCTCAAGGACATCTTTGCCGACCGGCTTTATGTCGAGTTGCAGCGCCATCCTGGCGAGGGCGGCCAGCCCGAGGCAGAGCGGCTGACGGAGCGTCCGCTGATTGAAATGGCCTATGCCATGGACCTGCCGCTGGTGGCCACCAACGATGTCTATTTCCCCAAGCCGGACATGTATGAAAGCCACGATGCGTTGATCTGCATCGCCGAGGGCGCCTATGTCGACCAGCAGGAACCGCGCCGTCGCCTGACCGCGCAGCACTATTTCAAATCCCAGGCAGAGATGGTCACGCTGTTCGCCGACCTGCCCGAAGCCATTGAAAACACGGTCGAGATCGCGCAGCGCTGCGCCTTCATGGCCTACCGCCGCGATCCGATCCTGCCCAAATTCGCCGATGACGAGGTGGAGGAGTTGCGCCGTCAGGCCAATGACGGCTTGCAGGACCGGCTCAAGGTCATCCCGCACGCTACATCGGTCGAGGACTACCAGAAACGGCTCGATTTCGAGTTGGACATTATCGAAGGCATGGGTTTTCCGGGCTACTTCCTGATCGTGGCCGACTTCATCAAATGGGCCAAAGACCACAACATTCCCGTGGGGCCGGGTCGGGGCTCGGGCGCGGGGTCGCTCGTGGCCTATGCGCTCACCGTTACCGACCTTGACCCGCTGCGCTATGCCCTGCTGTTCGAACGGTTCCTGAACCCCGAACGGGTGTCCATGCCCGACTTTGACATCGACTTCTGCATGGACCGGCGCGAGGAAGTGATCCGCTACGTGCAGGAGAAATACGGGCGTGACAAGGTGGGCCAGATCATCACCTTCGGCGCGCTTCTGTCGAAGGCCGCCGTGCGCGACATCGGGCGCGTGCTGCAAATGCCCTACGGCCAGGTGGACCGGCTGTCGAAGCTGATCCCGGTCGAGGGGGTCAAACCGGTCAGCATCGAAAAGGCGCTGAAGGACGAGCCGCGCCTGCGCGAAGAGGCGCGGAACGAGGAGGTTGTGAACCGCCTGCTCACCTACGGCCAACAGGTCGAGGGGCTGCTCAGAAACGCCTCCACCCACGCTGCGGGTGTGGTGATCGGGGACCGCCCGCTTGACGCGCTTGTGCCGCTCTATCAGGACCCGCGGTCCGACATGCCCGCGACCCAGTTCAACATGAAATGGGTCGAACAGGCAGGCCTCGTCAAATTCGACTTCCTGGGCCTGAAAACCCTGACGGTGATCCAGAACGCGGTCGAACAAATCCTCGGTTCGGGCCGCAAGCTGCATGTCGCCGCCGATGGCACCGAACTCTATACGCCGGCGGATGGGATGGAGAATGACATTGGCGGCATCCCTCTGGATGACGAAGCGTCATACAAGCTCTACGCCGCGGGCAAGACGGTCGCCGTGTTCCAGGTGGAAAGCTCGGGCATGATCGACGCGCTCAAGCGGATGAAGCCGGACTGTATCGAGGACATCATCGCCCTCGTCGCCCTCTACCGCCCCGGCCCGATGGAAAACATCCCGAAATTCTGCGAGGTCAAGAACGGGCTATCCGAACGCGACACCCTGCACCCCTCGATCGACCACATCCTGGACGAAACCCAGGGCATCATCGTCTACCAGGAACAGGTGATGCAGATCGCGCAGGAAATGGCGGGCTACTCGCTTGGCGGCGCCGACCTGCTACGCCGCGCGATGGGCAAGAAAATCCAGGAGGCGATGGACGCCGAGCGCCCCAAATTCCTTGCGGGCTCCAAGGACAACGGCGTGGACGAGGAGAAGGCGCTGGAGGTCTGGCATCTCCTCGACAAGTTCGCGAACTACGGGTTCAACAAATCACACGCCGCGGCCTACGCGGTGGTCAGCTATCAGACGGCGTGGCTCAAGGCGAACCACCCGGTTGAATTCATGGCCGGGGTGATGAACTGCGACATCCACCTGACCGACAAGCTGGCGGTGTATTTCGAAGAGGTGCGCAAGGGCCTCGACCTGCCCTGGGTGCCGCCCTGCGTGAACCGCTCGGATGCCACGTTCAAAGTGGTCGACGGCGCGTTGGTCTACGCGCTGGGCGCGCTGAAAAACGTAGGCGTCGAGGCGATGCGGCTGGTGCAAGAGGCGCGCGAGAGCAAACCCTTCGTCAACCTCTTTGACTTCGCCCGCCGGGTGGATCTGAAGAAGGTCGGCAAGCGGCCCCTCGAAATGCTGGCGCGCGCCGGGGCCTTCGATCAGCTGGACCCCAATCGCCGCCGGGTCTTCGACGCGCTGGATGCGCTCAGCGCCTATTCGGCTGCCGTCCACGACCAGAAGAACTCAAACCAGGTTTCGCTCTTTGGGGATGCAGGCGACGACCTGCCCGAACCGCGCCTCTTGCCCATCGACGACTGGCTGCCCGCCGAACGGCTGGGCGAAGAACACAAGGCGGTCGGCTTCTACCTCTCGGGCCACCCGCTCGACGACTACATGGGTCCGCTGAAACGCAAGGGCGTCATCACACTGGATGAGGTGACGGCCAAGGCCGAAAGCCAGCCGCTGGTCGCCAAGCTGGCGGGCGTGGTGGCGGGGCTGCAAGTGCGCAAGTCGGCCAAGGGCAATCGTTTCGCCTTCTGCCAGATGTCCGACACGACGGGCGCGTATGAGGTGACTTTGTTCTCCGAAAGCCTGGAAAAATCTCAGGACCATCTGGAAACCGGCGCCAAGGTCATCGTCACGGTCGAGGCAACCATGGAAAGCGACCAGCTCAAGCTGCTGGGCCGGTCCGTGACGCCCGTTGATACGGTCGTCGCGGATGTCGGCGGCATGGGCCTGCGCATCTTTGTCGAGGCGCCCACGGCGCTGGCATCCGTCGCCACCGTATTGGACGGGGCCGCCAAGTCGGCCAAGGGGGCAGGGCGCGGGCCCATCACGATCTGCCTCATGGATGACAGCCTGCCGGGCGAGGTCGAGATGGACCTGGGCGCGGACTTCCCGGTGACCCCCCAGATCAAGGGCGCGATCAAATCGCTCTCCGGCGTGGTCGAGGTGCAGGACCTGTAACTCGATCGCGAGGGGCCTTGCTGGACCTTATCCCGCATTGGCGCTAGAACCTCCCGAGGGGATATGGAAGCCACGAGGGAGGATATGCGCGTCATGCGATTGGGAGTGTCATGCCTTGCGCTCGTGCTTCTCGCCGCCTGCGGCGACCCGCTGCGCGGGATCGACCGGGTGTCGGAGGGCGCGACGTTGCCCGATGAGCCCGGTGCGAACGTCCGCCCCACGGACGAGGAACTGCGGAGGCAAGAGAGTGTGCTTTCGGGCCTTTTCCGGGCACCCGCTGAGCCAACAGGCGACGCTGACGTCGCGAACCCATCCATGGACGAGACCGGCGATCAGCCAACGGTGAGTGGCGAAGGATCCTCAAATGCGTTGGCCGCTGACGGCGCAGATACACCAGTTGCACAGCAACAGGTCGCGCCAGCCTCGCGCGGACTTTTGGGATGGCTGCGCGGCGCAGGTCAATCAGAGACGACAATCGCTGCGCAAGAGCCCGCCGAGGCTGAGACAGCGGAAGATCTGCCGGTTCAGACAGCGGCCCTGGCCCAAGATGATCTCGTGGAGCCACAAAAGCGGCGCGGCCTCTTCGGCGCTGCGGGCCCACATCGCCGCGCGGGCCCGGATGCAATGGATGTTGCACCCGGCATGGTCGTGCCGTTCGGTCAAATCGCGCGCAATTGTGACGTGACGCCCGCTCAGGTGGCGACGCGCATCGACAAGGCTGCTGGCCGCGCGCGTGGCTTCGCGCTCTACGACACGACACCAGACAGCACGGCGCCCCGCACCTTCTATGTAACAGGGTTTGCAGACAGCTGCGCACGCCAGTTCACCGCCGCGCTCGCCATGTTCGGAGAACCAGCCTTTCATGAACAGCTGCGTTATGGGCTGCCGGCGGACGAGTACCCGTACTCAACGACGGACGAAGCCTATGAAAAGCTGAAGCGCCGTGTCTGCAATGTCGGTCGAAATAAGCCCTGTGGCAATCGCATCGACCGGCTGTCGGGCAACACAACGTTCATCAGCGCTTACGAGAACTTTACCGACAACGGGCGTTGGGCGGACATGTTGTTGCACGATGGTGCAGTCCTGGCAGCCGCGCTCAAGACACCCTGACTGCGGGATTTTTTGCAAAGCGGACCCTTCGGGGAGGATTTTTTAAAACCAGAGAAGTAGACGGGTCCGGCCCTTGATCCAACCGAACCAAGGGCCTTCTCCGGTTACGCCGGTTCGCATCCCTGCTCCCGGCGCTCAGGAACAAAAACGCGTCTACCTTAACAATTGGTGAATGCGTCCATCTTCTCTGGTTCTAAAAAATCCTCCCCGAAGGGCCGATCCGCAACCGGGCCGATGGCTTCAATAATGCGGCGGACGCTCGTCCCCGATCACCATACCACCGCCGCCATCCGCCTCACGCTGCGCCTCACGTTCCATCAGCATCTGCACGCGGCGGGTCAGCAGCGCAATTTCCGTCTCCTGCCGCGCCACCACGTCCGACAACTCGTCCACTGTGCGCTGCAAATGCGCGATCTGTTCTTCCAGCTTTTCCATATCCCCCTCCTGCCACCTCAAGCCCCGCTTGCCCAGCCCCCATGCCTGCGCTATCCCCGCGCCCGAACGCAAAGCCGGAGCGCCACCATGGCCAAGCCCAAGAAAACCCCTCGCCCCAAAGCGCAAACGCCCAAGGGGTTCCGCGACTATTTCGGCACCGATGTCACGGATCGGGCCGAGATGCTGCAGACGATCGCCGGGGTGTACCATCGCTACGGGTTTGACGCGCTCGAATCCAGTGCCGTGGAGACGGTCGAGGCGCTGGGCAAGTTCCTGCCCGACGTGGACCGCCCGAACGAAGGGGTCTTTGCCTGGCAGGAAGAAGACGGCGACTGGCTCGCCCTGCGCTACGACATGACCGCCCCGCTCGCCCGCGTCTATGCCCAGCACCGCAACGATTTGCCCAACCCGTATCGCCGTTACACGATGGGCCCGGTCTGGCGCAACGAAAAGCCCGGCCCGGGACGGTTTCGCCAGTTCTATCAATGTGATGCGGATACAGTCGGTACGGCCAGCATGGCCGCGGATGCCGAGATCTGTGCGATGCTCTCCGACACGCTGGAGGCCGTGGGGATCCAGCGCGGCGACTACGTGATCCGCATCAACAACCGCAAGGTGCTGAACGGCGTGATGGAGGTCGCGGGCCTTGCCGGTGACGACAAGGAAGCCGAACGCGGCATCGTCTTGCGCGCCATCGACAAGCTTGACCGGCTTGGGCCGGAGGGCGTGCGCGCGCTGCTGGGTGAGGGGCGAAAGGATGAGAGCGGCGACTTTACAAAGGGTGCGGGCTTGGGCGATGCCGAGGCAGAAACAATCATGGGTTTCACGGATGCCAAACGCGATACCGGCCCTCATACCGTCGCGCGCTTGCGCGAACTCGTCCATGGTTCCGACATCGGCGCCAAAGGCGTCGCGGAACTCGAAGAAATCGCCGCCCTCCTCGACGCCGCAGGCTACGGCCCCGACCGTATCGTCATCGACCCTTCCGTCGTCCGCGGCCTTGGCTACTACACCGGCCCAGTCTACGAGGCCGAACTCACCTTTGATGTCCAGAACGAGAAGGGCCAGACGGTGCAGTTTGGCTCCGTCGCGGGCGGGGGGCGCTACGATGATCTGGTCAAGCGGTTCACCGGGCAGGAAGTGCCTGCCACCGGCGTCTCCATCGGGGTCGACCGGCTGCTTGCGGCCTTACGCGCCACCAAGCGCATCGGCACCACCGAACAAGGCCCCGTTGTCGTCACCGTCATGGACCGGGATCGCATGGCCGACTATCAGGCCATGGTCGCAGAACTGCGCAGCGCGGGCATCCGGGCCGAGGTCTACCTGGGCAACCCGAAAAACTTTGGCAACCAACTCAAATACGCGGACAAGCGGAACGCCCCCATCGCCATCATCGAAGGCGGCGATGAAAAGGACCGCGGTGTCGTGCAGATCAAGGACCTGTATCTGGGCGCTAAAATCGCGGAGACGGCAACGCACGAGGAATGGGCCGAAAACCCCAGTCAATTCGAAGTGCCGCGCGATCAGATGCGTGCCAAGGTGCAGGAGATCCTGAACCAATGACCGAGGCACGCCGACGGGCCTATGCCCTGCGCGACCACTTTGTGGCCCGAGGGGCGCAGGCGGTTGAACCGCCGATCCTGCAACCGGCGGACCTGCTTCTTGATCTTTACGGCGAAGACATCCGCGCCCGCGCCTATGTCACCTCCGACGCGCTGCACGGCGAGCAGATGCTGCGGCCCGACTTCACCGTTCCCGTGGTGCAGATGCATATGGCAGATGGGGCCGAGCCCGCGCGCTACACCTATGCGGGCGAGGTGTTCCGGCGGCAGGAACACGACCCCGACCGCGCCAATGAATATCTGCAGGTGGGCTACGAGGTCTTTGACCGTGCCGATCCCGCAGCGGCGGATGCAGAGGTCTTCGCTCTGATCGCCGACGCCATACAGGGCCTCCCTCTGCGGGCTGCGACCGGAGATATCGGTATCCTCATGGCTGCGGTTGATGGGCTGGATACATCGAACAGGCGCAAGGCCGCGTTGCGCAGGCACATCTGGCGCCCCCGCCGCTTTCGCGCTCTGCTTGACCGGTTCTCGGGTCGCAGCGACGTGCCCGCCACCCGCGCGGCCCTGCTTGCTGGTCACGCCCAAACCGATGCCCCGCTGACCGGCCTGCGCAGCCAGGCCGAGATCGACGCGCGGATCAAGGCGCTGCATGAGGATGCGGCAGAGCCGCCCTTGTCCGGCGCGCAGATGGATTGTCTTGATGCGCTTCTGAATGTCCGCGAAACGTTGCCCTTCGCACTGGCGCAGATGCACGACTTATGCGTCGACCTGCCTGCCATCCGCACGGCGGTGAAACGGGTCGATGCGCGGGCCAAGGCTCTGGGCGAACGGGGTGTTGACGTGGATACTCTGGAATTCGAGACGAGCTTTGGGCGCACCTCCATGGAGTATTATGATGGTTTTGTCTTTGGCTTTTATGCCGATGGCCGCCCCGACTTGCCCCCCGTCGCGTCAGGTGGCCGGTATGACGCGCTGACCCGTCATCTGGGCCAAGGGCAGGAAATACCCGCTGTCGGTGCAGTCATCCGACCGGGTTTGATGGCCGAGTTGGAGGGGGCGCCATGATCAAACTTGGCGTGCCGTCCAAGGGGCGGCTGATGGAAAAGACGTTTCAGTGGTTTGACAGGCGTGGAATCACCCTGATGCGCACCGGATCCGACCGCGAATATGCTGGCGCCGTGGATGGCATCGACGGTGTGTCTCTTGTCCTGCTCTCGGCTGGGGAAGTGCCGCGTGAACTGGCCGCCGGTCGCATTCACCTTGGCGTCACAGGCACCGATCTTATTCACGAAAAGCTGCCGCTTTGGGAACAGCAGGTCGAACCCATGGCCGAAATGGGTTTTGGCCATGCCGACCTTGTGCTCGCCGTGCCGCAGGGCTGGGTCGACGTTGATCTGACGGACGACCTTGATGCTGCCGCTGCCGCGTTTCGCGCAGCGCATGGGCACCGCCTGCGGATTGCGACCAAGTATCACCGCCTGGTCCGTGACTTTTTGCGCGACGCGGGCGTTGCGGACTACGCGCTTGTCGACAGCCAGGGCGCGACCGAAGGCACGGTCGCCAATGAAACGGCGGAGGCCATCGCCGACATCACCTCGTCCGGGGATACGCTGCGCGCCAACCACCTTAAGATCCTGAGCGACGGTTTAATCCTTGCCAGTCAGGCGACGCTCTGGCGCAGCCGCGTGGCTGATATGGACGACGATGATCGGAGCGTGCTGCGCCACTTGATTGACCGCGTGTCCTAGGCCCTTGGCTGCATGGTCCCCCAACCAACAGCGATCAGGCAAAGCACCTTCACCGCTTCGAGCGCAATAAACACTTGGTGGCGCTGGCTCGTCGTGTCGTAGGGCTCTCCGGCGATAATCAGGTCGCTGCGCGCCTCCAACATCGGTTGCACTGCGAGCTGCTGGATCAGGAACAGGACAACGGCCAGCATCAGCAGCAAGGTCGGGCGCAGTCGGGCCACCGCGGACACGACAGCGATGCCGGCCAGGCCCGCCCATTCTACATACCCGATCCATGTGAATTGCGCCCGTCCGACCTGCAGCGCGAGAGACAGGTCCAGCGCCTCTACCGTGAACTTCGCAGGGGCCGCCACAAGGTTGCCGCCGATACAGGCGCCCGCCCACACAAGGGTCAGCACTGTCAAAAGCCGCAGTGCTGTTGCCTGCGCCATGATCTTACAAGACCCCGATCTCGGCCAGCGCCCGGTTCAATTCGACCGGCAGCGGCTCCTCGCGCGCGCGGCCTTGCGGCAGGTCAGGTGGGCTGTCTTCGGGCTTGAGATACCGCCAGCCCTGGAAGGGGCGCTTCAAGGCGGATTGCACCCGGATAAGCTCCTGATCCGACACGATGGCGCAGCGCCGAATGCCGTCGCTGCCGATCACTTCATCAAGGCGCAGAATGCGTTGGCGGCAGGTCACAACACCCTTGACCACCCAAAAGATCGACCCACCGTTCAATATCTCGGCCTCGCGCTTGGGCCACATACGGGTCACATGCCGCGGAAGGCCATCCGCCGTCTGCGCGCGTTTCGTGGACTGCCACGCGACGAGGTCGTCGTAGCTGTCGCTGCCCACCGACAGCTTGATCAGATTTATGTACTTATCCACAGAGTCGTCCCCAAGCCACACTCTATATTGTAGCGTGTATCGACGCTTCTGCAATCTGTTGGGGTGTGCTACTGTGGTGATCTTCTGCCGACCGATAGATTCGACCGCCACCATGGGGATGCTCCGATGACACGCTTCGCCGCGCCGATTGCCGAACAGATCTGGGACATGAAGTACCGCTTCAAGGAAGCGGACGGAACGCCGATCGACGTCACTGTCGAAGACAGCTGGCGGCGCATCGCACGCGACCTGGCGAAGGTCGAAAAGGATCCCCAAGCGTGGGAGCAGACGTTCTACAACGCCTTGGAAGATTTCAAGTTTCTGCCCGCAGGCCGCATCACCGCCGGGGCCGGGACAGCCCGCTCTGTCACCCTGTTCAACTGCTTTGTCATGGGCACGATCCCCGACAGCATGGGCGGCATCTTCGAGATGTTGAAAGAGGCGGCGCTGACCATGCAGCAGGGCGGCGGCATCGGCTATGACTTCTCGACCATCCGACCCAAAGGGGCGGGGGTAAAGGGCGTGGCCGCCGATGCGTCCGGACCCCTTAGCTTCATGGACGTGTGGGACGCGATGTGCCGCACGATCATGTCCGCTGGCAGCCGCCGCGGCGCGATGATGGCAACGATGCGCTGTGACCACCCGGACATCGAAGAGTTCATAACCGCAAAATCAGACGCCGCCCGCCTGCGCATGTTCAACGTGTCCGTGCTGGTGACGGACGCATTCATGGACGCGGTCAAGGCGGACGGATCGTGGGATTTGGTGTTTGACGGCACCGTCTACAAGACCGTAGAGGCGCGTGATCTGTGGAACGGGATCATGAAGTCGACCTATGACTATGCCGAACCCGGCGTGATCTTCATCGACCGCATCAATGCCGCCAACAACCTGAATTATTGCGAGACGATCGCCGCCACGAACCCGTGCGGCGAACAACCCCTGCCACCTTACGGTGCCTGCCTGCTGGGCTCGATCAATCTGGCCCGCCTTGTCACCCAACCCTTTGAAGACGCAGCGAAACTGGACGAGGCCGCACTGACCGAATTGGTTGCAACGGCCGTGCGCATGATGGACAATGTGGTCGATGCGTCGCGCTTCCCGCTGGATGCGCAAGCCCGGGAGGCGCAAGCCAAACGGCGCATCGGCCTTGGTGTCACCGGCCTTGCAGATGCGCTTTTGATGCTTGGTCTGCGCTACGGCTCGGACGATGCGGCGGCGCAGACTGAAAGCTGGCTCAAGTCCATCGCCCGGGCCTCTTACCTCGCTTCCGTCGACCTGGCGAAGGAAAAGGGCGCTTTCCCGCTCTTTGACGCCGAAGGCTATCTGGCCAGCGGCACGATGCAGATGATGGATGCCGATGTGCGCGATGCCATTGCCGCGCATGGCATCCGCAACGCGCTCCTGACCTCGATTGCGCCGACAGGCACCATTTCGCTTTATGCGGGCAACGTGTCTTCGGGAATCGAACCGGTGTTCGCCTATGCCTACACCCGCAAGGTTTTGCAAAAGGACGGTTCGCGCACCGAAGAGGAAGTGGTTGATTACGCAGTACAAATGTGGCGCGACAAGTTCGGCGATTCCGAGCTGCCGGATTACTTTGTCAACGCCCAGACGCTGGCCCCCGGCGACCACGTCAAGATGCAGGCGGCGGCGCAGAAATGGGTCGACTCGTCCATCTCCAAAACGATCAACTGCCCAGAGGACATCAGCTTTGACGCGTTCAAGGATGTCTATATGCAGGCCTGGGATACCGGCTGCAAAGGGTGCACGACATACCGGCCCAACGCTGTCACGGGCTCTGTCCTGACCGTGGCGGAAGAAAAACCGGCCGAGGCGCCTGTCCTCGCCAACAACGACGCAGAGCCCATGCAGCCCCATGGCGACGTGATCTACATGGCCGAACCGCTGGATCGCCCCAGCGCGCTTGAGGGGAACACGTACAAGGTCAAGTGGCCCGACAGCGAGCACGCGCTCTACATCACCATCAACGACCTTGTCATCGGCGGTCACAGACGCCCGTTCGAGGTGTTCATCAACTCCAAGAACATGGAGCACTTCGCGTGGACGGTTGCGCTCACTCGCATGATCTCCGCCGTGTTCCGGCGGGGCGGGGACGTCTCGTTCGTGGTCGAAGAACTCAAGGCCGTGTTCGACCCGCGCGGCGGGGCCTGGATGCAGGGCAAATACATCCCTTCCATCCTGGCCGCGATTGGTGGCGTGATCGAACAGCATATGATCCAGATCGGTTTTATCGAAGGCGAGGGTATGGGTCTGAAGTCTGACCCACAGGCCGAGGTTGTGGGGCTGGACACGCCGCGCGGCAAGGCTTGTTCAAGCTGTGGCAGCTTTGAGATGCGCATGATCGAAGGGTGCATGACCTGTGCTGCGTGCGGGTTCTCGAAATGCGGATAAGATGCTGAACTTGGTTCGCATCTTGTTTGACATAGCAAAACGTGACCATTCCTGAGGTTTTTTGACCTCTCGACACAGATCAAATGGCCACCGAGAGCACTTCTTTCGGTGGTTTTCTTTTGTATTCAATGCGTTGACTGGATTCAGCGCATAGGCCGCCTCTAAGCTGACCGAAGCATTGGGGCACTGTGCAGACGCCTTGCTATGCGCAGCAGATGTTCCCTAAAAGTTCCGCAGGGTTCCGGAACCTTTCAGATCTCACCGCCCGACTGATTTCGGCTTGGGCGACCTGCGCGAAGTGGTCTTCGCGCCTTGAAAGGACTCCACCATGACCCGCTGCACAACGACCATTCCCTTTCACAACCTGATCTTCATGGACGACATCGCCAAGCTGCGCGACGTCGAGGAGCGCTGGAAGAGGTTCCTCAAGCATTACCGTCGAGAGGCGCAGGAGGCGGATCTTGCGGAGGGGAAGATCACAAAGGAAGATCTGGTCCCTCCTTATGACCTGCTCGACGAGTTTGACCGCCGCCGCATCAAACGCCGCGCCATGCGCCTACTCGAACGCGCGCATTCCAAGACGGGCATGTACCACCTGAGTGAAGAACACCGCGCCCGCCTGACGCCCCTGCGCGGCGGATTGCCGGTCGCCAAGATCACCACCGAGCACGAGGCCGACGAGATCGCGGCAGCCCTTCACGCCGAGATGCCTTGGATGGCCCCTGCGACGGAAGAGGTGTGGCACGGCTTGCGCGCATCAGCGCGTGAGCAGCTACCAGGAGCCCGGTTCAATCCACTTGTCTTGGTCGGTTCACCCGGGATCGGCAAGAGCTTCTGGGCCCGACGATTGGCGCATCACCTGAATGTCCCAACGACCAAGGTCGAGGCCACCGGAGAACCCGCCGCCTTTTCTATCGTCGGTCTACAAAAGGGCTGGGGCAGCGCATCGCCGGGCAAGCTGGTGCAAACGGTGCTGCGGGACCGTCACGCTGGGCCGCTGATGATCGTGGACGAGGTCGAGAAGGCTGATGAAGTGTATTCGAACAAAGGCTCACGACACACGCTCACCGATGCCTTGCTGCCCCTGCTCGAACGGATGACCGCCCGTGAATGGCAGTGCCCGTTCTTTCAGATACAAATGGATATGTCTTGGGTGAACTTCGTCCTGACGGCCAACAGCCGCAAGGGCTTGCCTGAGCCCTTTCAAAGCCGCTGCGTCGTTCTGGACCTGCCCGACCTGACGCCGGAGCAACTTCGGCACTTCGCGATCGCGGAAGGCACGCGACGCGGCCTCCCTGAACCAGCGCTGGCAGCTCTGCTCGACGTCTTCGATTGCGGCGCCATCTCGAACGCGCGATTGAGCCTGCGCACGGTCAGCCGGATGTTGGACAGGGCGGAGACCTTGGCCCACCGACCGATGCTGAACTGAAAGGCCGAAAGACATGGATAAGAATTTTCAAACCGTTAAGAGCCGTCCAAAGGTGATCGTATTGCACCCCGGGTCGGTCGAAAATGGTGCTGAACCTATGTGTGGCGTCCTTGATGGCATCAGTGAGGCCGCACTTGCGACTGGGTTGCCCATCATCGTGATCGCTTCATCTGTAGACAGCATACCAGCCCCCCTTAAGGATATGGAAGCTCCACGGATTACCGTCGCTCAAGACAGCCAGCAGGCAGTAAACGTTATAACGAAAATGGCGTTTTGCGAGCTGTCTGATGCATTGTGGGTCACGGGTGTGATGGAAAACGGTGCCACATTGAAAGGCGTTTCCAGAACCCCGTTAGAAGAAGCGCTTCCCCGTCTCCAAAACCTTTCAAATAGCCATCGCCACGCCTCGCTCCGGGGAAATATACCAGCTGAACCCGAGATGGCGCATACAATCCTGATGCCGCTGGACCTCGATCTTGGCTCCATGGAGGATCCCCATAGGCTTTTGACCCATGGGCGTTTCATCTTTGACATTGTTTTGCTGCTCGACGGTCAGGTTCCAACGGCCGGCTTCGCAGTGAAAACCCTTGAAAAACTCGTGGCCGACTTCGCGCCGATCATTTCCAGCTTGGATGATGATTTCTTCGACGGGGCTGAAGAGCTGCGCACGAATTTACTGCGGCTCTCGGCAGGAGGGGCAAAATCGGTGATTGCGGTATCTCGCAAGTTGGATATGGGGCCAAATCAACACTTTATTAAGGACCAGGTTCAACGGGCAGAGCTACCCTGGCACCACACTACCTGGGATGGTTTGGGCGAAATAAATGCTGGCACACCCGGCGCTCTAAGGCTTGAGTGAACGCATCAAATTGATCGATAGAAGACAACTCGTGATGTCACGGTTTTCAACGGCGGGAAGCAGACTTTCGCTGCGGGAACAAACCTAGTGTTAGGCGACTGCAAAGCTGACGTTCCATCGTTGATTGCTTGCAGCCCTTCGACTTTAAGTGGGCACAAGCGAACGCCAAAATTACGGCCGCTTCCAATGGTTGCTTTTGTAAACCGTCTCGGTTTCTCCAGCGAAACCAAACTTTACACTTGTCCACATGTTATCGCCATCCGAGTCGAACTTTGCAGGCTTGCTTAACTTGTTAAATGTTCTGCTTGAAATGTATGTATGATAGCCGGTGTCGCGCACATCAGAGAGTTTGGCCGAAAAGCTCGCAGCCTTTCCTATCCAAATGAGATCGTTGTTGTTCCGAATACCCGATCGAACCGCCCTGACTTCGCCGACGTCGATGCCGACCCCATGCCGAATTTCGATATCGTTGTCCCTGATAGATTTAAACTGCTTCTTGGCTGCTGGATGGATGATTTTCCGCACTGCCCAGTGGATTTCTCGCCCACAAATAGAGGCATTGCTGTTCTTACTATCCCCTACGAAAACGCCCATAACCCGGTCTCCGTCGAAACTCCGTATCGCCCCTCCATGTTTCATGATCAGCCTAGTCGAACAGTCCAAGAAGCACCGAATGATCTTGGCGGTTGTGCTCCACGGACAAAGCTTCGAAAGAAGAGCCGAGTTTCCAAGGTCCGCATAGAGAAACGCAGCTTCAATCTTTACGGCCCCGTCTTTGAGCGCAACATCGTCCGTGGTAGGTATCACTCTTCCATCACGCACATTGAATGTCGTGCCAAACAGAGTATCCACACGGTCTTTCAGGAAGGCCTCGTCAGTTGCCAAAGTTCAGGTCCACACAATGATTAATACTGCTCGCGCTCATTTCTCGTCGCGAGCCTCTGTTAGCTTCAGGTCCAAAAGACCTGCAAAATAAGTGAGCAGCAACAGAGCTAAAGATCCGATCGCAAAAATTCCCGTCTTCAGTTCAGTTTGGACGCTGAAATCAATCAGAGGAAGGTCGAGTTCTCGACCGTCGATTGTCAGAATGAGACTGATTGTTCCGTACAAGACAAATGCAATTAACCCAAATCCGGCAGCGCTCGAAAGGTTTCTATAGCGCAAGTCGGGATTAAGTAGCAGTACCGCCACGAATACCGCCACAGCGAGTGAAGGAGCGACAAGGAAATATGAATACATTTCGAGTTGCATAGCCCACGTCGCGAGCAACGCTGCGCCACCCATCACGCCGCCGGCGATTGCGCTCTTCCACATCCATGAGAGACCTGACCTTTCAGGCTCTTCACCCAATAGCCGGAGGTTCTTTCGCCCAACTCTGTCAACAAGCTCAGTAAGCCGCTTACAAAAATCTGGGTGTGATTTGACGATTTCATTAAAGTCGCTTGCCGACAAAACCCGCGCCTCAAAAACATCCGAATCCACCACCACGTCTGCCGATCTGGCTTCACCAGGTTTCATAGCGGCCATTTCACCGACAATTTCAGGGGAACTTCGTGTGTCTATAAAACGCGAGTTGATAAAGACCTGCACAGAACCGAACAACACAAAGTAAACCTCGTCATCTTCATCGCCGTGATTGATCAAAGCATAGCCTTTGGTGTACCGAACAACCTCGGAATGGCTGACGATAGCACTCGCCAGCGCTTCATCACCTGCGACGAGCTCATTTCGGCAGACGATGTTACGGTGTTTCTTCAGCACCTCTGCCGACAATTGGTGGTTCTTTGTTCGAGATTCCAAAGTGGCTATTTTCTTCTTTCTAAACAACGCTCTACCTCTGCCAAATTCGATACTCTAAGCCGATAACTGCTCTTGTTGCGCATCGCTTCCCCTTCCATCTCCAAAGGATCAAAGCCATAGAATCTGAGGTAGTAGAACAACATCGCCTTGCGCACTGGGAGTTCGAGCACGCCGTCGACCATGCTGTACTCGATCTCAATCTGCTCTCTCTGTTTTGGGCTAAGGTTGTTCTCAGCTTGAAGTCTTAGCGCAGTTTTCTCTTCCCAAAGTGTGTCCGGGCGCGGTTGTCTGAACTGCTCTTGAAATGCATTGGCCGTTTCAATTCTTGAGAGCACAAAATCAGAGAACCGGTCCTTCTCAACATCATAGGCACGCATGTGCCATCGGTGTCCGTCGCTAGCAATGGCATGAGGGCAAAGCGTTCGTATGGTTTCTGAGTCTGAGCTGAGCGAAACATATCGAACCTCCAAACATGCTTCTGCTTCAATTGCATCGAGTACTGATCGAAGAATTTTCGGATCAACCTTGCGAGACGCGATGGCGACAGCGTCAAACTGCGGCAAGTGAGTTGGCCAAATTTCCTCTGCAGTGCGATAGCCTTGATGAAACATCTCCAGATGAAGAAAGAAACCGGAAGACTCCCCGTTGGAGAACTTTGGCTTGAACCTTGAACCCACGACGTAAGATCGGCGTCGCGGGTCGTAGCTCATGTTGCGGGGTGCGATATCAAGATATGTGGTTAGGTCGTTTGTCGCTTGTTGAGGCGATATCTCAAACTGATCTTGCAACGCTTTGCGACCGATCGAACCGGTCCACTGCAACTGAAAATCGATAAACTCAAAACGTCGCCGTACACTTGGTTTGATGTCCATAGCTTGCCCCCCCTGGTGCCTCCCAAATTCTACCATATTGACATTTTGTTGGGAACTCCTATTTTGTATGATTACATAACAAACTGTGCGACTCGCTGCCATGCTAAGCCGCTATGTTAGGAGATGAAGATCATGCCTTGGAAGCACACGGTCGCACGTGATCGTATTCAGAAGCTCTTGGATGAAGTGCCCGAAATGGATGTCCAGCGCTTCGACCAGTATTGGTCGCGATATCAAATCGATAAGGCGCTGCAGACAGCGATGAAGCAGCCCACTACGCCGCCGCTTTTCAGCCTACCAAGGGACAAGGCAGTCGTAGTCGATACCGTTCAGATCTATATCTCGATCGTAGGGTACGATGAGATGCGTTTGGATGATGGTCGTGAAACCGAGACATCTCACGCGCGGGCGCTTAAGGGGCTTCATCTATATTATGGCGCAGCAGATCGTGTGATCGGAGAGACCAACGCACAAAGGGTCGATTTCCATAATGGGCGGATGCATGCAGTTTTTCTTGAGGCCGGAAGCGACGGAGTATCGCAGGAAACCATAGGTCAGGCCCTGGCACTGGCTGAAGACTTCAAGCGCGTAGTCCAAATGGCCAATGATCGTCTGGCCGACGGGGAGTTCGGAACCGAGTTCCGGGTCGGTATTGATGTTGGGACCTGCGTTGCGATCAACAACGGGACCGGTTCTGAACAAGAACCGATGTTCCTCGGTTCAGCGGCCAACCATGCTGCAAAACTTGCGGAAGGCGACGTGCCCGGCGTGTTCGTTTCAGACCGCGTTAGAGCTGTGTTAGGGTATCAAGAGGTCGGCGTACTTGAGAGGTACTTGGGTCTGAACTCCAGTCAAATCAGTGCAAATTCAGCTTATACTTCCGACGATGGCAGTGTGCTGTTTGGAGTAACAAACAGGCAAGCGTTTTCGGATCGAATTGTCGCCACTTGGTCGGACGAAGTTCGAAAGGGTGTTGTCGACGACTTAACGTCCCCCGATTTCAAGTTTTCCTTTATGCGGCCTCCTTTGAGCGAGATTGACTACTCGCAACTCTATCCGAGCAAATCAATCCGGATGCCTCTGGTCTCATTGTTCGCCGACATATCAGGCTACACTAAATTCATCGACGAAGCCGTGTCCGAGGGGAACATTCAGAATGCCGTGCGCGCACTTTTTGTCATACGCCAAGAGTTTCAAAATGTTGCGGAAGTCGACTTTGGCGGTCGAAAGGTTCGGTTCATCGGTGACTGTATCCATGCCTTGGTTGCAGAAGGCAGCGGCATATCAACTGACGAAGCTAGGAGTGTCGCCACGGCTACACAGTGCGCAGCGGGATTTCATGCTTCCTTCGACCTTTGCAAATCCATACTCGAGGGGATCGAAAGCTTGGAGCTTGCCATAGGTTTAGAGCTAGGCCCAACTCCGATCTCCAGGATTGGCATTCGCGGTGAGCGATCCGTACGAGTGGCATCATCAAAAGCGACGTCTGAGTCGGAGAAAATGCAGCGAGAGTGTAACGAGGGCGGTGTAAAGATCGGACCAGACGCACTTCGTGTCGCCCCCAAGGGCCTGATCGATGTCCTTGGTGATCAAGGGTACGCTAGAGACATCGACTACGACGATGTTTCCGCGAGCATTCTTGCGACGCCGACTGAATTATCTCAACCCTTGTACGCCCGTGCTCACGTACCTGCGGAGTCAAGCCAACCGCGCGCGCATCTCGCGAAGAAATGAACTCTCTTGAGCTGCTCCTGAAACACACGCCTTCGTGGGTCCAGCTAGTAAGAAATAGACAAGTATCGGTCCAGGTATCTTGCGCTCCCCGAAAGGCCAGCGGGTTGATCGCAGGACACTACCTTTTGATTCTTTCTCTTTTGAGAGGAGGTGGTGTGAGCGTGGCAGAGGGCGAAGGGGTCAGCAGCTTCCCAAAATCCTGCCCAGAGAGGCACATCAATCCCGATGCCACTTTTTGTGTCTACTACGGATCAACTGAACCGCTTATCGAGGCGCATGCGGCGAAAGCCTGGTGGGAATACTTACGTATGTTCCTCCTTCATCAGGAGTATGCCCACAAATACGGAGTGTGGCCTCTTGAAGGAGGCCTTTCTCATGGAGACGCAGCGCGGATTCAGGAAAAAATGGAAGAGTTGGCTGCTCCATTGGGTTGGAAGGAAGAAATCCTAGTCGGCATGTTTCGCAGCAAGGGCTGGCTGGCCAACAGCTTGCCCAAGGCGTCTCAGCGCTTGGACCGATTACTCAATTCCAGAACTCCGTGCCCTAGAGGTTGTACACGTCAGGCTGACAGCAACCGTTCGATTGTTTGCCGTCAAACAGATGCTGATCTTGATGCAGCAGATGGGAAGCCGATCCTGAGGGCGGAGTGTCCAAACAGGTCGGCATTAGAGCGCATTGCTTTACTCGAGCACAGGCGTCGCAAAGCGCAGAACAATTTCATCAAGGAGATCCGCAAGGATGCGCGGGTGTGTTGCGGGACGATGAAACACTGCCCACTGGCAAAAACAAGTTCGTGACCGATCCCCGTTTGGCATCGCTTCAACGAAGCGAACGGCTGCGATCCAACCGGATATCCATACTTCCACTCAAATCGGTTATGGCCCAGGCTCTTGCTCGAGCCGTGAGCCTTGGCAGGCGCGGTTTCTGCGAACGACCTTGTGACTACGACGAGACCAGGGCGTATTGTGGTGCAATTTGTTCTAGCGCCAGCATCTTGCATTCGCTCAATACGGAATGTTTGGTTTCTTTGAAAATGGATTGATTGATGCCTTTTGATTTTGACGAGCTGGAATGCAACATCTTCGGGGATTTCAAAGCTGGCGACAATGCCGGTTACAACTCCGAGCTTCTGAGCGAATTAGTTGAAGCGAACGAAAACGGCAGGTTCAACAAGCCTATTCTTCTTCAAGCGGCCTCTTTGATTGAGGTCGCCGCTATTCAAATCTTCTACCGAGCTCAAAACTATAATCTTGAAGGCGTCCCGAACGTGAGGGAAGCAGATCGACAAGAGATAGAAGATAAGCAAATCGATAAATTTGCCGTGGTGATCGACAACTTGCGAAAGTATCACATCCTAGATGGAATGAGTGTGGACATCTATGACGAGCTGCACAAGCTACGAAAATACCGAAACAAAATCCATATCCAGTTAGACGTGAACATTCCGGGCGTTCATCGAGACGAGGATCGTGTGTTCACAGGTGCCAGGACACTATGGGCAGTCGATCTAAATTGGCGAGTGCTGTCGTATCTTGCGGAACAGTATTCTCGTCCGAATAATATTCAAGGATTTGTTCGGCCACTCAGGCTGCCGAGGTTAGCTTGATCTCTGCATAACGCGAAAGATAAGTGATCTACGTTCATCCCGCGCGATGAAATGGGCGGAACGGCTATCTGGGTGTTTGAACTTCAAGCGCTCTTCGTCCCGCATTCTGTGGGTTCGACTCGTCACTTACTTTGCTCTTGCAGCGAATGTCTTGAAAGCGGGTTGCGACTGTAGCATATGAACCCCGCGCTGGAGGTCGGCTCTGGGCCGTCCATGCTTCGCCTAGCAATCCAGATCAGATTGATGCTGCGGCGCATCCAAGGCCGGCAGAGAGCCCAAATTGACGGATGCTGCCAAATGCTTGAATGTCCTCTCAAGCCAAGGGGTGTCTTTTCAAGAGCACCGAACTGGCACCGTGATTTAAGAGTCCGCAATGAAAACAAAAACGATCCGACCCATGGAGCGCGATGAATTTAACCGCCACTTTCAAGAACATGTGCATGCGGCCTTTTGGGAAGATGGCTCCTATTCATTATCTGACGCGCTTTCTGCGCGAGAGCTTGAACAGATGACGGCTCTGCAAGACCGCCTTGGCCAACCCTTTGAATTGCGGCTTGGTGCCTTTGATGCGGACAACCGCTTTATCGGATGGAGTTGGGCAAGACAGGAAACCAAACAGACCCTGTATATGATCAATTCCGCCGTGCTTCCCGAGTTTCAACGAAAGGGCGTTTATTCCGCGCTTGTCTCAGCTGTGATTGCAGAGGCAGAGGCGCAGGGATTTCAAATGATTTACAGCCGTCACTGTGCTACGAACAATGCTGTCATCATTCCCAAACTAAAGGCAGGGTTTGTTATCTCGAAATTTGAGTTGAGCGATACGCACGGCGTTCTTGTGCATTTGCATTACTACACAAATGAAACCCGAAGACAGGTGATGGATTACCGCGCCGGTCAAATCGCTCCGAATGAGGCTGTAGCGAAGCTCTTAAGGTGAACCTGATGCGGACATTCAAGTTCAGCTGCCGAATGTCCGCTTCGTCCCGCACTGCTGACCTTGGGCCTCTCACAAATCTCGCGGACGCAGCGAACGGCCGGTTCCAAGAAGCTGCACTGCCGCACAGTCTGACACGATGAATGTCTGGTAAGGGCCGTTTGAGCTAAACAGCTTGTCTTCGCCCAAATCTACAGCTCGATACTCTCACCACGTTTCAGCATGTCATAGATTACTGGGTAGAGCAGCCCGAGGCTCTGCTTGTCTGACTTGAGCAGGAGCGTTGCAAGAGACGCGTGAGACTTCATCGCACGGGCCACTGCCGCTTCTACGGTACCTGGTAAGTTGCCCTTCAGCGCTTGCTCCTTGGAATTTTTTTCCACCTGCGCCATGACCACCTCGTTTTCCGAGGCGATAGCTGCGATCTGGTTCACAAAGCTGATCTGGTCTTCGATGGGCGTGGCTTCGCCAAAAATAGTATTCAGGCGTTCGATGATCTCTTGAATATAGACTGGCACGGCACCCGGAGCAGGTGAACCACCTGCACCCACCGGCTTCAGGACGTCAGGCTCCACTGGTTCGTCAGGTGCCTCTCGATCCTTTATCTCGTATCCAGTGAGTGTGATCCCGCGAAGGTCGACGTTCTCCGGTGGCACGCCGTCCAGACGGTTCGCCAAAAGCTTCGCAAAGGCAGCGAAGTTCTCTAGGTCAGGGTCTCCGAGGTCGATCAGCTGCGCAATGTAAGAATAGGTTCGCGCGAAGCGCGCCAGCCCTGCCTTGAACTCCGTCATTTGGCCGATGGCTTCGGCGACCTGTTCGCGATCGTGATCGGCCCGTTTCATGCCATCGGAATTGTCCGACACCCGGGCAGCTTCAAATGCATCTTCAGCATCCTGTGCCGCTTCGCGAAGGCTTTTCAAACGTGCATTGTAAGCGTCAGTCGGCTCTTGTGTCGCCGCGTACATCGCCTTGTGCTCGGTTTCACTGTCAGCATTGAATGCAGCCGCGGTCTGGTAACGTGCGATGCGGAAGCGGTTCACATGGCTGTCATCATAGATGCCTTGCGCGTCCAGCTGATCCTTCATGTCGTAAATAACATCAAGGTCCTGAACCTCTTCGATCTTCGCGCCGCTGTCATATTGCGCGAAGGCGGCCTGCACGCTTTCGGGCTCGTTTACGAAATCGACGATGAAGGTCTGGTCCTTGCCAGGGAATGTCCGGTTGAGGCGCGAGAAGGTTTGAACAATCTCGACCGCATTGGCGATCTTCTTGTCGACATACATCGCCACTAGTTTGGGCTGGTCGAACCCTGTTTGAAACTTGTTCGCCACCAGCATCACCCGGTATTCGGGGCGGTCAAAGGCGTGACGCAGATCCTGGCCCTTCACGTCCGGGTTCATGTTAGCTTCTGTGAACTCGGCATCGTCCTCGACAACGAAGGTATCGCCGGCCAGCTGGTCATCATTCGCATGCACAACCTCTTGCCCGTTCAGCTTGCCTGAGAAAGCCACCAGCGCGCGTATGTCGGCATAGGCGGGATTGTCAGCAATGAACGCGTCACAGGCCCGTTTGTAACGCACAGCGGCGGCACGGGAACTGGTGACAACCATCGCCTTCGCCTTGCCGTCCAGAAGATGGGCCACGTTGGCTGTGAAATGCTCCATGATGAAGCGCACCTTCTGGGTGACGTTCGTCGGGTGGAGCGTCATCCATGCCGCGAGGGCGCGCTTCGCGGCCTTTCCGTCGACTCGCTTTTCGTCCACCAGCTCCTGACCGAGGTTGAACGCTGTCTTATAGGGCACGTAGCCGCGCAAAACGTCGAGGATAAACCCCTCGTCGATCGCCTGCCGCATCTCATATTTGTGGAACGACTGCGGAAGGTTGTCGTCGGCGGCAGGCCGTGTGGGATCTGCAGGTCGCCCGAACAGCATCATCGTTGAATGCTTAGGCGTCGCGGTGAAAGCGAAGTGCGAGACATTGGCGGGGCGTTTGCGGGACTTCTGGATCTCGGCCAGAATGTCCTCGACAGTCATGTCCGCCATATCCGTTTTGGATGACAGGGCCAGCGTGGCTTGCAGCTTGGACGCGGTGTTGCCGGTCTGGGAGGTATGTGCCTCGTCGATGATCACGGCGAAATTCTTATCGCTCAGGGAGCGCTCGGTCAGTATCGCTTCCATGGCGAAGGGGAACGTCTGGATCGTCACGACGATGATTGGTGTGCCCTTGGTCATCGCCTCGGTCAGCTGTTCGCTCTTTGACTTGGACGACGTGTCCCTGTCGATGGCTGCGATCAGGCCGGACTGATGGTCGATCTGCTGCACCGCGTCCTGTAACTGACCGTCCAACACATTCCGGTCGGTCACGATGATGGCGGCGTCGAACACGGGGCGGCCATCGTCATGGCGCAGCTTGATCAGGTCATGGGCCGTCCACGCGATGGTCGAGGTCTTGCCAGAGCCTGCGCTGTGTTCACACAGATAGGACAGTCCGGGGCCATTGGCCTTGGCGTCCGCAATCATTTTGTTGACCGCGTCGAACTGGTGGTAGCGCGGAAAGATCAGGGTTTCCTTGGTCGTCCAGTTGCCGCGCAGGTCCACGACCTCTTTCTTCTCCACATAGACAAAGCTGTGGAAGATCCGCAGGAAGGCGTTGGGGTGGCAGATATCCTCCCATAAGTAGGCGACGGGGTATTCGCCATCGTCACGGGGCGGGTTGCCGCCGTGGCCATCATGGCCGCGGTTGAAGGGCAGGAAGAATGTGTCTTCGCCTGCCAGTTTCGTGGCCATCCAGATCTCCGAATCCGACATGGCGAAATGCACGATGGCGCCGCGCTTGAA
This sequence comes from Tateyamaria omphalii, assembly GCF_001969365.1. Classification (NCBI taxonomy): domain Bacteria; kingdom Pseudomonadati; phylum Pseudomonadota; class Alphaproteobacteria; order Rhodobacterales; family Roseobacteraceae; genus Tateyamaria; species Tateyamaria omphalii. The sequence continues at coordinate 2,564,782 of NZ_CP019312.1, read as the reverse complement.
CGTCAGCAGCGGGTGTTTGCGACCCCCTTCCACGGGTGCGCGGTCGCGGCGGTATTGGGCCTTGGCGTGCTCGACCGATTGGGTGAAATCGGTCTTAAGCTCCACCGTAGCCAGCGGCAGACCATTCAGGAACAACACCAGGTCAATCGCCAGCGCGCGGCCGGGGTGGTATTTCAGCTGCGGGACGACGCGCAGGCGGTTGGCGGCGTAGTTGTGCAGGGTCGTGGCGTTGCGCTGATCCTCGGGGGCGGCCTCGGACATGTCGAGGTGACCTGCACCCGCGATGTCGAAGCCGCGGCGCAGGACGTGGAGCGTGCCGTGCTTCTCCAGCGCGGCCTCAAGGCGGCCTGAGACCTTGTCGAGGGTCTTGGCGCCGTTCATCGCCTCCAAACGCTCCCACTTTGGGCCTTGAGTGGCCTTCAGCCAGGCGGCGAGATCGTCTGGGTAGAGGGCGCGGTCGGCGTCGTAATCGTCGGTGGTGCCGACCAGCCAGCCCTGCGAGCGCAGACGCTCGACGATATAGGCCTCAAGGTGCTTTTCATGGTGCAGATCGCTCATGCCATATGCCTCACGTCGATTTTGCCGGTGACGGCCGCGGTTATCAGTGCCGCCCGCTTTTCGCGTAGGAGGGCGATGGAGCGGTCGGTTTTGGCGATCAGCCCACGGATACGTTCAAGCTCAAGATCAATCCTGTCTGCGATCCGCTGTTGCTCCTCCAGCGGGGGCAGGAACACAGGCAGCTCCAAGAACTTCTCTGGTTCCATGCGCCACTGATCCGTCCTAATGCCGTTCGAGATCAAACGGTAAACCCAAGGCATCGGACGGGCGCGCAGGTAATGGTGCATGTAGCGCGGGTTGTGCTCACCAACGGGTGTCATAACGACGTAATCGGGGCTGGTGATCCCGCGTAGGGCGGACACACCCATGGAGCCTTGCCATGCCTTCATCTTGTTGATGGCAAGGTCGTTAGGTTCGACAAGCTGGTACTTGGACAAGTCTTCTGGCGTCTTGTTGATATTATCCGTGCGCGAGGATTTCTCGATCACGCCGAACTCGCGATAGACGGACAACACGGTCAAATCGTCATAGCCTTGACGCTTCACCTGTTTGAAATGGTTCTTCATTCGACCGCGTGTCCAATGGGCGGGAACCTTGCCACGCCATTCGACGCCGCTGTCGATCATGTTTGCATTTGGATCAATGCCCGCACGTACGAACCGGGAAATGGCGGCTTTTTCTTTGTCGTTGAGAAGCGCGATGAAGCGGGTCTTTTTCTCGATTAACCCATCAATCCGCACGGTCTCGCGGTCGAGATACCCCACAATGGCGGTTTGTTCTTCGAGATCAGGGGCGACTATGGGCAAGCGGCGCAGGTCGTCAAAACCAAGTGACTGCCGCATACCGCCGCCCATAGAATAGAACACCTTCTGAACGTCATAGGCTCGCATAAGGTAGTTGAACAATGCGGGATTGATGCCTGTGGGTTCGACCGCAACGTAGGCGGACGTAATGATCCCACGCTCACTGCAAATCGCCGAACGCAGGCTGCGTTTGTCATTCTGCAAATCTGTAAGGCGAAAGACGACGTTATCCGCCTCTACGATTTGATACGTTTCGTACGAAGCAGGCAACAACCCGTCGCTGGTGTTGATATCCTTACGCTTGATCCTGCCATAGCTAAGCGAAAGCAGGTTATCTTCTTTCATGCCAATGTTCTTCGCCTGCTTCTCGCGGGCGATCGCGAAAAGCGGTTTCTCTGACCAGTGAGATGGAATGTTATCAATCCAAGGCGCAATCGCATCGGTGCGTTCAGTGTAGGTTGCGTAACTCACCCCGCCACCTCCGCCAGCACGGCCGCAATCTCGGCCTCGACCGCTTTCAACTCCGCGTCGATCTCGTCCAGATCGCGTGGGGGCACGTATTCGTAGAAGTAGCGGTTGAAATTGATCTCATAGCCCTTGATGCCGATCTCGCCGTCCGTCTCGTCACGATAGGTCTCGTCAATATAGGCGTCATGGGCGTGAGGTGTGACCTCGGCCTCCAGATAGGCGTAGATATCGGCGGTCCCGTCCGCGGCGAGGGGCACGTTCTCGTAGTCGGTCAGATCGTCGTCGGGGATCACCTGGCCCCTCTTGTCCGTCACCGGATCAAGGTCCGGATCATGCACGCCAAATGCCTTGCGGAACGCCTTGATCAGCCCGGCATCCGCCTTGCCCAGATCCGCATCGCGCTTGACGGCGTTCTTGGCGAAGACCTCCATCCAATGCCAGCCTTCTTCCGCGCCCATGTGACTCTCAAACAGCGCCGTCCAGCCCGCGCGCTTTGCCTCTGTGCGCTTCTCCCAGGCCTTCTCGTCGGCCAGTGCCGTCAGCCCCTCGGCCGAGATGACGATCTTCTTGCGCAGGGGACGCAGGACCTTGATGCGGCGATAGCCGAAGTCGGGCGCACTCAGGATGAGGCTCTGCTTGGTCACCTCGAAATCCGCGCACATCTGTACGATATCGCGGGTCTGCTGTTCGCCCACGCGGCGGCGCTTGTTGCCCTCGGACTTGCGCATGGGCTCATACATCTCGGTCGCGTTGATCAGCTGGACCTTGCCCTTGCGGTGGGCGGGTTTGTCGTTGGACAGGATCCAGATGTAGGTGCCGATGCCGGTGCGAAAGAAGATCTCGGTGGGCAGGGCGATGATGGCCTCGACCACGTCCTGTTCCAGCAGGTGGCGGCGGATCTCGCTTTCGCCCTGGCCCGCGTTGCCGTTGAAGAGGGGCGAGCCCGACAGGATGATCGCCGCGCGCCCGCCGCCGTTATCGGGGCTTTCGAGCTTGGACAGCAGGTGCAGCAGGAAGAGCATGGAGCCGTCGGAGACGCGGGGCAACTTGGGGCCGAAGCGACCTTCGAACCCCTGTTCCTTATGCTCGCGCGTGACGTCGGCCTGGTCCTTCTCCCACTTCTTGCCGAAAGGCGGATTGGACACGCAGTAATGAAACTTCTCGGGCCGGTGCTTGTCCGCCGACAGGGTGCTTCCCAGGGCGATGTTCTTGGACAGGTCGCGCCCGGGGTCGGTTTCCAGAGTCTTGAGCAGCATACCGGCGAGGCAGACGGCGTGTGTCTCAGGCTCCAGTTCCTGTCCGTAGGGGATAATGACGGGGGCGATGGAGTAGCGGTCCTGCAGGTTGCGGACGTGCTCCATCCCGTCGGACAAAAAGCCACCAGTGCCGCAGGTCGGGTCATAGAGCGTGCGGATGAGGCCGGGGTTTTCGATGAAGAGCTGGTCATCGGGATCCAGCAGAAGCTCGATGGCCAGATGGACGACATCGCGGGGCGTCATGAAGTCCTCTGCCGCCTCGTTCACCTCCGCGCCGAAGCGACGGATCAGGTGTTCGTAGACGTTGGACATGGTGCGCTCGGGCACGGTGTCGGGGTGCAGGTCGATGGCGGCGAAGTTCTGGCAGATCTTGTACAGGACCCCGGCGCGGTCCATGCGGGCAATGGTGTTGGCGAAATCGAACTGCTCGAAAATGACGCGGGCGTTGTCGGAGAATTGCGAGATGTAGTCTTCGAGATTGGCGCGCGTGCGCGTCGCGCCGAGGCTGCGAAGGTCGTAGTTCGAAGTGTTGTAGAAGGGAAAGCCGGTCTGCTGGCGCAGGATCACGTCCATATCGATGCCGCTGTCGCCCAGGTTTTTGACGGTTTCACGAACCTCTTCCCTGGTGGGTGCAAGTACGCATTCGAGGCGGCGCAGCAGGGTGAAGGGCAGAATGATCTTACCAAATTCGGTGTGGCGGAAATCGCCCCAGAGGTCGTCGGCGTTTTTCCAGATAAAGTCTGCAAGTGAGGTGTTCTTGGTCTGCGCGTCGCTCAATGTCTTGGTCCTTTTGGCCCTTGAGGGGCTTCCTTGTCTTCTGCTTCGAAGTGCTCTTTCATCAGCTTGAACGCGAGGCGGAATCCATCCACCTGACTCATCCGTTGGCTGACGCAGAACTCCTTGAAGGCCCACCGCTCGTCCTCGGTGATCTTCAGGTTCAGGTTGGCCGGTTTCGATTGCTGCTGAGGCATCTCTCGCATCCTTTGCCATAGGTTAGGGTGCTTTCTTCCATCCTGCAAAGGAAGAAGATATCAGAAGCCGACAAAGATGTGGATTTCGGGCGAGATCGCGACGACGCGGAGGTCTGCTACCGAGAGAACGGGTCTGGCGAGAAGCCATGAGATGATCAGGATCGACACCAAAGAAGGGCCGATATTCGCAGTTGCGGAGATCCAGGGGATCCCGATAAATCCACTGCAGCCGCCGTTCATGGACCACATTGACCCGATCCGGCGCTGGGAGAGCCAGGCCGAACGCGTTTGGGTGAGACAGCCTTGGATTGCCGAAACAGGAGAGAGTCGCGAGATATTTTACATCGGACCGACGGATACCCGCCCCAAATCTTGGGGCAGGTTTGCAACGCGTGAGGGCGCGGTCGAGTATGTGCTGAACCCGCCTTTGCAGACGGCGCAAGTTAAATTATCTGATGACGAGTTGAACTTCTAAGGGATGAAAACAAACGTATGTTTGCCGAAACCTCAAATTGGTCTCTCCAGAAGCGCAACCGCGGGATTTGCAAGCCTCAAAGCCTTGCCGAAATCACCCGTTCCTCAGGCCCGATGCGGCATATGCCTCTGTCTTTCGTGACTTTTGCGGGGAAAACACTGTAATGCTTCGGATTAGTGATGATGAAGTTGATATCCAGCACTGGCGTGGCCTAAGCGCAAATCTCCAACCGGGCAAAGTTGCCGATCGATACTTGACGGAAGAAGACTGTGAGGAAGTCCTATTCCAAACGATCTGGAAGCTGGGGTATCGATGCCCGAAGTGTGATTTCGAAGGTGACATCTGGATTATTAAGACGCGACGAAAATATGAGTGTCCGAATTGTCGACACCAATACACAGGCAGATCCGTCAGCCGGATGTACGGAAAGCGGGCTTCGTTACTTGGTTGCTTCAAGGGAGCTGAGTTTATTATTGAAACTATGGCGGGCAACAAACCACACATCCAAACGATCAATCGCTTCGCTGAGCTTGTTGGCCTCAGTTATCGCCCCGCCCGCACGCTGCGTTTGGAAATGTTCGAGGAGCTGAAAAAGCCGATGGGTGGCTTTTGGGGTAGCTTGCTTTGCAATGAAGACTTCGACGAATACCTCTACAACGGCGACCGTCTAGAGGATCTCCTGAACTACTATGACTTCGAAGATCCTAAGGACAACTCGCTAAAATTTGGCAAGTAAGCATGATGCTGAATTTCCCTCCGCATCAAGCGGGCGCTCATCTTAGCCTCAGAAGACCCCGTGTTCTCACATGTCTCGCCGCCCTTCTCACACGCCGATCATTTCAGCGCGTGGGCTATAACGAACTAGCCGGCCGCAGCAGTACTGGCAGGCTGGCGTATCGACCTGTTTCAAGTGCATAAAAACCTGCTACGCAACCTGACTCAAGTGAACAACAATAAGCCCGGCAGCACTTCCAAATTCGATTGAGCACTTCTAGCTTTATTGAAACGCACCAAGCCAAAGAGAGATGGCTTGCCTCGTAGAAAGGAAGACAATGTCAAGGAACGGAACGAATAGGCGGAAAGCCGAGCGATCGCTACCTGACTGCTGTCCGCTAGAAAAGCTGAACCAACGGTTGGTGGTTACCTGCGAATCAGGGCCAGATCAGCGTACCTCCTTAGCTTCGTTTTCGAACATTAATGACCGCTCATGTCGCGGAAAAAATTACTAACTGAAAAAGTCAGGATTATTTTCGCATGGTTGGATGGACTGGGCGAAGAGCGGCATGACGCAGCATTTCGCAAACCCATCTCCGAACGGCACAAATCTGACTACTGTGCCATATGCGAAAAATGGATCTACCAGTGCTTTGTAGGGCATTGAATTAAAACAGAAAAAAGTTTTCTCAAGGCGTGGCTTTAGATACCGTTAAGCCCAGCCAACGACGAGAACCAAACACCGGAAAGGAACAACAATGATCTGACCCTAGAATGAGAAGCGCGGCCTGCGCCAACAGACCGCGACTTATCTCAAAAGACCGAAGTCTTCTTATCTCTAACACGAAGCTACCACCTGAGAGCGGTCGTTTCAAGGACATCGGTTTATCCACGCACAAGTGATCCCAACCAACTCATCTTCGGATGGGAACGGGAAAGGCATGTCTTCATCCGGCCCGCATCGGCGCCCAGCGTCTTTTGTGAAGCCGGTTGGACAGCCGCTGGGATCAACCGCCTTCCGGCTTCTCCGGGAGAGCGTTCCCTTTTCTATTTTCGAAAGAAAGAGACGATCATGTCCTATCACTTCTCCTCCGGCGGTATCCGCCTTCCCGCATTCAGCCGTGGCAACCGTAAGACCCAGGTTGGCTCAACCAAGCACTTTACCGGCGGCCTCGTTTTGGGTGATCAGGAAGGCGTGCGCCTTGGCACTGAAAGCCATCTCGAGACCAACGCTGCCCTGGTGTTGGGCTACCGTCCAAACACCTTGGACCTCGTCGAACAGGTTCAGTTTGCATGGTATGATGAACACGGCGAGTTTTTTGACCATTTCATCGACCTCGTTGTCACACGGATCGATGGCACCGTCTGCGGCTACGCCGTTCGTCCGGCGAGCCGGGTCAGCCAAGCTTATGAGTGCAAGCTCGCGCGTATCAAAGAGCAGGCCATTGCCCAGTGTTTTCTGGACGATTTCCGCTTGTTCACCGAAGAGGACGTCTGCCCGGTCGAGTTGCACAATGCGAAGCTGTTCCACTCAGTACGTCGCCCTGATGCTTTCGCCGATCCGGTTGCTCGGGACGTGTTGGCCAATGCGCCCATTGTCACAACGATCGGTGATCTGGTGGATCGAACCCGCCTCGAAGGGATGGGTTTTCGAGCTGTCGCGCGCCTGATCCGTTCCGGCCACCTTCAGATGCTGCGCCACGAGCGCATCGAACGCAGCACCGAAGTGTTGCGAGCACGCATGATCTGATCATCGTCTCTTGAGGTCGGCCCGCTGTGAACCATCCCGCGCGGCCGGCCTCCCCCCCCTCTTTTCTGAGTCCGCCGAGGCGACCCTCGCTTGGGTTGGACCTCTCTATGCCTGGTGAAAGGACACTGAATGACCTGCATTTTGTATAATGCGCCCTGCGCCATTGAGCCGATTGGCGACCAGACTCCTGATTTTGCTGTTGGATTTTTCCGCGCGCGCCACCCGCTGGAGCGCATCAAGTTCGACGCATGGTTCAACGACCTGACAGAGACTCTGCCGACATCACTCTGACCTCTCCAGTCTCTCACTCAGTTCAATCGCCTGCCGACCTAGGCAGGCTGTCCAGCGGCTTCATGCCGCCTGATCCCTTGAAAGGAAATTCCCATGGATCTCTCGTTCACCAACCAAAACGCCCGTTACGCCTTTGGCAAATTTGATCGCGTCACCATTGAAGGCGTAGGTTACCGGCTCCACCAGGAAACAGAAGTCGGCTTTGTGTTCGTCCGCGATGATGAAACGCAACTCGCTCAGCAATTTACTCATCAGGACATGCAGCGGCTCGGAAATGCGCATGCGATCCGGGTTGAGCGTGGATATTTCGATCCGCACTTCGTTGCGAAGCGCCAATTGCAGATGAGCACTGCTCACGGTGGTCTCGTCGGTGGCATCAAGGTTCGGTCGAGCAAGAAAGAAGCGTATTGCCAGGCTGCTCTCGACATGCACGGCGAAGGACTTCTGAAATTCACGGACGAGTCCATCAAGGCAAACATGGCGGCATTGATGGGGCGTGCCATGGAACTTTCCGACAATCTTAACCCGTCGGGGAAGGAGAAGTTGCCAAAAGGAGAAGACTTCAGCGTTCGTCCGTCGCCGCGCACCTTGCGTCGTTGGCTGAGTGCCATGGACAACCTCGGCCGGAGCGGTCTTGTCGACCGGATCGATTGCCGTGGCAACCGATCGAACCGGATGGGCCCGGAAGCGATCGGTCTGATGATGAAAGAGGTGCGCACGTATCTCTCCCCTGAAAAGCCGACAATCAAGCATGTTCATGAGCAGGTGCAAATCAGCTTCCACGATCGCAACGAGCAACGCGCCGCGAATGGACAATCGCCGCTCACAATCCCCAGCCGCGAAACCGTGCGCCGCGCCATCCGTGCGCTTGATCCCTATCAGGTTGAATTGGCCCGCAACGGGGAAGCCGCCGCACGCAAGAAGTTCCGACCGGTTCTGAACGGTGTCACGGTGACGCGGCCTTTGGAGCACGTTGAGATTGACGAGTGGACGGTCGATGTCATGACGCTGATGCAGAGCAGCGGGATTTATGACCTCTTGGAGGATGACGAGAAGCGCTCGCTGGGTCTGTACGTCGAAGGTGATGAAGGCGGATCGGGCAAGGCTAAGCGCAAAAAGTGTGGTCGCTGGACACTGACCGCTGCAATCTGTTGTGCCACGCGCTGCATCGTTGGGATGGTGTTGAGCCGCAATCCCGGAGAGGAAGCGGCTGTTCAGCTTCTGCAGATGATCACGACCAACAAAGGCGCGTGGTCAGATGCTGTGGGCGGCATGACGCCTTGGGACATGCATGGCACGCCTGAACTGATCGTTTTCGACGGCGGCGCGGCCTTCAAGTCGCAGCGGTTTCGCATGTCGGCCAGCGATCTCGGCGTCGCATGGGAAATGGCGATGAACGGTGTGCCTGAGAACCGCGGTATCATCGAGCGGGTGTTCGGAACCTTCGCAAGCGATTTCGCGCCACGACTGACGGGTCACACCTTCAGCAGCATCATCGAGAAAGGTGATGCCGATCCGGAGAAGCGGGCCGTCTTGACCTTGGATGACTTCACCTTCGCCCTGATCCGTTGGGTGACGGACATCTACCACAACACGCCCCACGGTGGGCTGAATGGCGAGACACCCGTCAAGGCGTGGCGTCGCCTTAGCAAGGAGTACGGGGTTCTTCCTCCGCCGGACATGGAGATGATGCGCCTGTGTTTTGGACAGCAGCGTCAGTATCGCCTCGACAAGACCGGGATCACGATCCTCGGGGTAAGCTACCAGGCAGAACACCTGCAGACCTACATGCGCCGCAAGGATCCGCACATGGTCGATGTGCGGTGGCACCCAAAGGACATCGGCACGATTTTGGTTCGATTGGGCAAGGAGTGGTTCGAAGTTCCGGCCCTGGACACTTCCCTGAAAGGGGTAGCTGCACAGACCTGGCTGACGGCCATCCGGCATACCCGTTCGGCCAACCCGACCTCGAACCGCTTGGACAATGTAGCGGTGCGCGAAGCCATCAAGGCCATCAATGATCGCAACGAGCAAGCGAAGCAGGCGTCCAGCCTGAACCTTGAAGACTGGTCCGAGGAGCGCATGGAGCGCGCCGAGCGGGACCTGTTGGCCGGGGTCGAATTCTTCGAGCGCAAGGCGCCTGCTCAGCAGAAGGGTGAACTGGGCCATCATATTCCGTCCACGGAAGAACTGACCGGTGTTCCCATGGATCACAACGCGCCGAAAAAACCGTCTGGCGGTGCGACCGCACCCTCGGATCTGCCTGCGAAGCCAACCAACATCACGATCGAGGAGGACTGATCATGAAAGATTTCGTCAACAAGGAAGCCGCTCTGGACGCAGTCCGCAAACTGCACATCGGGTTGGATTGGGATGCTGAGGCCGCCCTGCACGTCAAGCGGCTCCTCGCACGGGACGGGGAGGGCAATCTCCTCCCCACAGCCCGCTTCTTCACCAAGACTGGGGAGACCCGTGGAATGATGTTGGTAGGGGATCCCGGCAGTGGGAAGTCGCACCTGATGGACCGTACGCTGACCAAGATCCCCGAACTGGCTCCGGCCGATGATGGGGTGCCCCGTGTCATTGCGTGTCCGGTGCCCAGTCCTGCGACCTTCAAGAGCATGACGCTCGCGCTGTTGGAGCGGTCCGGATATCCCGATGCCAACCCGCGTCAGGAAGCATGGTCTCTTTGGCAGCTCTTTCGCCATCGACTGAGCAAGCTGGGCGTCGCAGTGCTTTGGATCGACGAGGCCCAGGATTTGTTCTGCGCAGACCGTAAGGCCATCCTGCGCGCCCTCAAATCGTTGATGCAAGGCGACGATGCTGTCGCCGTCATTCTGTCTGGCACCGAAGATCTTGCACAGGTCATTCGGACCGATCCACAGGTGAAACGTCGGTTCACCGCGATGGTTTTGCCGGAGCTCACCGAGGCGGCGCACGGAGACATGTTCCGCACGGTGATGGCGGATTACTGTGCGCGGGTCGACCTTGAGCCGCCAGTGGAAGCCGACCTTGTTGCACGCGTTTTCCATGGCGCACGGTATCGCTTTGGCCGCGCTGTCGAGCTTTTGCTGGTTGCCATGGAGTTCGCGATTGCCCGCAATGCGGAGCATTTGACGATCGACGACTTTGCCTCCGCCTATGCGATGAACGAGGCATGTCTTGCGTCGCAGAATGTCTTCTATGCGGACAACTATCTGCTCCTCAAACCAGATGCGGATGAGGACGCCGCCGCCTTTTCCAAGCGCCGCTCAGGCAAGGCGCGCACTTGATGAGTATGCTGTTTCCGAAAATCGCGTTCCATACTGGTGAAACGCCGATGTCATGGGCATCGCGGCAGGCGGCCTTCCATACGGGAGGCCGCGTCGTGCCGTTTCTGAACGATCTGGGGATCCCGGCTGCCGATCTTGCGCGTGCCAAGCTTGAGGCGGTCGAGACGCTCTGTGCCAAAGCTGGCGAAGATCCAGCAGGGGTGGTCCACAACAGTATCGTCGCTGTCGGACATCGCCACTTTCAGATGCGCGGCGAAGAGTTCTCAGCAGAGTTCACCACGGGACCCGTGACCCGGTTTTGCCCGCTCTGCATTGCTGAGGACGTCGACGGCTGCGAGCATCCTAGTGAGGCGATGCGCCATCGGGTTCAGTGGCGGCTGGCACCCTATCGGACCTGTCCGAAACACAATCTGCCAATGAGCGACATCCGTATGGGCAAGTGGAGCGACATGCTTCACGAGCTTCAGGCCATGCCGGAAGCACTCGCGGAGCAGCTGGAGGTTGCGAAGACACGTGCCCGGAGAGAGCCGTCTCCTTTGCAGACATATATCGAACGCCGGTTGGCGGGTGAGACTGGCCCTGTCTTTCTGGACGATCAGAGGGTCGACCAAGTCTGCCGTGCCAGTGAAATGCTGGGTGGCCTTTTGCATTACGGACCTAGCAAAAAAGCAACCGACATGACGGAAGACATGTGGGATGCTGCGAGCCGCACTGGTTGGTCATTGTTGGAGGGGGGTCCTGATGCAATTCGGGCCGTTCTGGCCGAAACCCTTACAAGCTGTCTCCGACAGAACGGGCATCCGAGCCCACGCAGCGCATTTGGCATGCTCTACGGGTGGTTGTTCTCCAGCAGATTGACAAAGGATCCCGGGCCAATTCGTGACCTCGTTCGAGATGTTATCATCGAACATGTTCCTCTGGTCCCGGGCCAGATGCTGCTCGGGAAGCCGGTTGCACATCCACGGTTGTCTAGCATCACGTCGATCGCGAAGGCTGAGGGATTGCATTCGAAGACACTGGCCAATGTCTTACGCGTTGCCGGTTTGATTGGGGATGAAGAGGGGCAGAAGAGCGCTCGGAATGTGGTTGCCGATTATGCCAAGGCGAAGGTCCTGATCGACAGGGCAAAGCGCGCGGTACCGGTGACGCAGGTGCCGGATATGCTCTCTGCATCACGTCCAATCGTGGCTGAGTTGATTTCATTAGGACAGCTGAAGAGAATTCAGGACCACGGTCAGCTGCAAAGCAAGCTGGGGAAGTCGATCGACGGACGGTCGGTTCAACGGACGCTCAAGTTCATCGAAGGTGCCGGCCCGCTTGTAGATGAGCCTCCCGAAACCCACGTCAATCTCGCCAAAGCTGCGGAGAAATCTCGGGTTACTTTAAGGGCCATTCTCGAAATGCTGTTTGGCCAATTTCTGCCAAGGGTCTATCGGCTTCAGGGTTGCCAAGGATTCGAAGCGGTCTTGGTTTCACCTGATGAGATCATGGCATGCATCGCAGATCCGCCGCCAGATGCGTCCGATGAGATTCGGTTCTGGATGGGGTGAAGTGGCTTCAGCGGGGTGAAAGCCCAACGATTTACCAAATTGCCGCCTTCGGGCGGCATTTTTTCGAACTTTCGATGGCCATTTGATCTGTGCAAAAGGTCATTTTAGCCGCCAGTGGGCTAAAATTATCCAATGAAATCAGCGCCCAGGAGTGACAGAATGGTCACATTTTGCTATGTCTCCACACATCTGATGTTTGACATAGCATAACGTGTCCATTCCGGTTGGTTTTTTGACCTCTCGGCACAGATCAAATGACCACCGAGAGCGCAGCTTTCGGTGGTTTTATTTTGCAATCAACACGTTACTTATCTTCGACGCATGAGCTGTCTTTAAGCTGACCGCAGCATTGGCCCGTCGTGCCGAGGGCTTGCTATGCGTCGCTGATGTTCCCTAAAAGTTCCTCAGGGTTCCGGAACCTTTCATCACTCATCGCTCAATCGCTTTCGGCGTGGGCGACCTGCGCGGAGACGTCTTCGCGCCTTGAAAGGACTCCACCATGACCCGCGCCACGACGACAATACCGTTTCACAACCTCACCTTCATGGACGACATCGCCAAGCTCCGCGACATCGAGGAGCGTTGGACGAGATTCCTCAAGCGCTTCCGCCGAGAGGCACAAGAGGCTGATCTGGCGGCGGGAAAGATTACGGAGGAAGACCTGGTTCCGCTCTACAACCTGATCGACGAGACTGATCGCCGCCGCATCAAACGCCGTGCCATGCGGCTGCTCGAACGGGCGCATTCCAAGACGGGCATGTATCATCTGAGTGAAGAAAACCGTGCTCGCCTGACGCCCCTGCGCGGGGGCTTGCCGGTCGCGAAAATCACTACCGAGCACGAAGCCGACGAGATCGCCGCGGCCCTGCATGCGGAAATGCCTTGGATGGGCCCCGCGACGGAGGCGGTGTGGCACGGACTGCGCGCATCAGCGCGCGAAGGGCTACCTGGTGTCCGGTTCAATCCGCTGGTGCTGGCCGGCTCACCGGGGATTGGCAAGAGCTTTTGGGCACGACGTTTGGCACATCATCTGAATGTGCCAACGACCAAGATCGAAGCCACAGGAGAACCCGCCGCATTCTCCATCGTCGGTCTGCAAAAGGGCTGGGGCAGCGCATCGCCGGGCAAGCTGGTGCAAACGGTGCTGCGGGACCGTCACGCGGGGCCGCTGATGATCGTGGATGAGGTCGAGAAGGCTGACGAGGTGTATTCGAACAAAGGCTCACGCCATACGCTCACCGATGCTTTGCTGCCGCTGCTGGAACGTATGACGGCCCGCGAATGGCAATGCCCGTTCTTTCAAATACAAATGGACATGTCATGGGTGAACTTTGTCCTGACGGCCAACGGCCGCAAGGGCTTACCAGCGCCGTTTCAAAGCCGCTGCGTCGTTCTGGACCTGCCGGAGCTGACGCCGGAGCAACTTCGTCAATTCGCGATCGCGGAAGGAACACGACGCGGCCTCCCCGAACCTGCGCTGCAGGCCCTGGTCGATGTCTTCGATTGCGGTGCCATCTCAAACGCACGATTGAGCTTGCGGACGGTCAGCCGGATGTTGGACAGGGCGGAGACCTTGGCCCATCGACCGATGCTGAATTGAGGAGGCCGCCATGAAACCCCCGACCATTCCCTTGTCTGGCATTATCTACCCCAGCCTCCGCGCCCGAGCCTGCGCCACCGATATCCACAACGTATCTATCGGATTTCCATGCGAGCTCACTTGTAAGCCCTTGTACTATCGCCATAGGGGCGGTTTGTGTGAATCTCAGTCGGTTAGGAATCGGACCGAACAATGACACATGACACAGCCACCCGCGTGCAAAGCCGCCCAAAATTGATCGCGCTCGACCTGCGGTCGGTCGGTGTAACCGAGAGCCTGGCCGAGTTGCCGCCACAGGAATTTGTGGACACGCTCTTTAACGATGCAATTAGGACCGGGTTGCCGACGATCATGATTGCGGGCGCAGACGATATCATGCCTTCCGATATGGAGGATGTATTCCCTCCCCATGTCACATGCGTGAGAGACCTGAAATCCGCGCTCAACTGCTTATCCACAATCGGGAACATCGGACCAATTCCAGCTGACTTCAGCCGCCAAGCGCGGGATGTACTTTGGATCTCCAATCATGATGGCCCGCCAAGGGTTATTGAGGACGCGCGCCATTGTCCGATGCAAAATGCGACCCAATTGCTGCGGAAGCTGTGCCACCAGTATCGCTACTCAGGGCTGAGAGGGACACCCGCCGAGGCAGAGATGGCGTATACGGTACTGATGCCCCTCGACCTGGAATTGGGGTCGATAGCCGATCCGCATCAGATCTTGTCTCATGGGCGCTTGGTTTTTGACGTTGTCCTAATGGTTGAGGGGCAAGTCGCAATGGCTGGGTTTAAGGTCAAGGCGCTCGAAAAATTGATCGCCGGCTTTGCGCCCATCATCTACAGCATGGACGACGAATTTTGCGACGGCGCAGAAGAGTTGCGCACCACCCTATCGCGACTGCACGAGGGTGGCGCGCGGCACGTCATCGGTGTCTGCAATGGGCAGAAAGATCATGAGGCGCGTCATCCGTTCGAAGACCACGTGCGAAATGCGGGGCTCACATGGCGCCGAATAACATGGAACGATTTAGTTTGATGCGAGGAATTGCACCACCGATTTGAGTCGTTCGGTGCCGAAGATATTTGTTCTGGAAAACATTAGAGTAGGTCGATGAGGTCCAGCCCACCCACTTTGCAAGTACCTTCCAGCGCTGCGGTTGAATACCAAATCCATATACTCGTGCAATAAATCTTGGGTGCAAAGAGCACTGAATGACGATATATGGCTGTTATGCCTATCGATTTCGCTGCTTTATCGCCCTCCGAGTTTGAGGCGCTGTCAGCCGACCTTATCGGTCGGAAGCTGGGGATCCGTTTTGAGCAGTTCGGCGAAGGAGCTGATGGTGGAATAGATGGACGCCACGCGCCTGAGGCAGGAAAGCTGACGATCCTCCAGGCAAAGAGGTACGAGAAATCTGCCATTGCGGCTTTGAGGCGTGAGATGTCGACGGAGCGAGCGAAGATTGATCGTTTGGAGCCAGATCGCTACATCCTGTCGACATCCGTGGCGATGACTCCACAGCGAAAGCAGGACCTCGTGGAGATTTGTGGCCCTGCCATTCGATCTTCGGGCGATATATTTGGTCGCGAGGATCTCGAAGCGTTGCTGCGAGCCCATCCGGACATCGAAGAGGCTCATCCCAAATTGTGGGCTCCTGAGAGCGGGCGCACGCTGAAGCGGATGTTAAATGAAACGCTGGATGAGCGCGAGGGCCGCGTGAAGCCTCCATCTGTCCTGGAAGCGTTGCTTCCGAAGCCGAAAATCGGCGGACAGGTAGAGGAGGAACCACAGCGGGACACCCTGTTCCTCGTCGGAGCACGCCCCGACCACGATCAGTTCATTCTATGGCTCGGTCCAAAACTCGAAGCGCACGGGTATCGCGTTTTTTCCGAGATCCTGACCCTTGAGCCTGGAGACAGATGGCACAAGGAGATTGGCGTGGCGCTAGAGCACCGCGCTGCGAAGGTGCTGGCGGTGGCGGGCGCGGCCACCCGCGCCAACGAGGACGCGATGGATCTGATCGACAGGGCCAAAACGCTTGCCACAAGTCTCGGCGACACTCGCCTGATAATCCCGCTACGAATCGAGAAGGGGGCCAAGATTGATGGCCTCCGCGATTCGACACCTGCCGATTTCGCGCGGGGTTGGGCAGAAGGGCTTTCGAAGCTTCTCGAGACGCTGCGCCGCCAAGGCGTGACGCGCCGGCGTGAGCATATTGCGGTCGCAACTCAATGGGACAGCTTCCGCAAGCGTGGTGCTGTTCCGCTGGTGCGCGAGCCAGAGTCCTTGGCCTCGAATTGGATCCAGATCTTGGAAATGCCCGATGAACTCCACTTCTACGAGGCGACGGGAGCGGTCCAAACCGACGTCCTCAAGAGGCGGGTGCGAGGGCTGTCGTTTCCCGCCGTCGCGCATGAGCGAGGCGTGGTCACCTTCGCTGCACCCCCTGATGTTGAGGAAAGCCTCGGAGGTGTGGCGAAGGTGCGCCTGCGGACCTCTGTGCCGGTTGTGGATGCGGTGGATAAGGGTATGCCCGAGATCGGCGTCGCGGGGCGCGATCTGTCGAACATGCTCACGGGCCTGCTGCGCGACGGATGGGAACGGCACTGCAGGAAGATCGGCATGGTCGCCTACGCGTATTCCAACGGCGATGGTTTCCATGTGTCCCCCAATCAGGTCGGGATCGGTGAACGGGTGCCCTGGGGTCGGCAGGGCGAACGCCGGTCGTCGATGCTGCGCAACATCGCCCGAAAGCATGTCTGGTCCTATGGGGTGACGGCGACCCCTCGGAACTGGCCTTTCTGGCACTTCCGCCTGAAGGCGCGCGTCCTTTTCGCGAAGGACAACGATACGGAGCAGGGCGAACGCATAGATGACCCGAAAAAGATGCATCGCCTTCGCAGATCGGGCTGCAAGGGTTGGCGCAACAAGCAATGGCATGGACGGCTTTTGGCATTCCTTCAGATCATGTCCGGCGATTCGGCCTACATTCGGGTTTCGCTGGCTCCGGGCCTGGACATGCTACTTTCATCTGAGCCCCTTCTCTTCACGTCACCGGTCAGCACAGCTCTTCCTGACGTGGGCGACCCTGATGCCGAAGAGCAGGACGAAAGCACGCTCGGGCGGCCAGCGGCTGACGACGAAGATGCGGAGCCCGAAGGAGACGGTACATGAGGTTTCCCGAGGCAAACTTGATCGTAGATCACTTCGACGAGCCAGAACTCGACTTCTGCCATGACCAGAGGAGCCATCACCCAAAGGATGGCCTTTACCTATATGGACCTCATGACGGTCCAAGGAAGCTTCGAGAGGTTCGAATTGGGGTTGTCGGAACGTCGGACGGCATTGGCCACTTCCGCTCTTGGAGCCGCCGGCTGCTTTCGGGGATACCGGTGCCGCCTCCGGGGCCGACGGAGAAGAAGGACCGTCTTCATCTCGCGGATTTCGCCGGGCTCGAAGAGACATTCGGCATTACTTTCGATCCAGATCGGCTCAGGTCCCTGACGGTCGAGTTCGACGCCATCGAGCGCGCGACCAGGGTGCAGAACATGCACGAGGCCGTCGATGCGGTCGCCCGTATCTACACTGAGCGCGTCCACAAGTTCAGGCGCAACGAGGAGGGTTCGATTGATGTATGGATGTTCGTCGTGCCCGAGATAGTCTACGAGCGCTGCCGTCCGGAATCGAGGCGGACCGGTTTGACCCTGGTCGCAGGAAAAACGCCCAAGAAGCAGCGCGCAAGGTCACCCCAGTCGTTCCTTTTTATGGACGAACGGTTCGATCCGCGCATCGAGGACGTGTTTGACGACATTCCCGACTTCCGTAGGCACATCAAGGCGACTTTGCTCTCGATCGCGCCCTCTCAGATCCTGCGCGAGTCGACCCTTGAGCCGACAGCGTTCCTCAACAGTGCGGGCTATCCGAAGCGAACCACCCAAGACCCTGCGACAGTGGCGTGGAACATCGCGACGGGGCTTTACTATAAGACTCAGGACCGTCCGCCCTGGCGGCTGTCGAACGTGCGCGAAGGAGTATGCTACATCGGGATGGTCTACAAAAACCTCCCAAACAACCGCGATAATCACGTCTGCTGCGCGGCGCAGATGTTTTTGAGTGAAGGCGATGGCGTGGTGTTCCGCGGCGCGAATGGCCCTTGGAAGACCGGCGAGTACGAATACCATCTAAACGCTGACGCCGCGAAAGAACTTCTAGGGACTGTGATAGAAGCGTACCGGGATCTGCACACCGAGTCGCCCAAGGAACTCTTCATCCATGGGCAAGCGTCATTCAACGACGAGGAGTGGCAGGCCTTCTGTCAGGCGGCTCCGAAGGGAACGAACGTCGTCGGTGTACGGATCAGACCTACGGGTGGTGACGCAAAGCTCTTTCGTGCAGGCGACTACCCCGTGATCAGAGGAACGGCTCTAAATTTAGACGAGAAGAACGCCTACCTTTGGACGAGCGGTTACGTCCCGCAGCTAGATACGTATATCGGGCCTGAAACACCTAACCCGCTTATGGTGACAATCTTGCGCTCAAAGCATCAGAAGCCAGAGATGCGGACGGTACTTGCTGACATCATGGGATTGACAAAGATTAACTACAACTCGTGCAATTTCAACGACGGGCTGCCGGTAACAGTGCGCTTTGCGAAGATGGTCGGCGACATACTTGTGATGGGTTCGGCACGGGAGGGCGGACCACAGCCATTCAAATATTATGTCTAGCGTGGCCACTTTGCGGGACAGAGCCGACCTACGTCACCACGATTTGAAAGTCCGCTTATGCTGCAAACAAACATTCGCAGCTTGTTGCGACATCCTCTTGAGACGACATATTTTACAGCCAACCAAAATTAAGCAACCGTCAACACCAACATGACAATGGCCATCCCCATCATCATCAGGTTTTCGGTCAGGCTGACAAAACCGAGCGGCACGTTCGAGTTGCCGCCTACGCAGGCGCATTTCAGCTCCCGCTTGTCGATGTAGACCGCCTTGAACACGCTGACCGCACCGACCGTGGCGATAAAGAGCGCCGCGGGGGCGGCAAGCGGGGTCAGCAGCATACCCGTCATCAGGATACCTGCCCCGGTCTCGACCCACGGATAGATATAGGCGTAGGGCACCCACTGCCGCGCGAGCAGGTCGTAGTTCAGGAACATCGTCGTAAAGCTCTCGATGTCGCGCAGCTTCTGCATCCCCAGCAGGATCATCGACACAGAGATGAACCAACCCAGCGTCTGCCACGAGATTGCGCCGAGAAATCCGATGGAGAGCGCGAGCGCCGTCGCGGCGGCGACTGCGAAAAGATAGATCACCGGAGTATAGGTTGTCGCATCCGGGTCGTAATCGGTAAGCGTCTGGCGCAGGGCATCGTAACCGCCCACACGTTCACCTTCGATCCACACCTGCGGCGTGGTGGGAACGTCGTATTTCTCCCTGAATGCATCAACTTCGGGCCGTTCGCGGAACAGGCGATCATCGACATCGTAGCCCTTTGACTTCAGCAGCCATCGCGCCTTTTGACCCGCCGGACACAGATGGTCCGGCAGCGCCATACGGTAAAGAACGGCCGTCTTTCCGGTTGCGGCGGTCGCGGGGTCGGTCGTTACGTCAGCAACGTCGCGGGTGTCCTTTGGCATGATGTGCCTCCTTCGTCTCAGGGTTCGGTGCGGGGCGTGCCAGCGGGCGCATCCCCGTTGGCCTCGATCTCCGCGATGTAGTGCTGCATTTCGGCGATCTCGCCGCGCTGCGCCTCGATGATCGCATCGGCCAGTTCGCGCACGCGCGGGTCGGAAATGTTCGCCCGCTCGCTCGTCAGGATCGCGATGGAGTGGTGCGGGATCATCGCTTTCATCCACGCGACATCGCCCACCGTATCCTGCGACCTGACGAGGTAGAGACCGGCGGCAAAGGCGATGGCTGCGCCAGCGAAGATCGCAATGTTGGTTTTCCGGTTGGAATACATGCCGAGCATGAAAGCGAGCATGATGATCGCCATCATTCCGCCCATGTAGAGCGCCATCCACATGCGCGTCTGCGAAAAAAAGACGTGATCCAGGACATAGGTGTTGAGGTACATCAGGCCATACATGACTACTGTCGAGGTGCCGATCATCGCGAAGAACCGGCCATAGCCGCTACCTTTACTGCCTTCGCTATCCTGATGCGTGTCTTCCGGAACCATTGTAAGGTCGTCTCGATGAGCCATTGTCTGCCTCCTTAATATACCCATATGGGGTATATAACCAGAATGTCAGCCAAAGGTTCCAAAAAAGGGAGCGCCACCGGATGAAGGCCAACAAGGAAAAGACGCTGGACCGCCTATCGCGGCTTGAAGGACAGGTGCGCGGTGTCGCCAAGATGATCGAGAGCGACCGCTATTGTATGGACATCCTGGCACAGACGGCTGCAATCCGGTCAGCGGTGCTTGGGGTCGAAAAGCTGGTGCTGGAGAACCACGCCAAGCACTGTGTCGAGGCGGCTATCGAGAGCGCCGATCCCGAAGAACAGCGCGCCAAGTTCGACGAGTTGATCGGGCTTTTACAGAAAGCCTCGCGGTAGCTGTTCTCAATCGAGCGTTCGCCCCCGCAAAAGCATAGCGGCGAGCGTCAGTGCCAGCACCACGTCGATCCCGAGGCAGAATGGTCCCCACCACCCCGGCGCGGGGTTGGCAATGACCGATCCGGCGAACACATCGAATATCCCGTGTCCGAGCAGGGCAGCGGCCAGGATCCAGGACGAGGTGCGCGCGCCGATGATTGCCAGAGCCGTAAAGCCCGCCGCAAGGCCGGTATGAACGACGATTTCCAGTGTGTCCCCGGTCTGGATCGCGAAAACCACGTAGAAGGACGCGATGGCCACCATGATAGTGGCCCAGGTGCCGCGCTGATGCATCACGCCGCCGATTGCCATGAGCGCAACCGTTGCACCGCCGAGACCGACCCCGGCCAGAAGGGGAAACCAGGACGTCACGCAACCTCGAACCAGCCCATCATGCCCGCTTCCTGATGCGAGAGCATGTGACAATGCAGCATCCACTGTCCCGGATTGTCCGCGACGAACGCGATTTCCAGCGTTTCGTCCGCACCGATCAGAACGGTATCGCGCACGTCGCCCGGCGTGTTCAGGGCACCGCTGCGGGTCAGAACCTCGAAGTGATGGCCGTGCAGGTGGATGGCGTGCGGGAACATGGAGCGGTTGGTCATTTCTAGATGCACCGTCCGGCCAAGGGCCGCGCGGAACATCGGCGCGTCCATCCCGTGCGCCACGCCGTTGAAAGCCCATGCCATGCCGTTCGAGGCCAGCTCGCGGAAGTCCATGACCTCGCCCTGGTATCGGGTTTCGAGCATCCCGCGCATCGCCCCGCCTTCCATCAGCAGCACCTCGCGCCGCGGATCGGATAAATCTGGGACCGGAAGTGTGCTCCATGCGGGGAGCGGCCGCACTTCACCCTCAATAGGTGCAAGTGGTTCACCTGTCGCAACGAAGGCCGCGACATCGACCCATTCCTCATTGCCCGGATCGAGAAGCAAGGCAATCTGGACATCCGGGTCCAGAGGCATGTCGATGACCACATCCGCGCGCTGCGCCGGTCCGAGCAGGATCGTTTCAACAGCACGCGGGGGAACCGGGTGCCCGTCCAGCGCCATCAGACGCGGCGAGAGACCCGGCAAGGCTAGCGGCATGACCCGTGCTGTCGCGGTGTTGATGATCCGCAACCGCACGCGCTCGCCCGGTCGCATGTCCAGATCGGGATAGGCCCTGCCATTGACCGTAACCGTGTTGCCCATTCTTCCGTCATGGGCAGCGGCATGAAGATCGTCCCAGCGATCCTCGACAATCGCGGCGTCCCCCTCGAGCAGCCAATCATCCAGAACCAGCGTCAGCTCGCGTGTCGCGGCCCCCGGCTCGCCGAGCCACGGTTCCCGGTCTTCCACGATCAAGGGACCAGCAAGCCCGCGCGCTACCTGTTCAAACCCCCGGTCGTGGGAGTGATACCAGTAGGTGCCGGGATCGGGGGCCAGGAAGTCATAGTCGAACGTCTCGCCCGGTGGCACCGGAGCCTGCGTCAGGGGGGCCGCCCCGTCCATCGCGTTTTCGATGCGGATTCCGTGCCAATGCACGGCGGTCGGTTGCGGCAGATCGTTGACGAGCTGATGCCGGATGCGCTCACCGGCCGTGACGCGGATTTCCGGGCCGGGGATGATGCCCGCGCCCTTTGTCGCGTAGGCCCAGACCGGCGTGGCCCGATACCCAGCAGGGGCAAGCTGCGCCGTGGACGGCGCGGCCCGCAGGACCGGCAGAGCAGTATCAGCAAATGTCATTCGAGGGAGAAAAGCCGTTCCGCCAAGAGCAGCAACGCCGGTCAGGAATGTGCGTCGTGAGATATGTGTCATCTTCGGTTTTCCAGTCACAGGTTCACCGGGGGCGTGGTGATCGAAGTGAGAGTGGCCGTCGCCAGCAGGATCAGGGCGACAGCGATGATTTCCATGCGGATCGAGCGGCGCAGGTTAGTGGAAGCCGTCGGATCGCCGGAGGCGAGAGCCGGCACGAGCCGGAGCTTGTTATTTGCGGCCAGCCCCAAAAGCCCGGTGACGACGATGATCTTGGCAATCAGCGTCCAGCCATAGGCGGTCCCGAACAAGCCGCCGAACGAGCCGATCATCAGCCATGCGAAGGTCAGGCCAGCGAGAATGAGAACCGCCACTGTTCCGCTGGCAATGATGCCGAAGCGGTGCAGCAGGACCGTGCCGCCGGTCAGTCCCGCCGCGCGATGCAAGGGTGCGAGAGCGCCGATCCAGAAGGCCCCGGCCAGCAGATGCACACCAACAAGCACCGCGAGAAGCCAGCGCGGATCGCCCAGGGAATGGCCGACCAGCGTGTAGGACACAGCCACCAGCAGTGCGCCCAGAAGGCTTGCCGTCAGGCCGATGGTCCCCTCGATCAGCACAGCGAGGATCAGCAACTCACCCGCCCCGCGCCAGAGCGCCGCCGTCCCGAGAGGGCTGTCCCAGACGAGGCCCAGCATCATGGGATCGACAGCACCTTCGAAACCCATGCCGGAAATACGGGCAGACCGAATGCCGAAGCGGAGCGCCAACACCGCCAGACCGAGAATCGCCGCCCCCACGGCAAGTTGCCGGGCGACGCGCAGCACGTCACCCGGTGCAGACCGAAAGACCGCGACGAATAGCGGCCCGCCCATTGCAACGAGCGCCGCCGCATATCCGGCGGCTTTCGCGAGGATCGCCAGAAGCGCCCAACCGTCTATGGGGGACAGCCCGTCCACCAGTCAGTCGGCGACCGTGAAGTCGAAACTGCCCTGCATCGGGTGGCCATCAGAAGACAGGCCACGCCAATCGACCGTGTAGGCTCCGCCTGGCATATCTTCGGGCGGCATGGCCCGAAACTCCGTCACTGGATCAAGGCCGGTTTCGCGGGTGATTTCCATCTCGCCGTCCGGCCCCGTGAGGCTGATCGCAGTGACACGCATTGGATCATCGAAGCGCAGCTCGATGACCTCGACCGTCTCAACCGTTGCCTCTTTCGCCGGTGTCGTGTCTTCGGCCTTCGAATGGGCCAGCGCGGCTGCCGCGGTTGCCAGTATGGCCGCGAGGGCCAGAATTATCTGCTTCATTGTCTGTTCTCCATTTCGTCGTGGCGTGCGCGCATGTCCGCAGGCCATGTCGATTTGATGTAGCTGAGCACTGCGATGATCTCGTCGTCGGTCAGAACGCTCTCATAGACGGGCATGTTGGACTCGTAGTCGGGATCGCCGATCAGAGCGCCGGTTCCGTACTTGGTCAGACGGAAGAGCGTGTCGCCGTCATGGTGCCATGTATGTCCGGTTTCATCGTGGGGCGGTGCGGGAAACCGCCCGTCGGGGCCGGGCGAGCGCCAGTTCGGCTGACCTTCGAGGCTCATGCCGTGGCAGGAGGCGCAGTTCTCGGAGTAGATCGTCTGTCCAAGGGCCACCACGTCCGGGTCGGACGGCATAAGCACGGTCCGGGCCGGTGCCGAGGCGCCCCACCCGAAGGTGAGGGCAGCGGCTCCCGCAAGAACCACTACCCCCAGACCGAGCGCGACCGTCCGGTTCACAGACCGGCCTGGTAGAAGACCTCGCCCTCACCGGCGTCGCCACCGAAGGCCAGCACGTCATACCGCGCGGTCAGATCATCCCCCATGCCGGGAGAGCCGCCGGGCATTCCGGGGACCGCGATCCCGTCAATCTCGGGGCGTTCTTCGAGCAGCTTGGCGAGGGCCGGGAACGGGACATGGCCTTCGACCACATAGCCGTCGATCACCGCAGTATGGCACGACCACATCGTGCCGGGCACATCGTTTTCCAGCTTCACACTGGTCACATCGCGCGTGTCCGTGACCTCGATGTCGTAGCCTTCCTCGCGGGCCAAGGCGACCCAGGCACCGCAACAGCCGCAGGTCGGGCTTTTGGTCACGTGCATCGTGCCATGATCGGCCATGCTGGAATGGTCATCCGCATGGGCCATACCGACTGCGCCGAAGGAGGCGAGGCCAAGCGAAAGGGCGGCGGCAGGGGTGAAGGCGAGTAGTGTTTTGTTCGGTTTCATGTCTTTTCCTCTCGACAGAAATACGCACGGGCTCTGCCCGTTCTGGTGTGATTGCAACGAAGGGACCGCGACACGGGGGACGCGGCTGGCATCACGCCGCGCGTGGCGGATCGAGAGGGCCGGACGGCTCGATGCCCGTCAACAACAGACTCGCGGCGGTGAAGACATCCTCGCAGGTCACGGGGGCATCGTCGTGTTGGCCCGCACCGGGAAGCAGTGCGGGAAGCGCATGGCAGGTTGGGGAGCGTTCGGTGCTTTCCGAACAGCAGACGGGCTGATCGTTGATCATGTTATCCATCGCCGCGTGGCTATGCTCGGGAGCAGGCATATGGCCCGCGTCCATCGCCCCGGAGACCGAAGCGGACAGCGCAACCAAGACGACAAGAAGTAGCCGGATCAAACCCATGCCACATACCTACATGGGGTATGCGGATATTTGCAAGCCGCAACCCGCGATACATCCTGTCGCGGGCATCAATGGGCGTGCGCGTTTTCCCCCAGGGCCATCATCAGGTGGTGTTCGCGGTGATGGTCCTGGCTCGCCATCAGGCCGAAGAAGCCTAGTCCCGTGATCCGGGCGACAACGCCGGGATCATCGCTGGTGACGCGCAGCTCGACGCCGTTTTCGACTTCGGCTGCGTCCACTGTCCAGCGGTCATCTCGCGCAAGTTGCACGGCATGGGCCGGAACCATGCGCCGCAGCGTGGCAATCGTTTCCGCATCGCCCGTCGCCATCATCAACAACCCATCCGGCAGGTCTGTTTCCGTCGCCACAGCATCCGACACCAGCCGGTCCATATCGACCAGATGCGCCCGCAGCCCCGCGAGATCGACCCGAGACCAATCGGTTTCAGGATCGGCTTCCAGCACACGCACCACTTCGGAGAGCGCCGCGAATGCGCCCTGACCCGGTTCGGTTAATGTCAAGCTGCCAGCGTGGCCTTCCCGGCCATGCGCCGCATGATCCATCGGCTCACCGTGATCCGAGTTTGCTGTCTGTGCCAATGCAATGGCTGCGCCGCCCAAAATGGCCGTTGCGGCTAAGATCACCTTTCTTCGCATTCTCATTCCTCGCTGGAGCCTCCATCAAACCCTACCGAATGCGCTTGAAAGCGCGTATGATTTCTATCATGTCCGGCTGGCAGCATATATTCGACAACGCGCCTCAGCGTGCCCTTGAGCAAGGAGAGACCCTGTTCCGACGGGAGGATCGGGTCAGCCGCATGTATCTGGTCCGCAAAGGCGCGGTCGCGCTGGAACGTCCGATGAAAGACGGAACCTCACTTACCTTACATATCGCGACGGCGGGCGCTGCGCTGGCCGAGGCGTCCCTGTTAGCTGAAACCTACCATTGCGATGCGGTTGCGCGAACGCGTGCCGAGGTGGCAACCATACTCCGTGCCGACTTTCTGTCGGCTTTGTGCGATCAACCGAATGCGGCCCTGAGCCTCGTCGAAACCCACGCCCGAGAAGTCCAGACACAGCGCGCGCGCGTCGAGATACTGCGTTTGCGGCGCGTCTCCGACAGGCTGGACGCTTGGCTTGACCTTCACGGAGAGCCGGAGAAAGGCGAGTGGATCAAGGTCGCGGAACAGATCGGCGTGTCACCACCGGCGCTTTATCGCGAGTTGGCGCGGCGACGGTAACTCATGACATTTGAGAAGTTTCGCCAGGCAGGTCGTGCGCACCGATACAGAGCCGGTGATCCCCCAGAACCTCGATGACGCGGCACTTCCCGGCATGGCCCGGATCATCCGCGTCAGCCATCCGCACCAGCTCTTCGCGAAGCTGCGCGAGGATGGACAGCCGCCGGTCCACCGCCGCGAGCTGCTTGCGCGCGATCTCATGGGCGGGGGCGCAGGCCTCTGACGGTGCTTCTGCCAATGCCATCAAATCGGAGATGTCATCGAGACCAAAGCCCAGTTCCCGCGCGTGACGCAGGAAGGCAAGCCGTTCGAGCGCCGCTTCGTCGTATCGCCGCTGCCCGCCTGTTGTGCGCGCGGGCGACGGGATCAGACCCCGGCTTTCGTAGTAGCGGATCGTGGTGACCTTCACGCCCGTCCGGCGCGACATCTGCCCGATGGAATATTCTTTCATGTCGCCCCTTGAACCTACAGTCGCTGTAGATCGTATCTACCCTGTAACGATACGAATCGAAAGGAGCCGCCGTCATGGGCCACGGCCATCATCATCACGTCGATCCGGAAGCGGGCGATCGCCGGGTCTTCGCCGCCATCGCAGTCAATATGGGCCTGACGGTTGCTCAGATCGTCGGCGGCATCGTTTCCGGCTCACTCGCCCTGATCGCCGACGCGCTGCACAACTTCTCCGATGCGATCTCGCTTATCATCGCCTTCGCGGCTCGGAAGATCGCGCGGCGACCCCGCGATGCCGACATGACGTTCGGTTACGGTCGGGTCGAGGTCGTTGCAGCGCTCATCAACTACACCACGCTGATCGTGATCGGCCTTTACCTGCTCTACGAGGCTGCAATGCGCTTCGCCGATCCGCAGCCGGTCGAGGGGTGGCTGATCGTCATCATCGCCGGGATCGCGCTGATTGTGGACGCGGTGACGGCGGCGCTGACCTACGCCATGTCCAAATCCAGCGTGAACATCCGCGCGGCGTTCCTGCACAACGTCGCCGACGCGCTCGGCTCCGTCGCGGTGATTGTCGCGGGGACGCTGATCCTGCTCTACGACTGGCGGCTGATCGACCCGCTCGTGACGGTGCTGATCGCGGGCTACATCCTGTGGCAATCGTTCCGGGAGATCGGACCCGTGATCCGTATACTGATGCTCGGCTCGCCGCCCGAGATCGAGACGGAGGCGGTTTTGGAGACCGTGCGCGGTGTCGACGGCGTGACGGGCATACACCACGCGCATTTCTGGCAGATGGACGAACACCGTGCGGCACTAGACGCGCATGTCGTCATCGCAGAGGGCCGCTGGAACGACGCCGACTCAGTGAAAGATAGGATCAAGACGACACTCGCCGACCGGTTCGACATCGAGCACACGACGCTTGAGCTGGAATGTGCGCGCCACGCTTGCGACGAGCCGTCCGAGTTCGGCGGGCGCGGGCATGGCGAGGAGCGGCACGGATGAACACCTACTCTGTGTAGCGCTTGCAGTTGTCGAGTCCGGTGGCTGTCGCGGCAAGAAGCCGATCCGCATCTTTGACGAGACCGGCAATCCGTCCGTCAGCAAGCCGATACCGAACGAACCGACCTTCGCTGCGGCGGCTAACCAGCCCGCAGTCGAGAAGGCAGCGCAGATGGTTCGAGACGTTCGGCTGACCCAACCCAGTATGTCCGACAATTTCCTGCACGTTGCGTTCGCCTGATACCAGCGCATCAAGGATCGCCAGACGGCTGGGATCGCCGAGACCCCGGAAGAGCTTTGCCCGCAGTTCCAAAGCGTCGGCTGCCAAAAGATCGCCTTGCGCGTCGTTCGTCATCATATCATTATCCACTGATACGTCAGCGGCTAACCCTTTCGCTTACCACCTCGAAGAGGATCGCACATGAGCCAGGCCGAGAACAGCACGTTGCCTACGGCATCCTCACCGATCCGGATGCGGGTGCAGGGCATGGACTGCGCCAAGGACGCCGCCGAGATCGAGCGCGCGGCCCGGTCTGCGGGCGTGGCGACCAGCGATGTGAAGGTGTCTGCCGCGACCCACGTCATGACATTGCGGATCGCGGAGGGTGACTTGTCGAAGGTGCGGCCCGCGCTCGATGCGACCGGCTACGGCTTTGAGAAGATCGAGGACGGCGACACATCCTCCGATCCGGCCTACAAGGACCCGAGTTATCGCCGCGCCCTCTGGATCGTGGTCCTGCTCAATCTCGGCTACGGCGCGGTCGAGATGTTCGGCGGGTTCCTGTCCGGGTCGCAGGCTTTGAAGGCGGACGCGCTCGATTTTCTGGGTGATGGCGCGATCACCTTTCTGGGTCTGCTCGCCATCGGCTGGAGCCTGATATGGCGGGCGCGGTCGGCGATGATCCAGGGCGTGTTTC
Source organism: Tateyamaria omphalii (assembly GCF_001969365.1). Taxonomy (NCBI): domain Bacteria; kingdom Pseudomonadati; phylum Pseudomonadota; class Alphaproteobacteria; order Rhodobacterales; family Roseobacteraceae; genus Tateyamaria; species Tateyamaria omphalii. The sequence continues at coordinate 2,536,456 of NZ_CP019312.1, read as the reverse complement.
TGGGGTTTCTGGGCCTTGGCGTTGTGGGCAGCACGCTTTGGCGCGTTCTCAATCAGACGACGCCCGAAGCCGGGTTGATGGGAGCCTTCGCAGTGGGCGCGTTGATCGTGAACATCCTTGCGGTCCTGCCGCTCCTGAAACACCGTAAGGGGGACGCAAACATGCGGGCGGTCTGGCTGTTCTCCCGCAACGACGCCATCGGCAACCTCGCCGTGGTGATCGCCGCCGGACTGGTCGCATGGCTTGGAAGCGCCTGGCCCGACCTAATTGTGGCCTTCGCAATTGCAGGGCTGTTCCTGCATTCGTCGTGGATGATCATCCGCGACGCGCGGAGTGACTTGGCAGAGAATCAAGGATAGCGGACAAAACTCTCTCACAAGAACCTATGGATTTTGACCCATGAGCGCGTCGAGCATCGGGCAGTCGCGGCGGCCTTTTTCGCAGTTTGCGACCAACTCGACTAAGGCACTCTCTAGCTGCAGAAGCTCTGCCAGCTTGGCTTGAACTTCCGAGAGATGTTTGCGTCCAAGCTGCTCTACCGTTTCACACGCGCCTGCTGGCTCATGAGCCAGGCTTCGCAGCGCAACAGCATCGTGGATCGAGAACCCGAGGTCGCGGCAGCGTTTGATGAAGCGAAGCTCCGATATCTCCGTGTCTGAGTATGTTCGACGTCCAGCTGCCGTCCGTCCCGCTTTCGAGATGATCCCCTCGCGCTCGTAGTAACGGATCGCTTCTATCGAGACGCCACTCAAACGGGATGCTTCACCAATCGCAACCATGTGATCTTTCTCCGCTTGCTCCTGTAGTAACTACAGGATGCATATAACCGACCATGATGTCGAATACCGAAACACTTCATGACAGCGCCAAGGGACCGAACAGCCTTTTGATTGGCGGTGCTGGATTTCTTGCTTTGCTCAGTGCGTCCTGCTGTGTCTTGCCCATTGGGTTGTCGATAATTGGCCTGGGCGGCACCTGGCTCACCATGCTCGGTCCGTTTGTTGCCTATCGCATTGAGATTTTGGTGATTGTCGGGTTGGTTCTGGCCTGGGGCTGTTTCCGGCTGTGGACGCGTTGGAGCTGCGCCAGCCGCGAACGCTCAACGGTCGTCATATTGGGCTTCACAACGGTTGCCTTCGCCCTCACAGCCAGTTCGCCCCTTTGGGAAGAAGACGCGGTACGCACGATGTTTGCCCTGTGGAGACAAACACGATGAAGGGCCGGCTTCTGCCCGTGGGCCTCGGCGGAGCCGGGTTGGCAGCAGTGTGCTGCCTTACACCTTTTTTGCCGTGGCTGTTTTCGCTTCTCGGGATCAGCGGCGCGCTCGGCTACGTCTATCGGGATGATGTGCTGCTTCCGATTTTGGCAGGATTTCTCATACTGACAGGATATGCACTATGGCGACGCAGACGAACGAAGTGACCCTCCAATCCACGATTACCTGTCCCAAATGCGGTCATACCGCCGACGAAATCATGCCGACCGACGCCTGCCAGTGGTTCTATGAATGCGCGTCTTGCAAAGCGGTGCTGAAACCGGAACCCGGAGACTGTTGCGTGTACTGCTCCTATGGCACCATCGCCTGCCCGCCGATCCAGGAAGGAAACTCCTGCTGCGGTTAGTGTATAATATCCCCCTGACAGAACAGACGCGCCATAGACGGTCGATCCCGCCAATCCGCACCGCCTCATGGGAGATCAGTCAGTTAGTTGGGACGAAAACCCAAGGCGAAACTAACCCGGGTTTTGCGAGGTTTCTGCCGCCTTAATCCGGCAACGACAATGGCCTGCGCTCATGCAAAAGCTCGCGCAGGCCGGGTTTGAGACCTAGAAGTAGATCAAGAACTGGGTCTACTACCGACCGGACAGAGAGGGGATAGCGCATTCCTTCACGATCTCGATTGTCGGCTTAGGCAACTGTAGCTGCCGTTCGTGTCACCCGCAGCATCGGTGAGTCTGGGCTCCAAACCGCCATTCGCTGTCCACAGCATGAATGTCTGCCTAACGTAGCTCGTGTCCGTTGCCTAGTCTTTGCCTTGACCTAAAGCTCGATCCCTTCACCACGCTTCAGCATGTCATAGATCACTGGATACAGCAGCCCGAGGCCTTGCTTGTCAGACTTGAGCAGCAATTTTGCGAGGGAAGTATGCGATGACATTGCTCGCGCCACCGCCGCCTCCACCGTACCCGGCAGGTTGCCTTTCAACGCTTGTTCCTTTGAGTTTTCCTCCACCTGGGCCATTACCACTTTGTTTTCAGCTGCAATCGCGGCAATCTGGTTTACGAAGATAACCTGATCCTCAATCGGTGTCGCTTCACCGAAAATGCAATTCAGACGCTCGATGATCTCTTGAATGTAAACCGGCACTGCCCCCGGGGCGGGTGAGCCGCCTGCACCAATTGGCTTTAGGACGTCAGGCTGAACAGTTTCGTGTGACGCGTCCCGATCCTTGATTTCGTATCCAGTGAGTGTGATCCCACGCAGATCGACGTTTTCCGGTGGCACACCATCTAGCCGGTTCGCCAAAAGCTTCGCGAATGCTGCGAAGTTCTCCAGGTCGGGATCTCCGAGGTCGATCAGCTGCGCAATATAAGAGTAGGTGCGTGCGAAGCGCGACAGCCCCGCCTTGAACTCCGTCATCTGGCCGATGGCTTCGGCGACCTGTTCGCGATCGTGGTCGGCCCGTTTCATGCCATCGGAATTGCCCGACACCCGCGCTGTTTCAAAGGCATCTTCAGCATACTGTGCCGCTTCGCGAAGGCTTTTCAGGCGGGCATTGTAGGCGTCGGTCGGCTCTTGGGTCGCAGCGTACATCGCCTTGTGCTCGGTTTCGCCTTCCGCGTTGAAGGCAGCGGCCGTCTGATAACGGGCGATACGAAAGCGGTTCACGTGGCCGTCGTCGTAGATGCCCTGCGCGTCAAGCTGGTCCTTCATGTCGTAGATGACGTCGAGGTTCTGGACCTCCTCGATCTTCGCGCCGCTGTCATATTGAGCGAAGGCCGCCTGAACGCTCTCGGGGTCGTTTACGAAATCGACGATGAACGTCTGGTCCTTGCCGGGGAACGTGCGGTTCAGGCGGGAAAACGTCTGCACGATCTCAACTGCATTGGCGATCTTCTTGTCGACATACATCGCCACAAGTTTGGGCTGGTCGAATCCTGTCTGGAACTTGTTCGCCACCAGCATCACTCGGTATTCGGGGCGGTCAAAGGCGTGGCGTAGATCCTGGCTCTTCACGTCCGGGTTCATGTTGGCTTCTGTGAACTCGGCGTCGTCCTCGACAACGAAGGTATCGCCGCCCAGCTGTTCATCATTCGCATGCGCGACCTCTTGCCCGCTCAGCTTGCCTGAGAAAGCCACCAGCGCACGTATTTCGGCATAGGCGGGATTGTCAGCAATGAAGGCGTCAAAGGCCCGCTTATAGCGCACAGCGGCCGCACGCGAGCTCGTGACAACCATCGCCTTGGCCTTGCCGTCCAGAAGATGGGCCACGTTGGCTGTGAAATGCTCCATGATGAAGCGCACCTTCTGGGTGACGTTCGTCGGGTGCAACGTCATCCATGCCGCGAGGGCGCGCTTGGCAGCCTTTCCGTCAACACGCTTTTCATCGACCAGCTCCTGGCCAAGATTGAACGCGGTCTTGTAGGGCACGTATCCGCGCAGCACATCTAGGATGAACCCCTCGTCGATCGCCTGACGCATCTCGTACTTGTGGAAGGACGCGGGAAGGTTGTCGTCGCCAGCGGGCCGTTGCGGATCGGCGGGCCGCCCGAAGAGCATCATGGTGGAATGCTTCGGCGTCGCAGTAAACGCGAAGTGGGAGACGTTGGCCGGGCGTTTGCGGGACTTCTGGATCTCGGCCAGGATATCCTCGATGGTCATGTCGGCCATGTCGCTCTTCGACGACAAGGCCAGCGTGGCCTGCAGCTTCGACGCGGTGTTGCCGGTCTGCGAGGTATGCGCTTCGTCGATGATCACGGCGAAGCTCTTGTCGCTCAATGACCGCTCCGTGAGGATCGCTTCCATGGCGAAAGGAAAGGTCTGGATCGTTACGACGATAATCGGCGTACCGTTCATCATCGCCTCGGTGAGCTGCTCGCTCTTGGATTTGGACGAGGTGTCCCCGTCGATGGCGGCGATCAGGCCCGCCTGATGGTCGATCTGCTGCACCGCGTCCTGTAACTGACCGTCCAGCACGTTTCGGTCGGTCACGATGATCGCCGCATCGAAAACGGGCTTTCCCTCGTCTGAGCGCAGCTTGATCAGGTCGTGCGCGGTCCATGCGATGGTGGAGGTCTTGCCGGAGCCTGCGCTGTGCTCGCACAGGTAGGCTTGGCCCGGACCGTTCGCGCGCGCATCCGCGATCATCTTGTTGACCGCGTCGAGCTGGTGGAAGCGCGGGAAGATCAGGGTTTCCTTGGTCGTCCAGTTGCCGCGCAGGTCCACGACCTCCTTCTTCTCGACATAGACGAAGCTGTGGAAAATCCGCAGGAAGGCGTCGGGGCGGCAGATGTCCTCCCAGAAATAGGCGACGGGATATTCACCGTCATCGCGGGGCGGGTTGCCGCCGTGGCCGTCGTGGCCGCGGTTGAACGGCAGGAAGAATGTGTCTTCGGCCGCCAGCTTCGTGGCCATCCAGATCTCGCTGTCCGACATGGCGAAATGCACGATCGCGCCGCGCTTGAAGGTCAGCAGGGGATGTTTCCGGCCCCCGTCCACTGGTGCGCGGTCGCGGCGGTATTGCGCCTTGGCGTGCTCGACGGATTGGGTGAAATCGGTCTTCAGCTCCACCGTGGCCAACGGCAGGCCGTTGAGGAACATCACCAGATCAATCGCCAGCGCGCGGCCGGGGTGGTATTTCAGCTGCGGAACGACGCGCAGGCGGTTGGCGGCGTAGTTGCGCAGGGTGGTGGCGTTGCGCTGATCTTCCGGCGCGGCCTCGGACATGTCCAGGTGGCCTGCGCCTGCGATGTCGAAGCCGCGGCGCAAAACATGCAGTGTGCCGTGTTTTTCCAGCGCGGCCTCCAGACGGCTGGCGACCTTGTCCTGTGTCTTGGCCCCGTTCATCGCTTCCAGCCGCTCCCACTTGGCGGCCTGGGTGGCCTTCAGCCAATCCTCCAGATCAGCGGGGTAGAGCGAGCGGTCGGCGTCGTAGCCGTCGGTGGTGCCGACCAGCCAACCCTGCGCGCGCAGCTTTTCGACGATATAGGCCTCGAGGTGCTTTTCGTGGTGCAGATCGCTCATGCCATGGACCTTACGTCGATCTTGCCGGTAACGGCAGCGGTGATAAGGGCCGCGCGCTTTTCGCGCAGGAGGGCGATGGAGCGGTTGGTTTTGGTGATGAGGCTATCGTACTGTTGGTTCTGTTCTTCTAAGAATGCACCGATGCGTTCCTGCTCCGCGATGGGGGGCAAGGGCACAGGAAGGCTGTGCAGCAACCTCTGGCTCAGGGATGCTCTGGTCACGATTTTCATTTCTTTCGCGAAGAAATCCCGAAGACCAGTATTTTGAAACGCATACTTTGAAAAGAACGGCGCAAGGGTATTCTTAAAAGGTCGAAACCTGATCAAGAAACCGGCAAATACGGCGTTTTCAATTGTATTCATTGCAACGGACGGAAATGCGACTTCGTCGACCGTTTCGGAGGTTCGTGTGAACAGGATGTCTCCCTTTTTGACCGAATAGGCAACCCTATCGGTCTTCGATGACTGAACCAAACCTTCGGGCGCTTGTGGCAGTTCTCGATTCTTATAGACATCGCCGTAACTGATAAACGGATACCCAGAGCCAAAAGAGTCGCCACCGATGTTGATACCATTGGCCGAACGGCCGAGGTATCCAAGCTTAGTAACCTGCCAGTGTTTTGGTACCTCGCCAATCCATTCAACGCCCGAAGCCTTCATCTCCACCCCTGCATCAATTCCCCGAGTGACGGCGTGGGTGATGACGGCGGCGCGTTTTTCCTTGAGGAGCGCGATGAAGCGGGTCTTTTTCTCGATCAACCCATCAATCCGCGCGGTCTCCCGGTCGAGATACCCCGCGATTATGGATTGTATAGAGATATTCGGCACACGTATGGACAAGACTTTCAGAAGCGGCCATTTCACTTGTCTTTGGATATCTCCAACGCTCAACGAAGCGAGCATGATTTTTTCGACGTAAGGCCGGGATCTGAAAAGATAGTGAGAAAAGCGAGTGTCCACTACCTCTCCATTTAATTCAAAAATGCGATATGCGGGGCTCACAATGCCACGGTACGTGGAAACCCCCAATGAACCTCTCCAAGCCTGTTGGTTGTTCAAGACCAAATCGCCGGGTTCTACTAACTGGTATTTTTCCAGGCTTTCCGCCGGTTTGTGGACAAGCCCTCCCCCCTCGGAATACGGTATAACTCCTCGGTCCAAATATATCGAAAGCAAGCTTTCCGCCGAAGCATTAGAAACCGATTTTGGCTTGGCAACAGCCCAGAAAGGGTACTCTTTCCATTGTGATATAGCGGCATCCTTACTCACCCCGCCACCTCCGCCAGCACGGCTGCAATCTCGGCCTCGACTGCTTTCAACTCCGCGTCGATCTCGTCCAGATCGCGGGGCGGCACGTATTCGTAGAAGTAGCGGTTGAAATTGATCTCATAGCCCTTGATGCCGATCTGGCCGTCCGTATCGTCGCGATAGGTCTCGTCGATATACGCGTCATGAGCGTGAGGCGTGACCTCTGCGGCCAGATAACCGTGAATATCGGCGGTGCCGTCCGTCCCCAGCGGCACGTTCTCGTAATCGGTCAGGTCGTCGTCGGGGATGATCTGACCCTTCTTGTCCGTCACCGGGTCAAGGTCCGGATCATGCACGCCAAACGCCTTGCGGAACGCCTTGATCAGCCCGACATCGGCCTTGCCCAGATCCGCATCGCGTTTGACGGCGTTCTTGGCGAAGGCCTCGATCCAATGCCAGCCTTCCTCCGCGCCCATGTGATCCTTGAACAGGGCGGTCCAGGCCGCGCGTTGATCCCCGGTGCGTTTCTCCCATGCCTTTTCGTCCGCCAGCGCCGTCAGCCCCTCATCCGAGATGACGATCTTCTTGCGCAGGGGGCGCAGGACCCTGATGCGGCGATAACCAAAGTCGGCGGCGCTCAAGATCAGGCTTTGCTTGGTCGCCTCAAAATCCGCATACATCGCGACGATATCGCGGGTCTGATCCTCGCCCACGCGGCGGCGCTTGTTGCCCTCGGACTTGCGCATAGGCTCATACATCTCGGTGGCGTTGATCAGCTGGACCTTGCCCTTGCGGTGGGCGGGTTTGTCGTTGGACAGGATCCAGATGTAGGTGCCGATGCCGGTGCGAAAGAAGATCTCCGTGGGCAGGGCGATGATGGCCTCGACCACGTCTTGTTCCAGCAGGTGGCGGCGGATCTCGCTTTCGCCCTGACCCGCGTTGCCGTTGAAGAGCGGCGAGCCCGACAGGATGATCGCTGCGCGCCCGCCGCCGTTGTCTGGGGATTCCAGCTTGGACAGCAGGTGCAGCAGGAAGAGCATAGAGCCGTCCGAGACGCGGGGCAGCTTGGGGCCGAAGCGACCTTCGAACCCCTGTTCTTTGTGCTCGCGGGTGACGTCGGCCTGATCCTTCTCCCACTTCTTGCCGAAGGGAGGGTTGGAGACGCAGTAGTGGAACTTTTCTGGCCGATGCTTGTCCGCCGACAGGGTACTTCCAAGGGCGATGTTCTTGGATAGGTCGCGCCCGGGATCGGTTTCCAGCGTCTTGAGGAGCATGCCGGCGAGGCAGACGGCGTGGGTTTCAGGCTCCAGCTCCTGGCCGTAGGGGATGATGACGGGGGCGATGGAGTAGCGGTCCTGCAGGTTGCGGACGTGTTCCATCCCGTCGGACAAAAAGCCACCGGTGCCGCAGGTCGGGTCATAGAGCGTGCGGATGAGGCCGGGGTTTTCGATGAAGAGCTGGTCATCGGGGTCCAGCAAAAGCTCAATAGCGAGGTGGACGACATCGCGCGGCGTCATAAAGTCCTCTGCCGCCTCGTTCACCTCGGCGCCGAAACGGCGGATGAGGTGCTCATAGACGTTGGACATGGTGCGCTCGGGCACGGTGTCGGGATGCAGGTCGATAGCGGCGAAGTTCTGGCAGATCTTGTAGAGCACGCCCGCGCGGTCCATGCGGGCGATGGTGTTGGCGAAGTCGAACTGCTCGAAGATGACGCGGGCGTTGTCGGAGAACTGCGCGATGTAGTCTTCGAGGTTGGCGCGCGTGCGGGTCGCACCGAGGCTGCGCAGGTCATAGTTCGACGTGTTGTAGAAGGGAAAGCCGGTCTGCTGGCGCAGAATGACGTCCATATCGATGCCGCTGCCGCCGAGGTTCTTAACGGTTTCACGGACGTCTTCGCGTGTGGGTTCGAGCACGCATTCGAGACGGCGGAGCAGCGTGAAAGGCAGAATGATCTTGCCGAATTCGGTGTGCCGGAAATCACCCCAGAGGTCGTCTGCGTTTTTCCAGATAAAGTCTGCAAGTGAGGTGTTCTTGGTCTGCGCGTCGCTCAATTTCTTGGTCCTTCTCGCCCTTGAGGGGCTTATTTGCCTTCTGCTTCGAAATGCTCTTTCATCAACTTGAATGCGAGGCGGAAGCCATCCACCTGGCTCATCCGATGGCTGACGCAGAACTCTTTGAAGTCCCACCGTTCGTCCTCGGTGATCTTTAGGTTCAGGTTGGCCGGTTTCGATTGCTTCTCAGGCATTTCTCGTGTCCTTTGCCCCAGACTAGTGTGCTTTCTTCCATCCTGCAAAGAAAGACTACAGGATGGTACCGAAGTTATGTGGATAACCTAGACGATGAAGGCAGTGTGGAATTCACAACCAGAATGCGGGTTTGCTAAGGGGCAAACGATGATCAGGATCGATACCAAAGAGGGACGGATATTCGCAGAAGCGGAGATCGAAGGAGTTCCGATCAACCCGTTGCGGCCACCACTCATGGATCATATCGACCCCATCAGGCGCTGGGAAATTCAGGCCGAGCGCATTTGGGTGCGTCGACCTTGGATCTTAGAAACAGATGATGGTTGCGAGATCTTTTTCATTGGCCCCACACATACGCGCCCAGTGTCTTGGGGTAAGTTCGCGACTAAAGAGGCGGCGGCTGAGTATTTATTGCTTCCAGTTCCCGAACCATTGAGACAACCGCCTGAGAGAGAGGAAGTCGATTTTTGATTTAATCTCCCTGCTAAGTGGCTGGCGTGCTTGGTAACCGCAATCAAATGCAGAGCATTGACCCGCCGATCTATTCGAATACCGCAATGCTGATGCGAAGCAATAATTGCGTCAAGAAAGCCAGAAAGACGAGGGTATATTCCATGTTGCGAATAAACGAGGATGACATCGATTTCGAACACTGGCGAAAGTTACGAGCGCATATGCCTAAAGATATGGTCGCCAAGATCTTCAAGACTGAAGAAGACTGTGAACGACATCTTTTTCAAACCATTTGGAAACTTGGGTATCGGTGTCCGAAATGTGACTATGAGGGCGGTATTTGGGTTCTGAAAACGCGACGCATGTACCAGTGCCCAAGTTGCCGCCATCAGTACTCTGCCAGATCGGTTACCAGTCTCTATCGCAAGCGCGCATCTCTGCTTGGGTGCTTAAAGGGCGCTGAGTGGATCATAGCAAACATGGCGAGTGAAAGCTTTGGAAGGCTAACGATCGCAACGTTTTCGACGACCGTCGGCCTAAGCTATCGTCCGGCCCGCAAGCTGCGCATGGAAATGTTCGAGGAACTGAAGAAGCCTATGGGGGGCTTCTGGGGATCACTGCTTTGCAATGATGTTATAGATGAGTTCGCCTACGAAGGTGATCGGCTGGCAGATCTGATTGCGTACTACGGTTTCGATGGTGCGCAAGATAGTCCCCCAATATTTGAAAAATGAGCGCCGCCGCGGACCACGAGCGTCCGTGCGAGCGTGGCTTCTTGAGATCTATAGCATCAAGAGACCAAAAAGCCTGCGCTTCCCGCACCGCTTCGCGAGCTTTCAAGATCAGATGCTGTGCAAGTGGCTTGCCCCCCCACGCTTTTCACAGTACGAAATTGCGAACCTGATTTAAGTGCATAAGAAAATGCGCCTTGGCGGCCAAAACCTGACTCAAGTGAACAACAATATCCTTCGCGGTTCTTCCTACGGCGAGCGGATGGTCCTAGTTTATGCCCAACAGACAAAGCCAACACGCTGTGGCTGAATTTTGGGAAACGAAGATTATGCTTTTGACAGCCCGTCTTAAACCAATCGTCCATGGCTCAAGCCCTGAAGTCAGTGCAACTGCACATTTCTATTTCCGTGCATCCACAGGATACGAATCGACACCTGCCCGGAGCACTGGCCAGGGCCATATGGCGGCGCCGGAGCAAGAACCGAACTGCAAAAATATTTCTCGACTAATTTTGTCAGATATTTTTTCGCACTTCGCTTTAAGGCGCGTGACGAAAGGGTCAATACCGGGTTTCGCAGACCCGCTGTAGGCAACCACAACCTCAATTGGCCGCGCCTATGCGAAAAATGAACCGCTTATCCTTTCGTAAGGCACTGAATCAAAACGGAAAAAAGTTTTCTCAGGGTAAGTTTGTTGTTAGCGTACCGACAACCGAACGCCGAGAAAAATCAAGTAAAGGAACGAAGATGCCTGAACCCTAAAAATGAAAATCGCGGCCTGCGCCAACAGACCGCGACTTACCTCGAAAGACCTAAGTCCCCCATTTCAATCCAAACGTACCACCTACGGTCGGTCGTTTCAAGGACATCGGTTTTTCCACGCATGACGGATCCCACCCAACTGATTTTCGGATCGGAACGGGAGAGGCATGCCTTCATCCGTGTCGTACTCGGCGCTTCGCGCGTTCGGTCGACCTGATGAGCGGCAGCTGGGATCAACCGCCTTCCGGCTTCTCCGGGGGAGCGCTCCCTTTTTTATGTTCGAAAGAAAGAGACGATCATGTCCTATCACTTCTCCTCTGGCGGTATCCGCCTTCCCGAATTCAGCCGCGGCAACCGTAAGACGCAAGTTGGCTCAACCAAGCATTTCACCGGTGGCCTCGTCCTTGGTGAAAACGAAAGCGTGCGCCTTGGCACGGAAAGCCATCTTGAGACCAACGCAGCGCTGCTGCTCAGCTATCGACCTACAACGCTCGACCTCGTCGAGCAGGTGCGGTTCTCCTGGTATGATGAGCATGGCGAGTATTTTGACCATTTCATCGACCTCGTCGTCACACGGGTTGATGGCACCGTCGTCGGTTACGCCGTTCGCCCTACGAGCCGGGTTAGCCATGCTTATCAGTGTAAGCTTGCGCGTATCAAAGAGCAGGCCAATGCCCAGTGCTTTTTGGACGATTTCCGCTTGTTCACTGAAGAGGACGTCTGCCCGATCGAGTTGCACAATGCGAAGCTGTTTCACTCGGTCCGTCGTCCAGATGACTTCGCCGATCCGGTAGCTCAAGACGTGTTGAGCGGTGCGCCCGTTGTCACGAATATCGGTGACCTCGTAGATCGGACCCGCCTCGAAGGGATGGGCTTTCGCGCCATCGTTCGCCTGATCCGTTCCGGGCACCTCCAGATGCTGCGCCATGAGCGCATCGAACGCAGCACCGAAGTGTTGCGGGCACGCATGATCTGATCGTTCTCACGGAAGGTCGGCTAGCGCTAAGCGAATTGGCGTAGCCGATCTTCACCCCCCCTTTTCCTGAATCCACCGAGGCGACCTTCGCCTGGGTTTGACCTCTCTATGCCTGATGAAAGGACACAGCATGACCTGCATTTTGTATGATGCCCCCCGCGCCATTGAGCCGATTGGCGACCAGACGCCTGGTTTTGCCAGCGGTTTCTACCGCGCGCGCCATCCGCTGGAGCGCGTCGAGTTCGACGCATGGTTCGAGGATTTGTCCGAGACCCTGCCGACAACGCTCTGAGGCCTCAAACCTCCCTACGAGTTCATTCGCTTGCCTACGCAGGCAGCTTCCCTGCGGCCTCATGCCGTCCGATCCCTTGAAAGGAAATTCCCATGGATCTCTCGTTCACTAACGAAAACGCCCACTACGCCTTTGGCAAATTCGATCGCGTCACCATCGAAGGTGTCGGTTATCGACTTCATCAGGAGACAGAAATCGGCTTCGTGTTCGTCCGCGATGATGAAACGCAATTGGCGCAGCAGTTCACGCATCAGGACATGCAGCGGCTCGGAAATGCACACGCAATCCGAGTAGAGCGAGGACATTTCGACCCGCACTTTGCGGCAAAGCGCAAACTTGCAACGACCACTGCGCATAGTGGTCTCGTTGGTGGCATCAAAGTTCGGTCCAGCAAAATGGAGGCCTATGCACAAGCGGCTTTCGACATGCACCGCCAGGGTCTTCTTAAACGCACCGACGTGTCCATCAAGGCGAATACGCCAATGCTAATGGGGCGTGCGATGGAACTTTCTGACAATCTCAATCCATCAGGAAAGGCGAAACTGCCCAAAGCTGAGGATTTCAGTATTCCTCCATCGCCAAGAACGTTGCGCCGGTGGTTGAGCGCGATGGAAAAGTTTGGCCGGAGCGGCCTCATTGATCGGATCGACAGTCGTGGGAACCGGTCGAACCGGATGGGCCCGGAAGCGATTGGCCTGATGATGAAGGAGGTGCGCACGTATCTCTCGCCCGAAAAGCCGTCGATCAAGCATATTCATGAGCAAGTTCAGCTTCGCTTTCATGATCGCAACGAGCAGCGCATCGCAAATGGGCAATCGCCATTGACGATCCCCAGCCGCGAAACCGTACGCCGCGCCATTCGGGCGCTTGATCCCTATCAGGTTGAATTGGCGCGCAACGGGGAGGCCGCTGCGCGCAAGAAGTTCCGGCCGGTCATGAACGGCATTTCCGTGACGCGGCCTTTGGAGCGCGTGGAGATCGACGAGTGGACCGTCGACGTTATGACGCTGATGAAGAGCAGTGGGATGTACGATCTTCTGGAGGATGACGAAAAGCGTTCTCTGGGTTTGCATGTCGAGGGAGAGGAAGACGAGTCCGGGAAGAAGAAGCGCAAAAAGGCCGCACGCTGGACCCTTACGGCTGCAATCTGTTGTGCCACGCGCTGCATCGTCGGCATGGTGCTGAGCCGCAATCCAGGGGAGGAAGCGGCCGTTCAGCTTCTCCAAATGATCACGACCAACAAAGGCGCGTGGACGGATGCTGTAGGTGGCATGACGCCTTGGGACATGCATGGCACGCCTGAACTGATCGTTTTCGACGGCGGCGCAGCCTTCAAGTCGCAGCGGTTTCGCATGTCGGCTAGCGATCTCGGCGTCGCGTGGGAAATGGCGATGAACGGTGTGCCGGAGAACCGGGGTATGATCGAGCGGGTGTTTGGCACAGTCGCCAGCGATTTCGCACCGCGATTGGCCGGCCACACCTTCAGCAGCATTCTGGACAAAGGTGATGCCGATCCGGAAAAGCGGGCTGTTCTTACCCTTGATGATTTCACCTTCGCTCTGATCCGCTGGGTGACAGACATCTATCACAACACGCCCCACGGTGGACTGGGCGGTGAGACCCCGGTCAAGGCATGGCGTCGATTGAGCAAGGAATACGGGGTTCTGCCTCCGCCGGACATGGAGATGATGCGCCTGTGTTTCGGGCAGCAGCGTCAGTACCGCCTCGACAAGACCGGAATCACGATCCTCGGGGTGCGTTACCAGGCTGAACACCTGCAAACCTACATGCGCCGCAAGGATCCGCATATGGTTGATGTGCGGTGGCATCCGAAGGACTTGGGCGCGATCTCGGTCCGCCTCGGCAAGGAGTGGTTCGAAGTCCCAGCTCTGGACACGTCGCTGAAGGGGGTTGCTGCACAGACCTGGCTGACCGCCATCCGGCGCACACGTTCCGCGAACCCGACGTCCAACCGGTTGGACAACGTGGCGGTGCGCGAAGCCATCAAGGCCATCAACGACCGCAATGAGCAAGCCAAGCAGGCATCCAGCCTGAACCTTGAAGATTGGTCTGAGGAGCGCATGGAGCGCGCCGAGCGAGATCTATTGGCGGGGGTCGAATTCTTCGAGCGCAAGGCTCCTTCGCAGGAGAAGGGTGAACTAGGCCATCAAATCCCGTCCACGGAAGAATTGACGGGTGTTCCCATGGATCACAACGCGCCGAAGAAACCGTCTGGCGGCGCGACAGTGACCGAAGACCTGCCTGCCAAGCCAACCAACATCACGATCGAGGAGGACTGATCATGGAGGATTTCGTCAACAAGGACGCTGCTCTGGATGCGGTCCGCAAGCTGCACATCGGCCTAGACTGGGACGGGGAGGCTGCCTTGCACGTCAAGCGGCTCCTCGCACGAGACGGGGAGGGCCATCTCCTCCCCACAGCCCGCTTTTTCACCAAGACTGGGGAGACCCGTGGAATGATGTTGGTAGGGGATCCCGGCAGCGGGAAGTCGCACCTGATGGACCGTACGCTGACCAAGATCCCCGAACTGGCTCCGGCCGATGATGGGGTGCCCCGTGTCATTGCGTGTCCGGTGCCCAGTCCTGCGACCTTCAAGAGCATGACGCTCGCGCTGTTGGAGCGGTCCGGATATCCCGATGCCAACCCGCGTCAGGAAGCATGGTCTCTTTGGCAGCTCTTTCGCCATCGACTGAGCAAGCTGGGCGTCGCAGTGCTTTGGATCGACGAGGCCCAGGATTTGTTCTGCGCAGACCGTAAGGCCATCCTGCGCGCCCTCAAATCGTTGATGCAAGGCGACGATGCTGTCGCCGTCATTCTGTCTGGCACCGAAGATCTTGCACAGGTCATTCGGACCGATCCACAGGTGAAACGTCGGTTCACCGCGATGGTTTTGCCGGAGCTCACCGAGGCGGCGCACGGAGACATGTTCCGCACGGTGATGGCGGATTACTGTGCGCGGGTCGACCTTGAGCCGCCAGTGGAAGCCGACCTTGTTGCACGCGTTTTCCATGGCGCACGGTATCGCTTTGGCCGCGCTGTCGAGCTTTTGCTGGTTGCCATGGAGTTCGCGATTGCCCGCAATGCGGAGCATTTGACGATCGACGACTTTGCCTCCGCCTATGCAATGAACGAGGCATGTGTTGCATCGCAGAATGTCTTCTATGCGAACCACTACCTGCTTCTCAAGCCGGACGCGGATGAGGAGGCGGTTGCCTTTCCCAAGCGCCGTTCAGGCAAGGGGCGCACTTGATGAGTATTCTGTTTCCAAAAATCGCGTTTCATGCCGGTGAAACGCCGATGTCATGGGCATCGCGGCAGGCGGCCTTCCATACGGGAGGCCGCGTCGTGCCTTTCCTGAACGATCTGGGGATCCCGGTTGCCGATCTTGCGCGTGGCAATCGAGAGGCGGTCGAGAAGCTCTGTGCGAAGGCCGGCGAAGATCCCGCGGAGGTAGTCCACGACAGTATTGTCGCTGTCGGACATCGCCGCTTCCAACTGCGCGGCGAAGAGTTCTCAGCAGAGTTCACCACAGGGCCGGTCACTCGGATTTGCCCGCTCTGCATTGCTGAGGACGTCGACGGCTGTGAACATCCTGATGAGGCAATGCGCCATCGGGTTCAGTGGCGGCTCGCGACCTATCGGACCTGCCCGAAACACCGCCTGCCAATGAGCGACATCCGTGTGGGCAAGTGGAGCGACATGCTTCACGAGCTTCAGGCTATGCCGGAAGCGCTCGCGGAGCAGCTGGAGGTTGCCAAGGCGCGTGCCCGGAGAGAGCCATCTCCTCTGCAGACATACGTGGTACGTCGGTTGGGTGGTGAGGCAGGCCCTGCTTGGCTGGACAAGCAAAAGGTCGATCAAGTCTGTCGTGCCGGTGAAATGCTGGGTGGCCTCATGCATTACGGGCCTGCCACAAAGGCTGCAGACATGACGGAAGAGATGTGGGATGCAGCGGGCCGCACAGGTTGGTCAGTGTTGGTGGAGGGGCCTGATGCAATTCGGACGGTTCTGGCTGAAACCCTCACAGGCTGTCTCCGACAGAACGGGCATCCGAGCCCACGCAGCGCATTTGGCATGCTCTACGGGTGGTTGTTCTCCAGCCGATTGACAAAGCATCCCGGGCCAATTCGCGACCTCATTCGGGACGTCATCATCGAACATGTACCTCTAGTCCCCGGCCAGATGCTGCTCGGCAAAGCAGTTGAACATCCTCGGTTGTCGAGCATCACGTCGATTGCGAAGGCTGAGGGATTGCATTCGAAGACACTGGCCAATGTTTTGCGCGTCGCCGGTGTGATTGGGGATGGAGAGGAGCAAAAGAGCGCTCGGAATGTGGTTGCCGACTATACCAAGGCGAAGGTCTTGATCGACAGGGCAAAGCGCGCGGTTCCGGTGACACAAGTGCCTGATATGCTCTCCGCCTCTCGTCCGATTGTGGCTGAGTTGATTTCTCTCGGACAGCTGACGAGAATACAGGACCACCGCCACCTGCAAAGCAAGCTAGGAAAGTCGATCGACGGACGGTCGGTTCAACGGACGCTCAAGTTCATCGAAGGTGTCGGCCCTCTTGTGGAGGAGCCTCCCGAAACCCACGTTCACCTCGCCAAAGCCGCGGAGAAAACTCGGGTCACATTACGGGCTATTCTTGAAATGCTGTTTGGCCAATTTCTTCCAACGGTCTACCGGCTTCAGGGTTGCCACGGGTTTGGAGCGGTCTTGGTCTCACCTGATGAGATCATGGCATGCATCGCAGATCCGCCGCTCGATGCCTCCAATGAGATTCGGTTCTGGATGGGGTGAAGGGGTCTCAGTTGGTTGAAAGCCCAACGAATTTCCAAATTGCCGCCTTCGGGCGGCATTTTTTTCGAACTTTCGATGGCCATTTGATCTGTGCAAAAGGTCATTTTGGCCGCCGATGGGTGAAAATTATCCAGTGAAATCAGTGCCCCAGAATGACAGAATGGTCACGTTTTGCTATGTCTCCACATCTGAAACGCGTCACCCAACATGACCTTTTGGGTCATGAAACGGCCTCTATTCCAAATCCCATTGGTCGCGAAGATTCAATAAAACAACATCAATTTAATGGGTTAGGTCTCTTGAAGCAGTTCTTCGATCTCTGAGACAAGCGCTGTCATCGTCGTCTCAAGTCCTGTGCTGAGCCCATTTATTGTATCAAGCGTCGGTTGATGCTTTTGCGTTTCCAGCAGAGAGATGTAACGCATCGAAACACCAGCTCTGTGGGCAAGTTCCTCTTGAGTTAGCCCAAGCTCAGTCCGGCGTCTGCGTACCACAAACGCAAATGAACTGAGTAACTTATCCGATTGCTCTTCCATGCAATCGGCTTCTCGGGTCTTTACGATTTGGTCTATGAAGTATACTGTGAATCAGGTGAATTGTTTGCTTAGCTGCTTGCTCTGTTAGGGTCCCGACGGAGGTCTGTCTGCCTTGGCTTCAGGGATAAAAAAAGCGAAATCTGGTATACATATAATACAGCATTCTGCGCAAACTCTTGAGGGGGAATTCAATGACACAAAGCAATTTCGAGGCCAGGTTCGCTCCAGTATTTGCGCTGAAGGCGGCTGCTGGGTCCATTTCGCCTGAAGCGAAGCCATTGAGACCGCAGGAGAGGCAACGAAACTGGGACGTCTTGATGAAAGCATTGCCATCAATACTTTCGAAGTGCTCAGGGATAGATTTTTATCCCGACAATGCTGGCTACCCGAGCCCGCTGCGACTTTGGGACTTCCTGAACGGTCGTGAGATAGTGGTCAGTTCCAACAAACGAGGCGGCTATGATCTTTGCATCAAAGCTGAAAATGGAATGTGGACCGAAACGCAGCTACCGCTGGACCTGATCTTCTTAAAGTTGCTGGCTCTTGACTACACACCGGAAGAACTTCGGGCTTTCCAAGCTTAGGATCGAATGCTGACCCAATGACAACCTGGTACACAGCCGACACGCATTTTGGCCATGAGAACGTTCTGAGATTTTGTGACCGACCTTTTTCCTCAGTGGAGAAAATGGATGCCGTATTGATTGCGAACATGTGCGAGAGGATTCGCGAGGATGACGATCTCTGGATCATTGGTGACTTTGCTTTCGGCCCTCGATCAAAGGATGCCGAGTACCTACGGTCGGTATTCGATCAGTTGCCTGGCGCTCGAAAGCACCTAGTCGTCGGAAATCATGACCGTGAGCCGACCTTGAGTCTGCCTTGGGACACTGTGTCACCGTTTTTCGAATTGCGTGACGGCCCGCTCAAGCAATTGAACACACTTTGCCACCTCCCCATGATCACATGGAACCATGCGAGACGCGGTGCACTCCAGATGTTTGGCCATGTCCATGATAATTGGCTTGGATCAAGAAACTCCGTAAACCTTGGGGTCGACGTTTGGGATTTTGCGCCTGTTCAATTCGATGATGTTGCCGCTCGGGCCAAAGATCTACCTAAGAACTTGCACTGGGATGAAGTTGAACCAAAGTGAAGGGGGGGCGGATTGCAGACCTTCGCCGCGAGAGCGAAGGTAGCTCTAGTTATTTCCAGAAGCGGACTTTCGGCCAGGCATCCGAGCTGGGATCCACGTAAAAGACACGATGAGTGAGAAGCAGAGTTTCGCGGCATTGCTGCGCGGCCGTGCGCGCCAGTCGCTTGCAAAGTATTGAGAATTGATGTCTTTTTGTACTTTGGGGTAGGGTTTGAAAGTAATTTTTCGTTGTCAGGTCGAGCATTGGGTGCAGCAGACGCAATTCAAATATTCGGTCCCGGTTTTCCGAAGGTTTCCAGCTCGGTAGAAGGCCTGAAGCATGTCACTGGTTTTGAAGACGGTTCGGGCTTTTCCGCGAGGTCGGACTACCGAAGAATTGCTTGTTCTCGTCGGGGCGGCTTTCTCACATGACAAGCGGCTTGCGGCTCTCAGCGAACTGGAAACGCTATTTCGCGATGGTTTGATAGTGAAAGGCAAGGACGGTCGCTGGCGTGTAAAGACCGATGGTTTCAAACCCAGACCTGAAAGCGAGTCGGCTTCGAGAGATGGCGGTCCTGAGGGCTTCGTTGATGTCATTCACGCTACCAATGCATTCTTCTCCTCGGAACCGACGGCGGCCGAACTACCCGATCAAGAAGACGAAAGTTCAGATGGTCCCGATCCGCAAGCGCTACTGAGGTATTGGCGCTCGGCCTTGCGTGCCGATCCACGAGGAGCCACGACCCAGGTTCTCGACAAACATGGAATCGAGTGGGCCTTAATCTCTGGGCGTGGCCCTATCAGTCCCGAAGAAGGGCAAACGCTGACTGTTTCAATCGAACTCGATGCGATTGATCCTGCCTTTCGAGAGGCTCTGGTGCGAAGGGAAGGTCATGAAAACGCGCTCGCAGTGGGTTGGCCGATGGCGGTCGCACGACGTGGCGGAGTTCCTGTCTTTCAACCCGTTGGCATGTTCGCAGCAGCTTGGGATCGTAAGGATGACCGTCTAATCCTGACGATTGACGCCGATGACGTTTTGGTAAACCCTGATTGGGTCAAAATTGCCGCTCGTGCTAGCGGCTGGAAGCGCGACGACCTCGCTGACCTTTTTTTCGTGGACGATGGGCTGGGGCTGCGGGCTCAGGATTTTGTGGAGAAGGTAAGGATTGCCGTTGCCAGTCAGATACGTGGTCGCGTTGTCGGCGAGGACCTCGCCACACAGCTCGATGCCTCGGCTCAAGGGATTTTTGACAGCGCCGCGATCTTCCTTCCGACTGACTCTTCTTTCACCGCGGGGGCTGCTCGTGACTTGGATGCCATTGCGACATGGCCGAAGGACCGCCTTGAGAGAACTGCGCTTGGCGCGGTATTCGGGTTGAACCTTCAAGACGGCACGGACAAGGCTGCTGCAATCGACGCAGTTCCTCTGAACAAGGAACAGTTGCGCGCGGTTCGATCCGCATGCCAAACGCCTTTGACCGTCGTGACCGGTCCGCCCGGGACTGGCAAAAGCCAAGCGATCGTATCTATGGCCGCGTCAGTGCTCGCAGATGGTGGCAGTGTTCTCGTCGCCTCCAAGAATCATCAGGCGGTTGATGCTGTGGAGGACCGTCTTGGCTCTCTTGCTCCGGACGTCCCATTCGCCATCCGGACACTGAACCCGAATGACGAGGCGGATACGGGATTCAAGGACGCCCTCAAACAGCTCATCGACAGCGAAAATGTGACGCGCAACGCATCTGTCGACGACTTCGCATTGGGCGAGCTCAAAAGCGACGCGATCGCGAGAAGCGAAGTGGTCAGCGTGATCGACAATATCGCGGAATTGGAATGCGAAATTTCCGATATTCTGGACCGGATTCAAGTCCGAAAGGATCGCGGGCGCCCCGACAACCAAGGCTCTAAAGACGTGGAGCCGAGACAAAGTCTCTTACTCCGCTTTGTCTCTTGGTTTGGATCGCTTTTCGCCAAGCGTCCCCCAAAGTAGCGCCAGTGACAAATCATTCTTCATCCCGCCGCGGAATGAACCTCAAAGAGCTTCATGGCGCGCTGGCAGAAAAAAGATCTGAACGCGATGCGCTCGGGACACCTGACGATCCGATCGCCTTAGGCGAGACGATCCGGGAAGCGACCGAGAAACTTCTGCCTCGCATTCTGTCTGCCCGGACACATCTCCCAGAGGATGAGAGGCGCGAAATCGCAGAAACCTACGATGACTGGACATTCGACGGGGGACGGGGACATCCCCCTACAGACCTTTCGCGGGCCCTCATCAGGCATCGACCTTTGTGGCTTGCTTCGATCTTGGGCACGCCTCGACGCATACCTCTTGATGACGGGCTGTTTGACCTCGTGATCTTCGACGAGGCGAGCCAATGCGACATCGCGACCGCCGTTCCGTTGCTGGCGCGCGCGAAGCGAGCGGTCGTTGTCGGGGACGATCGACAACTGTCATTCATCCCTCAACTGGGTCAGGCGCAGGATCGCAATCTCATGAAGGCTCAAGGCCTACCGGTCGCCAGAATGGGCCGTTTCGCCCAAAGTCGCCGTTCACTTTTCGATTTAGCATCGCGCGTGTCTGTTGCCGACAACAGGATTACTCTTAAGCACCAGTATCGTTCAGCTGGCCCCATCGTCGATTACATCAGCGAGAACTTCTACGGAAACCAGTTGCAGACCTCGTATGACCCGAAGCGACTGAACGTGCCAGATGGGGTGCGCCCTGGCCTCGCATGGGAACATGTTCCTGCTCCCGCGGTCCCGCAAATGGGCAACGTTAATCCGCCGGAAGTGAGCGCTATTGTTCGGCACCTGAAAAAGCTGATCGTCGAAGACAAATACGCCGGGAGCATAGGTGTCATAACACCGTTTCGCGCACAAGTGGCCGCTATCGAAAACGCGGTCGATTCCGTGCTCGATGAACCGAAGCGCATTGCCTGCGAGCTCAAGGTTGGCACAGTCGACGGTTTCCAGGGACAGGAGCGGGATCTCATCATGTTCTCGCCGTGCGTCGGTCCACGCAGCCCGCAGTCTGGCTTGACCTTCTTTCAGCGAGATACTCGTCGCTTGAACGTTGCCATTTCGCGGGCTCGGGCGGTGGCGATGATCTTCGGCGATCTCGATTTTGCACGTTCAGGGCAATCGAAGGCGCTGGCTAAGCTCGCTTCGAAGGCAACGGAAGCGCGGACGAAACGGGGCGAAGGTGTCTTCGACAGCGATTGGGAGCGCAAAGTCCATCATGCTCTGAAGGCCCGTGGTCTGGATCCGCAGCCGCAGCACGAAATAGCTGGGCGGCGGCTCGACTTCGCCCTGTTTGGAGCGAATGGCGTGAAGCTCGACCTCGAGGTCGACGGACGCAGATGGCACGAAAGCCCGGACGGACATCGAAAGACGTCGGATCTCTGGCGCGACCATCAACTGAAGTCCATGGGTTGGCGGGTGCGCCGGTTCTGGGTGGACGAACTTTCAAGGGATATGGAGGGGTGTCTTGACCGAGTCGAACAAGACCTATCGTAAGTCGAGCAGGAACACCGCAGTTGCGTTGGGGCTGGGTGGCGCAGCCATCCTTGCCTCGGGCTTTCTCGTCCTGCAAGTCAACTCGCTCGACCGCAGATATGGTCGTATCGAGGAAAATCTCGGCTACTACACCGGGGAACTCCAATCCGCGCAGCAGCAACTGGCTTTTGCTCGTGAGCAGTTTCGAGAACTTTCTGACCAGAAGCAAAGCCTGTCTCAGGAAGTCGCGAGCGCCGAGAGCAGCCGGCAAAGCGCGGCTCAGAGGGAGGTGGATGCGCAGGCTCGTCTCGAAGCAAGCCAAGCCGAATTGACTGCCGTGCAAGACCGTTTGGCCGAAGCACAAAAAACGATTGCGGATGCACAACGAATTGAGCGCGAAACTGCTCAGGCCTTACAGCGAAGAAATGGCCTCGAGACGGAGGTGATCGACCTGGAGGGCGAAGTGAAGGCCCTTAAAGAGAGCCAGCAAGAGTTGTCTGCTGGTGTCGATCAAACGCAATCGGCTGTTGATCGCCTCGAAGAGAGAAGAGCTGAACTTCAGCGTGAAGTGGATAGACTCGCTCCCGCTGTTGAAGACCTTCGTGCGCAGGAGCGTCGTGTCGAACAACTGCGAAATGACGAGGATCGTCTCGAACAGAGCCGCGACGATTTGAATGCAAATATAGCAAGTGCACGAACTGAATTGGCGACGAGGGAAGAGGAGGCCGTTGCAGCCGAGGAAAGGCTACGTGCACGTCAAGAACAGGTCGCATCCGCAGAAGCTCAAATTGAAACACTGAATTCAGAGCTCGATGCCCTCGAGGCGAGAAAAGCCGACATGGAGTCAAGTGTTTCGGGTGCAGAGACGCGTCTTTCTTCATTGCAGAATGAATTGGAGATCGCTCAGAACGCGGTAACGCGAGCTGAAGCGCAGCGCGCTGAAACCACAGAAGCACTCAACATCGCTCAGGAACAGTTTTCGACGCGAAGCGCTCAGCTCTCTACACTCCAGTCGCAGATTGCATCGGCAGAGGAGGAGCTTTCCGAACTTGAAGAGAGACGGGCGGAATTCAGCAGATTGCAGGCTGAAGTAGACCAGCTGCAAGCACGTCGAGCGACACTCGAGGACGTGCTCCCCGACCTCGAGAGGCGGGTTCAGGAAGAGCGGGCTAACTTGGGCTCGATCATGACAGAAGCAGAAATAGAGCTCGGGCGTGTTGCTGAACTCAAAGGCCAGGCTTCCAGTCTGGAAGCCGACATCGAGCGCCTCCAAGAGCGTCGCGACGAACTTGAGCTTGAAACCCAGTCCGCCACTGCTGCGGCTGAGGCGGCGCGCGCATCCCTTCAAGCTGAGCTTGGTCAACTTGTGGAAACTGAAGCCCTTTCAAATACGCGGAATAACGACCTGAGGCGATTGAGAGAGGCTCTTGCTGCTGCCGAAAATGAGCTTTCCGAGACACGAGCGGAACTGATGAACCTACAGTTTCTGAAAGAGGAAACAGGATCAAACACAAGTGAAGGCGATGGCACCGGTGAAAACGCTCAGTCTGACAACTAAGAGCCATCGAGCAGCGATCAGTGAGGTAACCGAGAATGCTGACGGATAATACAATACTTGTGCTGGCGATTGCGGGTGTCCTGATACTTCTCGCCGTGGTTCAATTTTTTTTGGCCGCCCGCCACGACCGAGCGGTTACGGCGGCAGGCCCGATTGAGGAGCTTGCCGTTTACGAGAAGCGGCTTGAAGAAAAGCAGCGGCTCATGGACGACCTCGAAGCCGAAGTGGAAAAACGACGGGAAGCAATGGCTGTCGTTGCAGATCTCCAGGCCGAGGTAGATGGCCTGCGGCGTCAGAAGGAGGAGCTCCTCACCGAGTGGGAGAGTCTCCGCGAACGTCGGGACGAAGTTGCGGCAGTTCGTAAAGAAACAGAGGACGCTGTCGTTGAACGCCAGCAACTCGAAACGGAGATCGCCTCGCTGCGGTCGGAGTATCTGGAGATCAAGGAGCGCCTTGAAAGGGCAGAGGAGCTCATTGGGCGCACTGACGCCTTGAGAAGAGAGCACGACGAAATCTCCACACAGGTCGAAGATCTTCGGGACAAGAAGAGGCAACTTGAAGAGGCAGAGGAGCGGGTTTCTCGCCTGAAAGAGCGTTCCTTCGAACTTGAGACGTCGAATGCTCGACTTGAGGGACAGAAGTCTTCGCATGAAAGCGAGTTGTCCGCCTTGGAAGCGCGGATCGCCTCGGAACACGAAGGGTTGGCATCTGCCCAAACCGAACACGGTCGCCTCGATGCAGAGGTTGCTGCGTTGAACCAAGAAACCCGTCGCTTCAAGGGCGAAATCGAAACGCTCCAGGACACTCGAAGCACACTTGATGCTCGATTGGCGCACCTCAAGGCCGAGATAGCTCGCCGAGAAGGTCGAACTGTCGACGGGGAAACCGGCGAAACGGATCCACTACGCGAGCTCAAAGAAACGCCACCGGTCATTACTGCGATGAGGACGTGGAACAACGCGCCCAGAGAGAACGAGGCGGACGCCATCAAACGCGTCGAACGCCGTCTACGCGCAAAGGGTCTCGACTATCCGGCCCGCACGCTTCGTGCCTTCCACGCCGCAATGAAAGTCAACGAGACCACCCAGATGGCGGTCCTCGCCGGCATTTCTGGGACCGGCAAAAGCCAGCTCCCACGTCAATACGCGGCTGGGATGGGTATCGGTTTCTTGCAGGTTCCGGTGCAGCCACGTTGGGATAGTCCGCAGGACCTTATGGGCTTCTACAACTACATCGAAGGCAAGTTCCGGCCCACTGACATGGCGCGCGCGCTTTGGGCGCTCGACGAACTGAACAACGACGACGCGGAACAGGATCGCATGATGATGATCCTGCTGGACGAAATGAACCTTGCGAGGGTGGAATACTATTTCTCGGACTTCCTCAGCAGATTGGAAAGCCGTCCGCGTCCCGATGACGTCGGCGATGCAAACGAACGCAAGGACGCTGAGATCGAGCTGGAAATTCCGAACATGGAACGCCCCCCGCGGATTTTCCCGGGTTACAATCTCTTGTTTGCGGGGACGATGAACGAGGACGAAAGCACACAATCGCTGTCTGACAAAGTTGTCGACCGTGCGAATATCCTTCGTTTCTCAGCACCGAAAAAAATCAAGGGCGGTCAGGCAGAAGGAACGGTCGAGCCGACTTTGGCCCTTTCGCAACAGGCATGGGAGAGCTGGGGGCGGTCGAGTGCGTCTGTCGATGGCGATCGGCGTGTCACCAACCGGATCGAGCAAATGGTTGATCTGATGCGTGACTTCAAACGGCCTTTCGGTCATCGGCTCGGACGCGCGATCATGGCTTACTCGGCGAACTATCCTGAGGTTGAAGGCGGCCGTGGTGTCGACGACGCTCTCGCGGATCAAGTCGAGATGCGCCTTCTACCGAAACTTAGGGGCGTGGAAACCGACATGGCTGGCCCTCAGTTCTCGAGGTTGATGACCTTTGTGGAACGCGAGCTGGGGGACGACGCCTTGGCCCAAGCGATCGGTGAGTCAATGTCCCTCGCCGAGGCAACTGGGCAGTTCGTATGGAGTGGAGTCACGCGTTGATGCGGTTTCTGGCCCGTCCCTGGGCAACGAGAGCCCTTGAAGCGGACGTAGCCTTTGAACCCAAAGACTGTCTGATCGGTAGCTACCAGGGGGCGAACCCTGGCGGCTACGAATACGTGACGCTCTTGAGGGGAAACGTCCGAGGTAACGATACCGGAACTGTTCTGTTTCCCTATCCAAAGCGTGAGGAAGCTGTCGGGCCCGCGCGTAAGGGCTTCCCGGTGCGCCCAAGGTCGGGGCACGATCCTGCCACTCTGGACGAAGAAGAAGGCGCAGAGGCCCTTCGGCACATGAACGAAGTTCTTGCGCGTATCCAAGAACTGGAAGGTGCGATTGAAGACCCGAGAGATACATGGGGGCGCCTGAGGGATGCTTGGAAGCGCGCCGAAGATGAAGCCGAACCCAAAATGGCTGAAATCGTCCGGCAGGCGCGGGGCATGCTTCCGGTGCTTCGCGATCTGGAAAAACGCATCCGCCGGGTTCTACGTAGGCACAGGGAGCTAACTCCCCTTGATCGGGTGCAGGAGATGGATCGGGCCTCCATGGTGTGGCTTAGCCGGCAGCCAGGGCGAAGCATTGCGGAACGTGCAGGTTCTTCGCAACGAATTCTCGCGACGGTTCGCCGCGAGAATTTTGATACGCTCGAGAACCGTGTCCTGCATGCCTACACGCGTCTTGCCGCAGATGTTGCACGCGAATGGACCCGTGAGCACCCTCGCGCAAAGGACAGTGTTCGCTACAAACAGGTTGAGGCTTTTAGAAAGGCGTGTCGAGTATTGTCGCGAACACTCAGTGACCTTGGTGTCATGATCGCGCCGGCCGGCGTCCAGCCAAACTATGTGCTAATGCAAGATCGCAGCTATCGAGAGGTTCAAGAGGGATGGCTGAGACTTCTTTTACGCCGAAAAATTGAAGATGATCTTTGGGCTTGGCAGGCTGAAACTTGGACGGATTTCTCCGTTCTGTCGATCATACTTGCCATCGACGAATTGGAAGAGGCAGAACTTGTTGCTCAGTCGCCGATTTCGTGGAGTGGTGAGGCAACAGGCGGACGCTTGTTTAATCAGGATCGGCCAATCGCCGTCTTTTGGCTGCGCGACACCAACCGCATTGTTGAAATCCAAGCACGCCCTGAGCAACCAGGAACCATGTTGAGCGCGGCACAAGCGCACGTCGCCCTCAGAATTTCCGATCCAAAACGGGCTGACCTTCCGCGCAGGGTCGCTGTCTGGACGCCACATGCTATGCGTCGAATTGACCTCGAGGATGCTGTGCAAGGGGCAGTTCAACTGCTTCACCAAATCCAGCCTCTCGCTCAGACGGAAGTTTTGCGGAATGGGCTGATCATGAGCCCAGCACGTGGTATCGCAGCTGAGGAGAGCGCAGCTCATGGAAGAGCGATCGTTACGGCAATCGCCATAGGCCCTGCCGGTGAAGACCTCGCGCAGGGATTCCAGGCCGTGCGCGACTTTATTCGCAGTGAGCTATACGAGGTCGCAACATGATCGACCGAAAGTTATGCGGCTTCGATCTCAACGGATGGAGAGATTTCGTTGCGAAGAACTGGCGCTCCGTGCCAGGTGAAGACGAGGTCATTGGTCCGACCGATATTGTCGCAAGTGGCCCGCTTTCGTCGATCGTGCGGATTGGGGAAAACCGCCTCGCAGGTTGGATCGGAGGACCGCAGGCTGACATTGCTCCGCACGGTCGCGGTGGTGGTTGGGGTGATGTCGGGTCAGAACAAAGACGCATTCCCGTTCGGTCACTGCTGGAAATGCGTGATGACGGGGTCGAAAAACTCGCCCAGGCACTTGTGGGATCTGCGAGCGGTTCGGCAATCACAGTCGTTTCGATCGATGAGGGCCCGGATGGCGATGAAGCCGCCCAGGAGCACCTTCTCGAAGCACTTGCCCGAGGGAAGTTCCGAAATGGCTCATTGGTTTGGCGACCGGTTCTTGCCGCCTTGTTCGCCATTCATCGCGATCAGGTTTCGGAGGGGAAGCTTGTAGGCGTCATCTCCCATCAGCGCCAAGGCTTTTCTCTTCAAAAGCTGCGTATTCGCAGCGCCAGGAATGTGCTCGCCCCGGAGCGACGCGAGGCCGCTGCCCATATACTGTGCGACGCTGGTTACGAGTCCCTATTCCGAGGTGCCCGCAACGCCGCTGTCGGAGCAGAGGGTATTTCGGCGCGCACAGTTCATCGTGCGATCGCAAGCTCGGTCGGAAAAGCCGGTTTAGGCATGGATTGCTATCCTGAGATGCTCCGCATGCCCAACGGCGATTGGGAGCTCTTGGACCTTAATAAATTTGATGCGTCGGAAGCGGTGAGTGTCCCGAGTTCCGAGCTCGATTTGGCCGAATGCGACGTCGTTCTTTTCGAGACCCTTTGTGAAGGTCGGCTCAAAGAATGCTTGAGTGATGCTATGCAAAGAGCAGCTCCAGTCGAGGTGCTCTCTCTTCCCGCAACGGCTGTTGCGGAAGGTGCCTTGGAAGCAGCACGCCGAGCCGGGGACGGGGAACCGATCTTTTTCGACTTTCTACCACGATTGTCCACCATCGTGTTCGGATCGGACGGCGCAAAGAATTTCGATCTCATACGGAAAGAAGAAACGCTCGAAGCAGGTCGGACCTACAGAAGCCCTGAAGCAGCATCTCTCGCGATATCCGCAGGGCAGGAGAGCGTCTCTGTCTTCCTGAGGAAAGAGAAAGCTCCCTGGCCTCGAAAGGCAAGCGTGTCGCTTGGAACTCCTCTGAAACATCAAGCTGCCGTCTCGCTTTGGGTCGAACAGAAACCGGCCGCCGGGCGAGCGCGGATCCTCATGGAAGCGCCGGACTTGGGGCGGAATTTCGCGGTGGATTGGGATGAGGCACTGGAAGAAGAACGGCCCTGGTCTGAGATCATCGAGAGCTTGGATACGCAAGTATCAATTCCCAAACGTCTGGTTCTTCCCTGCGGCATGAAGGCATGGCATGACAGCGACCGTTCCGTGGGTATGCTAACTTTGCTCGAATCCGAGCCTAATCGCAGCCGCACGGATTGGGCGACCCTTCGGCAAAGACTTTCACAGCGTCGCTTTGGCAAATACTGCATCTCAAGTGACGGCGACGTGCCTCCGGAGATCGCGGCAGAAACCCTCGAGCGGTTTGAAATTCTGACCAGCAAAGCACTTGAGGTTACTGAAAAGCGCCTGAGGGGCGAAAGCGGCTACGGAACGGAAGACAACGAGGCTCTCAAATTCTTGAGTTGGCAGTTCCGCCGATGCCCGCGCGATGTTGCGACGTGGCTGATGGACTGTATTGAAGCGTCCGGGCGCGACCATCCGTTCGTCAAACATCAAGCAAGTTGGGTTCTCGTATATCAGGGCCTTGGCCGCATCGTCGGAAGCGAAGAAGAGGAAGAGAGAGCAATGCGGTTGCTTCTGACTTCGTCCATTGAGGACTGGGTCTGGAACCGACAAAGCGCGGCCATGGCGTTCATGCTGTCTCGTTCTGACAGCGCTCCATCTTACCTGAAACGAGAAGACGTAGAGAAGCTGACCAAGAGGACTATTGCGGACTTCCAACGTAATATCGGCGGCCAATATACAATGTTTAACTACGCGCCTTTCTTACTTGCAGGCCTGGTAAGATGGCGTCTCGTTGATCCTACTGCATTGGTGATCGGGGCCGACCCGCTGGCGGATGACCTCTTGGCTATCATTGAGAAAACAGAGCGCGATCTGAAGGCCCGTCGTGGGTCCAATATGAATTTTCAAAGGCGGAGGTCGAAGTTCTTGCCTATCCTCCAAGACCTGAAGTCAGAGCTGGCGGGAGAAGGTTCGAATCCTGACCTGTTGTTGGATATCTATGGAGCAAGTGGAACGTGAACATGAGCGCGCAGGTAGTCTGAGAATTGGTGTAACAGTGCCAAACAGTATCCCTTACGAGCTTATGAATGGAGTTCCAGTTCGGCTGAGAGTACCGCGAAATCGGTTTTCAGGTGGCCGATAGACGCCATAGCAACGTCTGCTGACAGGCAGATGACAGGAAGGGCCACATCGCTGAAAACCAATAGCTGAGCGATGCTGAGCGACGTCGCCGAAGGCCGCTTTTGGAACGCTGCACTGCGGCACTGGCAAGCTGCATGAAAGTCCGGAGTGGGCCGCCTCCTGAAGGTGGTGCCCAACCACTTTTTGTTAATGCTGCGCTTTCTCCGATGGCGGGTCTGAGCCCACTATGTGAATTTGAATTTCTCGCTGCGTACGCTCAAAGCGCGAAAAATGCGGCATTAACGACATTGACTGTGCCGCCGCGCAGCAGAAAAACCAGCCATTCACACAGGCCGCGGGACAAACCGGGATTTCCGCGCCCGAGTTCGAATGTTCGCTTCAGGCGTGTAATTAGGTGATTTGGAGTTGTCCGCTAAGTTTTCGCAGCCATTTCTGTCGCCAAGGCTTCGCCACTGACCCGTCGGTAGTTCACAAACGCATTCGCGCTGAGCAGAACGAAGAAGCTATCCATGTCGATCAGGACGTAGCCTTGTTCAAGGACGGCACGGGCCAGCTGCGCGATATCATCGGCATACAAGCGCTTCTTTCCCAAGAGCTCCCTCACCTGCTTTGCAGACATGCGGAAACGGCCGCTTTCCTTGCCCCCAAAACTCTTGCTGTACAGGTTTGCCAGATGCCTGGCAGCTACGTCGCATTGGGTCATTCGCGCCTCATTTGTGATAATATTTCACCTATAGACAATAAAATTTGGCCTATGTAAATGACCTGCATGGAGGAAGCGATATGATCCAGCACGCTACATTGACGGAGTCAGACATTGACTTGTCCGAGGAATTGCGCGCAGCCATGGCGGCTGGCGACGCAGAACGTCTGGACGCTTTCTTTGACCGGTTGTCCTTGTCGGAAGCGCTTCGTGAGTTGCTTGAGCTGCCATCGGATGACCGTCGGACTGTTCTGACACTCATCTCACCCGACATTGCGGCAGGTCTGATCGAGGAAGCACCCCACGAAGTCGGCGCCAACCTCATGGAGGATCTTGAGACCGACCGTGCCGTTGAAATTATGGACGAGTTGGATTCGGACGTTCAGGCCGACCTGATCGGCGACATGGAGTCCGAAGAAGCTGAGGCGATCCTTGGGCAGATGGATGCCGAGGATGCCGCTGATGTGCGGCGCATGTCGGAATACGAGGATGATACCGCCGGTGGCCTGATGATGTCGGAGGTGTTCGAATGTGCCGATACCATGACCGTCAGCGACGTCATCAAGGTGCTGGCAAAGGATGATGACGACGTTGATCGCTATCGGGGTCAGCATCCATACATCATTGATGAAACGGGCAAGCTGGTGGGCGTGGTGTCATTGCGCGGTTTGCTCGCCACCAAACGCACAGCCCGCCTGACGACCATTATGGTCGAACCGATGTCCGTGCAGGCAGATGCAACCCTGTCTGACCTCGAGGATATTTTTGACAAATATGCCTTTCTGGGCGTGCCGGTTGTGGATGCCGATGGCGGGATGCTTGGCGTTGTCAGCCGTGATGCGGTGTCACAGGCCCTGCTGGAACGTGCCGAAAGCGAAAACCTCAAGCTGCAAGGTGTGGTC
Source organism: Tateyamaria omphalii (assembly GCF_001969365.1). Lineage (NCBI taxonomy): Bacteria > Pseudomonadati > Pseudomonadota > Alphaproteobacteria > Rhodobacterales > Roseobacteraceae > Tateyamaria > Tateyamaria omphalii. Next base: position 2,505,313 of record NZ_CP019312.1, on the reverse strand, counting down.
GGAGACGAATTGCGCACCATGCCCACCTGGCTGCGGTCCCGCAGACGGCTTGCGTGGCTGTCCGCCAACATCGTGCTGAACATGATCGCGGCCTCTGTCATCTCTGCCTACGAGGAAACGCTCGTGGCCGTGATCGCGATTGCGGTGTTTTTGCCGATGGTATCGGATATGTCCGGCTGTTCAGGCAATCAGGCTGTCGGCGTCACGATGCGTGAATTGAGCCTTGGGCTTGTCCGGCCGAAGGATGCGTTCAAGGTTTGGCTGAAGGAAATCAGCGTCGGTGTGATCAACGGTATCGCCCTGGGCATCCTGATTGGCATTGTTGCTTGGGTCTGGAAAGGCAGCCCTGCATTGGGGCTTGTGATAGGTGCGGCTCTTGCGCTGAACACGATGCTCGCCGTGTCGATTGGCGGTGTTGTGCCGCTCGTGCTCAAGCGCATTGGCCAGGACCCTGCGGTGGCAAGCGGCCCCCTTTTGACAACAGTAACTGATATGGCCGGGTTCTTCTTTGTCCTCAGCCTCGCGACGGTGATGATGCCATGGCTGGTCTTAAGATGAAGCTAAAGAAGCCAAAGCGGGACCTTCTGGTCATCGGCTGGCTGGAGCATCTTGACCTGCCTGATCTGGGCGTGAACCAGATCAAGGCCAAGATCGACACAGGTGCGCGAACGTCTGCGCTTCATGCCATTGGGATCGAACCTTTTGAGCAGGATGGTGAAGACTGGGTTCGATTCCAGGTTCAAACCGACGAATATGCGCCCCTGCTCTGGGCCGAGGCCAAAATTCATGATCGCCGCCATATCAAAAACACAAGCGGCATTCCTGAAGAACGCATCGTCATACGCACCTTGCTGAAACTGACGGACCAGTCCTGGCCTATATCTGTCTCTCTGACAGACCGAACGAGAATGACCTTCCCAATGATCGTCGGCCGCACAGCCCTGAAACATCACGATGTCGCAGTGCATACGCGCCGCGCAAACCTGACCCGAAAATTGGGTCGGTAAAGCCTTTGAGGCAGAGAGGATTTTATCATGAAAATCGCAATGATGGCACGTAACGCCAATCTCTATTCCCACCGCCGTTTGAAAGAGGCCGCAGAAAGCCGTGGGCACGAACTCGATATTATCAACACGCTGCGGTGCTATATGAACATCGCGTCCCGCAGGCCTGAGATTTACTACAATGGCGAAAAACTGACCGGCTATGACGCCGTCATCCCGCGGATCGGTGCATCGGTTACATTTTACGGCCTCGCTGTCTTGCGTCAGTTCGAAATGATGGGCGTCTACCCCCTGAACGAGAGTGTCGCGATTGGGCGAAGCCGCGACAAACTGCGCTCCATGCAGCTTTTGGCGCGCGATGGGATCGGCCTGCCAGTGACGACATTTGCCCATGACCCCAAACAGACCGACGAGGTTCTGAAGCTTGCGGGCGGTGCGCCCATCGTCATCAAATTGCTGGAAGGCACCCAAGGTCTGGGCGTTGTTCTGGCCGATACGGATCGGTCCGCAACCTCGGTGGTGGAAGCCTTTCGGGCCTCGGGCACGAACATTCTGTTGCAGGAATTCATCAAGGAGGCCGGCGGCACTGACATCCGCGCCATTGTAGTGGGCGGCAAGGTGATCGCGGCCATGAAACGCACAGGTGCTGAGGGCGATTTCCGCTCCAACCTGCATCGCGGCGGGTCCGCACAGCTGATCAAACTGTCACCCGAAGAGCGATCCACCGCGATCCGCGCGGCCAAAACCATGGGTCTGAACGTCTGTGGCGTTGACATGCTGCGCGCCAACCACGGCCCCGTGGTCATGGAAGTGAACTCTTCGCCGGGCCTTGAAGGGGTCGAAAAGGCGACCGGGTTGGATGTGGCGGGCAAGATCATCGAATACATCGAAAAAAGCGCCATCAAAGGCACTACCAAGACCAAGGGCAAAGGCTGATGCCGCGCCGCGCAGCGTTTGAGATCGGTGGGCAGACGATCCCCGCGGGCACCCGCCAGACTGTGGACCTGCCGGTCAGCGTGTTGTCGGACCACACGCCAGTGTCGATGTCAGTCCATGTTGTACACGGGAAGGCCGACGGCCCAACCGTGTTCGTCAGTGCAGGCATTCATGGTGACGAGGTCATCGGCGTCGAGATCGTGCGGCGTCTGCTGCGGGCAAAAAACCTCAAGTCGCTGCGCGGCACCCTTATTGTGATCCCGATTGTAAATGCGTTCGGGTTCATCAACCACTCACGGTATCTGCCCGACCGACGCGATCTGAACCGCATGTTTCCGGGCACCTCGGGCGGTTCTCTTGCATCACGGTTGGCGAACCTTTTTCTTAACGAAATTGTCGCACGAAGTGATCTGGGCATCGACCTGCACTCTGCCGCGATCCATCGGACCAATCTGCCTCAGGTGCGCATCTCGCCGGACAACGCATACACAGCCAAACTGGCCGAAGTCTTTGGTGCCCCGGTCATTCTGCAATCCCCATTGCGCGAAGGCTCTCTGCGCGGTGCGGCAAAGGAGATCGGCAAGGATGTACTGCTTTTTGAGGCGGGCGAGGGTTTGCGCTTTGACGAGATGTCCGTGCGTGCCGGTGTCGCGGGGATCCTGCGCGTTCTGCATCACGTTGGACAGCTTCCCGCCAAAGGAATAGCCAAGCCTAAAGCCCCATCGCAATGCTGTACGTCAAGCAAATGGCTGCGCGCCCCGGCTGGCGGTTTGTTGCGGACATTCCGCGCCGACGGAGATGTCGTTGCAAGGGGTGATGTCATGGCCGTTGTCGCCGATCCGTTCGGCGAACTTGAAGAAGAGATTCTTGCGCCATTCAACGGGATTGTTGTTGGTCGTGCAGTTATGCCCATCGTCAACGAAGGCGATGCAGTGTTTCACCTTGCCCGGGTGAAATCTATGGCTGTCGCAGAAGGTGCCGTTGAAGACCTGAACGACCAGTTGTCCGACGATCCACTTTTTGACGAAGACGAGATCATTTAATCGCGACAGACCGAAGCATTCTTCAAAACAGGAAACTCCAGAGATTGACGCAGATAAGTCATGAAGAGTTCTTGGCTTGGAACTTTGGACGAGGTTCAAGGCGTATGGAGTTCAACCGACCATCTAGGGTCAGGACCCATTGATTTCCGCTTTGCAGCGTGATTCACGGTTCGAAAACCGAGCGGTGAACATGTCTGATCTTTTCTGGCTGACGGATGCGCAGATGGCGCGCCTCGAGCCCTTTTTCCCGAAGTCCCACGGCAAGCCACGGGTCGACGACCGGCGTGTGTTGAGTGGGATTATCTTCATCAATCGCAATGGCTTACGTTGGCGCGATGCGCCTGCAGCATATGGCCCGCACAAGACCCTCTACAACCGCTGGAAGCGGTGGAGCGACAAGGGCGTCTTCGCACGGATGATGGCAGGTCTGGCTGCCGAGCACGGCGAACAGAAGACCGTCATGACCGACGCGACCTATCTCAAGGCCCACCGAACAGCGACCAGCTTGGGCGTGAAAAAGGGGGGCGTGGACGCCTGATTGGCCGGACCAAGGGCGGCATGAACACCAAGCTGCATGCCATCTGCGACAGCCAGGGCCGACCGCTCAACCTGTTCGTCACGGCCGGTCAGGTCAGCGACTACATCGGCGCACGGGCATTGCTGAGCAGCCTGCCTGACGTCGACTGGCTGCTCGGGGACCGCGGATATGATGCCGACTGGTTCAGAGATGCGTTGAAAGACAAAGGGATACGCGTATGTATCCCCGGCCGAAAACAGCGCAAGAAAACCGTCAAGTACGACAAGCGCCGATACAAACGGCGCAACCGGATCGAGATAATGTTCGGCAGGCTCAAAGACTGGCGGCGTGTGGCAACCCGATACGACCGCTGTCCGAAGGTCTTCCTCTCAGCAATCGCTCTGGCTGCAACGGTCATTTACTGGCTATGAGTCCTGACCCTAGTCATCGCCGGTTTCAAATGCTTCCTTCAGCATCTGAAGCTGAGCAGCTTTATTCTTAGCAAATGCGTAGTCTTCTGCGGCGCTGTTGATCAGTATTCTCCTGAATTTGCTCGGTTTGGCTGTTGCGCTGGCTATATGCCACAACCTGTCCAAAGGACATCTTTTCTGACAATAAGCGCTACTTTAGCATGTCGTCGTGATTTTCGATCTAATAAAATCAAGGACTTACGTTAGTGAGAAAGGCCATGTCACTTGGTTCGCATCACGCATCAATTGGCCCACGGTTTTTCCTGTATTGCATAGTGAATTGCCATTCATTGGCGCATAGTGCCGATGTTTCGCCGGTTCTCTTCGATTGGGACAACTGAATGGTTGTAAGGATCCCATTTGGGCAGGTGCGAGATCTGGATTTGGTCACAGCGGTGATCCCTGGCGGCCTCTTGGCCCAGGAGCAAAATGCTGCGGTCGCGTGTCCGCATCGCGGGCATCATGGCTGCAAAAGTTCGGAGCCATTCCTGCATACTGCCGCAGTTTACCTGGTTCCTACGACTCCAAACCTTCAAGTATGGCGCGCGATTGATGGCACTCGGCCAGATCGTGCGGCGTTGTGAAGTAAAGAGACGCGGTGATGCCACTCCGACAAACGGCGCGCGCTGCAAGAGCCTTATGTCGCGTTTTGGCGGCAAGCAGCAGTGCATCAAGTTCGTTGGACCAGAACAGTCCGACGTCATCCATTGTCCCCGTCTTCCGGACATATGGCCCACCAATCAGCTTGGCATCGGCTTTGTGCCCTTTGCACCGCTGGGCCAGGGCTTTCTCACCGGGGCGGGTGACATGGAAACCAGCTTTGCGCCCCGCGATTTTTGGGCAAACACATCGCTGACGGCACCGGAGAACCGTATCGCGCTGGCGGAGCTGCTGGCTCAAGGGAACAACATCGTGCCCATCCCCGCGACCACGCAGATGCCGCATCTGCGCGACAACCTGGATGCCGCTCAGATCAGTTTCACCGATGCCGAGGCACCAGACGCCTGATCCGATGGAACGCGCAGTGAAACGGCCGTCCGGCAATACCCGGGCGGTCCTTGACCTGGCCATTGCATTCGATTTCGCCGGTCACGCGCGCGGCCTCACGCATGACGCGGCGCAGCTACTCAGCGAACGCGTCTGCCCGCGCGGGCGCGTCCTTCAACAAGAGGCATGCCGCCTGATGCGCCCCGCGCCCGATCATCGGCGGGCGGGCTTCCCGGCACTTTGGCATCGCCTTTGGGCAGCGGGACTCAAAAAGACAACCGGGGGGCAGGTTCAGCGGGCTTGGCAATTCGCCCTCCAGCATCTGCGGCGCAATGCGAACATTCGGGTCCGGGACGGGAACCGCCGACAGCAGGGCCTGCGCATAGGGGTGTTGCGGATCGCGCACAAGCGCGGAGGCGGGCGCCCGCTCCATCGGTGCCCCCATATACATGACCAGCACGTCATCCGAGATGTGCCGCACCACGCCGAGGTCATGCGCAACGAACACGATGGCGAGCCCCATCTCGCGCTGCAACTCCTTGAGCAGGTTGACCACCTGTGCCTGGATCGACACGTCAAGGGCAGACACCGGCTCGTCGCAGAGCAGGACCTTGGGGCCAGCGACAAGCGCCCGCGCGATCCCGATGCGCTGGCATTGGCCGCCCGAAAACTCGTGCGGAAAACGGTTGGCCTGCGATGATGGAATACCTACCCGTTCCAGCATCGCAAGCGCCGCGTCCTGCCGGTCCTTGGCGTTCATCTCGGGCCTGAAAAACGTAAGTGGCTCGACCACGATCTCACGGATCGTCATGCGCGGGTTGAGCGATGCGATGGGGTCCTGAAAGATCATCTGCATTGTGGCCCGCAACCGCTGCATGGATGCGCGGTCATGGTAGGCAACGGGCTGCCCGTCCAGGGTCACATGGCCGGTCTCAAGCGGCGTCAAGCCTGCAACGGCGCGGATCAGCGTGGATTTCCCGCATCCGGATTCGCCTACGATGCCCAGGGTCTTGCCCGCTTCCAACGCGAAGGAGATGCCGTTGACGGCGCGCACGACACCGGGCGCCGACCAGGGCCACTTCTTTGTTTGCGCAACGTGAAAGGTGACGTGGGCGTTTTCGACAATCAGCATCAGGTCAACTCCTCGATCGGGCGCAAACAGGCACGACCCTTTTGCAGCACGGGCAGCGTGTCGCGGCAGGTGTCGACGGCGTCTACACAACGCGGCGCAAACGGGCAGGCCCGCGGAAAGCTGTGCTGGCTTGGTGGACTGCCGGGGATGGCCGTCAACGCATCGGACGGGTCCTCGATATTCGGGACGGCGCGCAGCAGACCGCGGGTGTAGGGATGGGCCGGTCGGTCGAACAGGGTGGTTGTGACCGCATCTTCCATGATGCGACCGCCATAAAGAACAAGCACCTCTTCGCAGAACCCCGCAACCACGCCCAGGTCGTGGGTGATCAGCACGACCGATGTCCCGAAATCCCGCTGCACGTCCGACAGCAGCTGCATGATCTGGGCCTGAACCGTTACATCAAGTGCGGTCGTCGGCTCGTCCGCCAGGATCAGTTTGGGCTGGCACATCAGCGCCATCGCGATGACGATGCGCTGGCGCATACCCCCCGAAAACTCGTGCGGATAGGCCCGCAGGCGTGCCTTGGCGTCGGGGATGCGCACTGCGTCCATCACCTCAAGCGCCCGGGCGCGCGCATCGCGGCGCGACATGCCCTCATGATGTTCAACGATCTCGGTCAGTTGCCGTTCGATGGTCATGTAGGGATTGAGCGACGACATCGGGTCCTGGAAGATGATGCCGATCTGTTGGGCGCGGATGCGGTTCATGCCGCTGTTTGAGGTCGCAAGAAGGTCCTGGCCGTTCCACAGGATCTGGCCGTCAACCTCGGCGTTCTTGGCCAGCAAACCCATGATGGCGAGTGCGATCTGGGACTTGCCCGATCCGCTCTCGCCGACCAGAGCGATGTTCTGGCCCGACCCAACGTCAAAGGAGACGTCATTGACCGCGTGGACCATGCCGTCGCCGGTGCGAAAGCGGATATGCAGGTTCCGGACACTCAGCATGTGGCCGTGCCTCTTGTTTCTGGACGGTTCAAATCATCTCTCCTTGGGGTCCAGCGCGTCGCGCAACCCGTCACCGATATAGAACAGGGACACCTGTGCGATCACGAAGATGGCGGCAGGAAAGCCCAGCTGCCACAAGGTGCCAAACGTCATGGTTGCCGCCCCTTGTGACAGCAGCGCGCCGATGGATGTGTTGGGTTCCTGAATGCCGACACCCAGAAAGGACACGAGGCTTTCCATCATGATCACCTCGGGGATGACGATCGACGTATAGATCACCACGACCCACAACACATTCGGCGCCAGATGGCGGAAGATGATCTTGAAGTCCGACATGCCCAGCATCCGCGCGGCATCCACAAACTCGCGGTTCTTGAGCATCATGACCTGCCCCCGCACGATCAGCAGACCCGCAGTCCAGTTCACCAGGATGATCACAAGGATCATCTGGCTCATGGAGCGTCCGAAAAACGCCTGCCAGACCACGAAGAAGATGATGTAGGGGATCGCCAGCCAGATGGTGTAGGCGGCCAGAACCGTGCGGTCGAGGCGTCCGCCATAGTAACCGGCCAGCGCACCTAGCATCGCACCCAGCATGACCGACACCGGGCCAGCGATGAACCCCACCAGCAGCGAGGTGCGCGTGCCCTGCACGACGCGGGCATAGAGGTCACGGCCCAACTCGTCGACACCGAACCAATGTCCGTTTTCCAAGGACGGTCCGCCATCTTCCTTGATGCGTCCCAGCACGTTCCAGTCGATCTCTTCAAAGGACCAGCGCGAAAGCAGGTTCCCGAAAATTGAAAACAGGATCAGCAGGCTGAGCATTCCGACCGAAAAAACCGCCATGCGGTTGTTCAGAAAGCGCCGTCCTGCATCCGCCCAGAACGAGCGGGAGGCGATCATCTCCGGCGCGCGTTCTTCGGCGAAAGCACGGGATTGCAGGCGGCGTCGGGCCGCAGACAGGATCATGACAGGCCCGCCCGTACCTTGGGATCAATCCAGGCGTACAGCAGATCAACCATCAGTGTCAGCGCAAAGGTCAGCACGGCGTAAAGGATCGCGAGACCCAAAAGGACCGCATAGTCGCGGCTATACGCGCCGTTGATAAAATCCTGCCCGATGCCGCCGGTGGAAAAAAACACGTCCACGAACACCGACCCCGTGATCATGTAGACAAAGACCGGCCCCATATAGGTCAGCGTCGGCAGTAGCGCGGGTTTCAGCGCATGGCGTAGGATAATTCTGTGTTCCGGCAGGCCCTTGGCTCGGGCGGTCCGGATGAAGGGTGAGTTCAGCACCTCCAGCATGGACCCACGCGTCAGGCGTGCGACAGAGGCCATGTAAGATGTGCCCAATGCCACCGCAGGCATGATGATGTATTGCCATTGACCCCCGTTCCATCCGCCGCCCGGTAGCAGGCCCCACGACAGGGTGAACAGCAGCACCAGCAGCGGCGCCAGCACGAAGTTGGGAAAGATTTGCGAGAATATGGCCAGGCCGGTCATGGTGTAATCCCAGAACCCGTTGTGCCGAAGGGCGGCGATGATCCCAAGCGGGATGCCCAGCACCAGCACGAACACGGCTGACCAGAACCCATAGGTCAGTGTCACCGGAAAGCCCTGCGCGATCACGTCGTTCACCGTCCGGTCCTTCTGCGAAAAGCTGGGACCAAAATCGAAACAGCAGACGATATTGCGCACATAGGTCCAAAGCTGGACATGCAGCGGCTCGTCCATCCCGTAACGCTCAAGCACGTTGGCCATCACGGCAGGGGGCAGGGGCCGCTCTGACGTGAACGGACCACCCGGTGCCAGACGCATCAGGTAAAAGGCAAAGATCACAAGGATCAAAAGCGTAGGCAGCACCATCAAGAGACGGCGAAGCGTGTAATTGAGCATAGGGCGTTCCTATCACTGGACGCGGATTGTGTCGGCAAGCGTGTTCGACCATACCGCGTAAGGCATGCGCTGTATTTGCTTCAGCGCATGCCCACAAGCAGGAGACCCCGGCACTTGGCCGGGGCAGGGTCGCGTCAGTCGGCGACGCGGTAAAGGTCTTTGGAATACCAGTTCTGCTCGACATTGTTCATCGGCCAGCCCTGGATGGCATCCGACAGCATGACATTGGTCGAGTAGTGATAGATCGGGATCACCGGCATTTCGGCGGCCACGATCTGCTCTACTTCGGTGTAGAGCGGTTGGGGATCATTGGACGACTTGGCCTCGGTCATCAATTCATCGACGCGCGCGTTCGAGAATTTGGCGTCGTTGTACCCAGAGTCAGTCGTCAGCAGATCAAGGAACGTGGACGCCTCGTTATAGTCGCCGCACCACGCACCGCGCGCCATGTCGTAATTCTGTGCGCTGCGGGTTTCCAGAAACACCTTCCACTCCTGGTTTTCCAGCGTCACATCGACACCCAGCTTCTGCTTCCACATCTGGGTCGCGACGATGGCCACCTGCTGGTGCGCTTCGTTGGTGTTGTAGAGGTAGTTAAAGCTCAGCGTCTCGCCGCCCTCGCCGTACCCGGCTTCGGCCAGCAATTCCTTGGCTTTTGCATCGCGCTCGGCTTGCGTCATCGACGCCATCTCGACCCCGGGCACCTCAAAGTCCGCGGTGGCCGCGGGGGTAAAGGTAAAGGCCGGGAATTGCCCGCCCTGCAGCACCCGATCCACGATCACCTCGCGGTCGATCGCCATGGCGAGGGCCTGCCGGACGCGCACGTCTTGGAACGCTTCGGGGCCCGAGGCCAGGTTGAAGTTGAAATAATAGTTGCACAGGCGGGGCAGGGCGAATGCCTCATCCGGGAACTCCTCGGCCAGCGCCGGGTATTGGCCTGCGGGAATGTCGGTCATGTCGACTTCGCCCGCGCGCCACCGCGTCAGCCCTTGGGCATCATCGCCGATCACCAGTGTCGTGACGGTTTCGAGCACAGTGCTCTCATTGTCCCAGTAATTCTCGTTCCGCACCCGGACCGAGCGTTCCTTGGGCACATGCTCCTCCAGCACGTAAGCACCGTTGCTGACCATGTTCTCGGGTCGGGTCCACTGCGCGCCATGCTCCTCGATCACCCATTTCGGCGCGGGAAAGGTCGTGGCATGCGTGACCATCTTGGTGAAATAGGGCAGCGGTTTCGACAGGTTGACGACCAGTGTCTTGTCGTCGGGGGCAGAAACGCCCAGTGCCGACGGCTCCATCTCACCGGCCACGATCGCAGCGCCATTCTCGATCGACATCAGCTCCATGTACCACGCATAGGGCGAGGCCAGTTCCGGATCGACGGCGCGCTGCCACGCGTAGACGAAATCGCCCGCAGTCACGGGCGTGCCATCGGACCAGACGGCGTTGTCGCGCAGCGTGAAGGTGTAGGTCAGGTTGTCCGCTGACGCCTCATGGCTCAGCGCGACACCGGGCACGAGATTGCCGTCCGCATCCTGATTGTACAGCCCCTCGAACAGATCGCGCACGATGTTGGACCCATCCACATCTTCGACAACCTGTGGGTCGAGGGACGAAAATTCGTCAAGTGTGCGGTAGGTGAACGATTGTTCCTCGGCCAATGTGACGCCTGCCGGCACATCGGCGGCAAAGGCGGGCATCGTCAGGAACGTCGTGGCAAGGGCTGCGGCGAAAAACGAGCGGCGTTGCAATGGAGATCTCCTCTGTTTGTTGTAATTCGTTTTGTGGTTGCATTGTGACTGATGCGCGACCAAGGCCAAGTCACGTTTGCCAAAATTGGCGCCACGGAAGGCTCTGATCGGCGGACTTCTGCCCAAGCGTGTAATTTCAGCTGAAAAACAGGACCTTGCGCTGACTGTTGCATCGCAATGGATTTTGTTTCGGCCAAGTGATGGCGCGTCACAGTCAAGATGACCCTCTTTGCGCCTGGACACGAAGGGGGAATTGGCGCCCGATCTGTCCGTGTCTTCTATTTTTCAATGGCTTGCGTGGATCACCCGCAACCCGCAGGGGGCGTCACTCAAAAGTCAGTTTGGGTGGACAGAGACCACGTCGTCGCCCCAGCCGAAGCTCCGGCACAGCGTGGTCATCGCGTCCCCTATCCGGTGCTTCAATGGCATGACGCCAGGAACGTACGCTGCCGGACGGGGCAGTGCCAAACGGGCGTCATGGCCCCTTCGGTCGTGCGCTGGGCAAGGACAGAAAACCGGCGGCGGCAATCATGGCAATTCCGGCCAGGGCAAGGGCCGCTGGCCATTCGCCAAAAAACAGCACCCCCCAGATCAGGCTGAACACCAGATACGTATAGTCAAAGGCCGCGATCGTCGCCGGTGGTCCGTTCTGGTACGCGAATGCGGCACCGACGCTGCCCACCAGGATTGACAGGGCAAGTGCCGCGACAATGGCGATCAGGCTGGCATCGACGCTGTGCCAGGGGCCAAGGGCGAAAGACCCGGCGGTCCCCGCAAACAGGCCAAGTCCGATCCCCGCAATGATGAACCCGATGTTGAGCGCGAGGGCGAGGGTGAAAGGATCGTCATCGCGGCACATGTGCGCCGTCAAAACCATAGCGCAAGCATACAAGAACGCGGCCAGCAGGGGCAGCAGCGTTGCCAGCTCAAACCCAGAGGTGTCCGGGCGCAATATCAAAACCACCCCCGCAAACCCCAGGAAAATCGCGCCCAGCACCCGCCGGGCTGGCCAGCGACGTGACAAGGCTGCTGTCAGCACCGTAATCAGGACTGGCGCGGTATAGTAGGCCGCCGCCGCCGCCGACAACGGCATGAACGGCAGGGCAGAATAGTAACTCAGCCACATTGCAATCAGCAAACCGCTGCGCAACGCAACCCAGAAGACCGAGACAGGCCTGCCTGTGCCGCGCACGCAAAGAGCACCCCACAACACCGGCAAAACAAGGGCCGACCGAAGGATGTAGATCTGCCAAAGCGGCAGCGACAGGCTTGTGGCCTTGATCAACGCATCACCAAGGGACAACGCCGCAACTGAAACCATGATGGCAATAACGGCATGCCGTGTCTGTCGTGTGTCGGTCGCCAAGCTGTGTTCTCCAAAGTATCGACGACCATGGAAATCATGTATGTTCTCATTTGAAAAAGGAGTTTTGGAGGGATTTGCATGAGTCAAGGTTATGAATTGCACCTGCGCGCCCTTCCGCCGCTCTCCCGCCTTCGACCGTTCGAGTCAGCCGCGCGGCTGGAGAGTTTTTCGCTTGCGGCAGACGAGTTGGGCATGACCCAGACGGCGGTGAGCAAACAGATCGGCCTGCTGGAACGCGAGTTGGGCACGCCGCTGTTTGAACGCCGAAACCGTGCCGTTTTCCTGACCGAAGCGGGTCGCAGGCTTGGCCATGTGGTCGGTACGGCGCTTGCGGATATTGCCGCGGAAGTCGCGCATATCCGCGGGCAACGCAGGTCGGACGAGCTGGTCCTGCATTGCCAGCTATGCGAGGCGTTTTACTGGCTCATGCCCCGCCTGTCGCGGTTTCACGAACAGTTCCCGGGCGTTGAGTTGCGGGTCCTGAGCGCGCTCAACCCGTTGACCCAAAGCGCGGAGGCGTTCGATGTCGCAATCCAGACGTCAAGTCGTGCATCAGGTTCGGCGCGGCTGGCATTTACCGCCGCAGATGACATTTTCCCGGTTTGCGCGCCCTCGCTCATTGCAGACCGGCAGGTTCCATTGTCCACCGCGGACCTCCTCGCCTTTCCGCTCCTGTCCCATTCTGTCATCCCTCAGGACTGGATGGAGTGGCACGATTGGTTCGAAACTGTCGGTCTGTCGGCCCCGGCCCGCCCGCGCATCATCCCCTTCGACAGTTACCCGGTGGCCCTGCAGGCTGCGGTCGCAGGGCAGGGCATCGCCCTGGGATGGCGGCGCACGACCGAGGCCATGATCACCGAGGGCAAGCTGATCCGACCCTGCCGCGAGAGTGTCTCGCGCCCCAATGAGCTGTCCGTGTTCCGCAGCGCAGGCCGGGATCAGCACCCGGATACAGATCGGCTGCTGGACTGGTTGTCGACGGAATTGGCGCAGTAGGGGGATCGGCGATAGGGCTGCCCCGTCACTGCTTCGCGTGTTCGAACTCCGACAGTATCCACTCCACGACCCGCCCGAGATGCCGCTGCCCCGTATGGTCTTTTGACCACGACACGTAAAGATGCGTGCGCGGCGGTTCCGGGTGCTCCCAAATCCTGACCAACCGCCCCGCAGAAACATCCCGCTCGACCATGTATGTCGGCACAAGCGCGACACCGTGCCCACCGACCGCCGCATCTATCGCAAGCGCCGCGCGGTCAAAGTTCAATACCCTGTGCCGTGCCGCGTGACCCGTGGCCTCGACCAGCCGCTCCCACCGACGATGCGCGTCCTGCAACAGCGGCAAGCACAGCAGGGCATCCAGATCCACCGGCGTGCCTGTCTGCATGAGATCCGGGCTGCAAACCGCCATGAGCCTTATGTCCGTCAGGTGCCGCGAGTGATGCGCCGGGTTCGGGTCCGGCGCGGCACCCGGCCATATCGCGATCTCGTTCCTGCCCAGACTGCGCGACAGAACCTGATCATGCACTTCCGTCCTCAGCGCGACCTTCGGAAACCGCGCCGCAAAGGCGCCCATCCGCGGCATCAACCATGTCGCAGCGGTCGATGATCCAAGGTGCATGGTGACGTGGTCCGCGGCCCCCGCCCCCATGACGTCCACAAGCGCCGTCTCCAGCGTCCCCAACGCCTCATCAATGGCCGCCCGGCATCTCGCACCCGCCGCAGTCACCGACACCCCGCGCGCGCCCCGCTCCAACAACACAACGCCAAGGTCCAGTTCCAACCGCTTGATCCGCTGCGACACCGCCCCGCGCGAGATGCACAGCTCATCCGCTGCACGCTGCAAGTTCCCGTGCCGGGCCACCACCGCAAACACCCGCAACGCGTTCAGATTAATATGGTTCACGCGGCGGACTCCTTGCCGATAGATTTTCTAAAGGCTCAGGCAAATGTCCTGTTTTGTCAAATCGAGGCAGGCGCCCGATATAGGGACGACAGCCGCGTTCCACGCGCCATCGCACAGGACAAGCACATGCCGCCCGCCACGCGCCCCGCCACACCACAGGACATCCCGCAACTCGTGCCGCTGCTCATGGCCGACGCGGCAGAGCGGCAGGCCAGGGATGCCATCCTGTGGACCGTCGCCGCCGACGCCGCCACCCAAATCCGCGACGCCCTGACAGTCGCGCTCACATCGACCAACCAGCCCTTCCGCCAATTCTGGCACGTGGCCGAAGAAGGCGGGAAGATCACGGGCGTCATCCACGCCATGCTGCTGCCGGTACCGCCCATCTATGCCGGTCCCAAGGGCCCACCAGGGCTGATCCTGCCCGACTCGTGTGTCGCCGCGAATGCCTCTGACGCCACCATCGACGCCCTGATGCAAGCGGCAGAAACCGCTCTGCAAGGGGCCGGTGCCCGGATCCTGCTGACATCCTTCGTAACGGGAGACCGCTGGCAACAGGTCTTCGACACCCGCAATTACGCGCCCCTCACGCTGTACCTCGCGCGCACGGATCTGCAGGGGCACAACATGCCGACACAGGTGCGCCCCGCGACCGACGGCGACGTGCCGGGCATCGTCACCCGCAGCGCTGAAAACCGTCAGGTGCTCTTCGACATAGATCCGTTCTGGGACATTCATCCAGAGGCTGACAGCCGCTTTGCCGCGTGGATGGCGCGCAGCCTGACGCTGCCGGATCGCGACATGATGGTCCTTGCCCCGACCGATCAGCTCGATGGCTACGTGATCGCACAGCCCGCCTCGCGCCTGCACTTCCCTCCGGCGCATGACATCAGCCGGACCGGTGTCATCGACGATTACTTCCACGTCGACTTTGGCGAGACCGAGACATTGGCGCAGAACGGGGAAGGGGCCACGGCACTGCTGCACGCAGCCGAAGCGGCCTTCGTCGCACGCGACATCCAGGCCGCATGCGTCGTCTGCCCCGCCGGGTGGCGATCAAAGATCAAGCTGCTGCGCGATGCTGGCTATGACACCGCCATGGTGTGGTCGATCAAACGGGACTGAGCGGTCAGACGGCGACCAGATGCGGTATCGGTTCGGACACCTCCGCCGTTGACGTATCGCGATGGGACAGGAACAGGATGGCCGGGCTTTCGATCCCCGCGCGGTCCAGTTCCGCAACCATGTCAGAGGCCGCGCAGCGCAGCACCTTCTGGTCCGCGTGCTGCGCCTTGCTGACAGCCGTCAATTCAACCTGATCCAGCAAGCCCGCGCGCGATAGGCAGTCGGCGATCTTGGGTGCTGCCGCCACTCCCATATAGACGGCCACATTGCTGCGCCCCGTCAGATGCGTCACCCAGTCCGGCACGCCGTTTCCGTCCGCGCAGCGACCGGTCGTCAAAACCAGCGTATCGCTCTTGCCCCGCTCGGTCAGAAATCCGCCAACCGCTGCCGCTGCACCGCTGGCTGCCGTCACCCCGGGCACAATCTCGTACTCAAGCTCCGCCGCCCGCAAGGCATCCGCCTCCTCGGCCCCGCGGGCAAACACGCCCGGATCGCCGCATTTCAGGCGCACAACCCGCTGCCCACGCTTTGCTGCGGCCACGATAACCGCGTTGATCTTGTCCTGCGGCCAGGCATGGCAACCGGGTTCCTTGCCCACGAACACCCGTTCGGCATCGCGGCGTGCCAGTTCCAGCACACCGGGATCGACAAGCCGGTCGTAAAAGATGATGTCGGCCTCCTGCAGCCGCTGCACACCACGCAGCGTGATCAGGTCCCTGGACCCGGGACCGGCGCCCACAAGGGCAACCGGGGCAGGGGCGGCCGCCGGCACCTTGCCGGTGCGGATGACCTCCTTGATCGCGCGGGCGACGGCTGCGTCACCCTCGCGGGCATGTTGGGCGCGGAGGGGGCCGTTGAATACCCAGCGCCACAGGTCACGGCGCTGACGTGGGCCGAGCCGCTGCGCGGCGTAGTCCCGCAAACGCCCGGCCAAAGCCGCCAGATCGCCCAGGCGCGGATCCAGCATCCGTTCCAGCGCCGTCTTGACCTGACGGGCCAGCACCGGGGCCGTTCCCTCGGTCCCGATGGCGACGACAACCGGGTCGCGGTCCACGATGGCCGGGGTGATCGCGTCGCACAGATCCGGCTGGTCCACGACGTTCACCAACGCGCCCGCGTCGCGCGCGACGGCGTGCAGCGCCGCATCAATGCCGGGGCAACCGGTGCCGACAAAAACCAGCGGTGCGCCTTGCAGGGCGCGGGCCGTGATCGGGCCCGTCCGATGTGTGATCCGCCCCGCATCCGCCAGCGCCTGCAATTCGACATCGAGCGTCGGCGCGAACACCTCGATCGCAGCTTCTGTCTTGAGCATCAGACGGCATTTCTGCGTCGCCTGTTCACCACCGCCCAGGATCACGACGCGGCGGTCGGTCATGGTCAGGAACATGGGAAAGGTCTTCATGGCGTGTCTCCTATTCTGCGGCGACGGCTGGGGGTTCTGCGGGCATCAGCAGACCCTGAAGTTCAGGTTTGCAGGCGCCGCAATTGGTGCCTGCGCCGGTGCAGTCACCCAACGCCTCGACAGAGGCGGCGCCGTCTGCGACGGCACGTCTCAGATCGTTCAGGCCCACGCTCATACACGCGCAAACGGTTGGGCCGGGATCGGGTTGCGCGCCTGCGGCACGTCCCGCAAGTGCGGCGCTCGCGGGCGCGTCCTGGCCAATGGCGGCAATCGCATGTGCCCGCGACAGTTGCACAGGTTCGGGCGACAGGAACAACAGCGCGCGCAGGCGTCCGTCCACCCGGTGAGCGATCCGCTGCGTTCCGGTCGCGGCATCCGACACGAGGCTCACGCTGCCGTTCAGCGCACCCACAAGCTGGCTCAGCAACGCCTCCGCATCGACAGCAGCGGACACTCCGGCCAACTCGGCCTGCCACCCGGTCTCTGTCCGGGCGACAGCGCAATACTCACATGTCGGCGCAACAGCATCTTCGCAGGCCAGAAACCCGTACCAGCGCGCCTCGAAACGGCTGGCCCGCACGCGCCCGAATTTCAGCGCGGGTTGCCCGGATATGGGGTCGGTGCCGGTCTGGACCACGGTATTGATCGTCCCGCGCGTCGCGCGCTGCCGCGTCCAGTGCATGGGCGCAAACAGGGCGCCGCGGGCCACCCGGTCGGTCGGCAAGCTGCGTAGGATGGCGCGGTTCTTGCCGTCACTCAGCACGCACAGCTCTGCCGTGCCAAGGCCAAGTGCGTCGGCATCGCCGGGGTGAATTTCCACATAAGGTTCCGCCAGATGCGTTCCCAAGCGCGGCGCCTTGCCGGTCCGTGTCATCGTATGCCACTGGTCGCGGTTGCGGCCCGTGTTCAGGTGAAACTGGCCCGAGGCGACGGGCGCAGGCGCCGTCACCGGCAACATTCGCGCCTTGCCATCCGGATGGTAGAACCCGCCATCCGCAAAAAAGCGCGCGCGCCCCTTGCCTGCCTCCGGCACCGGCCACTGCACAGGGGCCAGCGCGTCATATTCCGCATCGCTCAGCTGTGCCAGCCCGCTGATGTCAAAATCCCGCTCGAACGGGCGCATCGCGGCAGACAGGGCCGCGTGTTCCCGAAACACATCCGCCGGGCTGTCGTAGGCAAAGGCGTGCCCCCACCCCATCGCCGCGGCCACATCGCTGATGATCTTCCAGTCCGGGCGCGCCTGTCCCGGCACCGGCAGGAATGCCCGCTGACGAGAAATGCGGCGCTCGGAATTCGTGACCGTCCCGCTCTTCTCGCCCCAACCGGCGGCAGGCAACAGCACGTCCGCCAGATCGCCCGTGTCCGTGCGCGCCATGATGTCGGACACGACCGTGAACGGCACGTTCTTGATGGCGTCCGCCACGCCTTGCGCATCCGGCAGGCTGACGGCGGGGTTGGTGGACATCACCCACAGCGCCTTGATCCGGCCATCGGCACAAGCCTTGAACAGGTCCACCGCCTTCAGCCCCGGCGCCTCGCACATCGTGGGGCTCGCCCAAAACGCCTGCGCCGCATCCCGGTGCGCGGCGTTCTCGATATCCAGATGGTTGGCCAGCATGTTGGCCAGCCCGCCCACCTCGCGCCCGCCCATCGCGTTGGGTTGACCCGTGACAGAAAACGGCCCCATGCCCGGCCGGCCAATGCGGCCCGTCGCCAGATGACAGTTCAGGATCGCATTGACCTTGTCCGTCCCACAGGTCGACTGGTTCACGCCCTGGGAATAGACGGTCACGACCTTCTCGGTCCCCGCCCACATCGAATAGAAAATCGCCAGATCGTCCGCCGACAAACCGCTGTCGACGGCGTCCGTCGCATAAGCGGCAGCGAGGGCGGAGTCGAACCCGTTCACATGCGCAGCGACATAGGCGCGATCCACGCGCCCCGACGCCGCCAGATGCGCCAGCAGCCCGTTGAACAGGGCCACATCGCCATCGGGCGCCACGCTCAGATGCAGATCGGCCAATTGCGACGTCGCCGTGCGGCGCGGATCGACATTGACGATCCGCATTTCTGGCCGGGCCTCCTTGGCCGCCGCAATGCGCTGGTGCAGGACAGGATGACACCATGCCAGGTTCGACCCCACCAGCACGATCAGATCGGCGTGCTCCAGATCCTCGTACGTCCCCGGCACTGTATCCGACCCAAAGGCACGCTTGTGCCCCGCCACCGACGACGCCATGCAAAGCCTTGAATTCGTGTCGATATTGGCCGCGCCGATGAACCCTTTCATCAGCTTGTTGGCGACATAGTAATCTTCGGTCAGCAACTGGCCCGAGGCATAGATCGCCACCGCCTCGGGTCCATGATCACGGATGGCCTCGGAAAACTTCCGCGCCACCAAGGCCGTCGCCTCGTCCCAACCCGTCTCGATCCCCCCGACCATCGGCGCCAGCAATCGGCCTTCCAGGTCAATGGTCTCGCCCAGGGCCGAGCCCTTGGAACACAGCCGCCCGAAATTGGCCGGATGCTGCGCGTCGCCCTTGATCGTGCCGTCCTGCGACGCGATCACCCCGCAGCCTACGCCGCAGTATGGACAGGTGGTACAGGTGGTCATGCCGCCGTCCGGGCCTGCAGGAATGTCGTATCAAGCAGGATGCGCCCGCCTTCGACACGGGCCGGGTAGGTGGCAACCTGCCCCTCGTCATTGCCCTGCACCAGACCGGTCTCAAGCGAGATCACCCAGTTGTGCAGCGGGCAGGTCACGGCGCTGCCATGCACAATCCCTTCGGCCAGCGGCCCCTGCTTGTGTGGGCAGGTGTTGTCGAGGGCAAAGACCTCGTCCGCCGCCGTCCGAAACACCGCGACACAGCCTTGCCGCGTCTTAACAACACGCGCCCCGCGTTGGGGAATGTCGTCGAGGGCTGCAATATCAATCCAGTCGGTCATTCCGCAGCCTCCAGCGTCAGGTTCGCAACGGGCCGGTAGATCGCCGCTTTCTTCTGCGCGTGTTCGGCCCAAGGGTCTTTCTGATAGACGGTCTGGGACAGATCAAAGCGCGCCGCCAGCGCATCGCGCTCTGCCGGGTCGGCAATACGCTCGCGTATCCAATCCAGCCCCACCTTGTTCATCCACTTGTAGATGCGGTCGAGATACTTGGCGTTCTCACGATACAGCTGCGTCATCGCCTTGATGACAACAATCGTCTCTTCCTCGGTCTCGACGTCGATCAATCGCTCAACCTCGCGGACATCCATGCCCGCGGCGCCGCCGATCCCAACCTGAAAACCGCTGTCCACACAAACGACACCGATGTCCTTACAGGTGGCTTCCGCACAATTGCGCGGGCAGCCCGACACACCCAACTTCAGCTTGTGCGGCGTCCACGACCCCCACAGCGCTTTCTCCAGCTTGATACCCAAACCGGTGGAATCCTGCGTGCCGAACCGGCAGTGATCGGTGCCCACGCAGGTCTTCACCGTGCGCAGGCCCTTGGAATAGGCATGGCCCGACACCATCCCGGCGTCGTTCAGATCGGCCCAGATGCTTGGCAGGTCCTCGCCCTTCACACCCAGCAGGTCGATGCGCTGCCCGCCGGTGACCTTCACCGTCGGCACGTCATATTTGTCGGCGGCATCGGCAATCGCGCGCAACTCGTCCGGCGTGGTGATCCCGCCCCACATGCGCGGCACAACGCTGAATGTGCCATCCTTCTGGATGTTGGCGTGCTTGCGTTCGTTGATGAACCGCGATTGCGGGTCGTCCAGATACTCCAGCGGCCAATCGGCAATCAGGTAGTAGTTGAGGGCAGGGCGGCACACATGGCAGCCATCGCGCGTCTTCCACGCGCATTCCTGCCACACCGCGTCCATGGACTTGAGTTCCTGGCTCTTGATCATGCGCCGCACGTCTTCATGCGTCATGTCGGTGCAGCCGCAGATGGGCTGCGCGCCGGGCAGGACGAAATCATCGCCCAGCGTGACGGCCAGGACTTGCTCGACCAAACCGGTGCAGGTCCCGCAGGACCCCGACGCCTTGGTCACGGCGCGCACGGCGGTCAGATCGCCCGCGCCCCCTTCGATCGCGTCCACGATGGTGCCTTTGCAAATGCCGTTGCAGCCACAGATTTCCGCATCACGCGGTAAGGCTGCAACGGCTGCTAAAGGGTCCACGGGGGCACCCCCTTGATACGCAGGCCCAAAGATCACCGTATCGCGCATCTCTGCGATGTCGGTCTTGTCGCGGATCAGGCCAAAGAACCAACCCGAGTCCGCCGTATCACCGTACATCACCGTACCGACAACCACGTTGTCCTCGATCACCAGCCTTCGATAGACCCCGCGCCCGGGGTCCCGGAACACGATATCCTCGCGGCCCTCCGCATCCGCAAAGTCGCCCGCGCTGAACAGGTCACACCCCGTGACCTTCAGCTTGGTGCTGAGTTCCTTCTGCACAAACGCCGCCTCTTCCCCGAGGATGGTCTGCGCCGCCACCTTCGCCTGATCATACAGCGGGGCGACAAGACCAAAGATCGCGCCGTTGTGCTCAACGCATTCACCCACGGCGAGGATGCTTTCATCGGACGTGACCATCTGGTCGTCTACATGAATGCCCTTGCCCACCGCAAGACCAGCCTCAGCCGCCAAAGCCACGTTGGGGCGGATACCGACTGCCATGACCAGCAGGTCACAAGGCAGTTCTGTCCCATCGTCCAGCAGCAGCGCGCGTACCTTGCCGTCGTGCCCAAGGATTTCCTTGGAATTGGCCTGGCACAGCACCGTGATGCCCTTGTCCACCAGCGCCTTTCGCAACAGATAACCCGCCGCCTCGTCCAGTTGCCGCTCCATCAGGTGGCCCATGATGTGCACAACCGTCACGTCCACACCGCGCGCCGCCATACCGGCGGCGGCCTCAAGCCCCAAAAGGCCGCCACCAATGACCACGACCTTGTTCTGTGGTCCCATCGCCATCATGAGTTCGGTATCTTCCAGATCGCGATAGGCAATCACACCGTCCAGATCGTGGCCGGGCAGGGGGATCATGAACGGGTTCGACCCGGTGCCGAAGATCAGCTTGTCGTAAGGAAGGACATCGCCGTTTTCCGCCGTGACCGTCTTGGCCGCCCGATCCACCGATGCCACCCGCTCGCCAAAGCGGCAGGTCACACCGTTGGCCTCGTACCACTCGGCGTCGTGGGTCACGATCTCTTCGTAGGTCTTGTCGCCCGCCAATACAGGCGACAGCATGATCCGGTTATAGTTCCCGCGCGGCTCGGCATTGAACAGGGTCACGTTCACGTCCGCGCCCGCGTCAAACAGGTGCTCCAGCGCACGGCCCGAGGCCATGCCAGCACCGATGACAATGATGTTCTGGGTCATCTCTTTCACTCCGCTGCCATCGCTTTTGGCTTAGGTTTCGGCTTGGCCCCGTGCTCATATTCCTCAAGGAAATCAAGCACATCCTGCCGGTAGGTGTAGTAGTCCGGATGCTCGAGCAGCGCCTTGCGCGTGCGCGGGCGGGGCAGGTCCACATCCACGATCTTGCCAATGGTCGCCTGCGGCCCGTTGGTCATCATCACCACCCGGTCGGCCAGCAAAATCGCCTCGTCCACGTCATGCGTCACGCAGATGGCCGTCACCTTGGTGCGCGACCACACCTCCATCAGCACTTCCTGCAATTCCCACCGCGTGAGCGAGTCGAGCATCCCAAACGGCTCATCCAGCAGCAGCAGCTTCGGCGAGAGCGCAAAGGCGCGGGCAATGCCCACCCGCTGTTTCATCCCGTTCGACAGGGACGCGGCCTGCTTGTCCATCGCATCGGCCAGACCCACGCGCTCCAGGTAGTACTCCACCACATCCTGCCGCTCCTGGCGGCTCGCGCGCGGGTACACCTTGTCCACACCGATCGCCACGTTCTCCTTGGCGCTCAGCCAGGGAAACAGGTTCGGCGACTGGAAGACGACCGCCCGCTCCGGGTCCGCCCCCTCCACATGGCGCCCATCCAGCTTGATGGCCCCCTTCGATATCTCGTTCAGCCCCGCGGCCATGGTTAAAACCGTCGACTTCCCGCACCCCGAATGCCCGATCAGCGAGATGAACTCGCCCTTGTTGATCTTCAGATCGAAATCCTCAACGACCGTCAGCGGCCCCTTCGGGGTCGGATACACCTTGTGCAACTGGCTGAAATCCAGGAACCGGTTCTCGATCATGCCCTTCTGGGCATCAGCAACAGCCGACGGCACACCGTGAATGGGGGTCACATCGGGCAACGACTTCGTCCCTTCGACCTTCGCCTCGATCCCGACATCCATCAGGTACTTGGTCACATCCGCCCGCAACCGCTTGAACTGATCGTTGTGGTTCATCTCCATACGATCACGCGGGCGGGGGATGGAAACAGAGAACTCGTTACCCAACGTCCCATCGGGGTTCAGCGCAATGATGCGATCCGCCAGAATAATGGCCTCATCCACATCATTGGTAATCAACACACAGGTCTTCTTGTCCGCTTCCCAGATATGTTCGATCTCGTCGGCCAGATTGGCGCGGGTCAGCGCGTCCAATGCGGACAAAGGCTCATCCAGCAACAGCACCTCGGGGTTCATGGCCAGCGCACGGGCCACATTCACCCGCTGGCGCATACCGCCCGACAATTCCGCCGGACGACGCGTTGTCGCATGACCCAGGCCCACCATCTTGACATAATGGTCCACCTTCTCGGCGCGCTCCGCCCTGGACAGGCCCGGGAAAATGGTATCAACGGCCAGCCCGACATTCCCGTTCACCGTCAGCCAGGGCATCAGCGAATAGCTCTGAAAGATCACGCCGCGCTCCGGCCCCGGCCCCGTGATGGGCGCCCCCTTGAACAGCACCTCACCGGACGAAGGCACATCCAAACCCGCCATCAGGTTGATCAGGGTCGTCTTGCCGGTCCCGGAAAATCCAAGGAGAACCAGAAACTCCCCCTCTTCCACGGACAGAGAGATGTTTTTCAAAACCTCCGTCCGCTCGGTGCCAGCCTCGAAATGCTTCGATACGTTTTTGAACTCGATCATGCTCATGGCGCTCACCGGTTGTTCGTGAAGGTGAACATGGACTGGATGGCGTACATCAGACGGTCCAGAAGAAAGCCGATGATGCCGATGGTGAACACGGCCACCATGATCTTGGCGAGCGATTGCGACGACCCATTCTGGAACTCATCCCAAACGAATTTGCCCAGACCGGGGTTCTGCGCGAGCATCTCGGCGGCGATCAAGACCATCCAGCCAACACCAAGCGACAGACGCAGACCGGTAAAGATCAGCGGCAGGGCCGAGGGCAGGACCAGCTTGGTGATCTTGGTCCAAGTGTTCATCTTTAGCACCTTGCTGACGCTCACCAGATCCTTGTCGATGCTTGCCACGCCAAGGGCCGTGTTGATCAGCGTGGGCCACAGCGAACACAGCGTCACGGTGATGGCCGAGGTCAGGAAGGATTTGGCAAACCACCCGTCCGCCGCATAGGTGGCCGACACAACCATCGTCACGATGGGCAGCCACGCCAGCGGCGACACTGGCTTGAAAATCTGGATCAGCGGGTTGATCGCCGCATTCACCGTCGGGCTCAGACCCGCAGCGATGCCCAGCGGGATGGCCACGGCGGACGCGATCAGGAAACCAAAGAACACAGTCAGGATCGAGGTCCAGATCTGGTCATAATAGGTCGGCTTGCCGGTATAGACGCGCTGCTTCACCCGGTCAGAATTCCCCTCAGCAATCAGCTTCGCGTTGCGCTCATCCTGACGAACGTAAAACGCCGCCTCTTTCTCTTTCTCGCGCTGGGCATCTTCGTGCAGGTTGCCCACCTGTTCCCACACCTGCGCCGGACCGGGGATCGCACCCAGCGATGTCTGGACGGTCGGCGCGAGCGAGGCCCACGCGACCAGAAACAGACCGATGGCCAGAAGCGGGACACCCAGCAGGCGCCAGATTTCCTTGGTCTGTGCCTTGGGGTTGTCACCGGCGGCGGCCTTCAGCACCGGGGTCAGCCACGCCAGCCCCAGAACCTGGAACCATTTGTCGGCGGCGTTGATGCGGGTGAATGTCCGCTGCTTGCGCTCTTCGCGCGCTGCGGCGTCCAGATCGGATGGGTCGATGGCGGTCATGTCAGGCTCTCCTGGCGGTGGTGCGGGCGGCGTGGCGTGCGCGCGCAGGGCTCGAATGGGCGGATGCTGCAATGCAGCGGTGTACGGGCTGTGCACGTTCGGTGCACAGGTTGTGCACAGGATGTGACAGGGTATTTCGCGGCACTGCAGCGTGCCTGTTTTTTGGGCAGGTGCCCCGCCGTTGGGGCAGATTTGCTGCGAGGCAGCGTAGGGTGGGCAATGCTGCCCACCCCGTCATTTCTTTCAACCTTCGACCGCGTTGCCGACGACGGTTTGCTCACCTTTCAGACCGATGGGCAGGCTGTCGATATACGCGTTGGGCGCTTTGCCGTCATAGGCGATGCCGTCGATGATGTCGGCGGCAGGCGTCGGTGCCTTGAACCCGTCGCTGTCCCAGGGGAAGTCGGCTTCGTTGGCCAGACCTTCGTCCACCAGCATACGCGCGGCTTCCAGATAGATCGCGGGCTTGTAGACCTCGGCTGCGGTGTCGAAATACCACTGGTCCGACTTGGCTTCGGCAATCTGACCCCAGCGGCGCATTTGCGTCAGGTACCAGATGGCGTCGGAATAGAACGGGTATGTCGCATTGTAGCGGAAGAACACGTTGAAGTCCGGCGCCGGGCGGCGGTCGCCCTTTTCGAATTCGAAGAAGCCGGTCATCGAGTTGGCGATCACTTCGTAATCCGCGCCGACATATTCCGAACGGGACAGGATCTCGACCGCGGCTTCGCGGTTGGCGTTGTCGTTCTCGTCCAGCCAGATGGCCGCACGGATCAGCGCCTTCGTGATGGCCAACGTGGTGTTGGGGTTTTCCTCGGCAAACTCCGCGTTCAGGCCAAACACCTTCTCGGGGTTGTTCTTCCACATGTCGTAGTCGGTGATGACCGGCACGCCGATGCCTTTGAACACAGCCTGCTGGTTCCACGGCTCACCCACCGCGTAACCATATATTGTGCCCGCTTCCATGGTTGCGGGCATCTGTGGGGGCGGGGTCACGCTCAGCAGCACGTCTGCACCGATTTGGCCGGTGATGTTTTCGGGGCTGTAATAGCCGGGTTCCAGACCACCGGCGGCCAGCCAGTAGCGGATTTCGTAGTTGTGCGTGGAGACTGGGAACACCATGCCCATGTTGAAAGGCAGGCCTTGGTCTTTGTAGTCTTCGACAACGGGTGCCAGGGCTTCGGCGCTGATCGGGTGCTGCGGACGACCATCGTCCATCAACGGCACGTGGGGCTTCATCTCTTCCCAGATTTCATTGGAAACGGTGATGCCGTTGCCGTTGAGGTCCATGGAAAAGGGCGTGATGATATGCGCCTCGGTGCCGTAACCGATGGTGGCGGCCAGCGGCTGACCCGCCAGCATGTGCGCGCCGTCCAGCTGCCCGTCGATCACGCCGTCCAGCAGCACTTTCCAGTTCGCCTGCGCTTCCAGCGTGACGAAAAGGCCCTCGTCTTCGAAATAGCCATTCTCGTAGGCGATGGCCAAGGGGGCCATATCGGTCAGCTTGATGAAGCCAAATTTCAGCTCATCCTTTTCCAGATCCAGCAGCTCGGCGTGGGCCGCCGTGCCAAGCAGGGCTGCCATGGCACCTGCGAATGTAAAGAGACGGGTCATCCTGTCGGTCCTTTTTTAACAAAAAAGCCGCCCGTTCCACGGTGCGCACGGGAGGAGGTGTACGCATTAGGAACGAGCGACTTTGCTCTTGATAGAGCCCCCAACGTGGAGGCAGAGAGAAGCAACTTTGCTTCGTTGATCTCAGACTAGCGGGCGATTCCGTCGAGAAACAACAGGAAAGTTGCGTTGGGACGTGGAATCCTGCTGCGATGCAGCATCTGCTCAAAAACTAATCACTCAGACGGGCTGAAATCAAAAGTTTCGCCATCAAAAAAAGCATCCGGCCCCAAAATCATCTCCCCCCGCGTCGACGCCACGGCCATGGGGTGGGTCAGGGCGCCCTCGATTTTGGCGGATGCGCCAGGCATGTCGACGCCGATGGGGCCCAGGTGCCTGCGGTAGCAATCGGGACGCATAGCCCGTTGAGCCATGTCTATGGCGTGGTCGCGATTGATGCCGGCCAGGCGCGCAATCTCGGCCCCGATCCAGGCGGCTTGACTGCGCCAAGGAAAGTTCGCCGCCCGGTCGTGAAAGCGCAGGAAGCCGGGCACATCCACCGGGGCGGCGCCAAATTGCGTGGCAAAGCGGCCCATCAGCGCGTGGTCCAGCGCAGCATGCGGCAAGTCCAGATGCGCGCTGCGGGCCAGGATTTCGATGGCGAGGGGGCGGTTTTTGGGGGTGTCCAACCACGCCGCTGCCCGCGCAACGGCCCGCATTAGCGCGCCAACAACGCTCGGGTTGTCCTCAACCCAAGCGTGCCGCGCGGCCAGAACCTTTTCCGGGGCATGGGCCCAGATCGCAGCGCCGGGCAGGATCAGCTCGCCCACATCATTGCCAACCGCCACAGACCCCCAAGGCTCGCCCACGCAGAACACGTCAATCTCGTTCGAGGCGACGGCATCCGCCATCAGCGGCGGCGGCGTCGTGATGATGTGCAGGGTGGACGGATCGACCAGACCGGCATGACCGATCCAGTATTCAAACAGCAGCCGGTGCATGGAATAGGGAAAGGGCACACCCACGCGCAGCGGCCGGTCGAGGGCAGACAGCAATGGGCCAGCCGTCTCTTGCGGCGCAGCAAATCCACCCGGCCACCCCTTGGCGCGCATCGCGTCGGCCATCTCGTTCGAAACCCCGATGACCGTTCCATTCACCGAAAGCACCATCAGCGCATCAATCCGCGCCATAGGCCCGCTTAGCCCAAGCGACATTGCGATGGGCATCGGCGCCAGCATATGCGCGACATCCAGATGCCCGAGCGCCAGCAGGTCGCGCAGCGCGGCCCAGGACGGCTGGCGCAGCAGGTTCAGCGACAGCCCCTCATCGGCGGCAAAATTCAATTCTTGCGCAACGATCAATGGGGCGCTGTCGACCAGGGGCACGTAGCCGCAATTCAGGCGCGTGGTACTCATGTAAGCAGATCCGATGCGGTCAGCAGTGCCTGTGCCACCTCGATCACCTTGCGGTTCTGCGACATTGCTGTCTTGCGCAGCAGGGCATAGGCCTCTTCCTCGCCCACACCCTTGGCGCGCATGATCATGCCCTTGGCGCGGTCCACGGTTTTGCGGTCCGCGAGCGCCTGCTTTGCG
The DNA here is from genome assembly GCF_001969365.1 of Tateyamaria omphalii. Lineage (NCBI taxonomy): Bacteria > Pseudomonadati > Pseudomonadota > Alphaproteobacteria > Rhodobacterales > Roseobacteraceae > Tateyamaria > Tateyamaria omphalii. Next base: position 2,477,484 of record NZ_CP019312.1, on the reverse strand, counting down.
GCCTCAAGCTCGTTGCGCATCTGGCTCATCATCTGGAAGCGGGCGATGGCGGTCTGTAGCACCGGCTTGATCCGGTCGGGCTGTAATTCGCCTACTACGTAAGCCGACAGGCCAGCCGCCACCGCGGCCTGCGTCATCTCGTCATCCGAGCGGTCAACGAACATCGCCACAGGTCGACTTTGCGCCTCGGAGGCCACGCTGACCTGCTCCAACGCATCGCGCGACGGATTGGCCAGGTCGATCAGCACAAGGTCCGGGTCGAGGGCCGCCAGCTTGCGCGCAAGCCCCGTCACATCCCCCAAAACAACGACGTCGTTCCAGCCCCCTTCCTTCAGCGCGTCGATGATATCCCGCGCGCGGTCCGGGTCCGGTTCAATTACCGCGATTTTCATTTCTTCAGTCACGGGTGACGTGGTGCGCGATGGGCGGCGCGTGATCCATCCGCGACGCACGGGCTGCCGCCTCATGTTGCATTGCACACAGTTTGCGTCCCAACGGTTGAGCATTGCGCACAAAATTCCAGCACAGAGCAAACAAAGCACTGGCGCGGCTCAGCATTCCGCCGCACAGTCTGCACCGTTCAACCAATGGCACGGGGGCGAAGGTGGCGCAGGCACCGCAACATACAAACTACGATGTCATCATCGTCGGGGGCGCCATCATGGGCGCCTCAACAGCATGGTTTCTGACCGACACTCCGGACTTCGATGGCCGGGTCTTGGTGATAGAGCGCGACCCGACCTACTCTGCATGCTCCACGGCGCACACAAACAGCTGCATGCGGCAACAGTTCTCGACCGAGCTGAACGTCCGCATCAGCCAGTTCGCAGCCGATTTCGTCAAGAACATCAGGAGTTACATGGGTGGTGATGACCGCGTGCCCGAGCTTGGCATTCGCAGCTTTGGCTACATGTATCTGGCTGACACCGACGCCTTCGCCGAAACGTTGCGCCAGAACATCCATCTGCAACATGCCGCTGGTGCGGCGACGCAACTGATGACGCCGGAGCAGATCAAGGCGGCTTATCCGTTCTATAATGTCGACGACATTGTGCTTGGGTCGATCAACACCGTGGACGAGGGGTATTGGGACGGTGCGGCAGTTTTTGACTGGTGGCGCCGCCAGTCCCGGGAACGCGGGGTCGAGTATATCGAGAACGAAGTGGTCGCCATGACGCGCAATCCCGCAGGCACCCGCATCGAAAGCGTGACGCTCGCCAGTGGCGAGGTCATCGCCTGCGGTCAGATCGTCAACGCAACGGGCCCGCGGGCTGCGCGCACGGCGCAGATGGCAGGCATTGACGTGCCGGTCGAGCCGCGCAAGCGCTATTCATGGGTGTTCAAGGCCGAACAGCCGCTTGATCGCGACCTGCCGCTGACCATCGACCCGTCGGGCGTGCATGTGCGCGAAAACGGAGGTGGCACATATCAGGCCGGGGGACATTCCGACATCGACCCCGCCGTTGATTACGACGACTTCGTCATGGATCACAGCATTTGGGAAAACCACGTCTGGCCGATCCTTGCCACGCGCATCCCGCAGTTCGAGGCGATCAAGGTCACCAGCGAGTGGGCTGGGCACTACGCCATGAACACATTTGACCACAATGCCATCCTGGGCCCGCATACGGAGGTCGCGAATTTCATCTTCCTCAACGGGTTTTCCGGCCACGGGTTGCAACAGTCTCCGGCCATGGGACGCGGGACCGCAGAATGGTTGACCTACGGCGCATTCCGCAGCCTTGATCTGTCGCCCTTTGCCTATGAACGTCTGGTGACGGACCGACCCATCCTTGAAAAAGCAGTGATCTGAAGGACCTGACATGAAGAAACTCGTATTGACCGGCGCTGCTGGTCGACTGGGATCGTACTTGCGCGCGCCGTTGGCAAAGATGTGTGACACATTGGTGTCCACCGACATCGCCGACGGCATCGACACGCCCTTGCCGAACGAGACATACGTACAGGCCGATCTGGCCGACTTTGAAGCGATGGAGGCGGTGGTCAAAGGCGCTGACATGGTTGTGCATTTCGGCGCCTTCGTGGACGAGGCCCCGTTCGAGACACTGCTTGGCCCGAATTTCGTGGGCTCCTACAACATCTGGGAGGCGGCCCGGCGCCACGGCACGCGGCGCATCGTCTATGCCTCATCCATCCACGCGGTCGGTATGCACCCAAAGACCGACGCCATCGGCATTGACGCCGCCCATCGTCCAGACGGGTTCTATGGCCTCGCCAAGTGTTTTACCGAAGACCTCGCACGCATGTACTGGGACAAGGAGGGGATCGAAGCCGTGTGCCTGCGCATCCTGTCCTGCGCCAATGTCACCAACCCGCGGGCCGTGGGATCGTGGCTGAGCTATGATGACATGATCCATCTGGTCGAACGGGCCATCGACACGCCCATCGCTGGATTTTCCATCATCTATGGCGTGTCCAACAACGACCGTGCCCCGGTCGACAACTCCGGTGCGCGGCACCTCGGCTACCGGCCCAAGGACAATGCGGAACAATTCGCGGAACAGATCTATGCCGAGGCGGGTGTTCTGGATCCGCAGGATCCAGGCAATTTCTGCCACGGCGGTCCCTTCGCCAGCACACCCATCGGGCGAAGCGCGATGATGGCGCTGAACCTTGATGAGGACGATACGGGCCAGGGTTAAGGCCATGCGCATCGACAATCTCCAGTACTGCAACTGGTCGGAAAAGATCTTTCGTCAGATGCGCGAAGGGCAGGTGGACGCGGTGCATGTCACCATCGCGTATCACGAGAATTTTCGCGAAACGGTACTGAATTTCGAGGCGTGGAACCGCTGGTTTGAACTCTACCCCGACCTCATCACCAAGGGGCTTTGGGCCAGCGACATCGACCGGGCGCGGGCCGCGGGCAAGACAGCGATTTTCTTCGGTTTTCAGAACCCCAGCCCCATCGAGGATGACATCGGCCTGGTCGAGATTGTGCACAGCCTGGGCGCGCGCTTCATGCAGCTCACCTACAACAACCAGTCGCTGCTTGCGACGGGGTGTTACGAGGCCGAAGACACCGGCATCACCCGCATGGGCAAGCAGGTGATCAAGGAGATGAACCGTGTGGGACTGGTCGTGGACATGAGCCATTCCGCTGACCGCTCGACGATTGAGGCAGCGGACATTTCCGAACGCCCCATCGCGATCACACACGCCAACCCGCATGACTGGCATCCGGCGCTGCGGAACAAGCGCGATGACGTGATCCGGGCCGTGACCTCGAACGGGGGTATGCTGGGCTTTTCGCTCTATCCGCACCACCTCAAGGACGGATCGCACTGCACCTTGCAATCCTTTTGTGAGGCCGTGGCGCGGACGGCGGAGCGGTACGGCACTGACAAGATCGGTATCGGGTCTGATCTGTGTCAGGACCAGCCGGACAGTGTGGTCGAGTGGATGCGTGTGGGCCGCTGGGCCAAGGAGATCGACTACGGCGAAGGATCTGCCGCCAACCCCGGATTTCCACCGCAGCCCGCCTGGTTCCGCGACAATCGCGATTTCGGCAACATCGAAACCGGGCTGCGCGCAACCGGCATGTCCGAAGACGAGGTGGCAGGCATCATGGGCCGCAACTGGTATCGTTTTTATGCCGAGAATTTTGGCCCTGCGTCGTAAACAAGACGGACAGCGCCGGGCAATCGCCATCCCTTGATCCGAAAGGCGCAGAGGAGAATGGCCATGAAAATCGGGTTTATCGGTCTGGGAAACGTGGGTGGCAAGCTGTCCGGCAGCCTGATCCGCAACGGCCATGATGTTTCGGTGCATGATCTGAACGCGGATTTTGTGGCCGCCAAGGTTGCAGATGGTGCGCGCGACGGGCAATCGCCAGCCGCGCTGATGCAAAGCTGCGACGCCGTGATCACATGCCTGCCCAGCCCCGCAGCCTCCGCCGCGGTCATGGATGAGATGCTGCCTCATGTCGGTTCTGGCAAGATCTGGATGGAGATGTCGACCACGGACGAGGCCGAGGTCAAACGCATCGGCGCCCAGGTCATTGCAGCTGGTGGCGCCGCCGTCGATTGCCCGGTCTCCGGTGGCTGCCACCGGGCCGACACCGGTAACATCAGCATCTTTGCGGGATGCGACCGCCCGACCTTCGAACGTATCCTGCCGCTGCTGACCACGATGGGGCGGCGCGTCCTGCACACCGGCGATCTGGGCAGCGCGTCGGTGCTCAAGGTGCTTACCAACTTCCTTGCCACCGCCAACCTGGTCAGTTGCGCAGAGGCGCTGACGGTGGCCAAGGGCGCCGGCATGGATCTGGGCGTCGCGTACGAGGCGATGGCGATCAGTTCCGGCACCTCTTTCGTACATGAAACCGAAAGCCAGGTGATCCTGAACGGGTCACGCGATATTTCCTTCACCATGGACCTCGTGGCCAAGGACATCGGTCTGTTTCAGGACGTGGCCGACCGGGCGGGCGTGCCACTTGACCTCAATCCGCTGCTGATCAACCTGTTCAACGACGCCATCGCGCGCTTTGGCCCGCGTGAGCTGTCGCCCAACATCATCAAGCGGTTGGAAGAGGCCACTGGCCTCGATGTGACCGCGCCCGATTTCCCCGCCCAAATGGTCGATGATGAGCCCGAAGCACCGGGGGCAGAGGTCATTGTCCGGCGCTGACCCCCTTGCCCGTGCGCAGCCCCCAAGCTAAGGGCGGGCCATGCAAGGTCTGGATTTCAAAGAGGGCGAGGTCATCGCCACGATCAACGCGTCGCAAGGGCGACGTATCCTGGGGATCGGATCGTTATGGGTCCTGTCGCTTATGGTGATCTATGTGGGCATCGTGCGCCCGCCAGAGATTGGCTGGCAGCTTTTCCTGTTGGTCCTTGGCGGCGGGGCACTCTGGATTGCGGAAAAGATGCGCCGCGCGACGGCGCTGACCTTGGAACTGACACCCGAAGAGCTGCGCGACAGTTCGGGCCAGGTGGTTGCGCGTACCGCCGACATCCATTCGATTGATCGCGGCATGTTCGCGTTCAAACCATCAAACGGCTTTTTGCTGCGCCTTAGCAATTCCGACGGTCGTGCCTGGCGCCCGGGCCTGTGGTGGCGCTTGGGCAATCGGGTCGGAATCGGCGGAATGACACCCGGTCATCAGGCAAAGTTCATGGCCGAGATCCTCTCGGCCATGATCGCAGAGCGGTCGCCTGAGCAGCCTTAGTCGTTCGACCACAGCACGCGAGGTGCATAGCGCGGCCTGGTGAAGACAAAGTTGTCGATCTCGCGATCCCTCAGGCCTGTTTCAAACGGCGCGTCATACTTGGCGAAGGTTTCGACAACCATGACCCGTTCATTGTGTGGCATGACTGGCAACAGGTGCTTAAGTTCCTTGACCTCATTGTTGGACAGCGGTGATTTCCACCCGCGCGCTTTCGACCAGTCGCGTTTGTAGACGTTGTTGTTGGCGTCGTACTTCACGCTTGTGACACGGATCGAGACGTCACTTGAGACATTGTTCGTCAGATAGGCAAAGATCTCTTGCGTGCCATTGAGGTAGCTGTTGTCCAGCGGCGTCGTTTCGCGCGAAATGATGTCGCCGAGCGTATACGCCGCCTTCTGGTTGATCGAGTGTTGGCGGAAGGAATCGAAGATCGCGAACATCGACAAATAGGCCCAGAACAGGAGCGGGATAAGGATGACAGTTTCGATCGCGAGACTGCCCTGATCCTCGTCGCGGAAGGCCTTCAGGTTGGTGATAATGCGTTTCATCAGCTTGGCTCCTGCACAAATCCGGACATCGCGGTCATCTTGACCCGGCCCGCGCCGTCCTTGGAGAACGAGGCACCCAGTCCGGTCATCGGGAATACGGGCTGGAACGAGTAGCACGCCCGCAGCATCATCAATTCATGTTCCCGTCCGTGTACAAAGGTTGTCGATGGCGTGACCGGCATTGAAATGTCGGCGCAGTCAGGGCTGTGTGAGAACCCGGAGAACGAACGGGCCGAAACCGGTGTCATTTCCAGCTTGAGCGCGGTGTCGCAATCCTCAAGGAAACCTGAGAATTCACAGACCATCTGCTTGATGTCGCTGTGCGAGTAGTTGGCCGAAGTGTTCAGGCGGACATTGCGCACCGCCATGTCGAGCCCGCGGTCAAGAAAGCCCTGGCGTACCTGGTAAATGCCAAGCTCGACAGACGTCATGAACAGGGTGAACATCAAAGGGATGGCGAGGGCGAATTCTACCACCATGTGGCCGTCTTCCTCACGCCGGAACCGGCGCAGAAGCGATTTTGGATTGAAGGTCATTGGGTCAGCCTCAGTTGGTTGATTTGCTTGGCAATTGCCTCGAAGGCTTCGGTGATCTCGACGCCTTCCACCCGGAAGAAGTGACTGGGCGAGGATGCGCAGTCTTCCATGACACCCGCGGAATAGTCAGTGACCTCGAAGCCGACCGACCACACGACGATGCCTTTGGCCTTGGCCGCATCGCAGATGTCTTCAAGCATCGCGTCGGCTTGTGTGGACGTGTACTTGGTGTAGCGCCAATTGTTCCAGCCGTTGCGCACGTAGTTGTTCAGATACCAGTGCAGCGGATAGCGGCTCCAGTGCGCGTATTCCGATGGGCTGTTGTAGTACCACGGTTGGATGCGCGTTGTGTCCACGTTCTGACCGTCCGTCATCAGCACCACAGTCTTCAGTGTTTCCACGTCGGTATACGAGGCCGGGCGGTTCGCAAACGCATCATCTACAACGTCAGTCCCGGGCAGCGCCAGATCCTGCGTGATCGGGCGGAAGGATGGGTCCAGCAGCGCCACACCCCACTTCATGCCCAAATGGATCGAGGTATTGGCGCGCGCGCGGTAGTCGTTGATCGTGTTCTTGAGCTTGGTCGCGCTCTGGCTGAACGGCACGATCTCTTCGTAACTCCGCTTTGGGCACCCCGGATTGCTGACCGGATTTGAATAGCTCCAGCCTTCGTCAAAGTGCTGCATGTGCTCATACTCGTTATCGAGGTCGAGGCCGGCTTCGGAAAAGTCCGCAATCTCGAAGTCAATACAGTACGAGTAGTTGTGCAGCTGGTTCGTCTCCATCCGCGAGAAGATGTCGTAGCCTGCGTTCACCTGCGCGGTGTACGGGATCAGCGACACCGAAATCAGGTCGTCGTTCTCCTCCCGGATCACCGTATCGACAAAGGTTGTCGCCGCGGTCTGCAGGTTTGCCATCTTGTTGTTCCGGCCCATAGAACCGGAGATGTCCAGCACCATCGAAATCTCGACGTTCGACACGCGCTCTTCTGCTTGCGCCTTGGCCGGAACGGGCAGTGAGTCCACGCCCATCAGGCGCATGAACTGCGTGGCCGTCGTCACATTCGCCGTTGCCGTCACAGTGCGAAAGTTCAAACCCTCGTCGACGGTAACTGAGCTGAGATAGTCGCTCATTCCGGATTTGTCGAAGTAGTCCCGCACAACAGCTTCAGGGTCGAGGGGCTGGTCGAGGTCTGCGGCTGCCAGCACGGCACGGTCCACCGTGGCCTGCATGCGCGTGCGCTCCATCTCGTTGCGCATCAGGTCAACCCCGATGCCACCCACCAGAACCATCATCATAAACATCAGGAGAGCGAAGATGGTCATAGCCCCCGACTCGTCCCGCGCAAATCCGGCGACACTGCTTTTCAGCCCCGCCTTCGTTGTCAATTTCCGTGTCCACTTCATTGGCTTCGAGCACCTTGTTGTTTTGGTTATCCCAGGCTTGAGCAGCCCTTTTATCCAATGATTGGTGTGCCGTTCGAATGTGGCTGAATTCGGGCAGAAACGGGAAGGCTGTATGGAGATTTCATCTACATTTTCATCAATCCGGAGCCGTATGCCAGACTGTTTACAATTTGATGAGAAATACGCCTGATCGTTGGTCAATTCACGGATCGCACAAAAAAGTCGCACGCGTTAACGGAACCGTCATAGGCTGGCTTCACAGACTTGATCTCAAGTGAGTCGCGCCGGAAAAAGGAGACCCCCGGATGATCCCCCAGAACGAACCCAGCTTCCGCGAGAGCGTGGATATCATGTTCAACCGGGCGGTGGCCCTCATGGATCTGCCGCCGGGGCTCGAGGAAAAGATACGGGTTTGCAACGCGACCTACACCGTGCGCTTCGGCGTGCGCCTGCGCGGGCAAATACAGACGTTCACAGGGTACCGATCTGTCCATTCAGAACATATGGAACCGGTCAAGGGCGGTATCCGCTTTTCGCTTGGCGTCAACCAGGACGAGGTGGAAGCGCTAGCCGCGCTGATGACCTACAAATGCGCCCTGGTCGAAGCGCCCTTTGGCGGATCGAAGGGGGGGCTGCATGTCGACCCACGCGAATATGACGATCATGAGATGGAGTTGATCACGCGCCGTTTCGCCTATGAGCTGATCAAACGGGATATGATCAATCCGGCCCAGAATGTGCCCGCACCCGACATGGGAACGGGCGAGCGCGAAATGGCGTGGATCGCAGACCAGTACAAACGCATGAATACGACCGACATCAACGGCGTGGCCTGCGTGACGGGCAAGCCCACCAATGCGGGCGGCATTCAGGGCCGGACGGAAGCCACCGGGCGCGGTGTGCAATATGCCCTTCGCGAGTTCTTCCGTGACGCCGAAGGCGTGAAAAAGGCTGGCATGTCCGGCACGCTCGACGGCAAGACCGTTGTCGTGCAGGGCCTTGGCAACGTGGGCTACCACGCCGCCAAGTTCCTGAGTGAAGAGGACGGGTGCAAGATCGTAGGCATCATTGAACGTGATGGCGCGCTGGTCGATGACCGCGGCCTCGATGTGGACGCCATACGCAACTGGATCGCCAGCCATGGTGGCGTGGCGGGCTATGCCGATGGCACATATGTCGAAGATGGCTCATCCGTGCTGGAAAAGGATTGCGAGATCCTGATCCCGGCAGCGCTCGAAGGAGTGATCAACCTGTCCAACGCGGAACAGGTCAAAGCGCCACTGATCATCGAGGCCGCGAACGGTCCTGTGACGGCAGGCGCCGACGCCATCCTGCGCGACAAAGGCACTGTGATCATTCCCGACATGTACGCAAATGCGGGCGGCGTGACGGTGTCCTATTTCGAATGGGTCAAGAATCTCAGCCATATCCGCTTTGGCCGCATGCAGCGACGTCAGGAAGAGGCGCGGCACCAGCTTGTCGTGGACGAGCTGGAACGCCTAAGCCGCCATTTGGGCGACGCGTGGACCATCACGCCGGATTTCAAGGACAAGTACCTGCGCGGCGCGGACGAGTTGGAACTGGTCCGCTCCGGCCTCGATGACACTATGCGGGCCGCTTATCAGTCCATGGCCTCTGTCTGGCATGATCGGGACGACGTGGATGACCTGCGTACGGCGGCCTATCTGGTGGCCATTGGCAAGGTTGCGGACAGCTACCGCGCCAAAGGGCTCTGACAGCGTCGGGGCAGACATAGGAAAAAGGGCAGCACCCCAACCTGTCGGGTGCTGCCCGAGCACTGGATCTATCCGCCGCGCCGGGTCTTCCATTGCTTGCGCCCCGCACCCAATTGGATGCGCTGCATAATCGGTCGCTGACAGACCAGCCCGTGTCGAAAAGCACCGCAGACCGCGACGCGCCTCTTGCTACACCCAACAGGATAATGATGGTGGTGCCTTGTGAACAGGCGGAGGGGTAGATGCGCTTTTCAGGGCTGAAGGTTCTGACCGAAGGGCTGACGGGGAACAAGGGCTGGGGGCCGCATTGGCGCAACCCGGAACCGAAACCTGAGTACGATATTGTCCTCATCGGCGGTGGCGGACATGGCTTGGCCACTGCGCACTACCTGGCCAAGGTGCACGGGCTGACAAATGTCGCCGTGCTGGAAAAGGGCTATTTGGGCGGCGGCAACGTGGGCCGTAACACCACGATTGTCCGCGCAAACTATATGCTGCCGGGCAACTCGGAATTCTATTCGCATTCGCTGAAGTTGTGGGAGGGTCTGGAAGAGGACCTGAACTACAATGTCATGCACTCGCAGCGGGGCATTATCAACCTGGTGCACTCGGACGGCCAGCGCGACGCTTTTGTGCGGCGGGCGAACTCCATGTGCGGCCAGGGCGATGACGGCGCGATGCTCGACCGGGCCGGGGTGGAAAAGCTGCTGCCCTTTCTCGACTTCGAACAGACGCGCTTTCCGATCTATGGCGGGCTCTACCACAAGCGCGGCGGCACTGCGCGCCACGATGCGGTGGCCTGGGGCTTTGCCCGGTCCGCCAGCGACCGCGGTGTGGACCTGATCCAGCAATGCGAAGTGACGGGCATCGACGTCGAAAACGGCGTCGTCAAAGGCGTGCAGACGACCAAAGGACCGATCCGCGCCAAGAAGGTCGGGATGGTCGCCGCGGGCCGTTCGTCGCAAGTGGCGGCCATGGCCGGGATGCGCCTGCCGATCGAAAGCCATGTGCTTCAGGCCTTTGTGACCGAGGGCCTGAAGCCCTGTCTCGACCACGTCGTCACCTATGGTATGGGCCACTTCTATATCAGCCAGTCCGACAAGGGCGGCTTGGTCTTTGGTGGCGATCTGGACATGTACGCGAGTTATGCCTCGCGCGGGAACCTGCCGCTTGTTGAACATGTGGCCGAGGCTGCGATGACGCTGATGCCCGCCATTGGCAAGGCCAAGATGCTGCGCAGCTGGGGCGGGGTGATGGACATGTCGCCCGACGGCTCCTTCATCATCGACAAGACGGATATCGAGGGGCTCTTTGTCAACGCCGGCTGGTGCTATGGCGGGTTCAAGGCCACGCCCGCCTCTGGCCACACCTTTGCCCACCTGCTGGCCACCGGCACGCCGCACCCCACCACTGTGCGCCACCGTCTGGACCGGTTCCGCACGGGTCGCGGGATCATGGACGAAGAGGCGACCGGGTCGCAGCACAATCTGCATTAGAGAGAGTTGAGATGTCGGATTTCCGTATTTGGAAAGAGAAGAAGCAGGGGACCTGTCCCCGGAAGGGCGACTGATGCGCATTTCATGTCCGATCTGCGGCGCGCGTGACCGGCGCGAGTTCTATTATCAGGGTGCTGCAGTACTGCGAGACCGCCCTGCACCGGATGCGGGCGAGGCTGCGTGGGACAATTACCTGCATCTGCGCGAGAACCCGGCGGGGGACCTGGAAGAGTTGTGGAGCCATGACGCAGGTTGCGGCGCATGGCTGAAAGTGACGCGCAATGTCTCGACGCATGAGATCAAGGGCGTGGAACTTGTGCAGGAGGTCGCGCGATGAGGATCGATGGCAAAGGTCTGATCGACCGTTCCCAATCACTGTCTTTTCGCTTTGACGGCAACACCTACCGCGGGTTTCCAGGTGATACGCTGGCCTCTGCCCTGCTGGCCAATGACATCCGGCACGTGGCCCGGTCCTTCAAGTACCACCGTCCACGTGGCATTCTGACCGCTGGCTCAGAAGAACCCAACGCGCTTATGACCATCGGGTGTGGCCCGGCCACTGATCCAAATGTGCGCGCCACGGTGCAAGAGCTCTATGAAGGGCTTGAGGCGCGCAGCCAGAACGCCTGGCCATCGCTCGGCCTTGACTTGCTCAGTGTGAACGATCTGGCCGCCCCCTTTCTGGGCGCTGGCTTTTATTACAAGACGTTCATGTGGCCCCGCGTATTCTGGGAAAAGGTTTATGAACCAGTCATCCGCCGCGCCGCTGGTCTGGGCGCGCTCAGCGGTGAGCAGGACGCGGAACATTATGAAAAGGCATACGCCTTCTGCGACGTGCTGGTGATCGGTGCCGGGCCTGCGGGCCTGATGGCGGCGTGGGCTGCGGCGCAGGCGGGTGCCCGGGTGATCATTGCGGAAGAGGACAGCATGATGGGCGGGCGGCTGAATGCCGAGACGCTGCAGATTGACGGAAAGCCCGGCGCGGACTGGGCTGCTCACATGGTGGCGACGCTCGCCGCCATGGACAATGTCCGTCTCATGCCGCGCACGACTGTGACCGGGGCGCATGACGGCGGCACTTTTGGCGCGCTCGAACGGGTCTCGCATCACGAGAACGGCGTACCGGAGGGCGGGGTCAAGGAAACCTTCTGGCGCATCGTCGCCAAACGCTCGATCCTCGCCGCTGGCGCCATCGAACGGCACATCGCGTTTCAGAGCAATGACCGTCCCGGCATCATGGGGGCGGGTGCGGTGCGCACCTATCTCAACCGCTTTGGTGTGAGCCCGGGCAAGGCGGTCACCGTCTTTACCAACAACGACGACGCACACCGAACGGCACTGGACCTGCAGGATGCGGGCGTGCATATCGCTGCCGTCATCGACAGCCGCAAGGACGCGCAGGCCTTGGGCGATTACCGGGTGATGCAGGGCGCAATGGTTACGGGCGCGGAAGGGCGGAAGGGGCTCAACGCGATCCGCGTCGAGACCGCCACTGGCACGGAAAAGATCGCAACCGACTGCCTTGCCGTGTCCGGCGGTTGGAATCCGACAGTCCACATGACCTGCCACATGAACGGACGGCCCACCTGGGACGACGGAATTGCGAGCTTCGTGCCCACCCCCGGTTCCATTCCGGGTATGGAGGCGGCCGGGGCCTGCAATGGCGCCTTCGCCACTGCGGCCTGCCTAACGCAAGGGGTTGCGGCGGCCAAGGTGAGCCTTGATGCACTTGGCCTGACCGCCCCCGACATCGACATCCCGCATGCTGACGACAGTGCCTATGTGCTCGAACCGCTCTGGGCCGTGCCCGGCAAGGGGCGCGCCTGGCTCGACTTCCAGAACGACGTCAGCGTGAAGGACGTCAAACAGGCCGCACAGGAAAACTTCACCTCAGTGGAGCATATGAAGCGCTACACGACCCAAGGCATGGCGACCGATCAGGGCAAGAATTCCAACGTCGCCGCATTGGCCCTGCTGGCGGATGCAACCGGGCGCGGCATACCGGAAACCGGTACGACAACCTTCCGCCCGCCCTACACCCCCGTGGCTCTCGCGGCTCTTGGGGCTGGGGCGCAGGGCAAGGGGTTCGCCCCCGAACGCAAGACCACCAGCCACGCCGCCACGATCGCCGCAGGCGCGCCGATGATCGAGGCGGGGCTGTGGTATCGCCCCTCTTACTTCCCGCTGCCGGATGAAAAGACCTGGCGCCAGTCCTGCGACCGCGAGGTCGGCTGGGTGCGCAACGCTGTTGGCATCTGCGATGTCAGCACGTTGGGCAAGATCGACATTCAGGGGCCTGATGCGGCCAAACTGCTCGACTTCATCTACACAAACATGTTCTCGTCCCTGAAAGAGGGGCGCGTTCGCTACGGCCTCATGCTGCGCGAAGATGGTCATGTCATGGATGACGGCACAACGGCGCGACTGGGCCCCAATCACTACGTGATGACTACGACCACGGCGGCGGCCGGGCAAGTTATGCGGCATCTCGAATTCGTGAGCCAGGCCCTGCACCCCGACTGGGACGTACGGATAATGTCGGTCACAGAACAATGGGCGCAGTTCGCCGTTGCCGGGCCAAAGTCCCGCGATCTGCTGAATGGGTTGCTAGACCAGCCCATCGACAACGACGCTTGGCCCTTCATGTCCTGCGGTCCCGTGGATGTGCAGGGGGTCAAGGGGCGGCTTTTCCGCATCTCCTTTTCCGGTGAACATGCCTATGAGTTGGCCGTGCCATCGCGCTATGGCGACAGCCTGTTCCGCCTGCTGGTCGCACGGGCCGAAGGCTTGGGCGGCGGCGCCTACGGGATGGAGGCGCTGAATGTGCTGCGCATCGAAAAAGGGTTCATCACCCATTCCGAAATCGACGGGCGCGTGACCGCCCAGGACATCGGGATGGAACGGATGCTGTCGAAGAAAAAGGATTTCATCGGCGCCACGATGGCGCAGCGCCCCGGGTTCACTGAAGCGGGACGCGCGCAATTGGTGGGCCTGAAACCGGTTGGCCCGGTCAAGCAACTGACCGCAGGCGCGCATATCTACTCTGACGGGGCCGAGCCCGTGGCCGAACATGACCAAGGCTATGTCACCTCCGTCGGGTTCTCACCCACGCTGGGGCATTTCATCGGCCTCGCCTTCGTCACTGATGGACTGTCGCGCCACGGTGATGTGCTGAACATGGTTGACCATGTGCGTCGCATCCAGACGCGGGTCGAACTGTGCGACCCGGTGTTCTTTGATCCGAAGGGGGAGCGCACCCGTGGCTGACCTGATTGCAAAAACCCCGCTTGATGGCATGGACCCGGTCACCATTGGCACCTGCACGGTGACCGAGGTAGACCTTGGCACTCTGACCTCCATCGCGCCCTATGCGAATGCCAAGATCGCGGATGTTTTCAAAGACGCGCACGGCATGGCGTGGCCTGCCCCGAACCGGGCGACGGGCAAGGATGGCGCCCGGGCCATCTGGTTCGGGCTTGACATGGCGCTGCTCGCCGGCCCTGCGCCCGATGCGACACTTGCCAAACACGCAGCCCTCACTGACCAATCCGACGCCTGGAGCGCGGCGACGCTCAGTGGCACGGACGCCGAAGCGGTTCTGGCCCGCCTGATCCCATTGGATCTCTCGGCAGGCCAATTCAAACGCGGCCACACGGCGCGCACCCAGATCCAGCACATGATGGGCTCCGTCACGCGCATAGGCGCCGACACGTTCCTGTTGATGGTGTTCCGCTCAATGGCGGGCACATTGCTTCACGATCTGGAAAGGGCCATGGCAAGCGTCGCAGCGCGCGGATAAAACACCGCGAACCGATTCCCTTCTACCGGAGCCTGCCCATGATCCGTTTCTCAACCGCCGCTGCGCTTGCTCTCGTCGCGGCCCCCGCCTTTGCGCAGGAAACCAAGGAAGAAAGCTGCGCCCTGCAAGCCCAGGTCGTGGCCGCTGTCCAGCAAGCCCGGCTCGACCGGGTGAAAGAGCGTGAGGTGCAGGACCACATCCTCGCCCAAAGCCCCACATGGCCAGAAAAATACAACAACGCGATCCCGCTCATCGCGCCTTGGGTCTACGAACAACCGCGCCGGATCGTCCGCAACGAAAGCCTTGCTGACGCATGGAGCGAACTTTGCCTGCAGCAGTGACTCGACTCACGGCCCCCCACGCCCAATATTAAGGGCATGAGCCTGCCCCCCGGATTTCTGGACGAACTGCGTACCCGCCTGTCCCTTGGACAGGTCGTCGGGCGCAAGGTCATGTGGGATGCGCGCAAGTCGAACCAGGGAAAGGGCGACCTGTGGGCGCCGTGCCCCTTCCACCATGAAAAGACCGCCAGCTTTCACGTCGATGATCGCAAGGGCTACTATTACTGCTTCGGGTGCCACGCCAAGGGCGACGCGATCAGCTTCGTGCGCGAGACGGAAAACGTGGGCTTCATGGAAGCGGTCGAGATTCTCGCAGGCGAGGCAGGGATGCCGATGCCTGAACGCGATCCGCGCGCGCAGGAGAAGGCCGACAAACGGACGCAGCTTGCCGATGTGATGGACATGGCGGTCCAGCACTTCCGGTTGCAACTGAAAACCGGCGCGGCAGGATCGGCGCGGGATTACCTCCAGCGCCGCGGCCTCGATCCGGCGGCACAGGACCGCTGGGAAATCGGCTTTGCACCAGACGCATGGCAGGGGCTTTGGGATGTGCTCAAGGGCAAGGGGGTTGAGGATGACCTGATCCTCGGCGCGGGGCTGGCCAAGCCCAGCCAAAAGGGCGGCAAACCCTACGACACCTTCCGCGGCCGCATTATGTTTCCCATCCGCGACGCGCGCGGGCGGTGCATCGCATTTGGCGGGCGCGCGATGGACCCGAACGACAACGCCAAATACCTGAACTCGCCCGAGACAGAACTCTTCGACAAGGGCCGCAGCCTTTACAACCACGGCCCCGCGCGCACCGCGGCGGGCAAGGGCCAGCCCCTGATCGTGGCCGAAGGGTACATGGATGTGATCGCGCTGGCCGAACATGGGTTCGGCGCGTCAGTCGCACCCCTAGGCACGGCGGTCACAGAACACCAGCTCGCCATGCTCTGGCGTATCGCGGATGAGCCTATCATCGCGCTCGACGGGGACAAGGCGGGCCTTCGGGCCGCCATGCGGCTCATCGACCTCGCCCTGCCTGCGCTTGAGGCGGGCAAATCCCTGCGCTTTGCGCTGATGCCCGACGGCCAGGACCCCGATGACCTGCTCAAGGCGCAAGGGGCAGGCGCCCTGCAAAAGCTGCTCGATGATGCGATGCCCATGGTCAAACTGCTTTGGCAACGTGAGACCGAGGGCAAGAATTTCGACAGCCCGGAACGCAAGGCCGCGCTCGACAAGGCGCTGCGCGACAAGATCACGCTGATCAAGGATCCCTCGATCCGCCAGCATTACGGCCAGGCAATCAAGGATCTGCGCTGGGACCTGTTCCGCCCGCAACGCGGCGGGCAGGCACAAAAGCGAAAGTGGCAACCCGGGCGCGGCTGGCAGGCGCCACCTGTTCCAATGCCCAGTACCAAATCATCTGCGCTGGCGGCAGGCGATGCGCAGGTCACGGACCATCTGCGCGAAACGGTGATCCTGGCGGCCCTCGTTTGCACCCCGCACGTGGCCGAAGAGTTCGAAGCAGGTCTCGAAAGCCTCGCCTGCAACGATCCAGACCATGCCGTATTGCGCGACCTGATTCTGCGTCACGCACAGGCCGGACCGGAGGTGTTGCGCGAAAACATTTTAGCCGCACTTGGTCCGGAAGCCCTTGATAACCTGATGTCTTCACGCCATGTGGCAATTGTCCCGTGTATCCGCACACCCGGCGATGCCGACATGGCCCGCATGACCGTGGCCGAAGAGCTCGCAAAACTCAGCGCGGCAAAGGGACTGAATGCCGAGATCGCGGATGCGATGCAGGACCTGGAAGGTGTGGCAGATGAAGGCGTAACATGGCGCCTTGCCCAAGCGGCCCAAGTCGCAACCCAGGCTGCCCGCAGCGGGGAAGAGGATGATGCCGAATATGAAACGGGTGATAACGGCGCCCGAATCAGCCGCAGTGAACGCGATGCGTTTGCGGCCCTGATGGATCAGATCAGCTTCTCCAAACGCCGCAACTGATGCGATTTGGTCTCAAAACATAAAGAAAATGCGCTTAGACGGGTGGCCGAATCACTTAAAGCGCTAAATGTTTCTGGCAGCGATTCGCGGGGACGAATCGCCAAGGAGCCCCGATTGAAGGAGCCCAGTATGGCCGCGAAAGACACGAACGAAGACGCCAAGACCGACGATCAGGACAGCGCACACTCGCTCGACATGAGCCAGGCCGCGGTCAAAAAGATGATCTCGGAAGCCCGTGACAAGGGCTACATCACCTACGATCAACTCAACACGGTGCTGCCGCCCGATCAGGTCAGCTCCGAACAGATCGAAGATGTGATGTCGATGCTGTCCGAAATGGGCATCAATATTATCGAGGATGAAGAGGCCGAAGAAGAAGAGCAAAAAGGCTCGACCGAGGTCACGACAACCGAAGGCACCCGTGATTTGACACTGGGCGCCACCGGTCAGGAAAAGCTGGACCGGACCGACGACCCCGTGCGGATGTACCTGCGCGAGATGGGCAGCGTCGAACTCCTGAGCCGCGAGGGCGAGATCGCCATCGCCAAGCGGATCGAAGCGGGTCGCAACACCATGATCGCAGGGCTTTGCGAAAGCCCGCTGACGTTCCAGGCGATCACCATCTGGCGCGACGAACTCTTGAGTGAAGAGATCCTGCTGCGCGACGTCATCGACCTCGAAGCAACCTTCGGCAACCAGATGGGTGAAGATGGCGAAGCGGTGTCCGAACCCGTCGTCGATACCTCCGCCAAAGCTGAAGAAAAGGCCGATACCGGCCCGGAACTGGACGCTGACGGCAACCCCATCGCCAAAGAAGACGACGATGATGAGGACGAACAGGCCAACATGTCGCTCGCCGCGATGGAGGCCGCGCTGAAACCCCAAGTGCTCGAAGCGCTTGAGGTTATCGCCCACGACTACTCGCTCCTGTCGGAAATGCAGGACAGCCGGATTTCGGCCACCTTGAACGAAGACGGCTCGTTCTCTGACGAAAACGAAGCGACCTACCAGAAACTGCGGGCAGAGATTGTGCTGCTGGTGAATGAACTGCACCTGCACAACAACCGCATCGAGGCGCTGATCGACCAGCTGTACGGCATCAACCGCCGGATCATGCAGATCGACAGCTCCATCGTAAAGCTGGCCGACCAGGCGCGGATCAACCGTCGTGAATTCGTCGATTCCTATCGCGGGCGCGAGCTGGACCCGAACTGGCTGGAAGAAATGGGCGGCAAAACCGGTCGTGGCTGGCAAATGTTCATCGAACGCTCTGCCGACAAGGTCGAAGAGCTGCGCGCCGACATGGCGCAGGTGGGCCAGTATGTCGGCCTCGACATCTCTGAATTCCGCCGCATCGTGCAGCAGGTCCAGAAGGGCGAAAAAGAAGCCCGTCAGGCGAAAAAGGAAATGGTCGAAGCCAACCTGCGTCTCGTCATCTCGATCGCCAAGAAATACACCAACCGCGGTCTGCAGTTCCTCGACCTGATCCAGGAAGGGAACATCGGCCTGATGAAAGCGGTCGACAAGTTCGAATACCGCCGCGGTTACAAGTTCTCGACCTACGCAACATGGTGGATCCGTCAGGCGATCACCCGGTCCATCGCGGACCAGGCCCGCACCATCCGTATCCCTGTGCACATGATCGAAACGATCAACAAACTGGTCCGTACGGGCCGGCAGATGTTGCACGAGATCGGCCGCGAACCCACGCCCGAGGAACTGGCCGAAAAGCTGCAAATGCCGCTTGAGAAAGTGCGCAAGGTGATGAAAATCGCCAAAGAGCCGATCAGCCTCGAAACCCCCATCGGGGACGAGGAAGACAGCCAGCTTGGCGACTTCATCGAGGACAAGAATGCCGTTCTGCCCCTGGACAGCGCCATTCAAGAAAACCTCAAGGAAACCACGACACGGGTTCTGGCCAGCCTCACACCGCGTGAAGAACGCGTGCTGCGCATGCGCTTCGGCATTGGTATGAACACCGACCACACGCTCGAAGAGGTTGGCCAGCAGTTTAGCGTGACGCGCGAACGGATCCGCCAGATCGAAGCGAAGGCGCTACGCAAGCTCAAGCACCCCAGCCGCAGCCGCAAATTGCGCAGTTTCCTGGACCAGTAGCGGTATCTCATCCGCACATAGGGCGGGGACGCATCAGATACGACAAACAGGGCGGCGGGCCATCACCCGCCGCTTTTTTCGTGCTGTCGCGTTCAGGTCAGGTTTGCTTGGTTCGGATCGCTTGTGGTGCCCGGCCCGGTCAACGGATCGGGGTTTGTCTGATCCTCGCCCCGCTGTTTTTCGGGCACATCCTTGAACTTGTCCTTCGGTGGCAGCCCCGTATTCGTGGCCTGGTTCGGGTCATCCGTGGTTCCTGGCCCAGTGGCGGAATTATCGTTTGTCTGGCTCATCTTGTCTCTCCGTTCCTTTGCACGCCCACACGGTGCGACACGCAAAATCCGGGCCGGTAAAAGCTGCGGCATTAATGCGCGCGCACACGATTGACAGTGAAACCACCACGGATGCATGAAAGTTTCATGCGAACGACATTCCAGATTCAGACACACGGGCAGGGCCTGTACGAATTCACCCGTCAAGTGGTCGAATGGTGTCTCGGCGACGGCCTTCTCACCCTGTTCTTACAACACACCTCCTGCTCCCTGCTCATCCAGGAAAACGCAGATCCTGACGTGCAGACCGACCTGCGAAACTTCTTCGCGCGGTTGGTGCCACCGACCACAGACCCCTCCATGTCCTACCTAACGCATACCTACGAAGGGCCTGACGACATGCCCGCACATATCAAGGCGGCGATGATGCCGGTCAGCCTGCAGATCCCGGTCAGTGATGGGCGCCCGCAGCTTGGCACATGGCAGGGGATTTACCTCTTCGAACATCGCACGGCACCGCATCACCGCCGCGTCATTGGGCATCTCAGCGTATAAATCGCACATCTTCGACCGTATGTGTCGTATCGTGATCGCGGCCCGGTTCCAAATCGCGTGCGCGCGCCTACATCATGGGCAAAGGAGCACACGATGCTGAAACCTCTTTCCCTCGCGGTCCTGATCACACTCCCGACACTTGGCCACGCGCAGGACTTTGTGCGGCGCGAGCGTTTCACGATCCCCGTGAACCAGATCGACGCAACCAGCTTCGAAGTGATCGAGGCGGACGGAGCAGGCGGCACACAACTCTGGTGTGCCGCCGGTCTCTACACGCGCAACGTGCTGGGGCAGCGCGGCGGCGATCTCTACATCCAGACCGGCCGGGGCGATGCCGTCACCGCACCGGGGCGCAAGGGCGTTGTCTTCAGCACGCAACCGGTGGATGGCGCGTTTTCGTCCTTCAGTCAGGGCGTGCGGCGCACTGGCAAGGTATTCTCTATGACACACGCCTTCAGCCTCTGTCGCGATGCCCCCTTTTTGCGGGTTCGGACATCCGATAACCGGCTTGTGCGGCGATAATCGGGCACCGCTCATCTAGCGGTGACATTTCTCCTCTACCCAAAACCTTGACAACCGCCTATAGTTTCGTGGAACGGGGGAAAACCCCCACTACAGGCGGGACAAATTCGAAGGGGATGGGCGATGCGCTGTCCGTTTTGCGGGAATATCGACACTCAAGTCAAAGACAGCCGACCGGCCGAGGATCATGTTTCGATCCGTCGGCGCAGGTTCTGTCCCGCCTGTGGCGGACGCTTTACCACCTACGAGCGGGTGCAGCTGCGCGACCTTGTCGTCATCAAGTCGAACGGCAAGCGCGAGGACTTCGACCGCGACAAGCTCGAACGCTCCATCCGCATTTCGATGCAGAAACGCCCTATCGACCCCGAGCGCATTGACCAGATGATTTCCGGCATCGTTCGGCGGCTCGAATCCATGGGCGAAACCGACATCCAGTCCAAGCAGATCGGCGAGATCGTGATGGAAGCGCTGAACCGTATCGACACGGTCGCCTACGTGCGTTTTGCCAGCGTTTACAAGAACTTCCAAGCGGCGGATGACTTCGATAAGTTTGTTGCCGAATTGCGGCCCGAGGGCCCCGGCGAAGAGTGAGCGCAGCGGACGACACCCGCTTCATGTCATTGGCCCTTGCGCTGGGACGGCGCGGGCAGGGGCGGACAGCCCCAAATCCCGCTGTCGGTTGCGTGATCGTTCAGGGTACCCGCATCATCGGGCGCGGCTGGACGCAGCCCGGGGGGAGGCCCCACGCTGAAACCGAAGCGCTCGCGCAAGCAGGCGACAAGGCAGCGGGCGCCACAGCATATGTCACACTTGAACCCTGCGCACATCACGGCAAAACCCCGCCTTGTGCCGACGCGCTCGTCGCGGCTGGCATCGCGCGTGTCGTCATCGCCACCGGCGACACAGACCCGCGCGTGGACGGCGCTGGCATCGCAATACTTCAGGCCGCCGGGATCGACGTCACCACAGGCATCTGCGAGGACGAAGCACAAGCCGATCACGCCGGTTTCCTCATGCGCACCGAACTTGGCCGCCCCTTTGTTACCCTCAAACTCGCCAGCAGCTTCGACGGGCGTATCGCCACCGGGACGGGTGAAAGCCAGTGGATCACGGGGCCCATGGCACGGCGGCACGTCCACGCGATGCGTGCGCGGCACGATGCGGTCATGGTGGGTGGAGGCACGGCGCGGCATGACGATCCCGCACTGACCGTCAGGGGTATGGGCGACATCACCCAACCGGCCCGCATCGTGGTCTCGCGCCGGATCGACGTCCCGCTGATGTCAAAGCTCGCAACGACGGCACGCGAAGTGCCGGTCGTCCTCTGCCACGGGCGCGACGCCGACCCGATGCTGCAACGTACATGGCGGGACCTTGGGGCCACGCTCCTGCCCTGCGCCACACGAGGCACCCAGCTTGACCCGCAGGACATCCTGCAAAAGCTGGGCGATCACGGACTGACGCGCGTGTTCTCCGAAGGGGGCAGCGCCCTGGCTGCGTCCCTGATCGAGGCAGACTTGGTGGACGAGTTGGTTGGCTTCACCGCAGGGCTCGCCATCGGCGCCGAAGGGCTGCCGAACATTGGCGCGCTCGGCCTTGGTTCACTCGAGGCCGCGCAACGCTACCGGCTCAAATCCGTCACCCGCATCGGTGACGACATTTGCCACATCTGGAACCGCCGCTAGCGCCACAGATGCGCTTGGCTGGCAAGCATCCCCTGTAATTTCGACAACATGCGATTGGCAAATCCGGGCCGGGGCAACGGGCCATTGGTCAAACGCTCTACCACCACTTCAACAGGGCAGGCGGTACCAGTCACAGGATCGAAATAGCGCGGATAATCAATCAACGTGGCATGGATCAACCCCGCCAGCGGCACATCCTCGCGTCTGCGCGGGGGCACGGCCCCCCGATCCTCAGTCAGCCCCCATCCCGCATAAAACGGTGCACCAGTCGTCACGACGCGCACGCCACGCAACAGCGCCTCGAACCCGCTGAGCGACGTCATGGTCCACAGCTCGTCCACCGCATCCAGCAGTGCCGCAATGTCGGCCCGGTCGGCGACAACATCGGCTACCCCAGCGGCATCAAACGCGCCATCACGCAACCCCGCCTCCACATCCGGGTGTGGCTTGTAGATCAGCACCGCATCTGGCCGTGCCGCACGTGCGGCCTCCAGCAAAGCGCGGTTCGTGCGGACCTCACCCGCGCCCAACCGGATCGACGCATCATCCTCCACCTGACCAACGACGAGTACACGCTGGCCCATCGGCAGATCGGGTGTATCACCAGACAAGTTGTACTTGCTCAACCCCGCCGCGGTCAGCGCACCAACCAGCGCATCTACCCGCGCCACCTGATCGGGCCTCAGCACGCGGCGCTCCCGGATCAAATGCTCCAACCGGCTTGGCTGCGACGGATCATAGTAAATGCCCAGATCATCGGTCACGAGGGACAGGGGCGGGATCAAGTCCGCACCCAGCCCGCGCGAGCGCAAAAAACCGTCCTCCACCCGCAAGGCATCTTCGTGCCCGACATCGGCCTTGCCCGCCCACACCATCCACGGAAGACGCAAGGACCGGGCGCGTCCGGGCTCCTCCTCAAACCGCATGGGCTTGTACCGCCCAAAAACCTTCTGCAGCGGTTGCCGCTTCCACAGGCGCATCCCGCTCGCCACCCAGCCGCGATGATCGGCGCGCCACGCGCGCGTCTCAGCCGCAAGCGCCTCCATCGCCATCGGCAGATCGCACAGGCAGTCGCGATGCGGATCATACCAGGTCGGATACAGGATCATCGCCCCCGCAAAAAGCTGCGCACGGGTCAGGGTTCGCTGGCGCCGCTGCACCGGAAACTCATCCGCTGTCAGGCCCCACCCTGCATAAAAGGGCTGGCCAAAAACCCGCGGCTTGTGCCCGGCTATGATCGCCTCGAACCCAAGGCCAGAGGACACGGTGTAAACAGCGATGGCCCCCTCCATCAGGGTCCAGGGGCTGACCGCAGCGGCAAAGAGCGACACGCGGTCATTGCAATTGTCGTCGTTGAAATACCCTTCACGAAAGCCCTGCACCGTCTCGGGGTGGGTCTTGATCAGGATACGCGCGCCGGGATGCTCATCCTGCGCCACAAACAGCATCTCCAAAAACCGGTTCCGGTCCGCCCCGCTCGCTGTCACGGACGCGTCGCCATGGGTCTGGTCGATAACGAGCACATAGCCCGGCTCGGGCACCGGCGCGTCAGGGTCAAACCCGGTATACTTGCTCAGATGCGCCTCCTGCATCCGGGCCATTGCGCCGCGTGCAGTGTTCAGAACAGCGGTGTTATCCAGCGGCTCGTCAGCCAGGATCCGTTCCAGATCGGACGGGGTCGATGGATCAAAGTGCACGCCGGCATGATCAATCAGGAGGCCAATGGGCTTGCTCCCTGCACGCCCCGGCAGCACCGAGCGCAGGAATGCATCCTCGACCCGCACCAGATTGGCATCACGCTTGTCCGCCACCGCCTCGCCGCGATAGGCGGTGGGCGAGTTGCCCCACACCCCGACCATCCCGTCCGGGCCGGGCAGGCCCACGGCGATGTCATAACCTGCAAGCTCCACGATCCGCCGCACGCGGCCTCGCGCCAGAAACCCGCCATTGTAAACGTAAAGCCGCCGGGCCCCATCGGGTCCGGCGGCCATGTTCTGTCCGCTCTGCACGGTCGTTACTCGCCCGATAGACCCGTCGCCAGTGAATTGACGCCAGTGACTGGGGTCGTGATCGAGGTGATGATCTTGGCAAATTGCGTGTACGGCGCTTCGGTCACATAGAGCGTGTCAGCGTCGCGAATGACAAAGTCACGGGCCTGGAACATGCCATTGGGCTGTGTCAGGTCCAGCACATAGACCAGACGCTGCGCCCCGATCAGGTCGTCGCGTCCCAGCACCACATTGGCGACTTCGGCAGGCTCATTGCGCAGCACGAAGATGCCGGTGGGATCGGACGTGTTCGTCTGTAAACCACCGACCTGCGCCAGCGCTTCGAGCGCGCTCAGGGTCGCGGTTTCGAACGGCACACGGGCCTGTCCGCCGGTGGCGCCAAGCGCCGTAAAGGCGCGGGTGTCGGCCTCGACCAGAACCCGGTCGCCACCACGTAGCGCAATGTCCAGATGCGGGTTTTCATAAAGATCCTGGAAGAAGATGCGGCTGCGCATTCCGCCGCGCAACACTGTCACGCGGGCAATCTCGGGCTCGATGGTGACCCCACCGGCCTGCGCCAGCATCGTCGACAAGGTGCGCGTGGGTCGCTCGATCGGATAGACGCCCTGCGCCCCGATGGCCCCGATCAGGGATACGGTCGACCCGTCCCCAGCCACGCGTCGCACCTGCACCTGTGGGTCCGGCGTCTGATCTTCGAGTTTGGTTGTGATGATGCGACGGATCGCGTCAGGCGAGTTGCCCGCGGCCCGGATACGGCCCGCATAAGGGACAAAGATGAAGCCCGCGCCATCCACCTGCACCTCTTCGAGGATGGTGGAGTTCTGCGCCTCACCGGCCAGCAGACCGTCATCTACGTTTTCCCAGATCGTCAGACCCAGCACATCGCCAGGCCGGATCGTGTCGGAACCCAATAGGCCCGCATTGCGGAACTCCTCGGAAAAACCCAGCGCGGGGGTCACGGCGGTGGCTTCGGTCACGCGGTCGTTCACGGATACGATGAACGCATCCCCTTCGCGCTGGACAGAGCCAGAGAAAATCTGGCGTTTGTTCGGACCGATCTGCGGCAGGCCGCATGATGCAAGAATCCCCAAAAGGGCCAATGACGCGATGACACGCGCCCAGCTGAATGACTGGAAAATCACTGCTCGGTCTCCTCGACCTGTTCTTGTCTGCCTCAGGGCGCAGCTTGATCCGCGCCGGTAGTCTTTTTCTGATCACACCGATTTTGGGGTGCTTGTTTGCAGTCAAAGTACCGGAGTCCGGCGATAAAATCTAGCCATAGGGCTAGTGGTGGTCAGTTGACCAACCGCAACTGTTGCCGTGGCGCCGCGGTGCCCGAGGCCAGCGCATCATAGGGATCGTCGGGCGACAGCATCATGTCGACGACCTGGCGCAGAAGCTGCCTGCGCCCGCGCGCGGAATAGAACCCGCCCGGGATCTGGCTGGTCTCCAGCAGGTAGCGTCGGTAATCCTTGTAGGCGCGATTGTCGGGGCGGGACGCGCCCGCAAAGAACTCGGGCAGGGGCTGATCGCTGACAAATTCAGGCTTGGAAAAGACCGCCTTGCCAAAAACCTTGAGCGGGATGCCCCGCCACAGCACCTGCTGGGCGGCGGTCGAATTGACGGTCACGGCACTGCGCGCATCGTTGAGAAGCTGTGCCAGCTTGCCGCCACGCACATACTGAACCCGGCCCTGCAGTCCCAATTCGCGGGCCAGATCGCGGATGGTCTTGCGAATGGGCGATCGGCCATCTTCAAGCGGATGTGCCTTGATCACAAGATGATGATGCGCTGGCGCGCCCTCGGCAAAGCCCCGGATCACGAGGTCCAGGAACTCGGGCATGCTGTCAAAGGGCGAATGCTCTTGAAAGCTGCTATCATGCTCCAGCTGCAAGAGCGCAAGGTGATAGGGAAACCCACCATAACGGATGCGCAGCGTGGCCTGCATCCGGTCGAGGGTCTGAAACGGCATCAAGAGCAGACGCTTGAGGTACAGCTGAAACTCGCGGGCGACGCTTAACGCGCGGTGCGGTTGAAAATTGCGATACTGCCCGTTCAGGAACATCACGAACCAATGATAGAGCGCGCCATAGAACACATGCTGGCGCATGTCGCCCCAATGGCCGGGGGGCAGGGGCGCCTCCATGTCCGACAGGGCAAGGGCCGCCTGCATGTCGGCCACCGACATCTCCATCAGACGCGAATGCCCGTTCGACCCGCCGCGCTCATAAGTGACCCAGTAGGGGCGCATATACCCCTCCTCGAACACGTGCACGGTGATGCCGCGGCGCTTGGCCTCGGCCACCGCCTGGGCGTGGATCGGGCGCACATCGCCGTACAACACGATGTCGGTGACATCTTTTTCGGCGAGCAGATCTGCAAAAGTGTAGGGCCAGTCGTCTGCCGTGCCGCGATAGGGGATGTAGCTGCGCGGATGGAACCAGAAGGCGCGGTCGCCCGCATTAAACCCAACGCGCCAGACCGTCGCACCCGCACGGCGCAGCATGGCGCCAAGGCGGTGGAAAAACGGTCCGTGCGGTCCCTGCAAAAACAGAAAGACCCGCGAGGCTGGGGCATGCAGCGTCATCTGATCCCTGATATGCGGCAAATTGTTACTCTCAGATGAACACCTCACTGGGGCGGTTTTATGGCGTATCTTGAATATTTCCGCAATGCGCGTGGCCCTTGCCCTTGTGGCGGTGCGCCGCTACGTCACAAGACAATTCGGCAAGGAGCGCGATCATGTTCACAGGCATCATCACTGATATCGGAACCATCGCCGTCCTCACGCAAGAGGGCGATCTGAGGGTGCGGATCCAGACTGGCTATGACACCGCAGGCATCGACATGGGCGCGTCCATCGCGTCGGATGGCGTCTGCCTGACCGTCGTGGATCTGGGCCCCGATTGGTACGACGTGCAGGTCAGCGCCGAAACGGTGTCCAAGACGAACCTCGCCACCTGGGCGGTGGGCAAGCGCCTGAACCTCGAACGCGCCCTGCGTGTCGGTGACGAGTTGGGCGGGCATATCGTGTCGGGCCATGTGGACGGAGTGGCCGAGGTCGTGTCGGTCGTGGACGAGGGCGACAGCACCCGTGTGCAATTGCGCGCGCCGGATGATCTGGCGCGGTTCATCGCCCCTAAAGGGTCGGTGGCACTGAACGGCACCTCGCTGACCGTGAACGAGGTGCAAGGCGCTGTGTTCGGGATCAACTTCATCCCGCACACCAAGGAGGTAACGACCTGGGGAGACGTGGCCGTGGGCGATGCCGTCAACCTCGAGATCGACACGCTCGCCCGGTATGTCGCGCGCCTGGCCGAGGTCGCGTGATCCTGCGGACAGGCCTGTCGGCCTGACGTCATTTTGGTGCGTTTTGCGGTCGTGCTCGCATCATGGGACGTGTGGTGCGTGCGGCCGAACGGCCCTCCGGGGGAAGTTCACCTGGCAAAGGGAATGTGCATTGCCATGTGCGCCGCGGCACTGGCATTGGTGCGCCTGATCCTCTATGTCGCGGACAATGCTGCCACAGGTGCCTTATGAGCTTTGAAACCCCCGGTCCGGTTGAGACCGATCTTGCCGCCGCCATTTCGCCCATCGAAGAGATCATCGAAGACGCGCGCCATGGCCGGATGTTCATTCTGGTCGATCATGAGGATCGCGAGAATGAGGGCGATCTGGTGATCCCTGCGAACTTTGCGGACACGGCCGCCGTGAACTTCATGGCCACCCATGGGCGTGGGCTGATCTGTGTCACGCTGCCTGCCGAACGGATTGACGATCTGGGTCTGCCCATGATGGCGATGCACAATTCCTCGCGGCACGAGACGGCCTTTACGGTTTCGGTTGAAGCGCGCGAGGGGGTGTCTACGGGGATTTCGGCTGCCGACCGGGCGTTGACCATTTCGACGCTGGTGAACCCGCAGGCAACCTCTGCCGATCTGGCGACACCGGGCCACGTGTTTCCGCTGCGTGCGCGCAAGGGCGGGGTGCTGGTCCGCGCTGGCCATACCGAAGCCGGGTGTGACGTCGCGCGCCTGGCGGGGCACTATCCATCCAGTGTGATCTGCGAGATCATGAACGAAGACGGGACCATGGCCCGCCTGCCGGACCTTGTGGACTATGCCGCCAAACACGGTCTGAAGATTGGCACCATCTCCGACCTCATTACCTTCCGCCGCCGCCACGACAATCTGGTGGTCGAGACCGACCGCCGCATGGTCACATCCCAGCACGGCGGGGCGTGGGATATGCGCATCTTCACCGACCAGACCTACGGGATTGAGCATGTGACGCTGTCCAAGGGCGATCTGAGCACCAAAGACCCCGTTCTGGTCCGCACCCATGCGTTGACCGAGGTCACAGATATCCTGGGCCTCAGCGACAAGCCCGTCGGCGAATTGCCCCGCGCGATGGAACTGATCGCCGCTGAAGGACGCGGCGTTGTCTGCCTGTTCCGCGAGCCGCGCAAATCGCTTTTTGCCGATGAAGAGCCCGGCCCCCGCATCGTCAAGAACACCGGGCTTGGTGCGCAGATGCTGTCCAATATGGGCCTGAGCCGCCTCATCCTGCTGACCGACAGCCCGCGCACGACCTATATGGGAATCGACGCCTACGGGCTCGAGATTGTCGGCACCCGCCCCATCCTTGGAGAGTAACATGGCCGCAATCGACCACCACGTGCTGGACCGCCCCAGCTTTGACGCGCCCACCAAGCTGTTGATCGTCGTGTCGCCCTACTACAAGCAGATCGCCGACAATCTCGTCGCGGGTGCCAAGGCAGAGATCGAGGCCGCTGGCGCCACCTGGGATCTGATCGAGATGCCCGGCGCACTGGAAATCCCTACGGCCATCGGGATCAGCGAACGCATGTCCAACTTCGATGGCTACGTGGCCCTCGGCTGCGTGATCCGGGGGGAGACCACGCATTACGAGACGGTGTGCAACGACTCGTCTCGCGCCATCCAACTGCTGGGGCTGCAGGGGCTCTGCATCGGCAACGGCATCCTCACGGTCGAGAACACGGACCAGGCCGAGGTCCGCGCCGATCCCGCCAAGCAGAACAAAGGCGGCGGGGCGGCGGCTGCGGCCTTGCACCTGATCGCGCTCAGCCGTAAGTGGGGCCGCTCCAGCAAGGGGGTCGGGTTCAAACCGGCCACCGAATACCAGCTGGCGTCCAAGACAGGATCCACAATCGCATGACCCTTTCGGGCAACCAGAAACGCAAGATGCGCTCGGCCGCGCGGCTCTATGCCGTCCAGGCCCTGTTCCAGATGGAGCAGACGGCGCAGACCGTCGACCAGATCAAGGTCGAGTTCATGGACCACCGCTTTGGCGCGTCCTACGAGGGCGACGAGATGGCGGAGGGCGATCCCGACCACTTCGCGCGGGTCATGGATGATGCGGTGAACTATCAGGCGCCGATCGACCAGATGACGGACCGCGCGCTGGTGGCGAAATGGCCGATTGCGCGGATCGACCCGACGCTGCGCGCGCTGTTCCGGGCGGCGGGGGCCGAGTTCCGGGACACGGGCACACCGCCCAAGGTGGTGATCGTGGAATATGTCGACGTGGCGCGTGCGTTCTTTCCGGACGGGAAAGAGCCGAAGTTTGTGAATGCGGTGCTGGACCACATGGCGCGTGAGGCGCGGCCCGAGGCGTTTTGATCTTGGCTGGGCGGCGGACTGACGATGTCTGCTAAGCGGGACTTTCCGGACTTATGCACTTGCGGCTTTTGCTGACGCAGAAAACCTTTGCATGTGCGGCGCCCTGATTACCGCGATGCAGCTTGTGTCACTGAAGCGGATGAAGTGGATGGCTCCTGCTCCATCCGCCGTCGCAATGCGCCATAATGCAGGTGTCAAAAACTGCTTTTGAGAGGAGCCACCCAATGCAAGTCAGAACCATAAGACTTGATCTGGCCAAGAGTGTTTTCCAGGTTCATGGAGTTTCTTTGACAGGCGACAAGGTCTTCACCAAGAAGATCAAACGCGCAAAACTGTTAGAGTTCTTTGAGGGCCTACCGCCTTGTGTGGTCGGTATGGAAGCCTGTGGTTCGGCCCATCATTGGGGCCGTGAACTTCGCAGTTTAGGGCACGATGTTCGTTTGATGCCAGCGACTTACGTCAAGCCATATGTCAAACGCGGAAAGACCGACGCAGTGGATGCAGAGACAATCTGCGAAGCGGTTGGCCGCCCGACGATGAGATTTGTTGAGATCGAGACGGAAGACCAGCAAGCTCTTTGGACCGCCCACCACACGCGCGAACTCATTGTCCGCCAGAGTAACCAGGTCTCAAACATGATACGGGGGATGCTGCGTGAGTTTGGCTATGTTCTCCCAACCGGGGCTGAGGCTGTGGTCCGCTTTTCCAAAAGCCACCTGGAAGGTGATCAACCTAAAATTCCCAAACTGGCGAACGGGGTTCTCGGCACCCCGTGCTATCAACTCCTTGGGCTCAGTGCCCGAATTGAAGGCTTTTCCAAGTTGTCCGAGAGCTATGATCGGCGAGATGCCAACGCACGCCAACTGATGCAGGTGCCTGGGATTGGCCTGATTACGGCGTCAGCCATCGTGGCGACCGTCGGCGACGCCAAACAGTTCAAAACCGGACGAGATCTGGCCGCTTGGCTGGCCTTAACCCCGCTCAACAAATCCAGTGGCGGCAAAGAGAGGCTTGGGCGGATTACCAAGAAAGGTGATCATTACCTCAGGAAACTCCTTATCGTTGGCATGACATCGCGCGCATTGATGGCAAAACTCCATCCCGAGAAAGTCGATATCTGGACCGCGAGGATGCTCACTGGAAAGCCGGTTCGACTTGCAACAGTTGCAATAGCAAACAAAACGGCGCGCGTGATCTGGGCAATGTTGACGAGACAGGCGAATTACTGGCAGCCGGTCACCTGATCGGGAAACCTGCCAGAGATGCACGACGCATGACGTGATGATGCGGAATACGTCAACCAAGAGCGAGACCACTCCGGGAATGACGTTTGCCCCCGAAGGCCGTGCAGCCGATTGGAACCTCGCTTGCGGAAATCATCAAGGCCAGTGGCCGATCACCACATGAACAGGCCGGACAGACGACTGTACTGATCAACCCCAGCAATAAACGTAAAAAATGTCTGCAATGCAGGACCCATCCAAAGAAGACACTCTACCTCATTATGACAACGGCAATCAAAACTGACCCTTCGCAGACTCTTTCTCATTTTTTTGTCGATGTGCGCACAGCATTTGTCGGATCACGGTAGCTGCTGGGGGACTGACCGGTGTGTCGTAGAAACGTGGCGTTGAAAGTCGAGCGCGTGTTGAACCCGACTGCCAGCAAAATCTGCAGCACTGTTTCGTCAGTCTTGCGCAGCAGCTTGCATGCTGCTTCGACGCGCCACCGGCTCACATAATCGCTGTAGCTGCAACCGATGCGTGTTGCGAGCAGGTGCGTCAGCCGGTGCGGTGGGCACCCCAGATGTGCGGCGAGACGCGACAGCGACAGTTGGGGGTCTTTGTAGAGGCTTTGGATCTCCATTGCATGTCGCAGCTTACGCTCCAGCCGCGCGGCCTGATTTTGCGTCATGACGGATCGCGCGTATCGCGGACGGTCATTGAGGCGTTTGGGCTTATGGAGCAGCGCAAGCCCCCCGACCGCCATGACACAAAAGAGGTCGATTGCTGCGGCATAGACAGGATCAAGGGGTGCCGACGCACCAAATACCTGGGGCAACTCAACGAGGAAGCCAGCGGCAAGTGCTATGGCTGCGAGGCTGACAACCGCACGCACAAGGCGCAGATCTGCAACGTCGATCTGATGATGTGACCGCCGAAAGACCAATACCAAACTATATAGAATGTAGCCTGAATTCACGACGATGATTAACAGGAACACCAGTCCCAGCAACACCGCCCAAAGCGCCGAAGCATCCTGTAGGAAATCGGGCGGCGCTGCCGTGGCAAAAGGCAAAGATAGCGCAAATCCGGTTGCAAACCACGGCGTGACATCGCGTGCCAGTGGGTTTGTCGATGGCGTCACGCCACCCAACATTGTTTTTGCATAAGCGTATGTGAGCGGCCCGAAGACAAGCGCAAGAGGGAGCATCACGACCACGAACCGGGCCGTCAGCGCAGGGACGAACATTGGTATCATCGCTGCGGTCATCGCGATCGCGGTGACGCCGAAGAGCATCGCCAGAATGCTGTCTGCCTCGGCCCGGGCAGAACGCTTGCCGCCCAGAATGCCCGCCAACGCTGTGCATTGCAGGATCGTCGGTGCAATCAGGGCAATTGCGCTCATGGCGGTCATCAATCGGTTGATAAGCCTATCCTGAGCGTACCGACCGAGGATTTCACAAACAAGCCTGCGGCCCAAAGCAGGTGCGGTTTCTTGCCGCCGATCTTCCGATCCACATGGATCGGACGACAGACGCGCAATCCCCAGGACACGGTCGGCCATGCCCTTAACACCCGCACTGACTGGAAACCCTATGCAGCCCACCCGTACCTTGTCTCTGATCGGCTTATGCCTGATCATGCTCGCTGGCTGTGTCTCGGCACCGCCGGAAACACCAATCGAACAACCTACGCGATGGGCACCTTGTGCCTTGGACCCGGCGACGGGCGGTCAAGAGGCGGAATGCGCCTTCGTCACCGTGCCGCTTGATCATGCCCGACCTGCTGGCGAACGGTTTCGCCTTTTTGTAAAGCGCCGCCCGGCTGAAGGTCCGACACGCGCGCAAGTCTGGCTGATCGACGGTGGACCGAGCGCCGCGGCGAGCTCTGGTATGGAGACTTTGTCGGGCGGCATCTGGCGGGACCGGCCCGGTGTTGCGCACTACGCCGTCGACCATCGCGGCACCGGCGGGTCCGAGCGGCTTGACTGTCCTGGCATTTCAGACAGCGCTGTCAGCATTCTGACGGATCCTGCGGATGTCGAGGCCTGCGGTGTCGGCCTAGCGGCGCGACTGGGCACACGTCTCAATCACGTGACGCTGACGGCGTCGGTGCAGGATCTTGGTCGTCTGATAGAGGCGTATCGCGAACCGGATGTGCCGGTCTTTGTCTATGGTGCCTCTTATGGGACGATTTTCGTACAGCGTTATCTCGAACTCTTTCCCAACCAGCCCGATGGCGTGATTATCGAAGCAATTGCCACGCACCGTTTCCTTGATGGCTATGACGCCGGCATGGAGCGTACGGGTCAGCGCGTGATGGCGCTCTGCGCTGCTGACCCCGCCTGTGGCAACCGGTTTGAGCAAGACCCCTGGGTCGTTGCGCAACAGGCGGTCGCGGGTATAGACGCAGGCCGTTGCGACGATCTTGATGCCACCTCAGCCGACGTGCGGGTGTTCCTTGGCAGCATGCTGTTTTGGGCGCCCCTGCGTGATTTGATTCCGGCGACTGTATATCGGCTCGACCGCTGTGCGCCTGCAGATGTTGCCGCATTGTCGCGGCTTGCCGCGCGGCTGTCAGCGTTGTTGGCCAACGACGCGGAGCCTGACGACGTGCTTGCAGCGCATATCTATTTGTCGGAGGCACAACCGGTACAGGAACGCGCGCCGCAGCTTCTTGCCGCTTTCCAACGCGCTACAATGTCCACAGGGCTCGAGGCCCAAATTGCGCGGATTGATACGTGGCCACGCAGCACACCGGGTTTGCCTTTGGGGCCGCCGCCCTATGACGGACCGATGTTGATGTTGCAGGGCGGCCTTGATGGGCCAACACCTGCCGAACGGGCACAGCCGGTGCGCGATGCTTACCGCGGACCCGCGCAGACATGGGCCTTTTTCCCAACGGGTGCCCACGGGATGACAGGCCTGACGCCAACGCCCGACGGACGCGATTGCGCGCGCGATATCAGGATACAGTTCCTTGACGCGCCCAATCGACCGCCAGACCTTGGCTGCATTGACCGCATCCTGCCGATTGACTGGGATGGCACACCGGAACTGAATAGATTTCTTTTTGGGACATCTGACCTGTGGGGTAACGGGTGATTGCCGCGCGTCTCATGAAGTGGACGGGCGCAGCGGCACGTCTGCAGTGCATTGCTTGCGCTTTCTGCATGGGTCCGACGCCCATGAACGCCGAAGGAAACTGGATTTTCGGGCTGTTTCTGGATGGTAGCCAAGGCCCCTATCTGGACGGGCCGGATCGTTCCGGACCATCACCATATATCGCTTATCGGACCAACCGGCTGCATATCGGTATTGATGAAATCAGGTATGATCTGATGTCGGTGGACCAACTAAACGTCTCTGCGATGCTGATGCCGCGATTTGCGCCAGCTTACCCTGATAGGGCGCTTTTTGATGGGCTGGAACGCGATGATACAATTGAAATCGGCTTAACCGCCACCTACGATTTCGGCGCATCCTATACTCGCTTATCAGTGCAAGCCGATGTGGCCGGGATACATGCGGGTTACGCGGCGCAGGTGGCATATGGTTATGAAGCTGAGTTAGGGTTTGCAGCCGTCGACGTGCGTGCAAGCGCCGAACTGCGTGACGCAAGATTGAACAACTACCTGTTCGGTGTGGCCGCAGATGAGGCGACGGACAGTCGGTCGGCGTTTGCCATGGGTGTTATGCAAGTCGCAGGCGGGGCGCGTTTTACCGGTCAGATTCCGGATTGGGATCGCAACCACTTCAAGAGATCGGATTGGTTCTTTGGCAACACCGCATATGCCGGGGACTATCCATTTGATCTTGTTGCCGTAAGCGCAGCCCGTGTTGTGCAAGACGGGCCGCGCAATGCACTCCCTGCGCTCAGTGCGCTAACCGAAAACCCCCAAGGACCTCTTTGTCGGCGGGCCACCGTGGTCTGCGCCTGTTCTTCTTGATCATGACAGCGCCATCAGTCTGTATGCGCAGGGCGCGTCAGACGGACGCCTTGATTGGGATGTCCCGTCGGGGGATTGGTACGTGTTTGCCTATTATGGCGGGCCAATTGGCGAGGTTCCGGTGTTCGACGCCCGCGATGGCAGCACGCGCGATGCGCTTGTCCTTGATCACGTGGCGCGGGCGCCAATCCAGAAGCATGTCGATCACGTCATTGGCCGCGCCGAACCCTATATCGCGGATTACTTCGGCGATACGATCCGGGCCATCAATTCGCCAAGTGTGGAACTGAAATTCGACTGACTCTGGACGGATGGGTTTCTGGAGGAATTTGAAGCGCACCGCGGTTATGACCTGACGCCCTTTCTGATGAGTACCTATGTTCCGGGGCGCGATACTTTCATCGCTCGCATACGGTTCGGGGGTGCCCCGCCGCTCTTTGATTTTGTGGATGACAGTGTAGGTAAGCGCATCCGTTACGACTACATGCATACAATCACTGGTCTATTTATCGAACTCTGGTCTATTTATCGAAAACGACCTTGGCGGCTTTGCCGAATGGGCTGGCGAACATGGGCTGAAAACGCATTCTCAAACCTTCGGAATACCGGTCGATACGATCCGTTCGGCAGAATACTTGGACCTGCCTGATACAAAGGCGTTTTATGCGGGCGGAACGCTGGATTTTCTGAAACTCATCGGTTCGGCAGCGGCGCTGCACGGGCGCAGGGTTGTAGGTGGCGAGTTCCTGACCTGGATGTCGCGCGACTACATGACGTCGCCGCACAAAATCAAAGTCCACGCCGACCGGTTCTTCGTTTCGGGGATCACGCAGCTTCACTACCACAGCATGTATTACCAAGCACCAGAGGCCGCCTATCCCGGCTTCAATGCGTGGTCACAACCCGACCTGCCGGTGTCCTTTGCCGGATCAATGACCCGCGCAAACCCGATTTTTGACTACCTTCGAGATCTGAACGCCAACGTAGCGCGCAACCAGCTGATCGCGCAAAGCGGGCGGAACATGGCCAATATCGGCGTTTTTCACAACATTTGGCGCTATCCGGGCCGCGCCTTGCGCCAGGAAGAAACGGTCAGCGGCTATCTTGGTGCAGGCGATATGCCACCACTCCTTGGGTTTCCGCCACCGTTCGAGGCACTTTCGCCGGAAGAGCAGCATATCTCTCAGCGGGTCCAGACGAGCGACGCACTCAAGTCCGCCGGATACGACTATGTGCTGGTCAACTCCGATAGCCTGATGCGCGGCGAACTGCGCGACGGCGTGCTGCATATGGGCGACATTCGGATGGAGGCGCTGGTGCTCAGCAATGAAACCCATTTGCCTGCCGATCTTGCACGTCGATTGATTGTGCTTTCAAATGACGGTTTCAAAGTCTTTTTTGTGGGCGAGACGCCCGCGCGCCACTCCGGTTTCCACGTGAGCCGCATGAATGATGCGGTGGTCAGCAATATGACCGAAGCGCTTGCGACACGAGAGTGGCGGGCGGATAGTCCCCAAACGCTGCCCGCGTTGCTGGAGGCTGCAGATGTTGCGCCGGGGCTGCGATTTCAGAGCGATCAACCGGAGATGCAGTATATTCGGCGCCAGATCGGCGATGATCGCTTCTACTTCATACGCAGCAGCGATGAAGAACCACGGAACTTCACCGGTGCGCTACCCTGCGACGCCACCTGTGCTCCGTGGCACGTCGATCTCTGGACTGGCGTCCAAACCCACCCGCCCCTGCATCATTGTGATGACGGCATGGTCGTTTTATCTGGCACACTCGAACCTTTTGGTTCCATGATGATCCGACTGGGTCCCGGCACGGAAAAACGGCATGTGGCAAACGGCGATTTGCCAGTTACGCGTATAGGGCCAACCTTGTCGTCGAAACGGCGACGCCGGGCACCTATGAATTCGTATTTGGGGATGGCGATACCACAGCGATTACTGCCGATACATTGCCCCCCGTCATTAGCCTTGAAGACTGGACGTTGCGCATCCAGACACGATCACCCGACGGGGCGACAACGCCGATTGAACTCACCGTTGAGACACTGGCCGACTGGCGCGATATCCCTGAACTGCGCCATGAGGCGGGGCGGGCGGTCTACACAACCAGCTTTGAGATGAATGAGGCGCATCTTGAAGAAAACCTGCGCCTGATCCTTGATCTGGGCCGTGTGCATGAGGTTGCTGAGGGCCGCATAAACGGGCGCGCTGCCGGGGTGCTGTTGATGCCGCCTTACCGTACCGACATCGCCGATTTCGTTGAGCCAGGCCGCAATGTGATCGAAGTCGCATTGACGCCAGTGCTCCATAATCGCCTTGTCGGCTACGGCGAAACCGGCGATCCGCGCTGGGGCCAGTTCCAGAACAGGAATGGCCTCGCGCCAACCGGCCTCATTGGACCCGCCCGCCTTCTGCCCCACTGGCGGGAGCGGATTTGAACAGATGGCCCGGATGTTCGTATGTCGCCGCTGGATGAACCGCCGTTGCGACACCTCCTAACCCACTCAGCGGCAAAGCGCCCACCCAAGCCTGATCCGCTCACCTCTGTTTTGGCAGGGCCAGATACAGCGGATATCCAGTACAGGCCATGGAAGTCCAGCATTACCATGTCTGAAAAATACACGTCGCAGGTGATGGCTATGAAACCACGCAGTATGACCACTTTTTTGAATGAAGTAGAGATTTGGGCGAAGTCACAGACAAGCGTCGAGGCGATCCTGCTGTTCGGTTCGAGAACACATGACGGGAGACAATTCGACAGATTTTCGGACTATGATTTTATTATTGTCAGCGAGGCCCCGGAGCAGCTGATATCCAATGCAGCGTGGCTGGACGACTTCGGAACGAGCTTCTTGCGTTTTCGAGAGATCACCCCCTTGGGACTGACCGAATGGCGGGTCGAATATGAAGATGGTCTTTGCTGCGATTTTGTTCCGGTGTCGCCGGCCGACTTCGCGCGCATGACGCAAAGTGACCTCGGCCAAAGCGCACTCGCGCAAGGTTTTAGGGTTTTGCATGATCCCAAAGGCATGATGACAACCCTGTTATCGACCATGACGCCGCCACCCGCTAAGCGGACTCAGATATGCGACGAAGAAATCGATGATTTTCTCTTCCACTGTCTCTGGAGCACGCGGAGGTACATGCGCGGAGAGTTATGGACCGCTTGCTGGTGTTGTGACGTCTATTTGAAATCAATGCTTCTCAGGGCCCTGGAAATGGAGGCAGAGACTCTTGGGGACGTGGTGATGATCCAAGGGCGTAGTCTTGAGAACTGGATCAGTGATCAATCGGCGACCAAATTACGTCTGACCTACGTTTGCTATCAAAGTGACAACTTCAGAGAAGCAATTGCCAATACCATTGACCTATACTTCAGCGTCGTAATGCGCATGCTTCCCCCGTCAAAGGCTAATGCGGCAACACAGAAGAGAAATGCTGTCGAGAGCGCGATAGACCGCGTCCTCAACGGTGATACATAGACGGCACCCCCATCGCGTTTGTTGATGGGGTGCAGCGAGCAGGTTTTTGGTCTAAGAATATGGCCATTGTGATGAAATGACCGTTATAATCACGTTTGCTGTGATGCGGTGCTTTAGATGCCGCCGCTAGGCAACCTAAGCTGCATCAGCGAGGACAGAAAGCGCAACGACACTTTGTCGTTGATCTGTAAACTCAACGCCTGATCCATGCCGCGACTTGCGCGAATGATCGCTTCGTACGCTGAGCGGTAGCACTAAGCGCCTCGCTCGCGCAGCATTTTCTGCGCTGCGAGCACACGCAGCGACAATAACGAATTCACAGGATGGGCTCTTAACGGACATTCGACAAACCCAAGCGAGCGCCCTACTTTCCCCCCATGGATGACCGACCCAACCCCCTCATCCGCCTGTTCCTCAACGGCACCGCCGTGGGTTTTGCCCTCTCGGCTGCCTTTGTCACCGGCATCTGGCTCCTCGACATTGCGGGCATCCACACGCGGGCCGCGCACAGCGATGACGCATTCCTTGTCCTCTTCATCCTCTGGTTCTTCCACGGCCTCCTGTTCGGCGCCGTGCAGATCAGCTATCAGGTCTGGCAAATCGGCCGCGAGGGCCAGTAGACGAGGGATACCAGAATGCGCGCCATGCAAGTCACCGCCCTTGGGCAGCCGCTCGAACTGCGCGAGGTTGACACGCCCACGCCGGGTCCAAACGAGGTGCTGGTGCGCATCCACACCTGCGGGCTCAACTTTGGTGACACGCTGATCGTCAAAGGGACCTATCAGGAAAAGCCGCAACTCCCCGCTACCATCGGAATGGAGATGTGCGGCACCATCGAAGCAACAGGCACGGACGTCGCCCACCTGAAACCGGGCCAGCGCATCGCCGCCTACGCTGGCTTCGGCGGATTGGGCGAGTACGCGGTTTTGCCTGCCAATATCTGCGTGCCGATCCCAGATGACATGACCGAAATCGACGCCGCCGCCTTCCTCGTGGCCTATGGCACCAGCCACGTGGCGCTTGACTACAAGGCGCGGATGCAGCCGGGCGAACGACTCCTCGTGCTGGGCGCCTCGGGCGGCGTGGGCCTCACGGCGGTGGAACTCGGCAAGCTGATGGGGGCAGAGGTCATCGCCTGCGCCCGCGGCGCCGACAAGTTGAAAATCGCGTCGAAAGCCGGGGCCGACCAC
The DNA here is from genome assembly GCF_001969365.1 of Tateyamaria omphalii. Classification (NCBI taxonomy): domain Bacteria; kingdom Pseudomonadati; phylum Pseudomonadota; class Alphaproteobacteria; order Rhodobacterales; family Roseobacteraceae; genus Tateyamaria; species Tateyamaria omphalii. The sequence continues at coordinate 2,437,763 of NZ_CP019312.1, read as the reverse complement.
CTGCTCGACAGTGACACCTGCGATCTCAAGACGGATGTCAAAGCCCTGGGCGGTGCCGATGTCGTGTATGACCCCGTCGGCGGCGATCTCTTCGATGCGGCCTTGCGCGCCTGCAACCCCGAGGCGCGGCTGCTGCCCCTTGGCTTTGCCTCCGGCAGCGTACCGCAGATCCCCGCAAATTACCTGCTGGTCAAGAACCTGCATGTGCTGGGTTTTTACTGGGGCGGATACATGCGGGTGAACCCGAAGGTGCTGACGGACAGTTTCGAGGTGCTGTTTGGCTGGTATGCCGAGGGCAAGTTGAAACCTCATGTCAGTCATGTGCTGCCGTTGGCCGATTCAAACGATGGGCTGGACCTGCTGCGCACGCGCAAGGCCACGGGCAAGGTTGTGATCCAGGTTGACGGCTAAACCTTAACCCAAAGGCACCGCGCCCACGCAAACCGCAGCGTTGTGGATAAGTAGAGGGATCATTGACGCATGTTGCTTGTCTAAAACACACAGTTTGATGTTTAGAATAGTCTGTTTATCCCCAAATGGTGGAAATCCGTAAGATTTGAGGGGTCAAAAATACATAGTTTAGCCCGGAATGATCGCAGTCTCGCGCCAGGCGGCCACTGTGCGCTGCGTTAACCTCTGCGCCCCCGCGTCGGGGCCCGTGCCAGGATGCGCGCCTGCCGCCGCTCGCGCAGAAACACGAACAGACCCGCGCCAAGGATCAGCAGAATGCCGATCCAGACCTCCAGCACTGGCAAATCACCAAAAACGACCCAACCCCAGAACACCGCCAGCGGCAGACCGATATATTCGAAGGGCGCAATGGTCGCCGCATCTGCCAACCGATAGGCTTGGCTCAGGCTGTAGCCAATCACGGTCGCGTTCAACCCAAGTCCAAAAAATACCCATATATCAGATCCTTGCGGCCAAACCCAAGCGCGCAAAAGAAAGATCACTGACCCGTTCGTCGCTCCGTCGGCAAAGCGCCCGTCACCCGCCACCAGATAGAAGCCCGACGACACCAGAATGAACATGGCCGAGATGTAAACCGACATCGCGCTCGCCTTGCTGCTGACCCCCAGCTTACGCGTAAGTATCTGATTCAACGCGTAAGTCAGCGCGGACAGCACTGGCAGCAACAGGACAATCCGGCCCACCTCCAGGCTCTCCGCATCAGCCCAAGGCCGCTGCATGATCACCACCCCGGCAAAGCCAACGGCTACGGCCACCAGTCGCAACGGACCAACGCGCTCACCCAAAACCGGTATAGATAACAATGTGATAAAGAGCGGAGCCGCAAAGAACAGCGCCGTCACATCCGCCAGTGGCAAGACGGCAAGGCCGACGAAAAAGGTCATGTTGGCGATCACAATCAGCAAACCGCGCAGCGCATGTTGCCAGGGCGTGTCGGTGCGTAAAATCCCTAGCCCGCCCTCGTATTGCACGATCAACAGGCTGACGATGATCGCAATGCTCGACCGGGCAAAGACGATCTGATGCAGCGGATAGTCACCCGATAACTGCTTGATCAGCATATCATTTATCGAGATACAGAATACCCCGATCAGGATGAACAAAATGCCCAGTCCGGCGATGTTCTGGCGTGTCGTCTCCATGATCCCAGCCCTATCACAGCAAAGCGGCGCATGGCTTGCGAATAGCGCATAGCGCATTTGCAGGCGCTGCGGTATCACGGTCCAAAAGCAAGGGAGACGAAGCCATGCAAATGTCCGACACCCGCCAGATTGCCGCCCCCCCGGCCGAGGTCTATGCCGCCCTTCTGAACCCGGATGTGCTCAAGGCCTGCGTGCCCGGTGCGACCGAGGTCACCGGCAATCCGGAAGACGGGTTCGAGGCCAGCGTGACGCAAAAGGTCGGCCCGGTGAAAGCGACGTTCAAGGGGCAAGTCACCCTGTCGGAAATGGCGGAAAATCAAAGCCTTGTCATCACAGGTGAAGGCAAGGGCGGTGCCGCCGGCTTTGCCAAGGGCGGTGCCCAGGTGCGCATGGCCCCGGTCGATGGCGGGACGGAACTCAGCTATGATGTTGAGGCGAAAGTGGGCGGCAAACTCGCACAGCTGGGCAGCCGGATCATTGACGGATTTGCCAAGAAAATGGCCGATCAGTTTTTTGCCAACCTTCAGGAAACCCTCGAAGGGCCCAGCCAACCCGAAGAGGCCCCGGAGGCCGATGATGCGCCTAAGAAAGGCTGGCTCGGCCGTCTGACCGGCAAGGAGTGACGCCCCGCACATCCGCCTGTGCGTCCATGCGCTGGCAGTGTGCCGTCCAACCGCATACCTCTCGTTTCCGTGAACAGGCCGGAGTTTTCATGTCAACGATCCTAAGCATCCAGAACCTGCGCAAATCCTACGCGGGTGGTTTTGAAGCACTGAAAGGTGTCAATCTGGACATCGAAGAGGGCGAGATCATCGCCCTCCTTGGTCCCAATGGTGCAGGCAAAACAACTCTGATTTCAACGGTTTGCGGCATCACCATGCCGACGTCGGGCACCGTCACTGTGGCCGGGTTCGACACGCTCAACGACTTTCGCGAAGCGCGCCGCCTGGTCGGTCTCGTGCCGCAGGAAATCGCGCTTGAGCCGTTTGAGAAGGTCATCAATACCGTCCGCTTCTCCCGCGGTCTTTTCGGCAAGGGGCGCAAGGACAGCGCGGTCGAGGACATCCTCAAACGCCTGTCGCTCTGGGACAAGCGCGACAACCAGATCCGCGAGCTGTCTGGCGGCATGAAACGCCGCGTGCTGATCGCCAAGGCGCTGGCACACGAGCCGCGCGTGCTGTTCCTGGACGAACCCACGGCGGGTGTCGACGTGGAACTGCGCAAGGACATGTGGGAAATTGTTGAACAATTGCGCGCGGATGGCGTCACCACCATCCTCACCACCCACTATATCGAAGAGGCCGAAGCCATTGCTGACCGCGTGGGCGTCATCAGCAAAGGCGAAATCCTGTTGGTCGAGGACAAGGGCACGCTCATGTCGCGCATGGGAAAAAAGCAACTCGACGTGCAACTGACCACCCGGATTGACGCCGTTCCGGACGCGCTCGCTGCCTATGACCTGACCCTTGGTGATGACGGCTGGACGCTGGTCTACAGCTATGACGTCAACGCAGAAAGAACCGGCATCACCAAGCTGCTCAACGATGTGCAAAAGGCCGGGCTGCAACTCAAGGACGTGGTGACACGGCAATCCAGCCTCGAAGACATCTTCGTCTCGTTGGTCAATCAGCCGGAGGCCGCGCAATGAACTGGTCTGCCATCCGCGCCATCTATCTCTTTGAAATGGCGCGGTTCTTCCGCACAATGGCGCAATCGCTCATCTCGCCCGTGCTGTCCACATCGCTTTACTTCGTGGTCTTCGGCGCCGCCATTGGCAGCCGCATCGACCAGGTCGAGGGGGTCAGCTACGGCGCGTTCATCGTGCCGGGGCTCATCATGCTGACGGTGATGACGCAAGCCATCTCCAACGCGTCCTTTGGTATCTACTTTCCCAAATTCATCGGCACGATCTATGAACTTCTGTCGGCGCCGGTGAACTTCCTGGAAATCGTCATGGGTTATGTGGGGGCGGCCGCAACCAAAGCACTGTTTATCGGGATTATCATCCTGGTGACGTCCTTCTTCTTCGTCGACCTCCAGATCCAGAATCCGATGGCCATGATCGCCTTCCTCGTGCTGACCTGTGTCAGCTTTGCGCTTTTCGGATTTATCCTCGGCATCTGGGCGGGCAACTTTGAACAGTTGCAGCTGGTGCCGCTCCTGATCGTGACGCCGCTTGTTTTCCTAGGTGGCTCTTTCTACTCCATCTCGATGCTGCCGCCGGTCTGGCAGACGATCTCGATGTTCAATCCTGTGGTCTATCTGATCTCGGGCTTCCGCTGGGCCTTCTTTGGTCTGGCGGACGTGCCCATCGGCACATCGCTTGCCGCTATCGCGCTCTTTACGGCGGCGTGCTTGGGGGCGGTCTGGTGGATTTTCAAGACGGGCTGGCGCATTCGGCAATAACGTAACGGCTTGAAACTCCTTTGCAGTGCGGCCTTGTTCTGTGCGGGGGCGCATTCTACATGGGCGAGGATGAAACGCTGGATCCCCTTCATGAAATCCGACCCCACCGTCGCCATCGTGCGGCTGCAAGGGGTCATCGCAGGCGGCACGCGCGGCGCGTTGAATGACCGCGCTTTGGCAAGCGCCATCGACAAGGCGTTCAGCCGCGGCAAGCCCGCCGCCGTCGCGCTCGAGGTGAACTCGCCCGGCGGCAGCCCGGTGCAATCCTCGCTGATCGGCAGCCGCATCCGGCGTCTGGCCGAAGAAAAGGACATCCCTGTGATCGCCTTTGTCGAGGACGTCGCCGCATCCGGCGGCTACTGGCTGGCGGCCGCAGCGGACGAGATCTATGCGGACCCGTCTTCGGTCATCGGGTCCATCGGCGTCATCTCTGCCAGTTTTGGCGCGCATGAGCTGATGACGCGCCAAGGGGTTGAACGCCGTGTCTATACCGCGGGCAAATCCAAGAGCATGCTCGATCCCTTCAGGCCGGAAAAGCCCGAGGATGTGGAACGGCTCAAAGGGCTTCTGGACGACATCCACACCAATTTTATTGACCACGTTCAGGCGCGACGGTCGGGCAAGCTCGACACCGAAACCGAGTTGTTTACGGGCGAGGTGTGGCTGGCAGAAAAGGCGAAGGCGCTTGGCCTGATCGACGGCATCGGCCATCTGAAACCCATGATGCAGGACCGGTTCGGCGACAAGGTGCAGTTCCGCCGTTACGGCGTGAAGAAACCGTTCTTCTCGCGCCTGGGTGCACAGCTGCTGGATGATGCGGTGACCACAATCGAAGAACGCGCCGCTTATGCGCGATTTGGACTGTAATCCATGATGTCCAAAATTGTCCTGCTGTTCCTCGCTTTCATTGCGGTGCTGGCTGTGTTTGGCAAGTTGCACTGGATCGGGGGCAAGCGTTTGGCGTCGGCCAAATGTGCCTGCGGGCGCTATAGGATTGGCAAGGGCAAGTGTTCTTGTGGACGGGGTGGCAGCTGATGGCTGCTGCAATGCCGTGGCTGCTCAGCGGTTTGGGCCTGTTGATCCTGCTGCTGGCGGGGGACTCGCTGGTCAAGGGCGCGGTGAACCTGTCCCTACGGCTGGGCGTGCCCGCCCTGATCGTCAGCCTGACGATCGTCGCCTTCGGGACATCCGCCCCCGAATTGTTGATCGCGATCCAGGCGGTTCTGGATGATGCACCCGGCATTGCCATCGGCAATGTCGTCGGGTCGAACACCGCCAACATCCTTTTGGTGCTTGGCATTCCGGCCTTGCTGGCCACCATGCACACGTCCGAATGCGAGACGAAAAAGACGTTCAATTTCATGATTGCCGCGTCGATCCTGTTCATCGCGCTGGCCTTTCGCGGCGTCTTTGACTGGATTGCGGCGATCGTCCTGCTCTTTGCGCTCAGCCTCGTGCTGGGGGACGCCGCGCGCGAGGCCAAGGGCCACCGTGCCGCAGGCCCGGATGTGGCCGAAGACGAGGAAGAGATCGAGGGCGTGGACCCCGACCTGCCCGGCTGGCGCATCGCCATCTTTTTGGTGCTGGGCCTGATCGGCCTGCCACTCGGCGCGGACCTGCTGGTCGACAACGCGACCATCATCGCCAAGATGTACGGTGTCAGCGACACGGTCATTGGCCTGACGCTTGTGGCCGTCGGCACGTCGCTGCCGGAGCTGGCGACAACCGTGATGGCGGCCCTGCGCCGTCAGGCCGATGTAGCCTTGGGCAACGTGATCGGGTCGAACATGTTCAATCTGCTGGCCATCATCGGTATCGCCAGCTTTGTCGGTCCGATCCCGGTCGACCCTTCGTTCCTGAAATTCGATCTGTGGGTCATGCTCGGGTCGTCTCTCCTGTTGCTGCCATTTGTCTACATGCGCCGTGATATCACGCGCGTATGGGGTGTGATCTTGACCGCTCTCTATCTGACCTATCTGGCAATCGTACTAATCTAATCAGAATAAACGAGGAGGGTGCGATGACGCGCGCACTTGTGACAGGGGCGGGGCACCGTTTGGGCCGGGCCATGGCGGTCTATTTGGCAGGGCGGGGCTATGACGTGGCGGTGCATTATGCCAGCTCCGATGTGGGCGCGCGCGAAACGGTCGCCCAGGTCGAGAGCGCAGGGCAGTGCGGCGTGGCATTGCAGGCGGACTTGACGAACGAGGATGACACGCAGGCCCTGTTCGGCAAGGCCACCGAGGCGCTTGGCGGTCCGGTCACCTGCCTGATCAACAACGCCTCCATCTTTGAATATGATGCGGTCGAGACAGCCACGCGCACCAGCTGGGACCGGCATATGGAAAGCAACCTGCGCGCGCCCTTTGTGCTGACGCAGGCCATGGCGGCGCAGGGGCTTGAGGCCACGCGCGACGACATGGACGAACCCGTGGCCCCCGGTCTGATTGTGAACATGGTCGACCAGCGCGTGCGCAAGCTCACCCCTGAATTCATGACCTATACGCTGGCAAAGATGGGGCTGTGGGCGCTGACCCAGACCAGCGCGCGGGCGCTGACGCCTGCGATCCGTGTCAATGCCATCGGGCCTGGCCCGACATTGCAAGGGGGACGGCAAAGTGCGGAACACTTCGCCAAGCAGCGCGCGGCAACCGTGCTGGGCCGCGGTTCAAACCCATCGGATATTGTCGGTGCTTTGGGCTATTTTCTCGACGCGCCCGGCGTGACGGGACAATTGCTCTGTGTGGACGGTGGGCAGCATCTGGCTTGGGAAACGCCCGACGTGATCGGCGTGGAATAATATGACGTAAGGTGAGTTTTGCACCGCGTTAATCTTCGTTACAATTCTGTTACTAAAACGCGTTTGTTTTCAGTGACTTGCCCGGATCGCAACAAAAAGACAAGCAAAAACAGTAGCTTGCTTAAGTGCACAAAAAATAGGCAAACTCAGGAAGCGCCCAAGAAACAACAGAAAATTCCCGACACCCAGAAGTTACCCGCACACTTATCCACAGCTTCGGTGGATGTATGATTGCTTGAACACGTGTTCAAATCAGTGCAGCCAAAACAGGTGAAATGGCACGAATCGCATGGCGAAACAGGACCCATCAGAACAGCCTCAGATTGAGCAGCCCGTGCCCGTTGGGCATGATGTCATTCAGGGATATCTGAAGACACTCGACAGCTCGCCCGGTGTTTACCGCATGCTCGATCGCGAAAGCCGCGTGCTTTACGTGGGCAAGGCCCGCAACCTGCGCGCGAGGGTATCGAACTATGCGCGTCCCTCGGGGCATTCCGGGCGCATCGCCCGCATGATCTCGATGACGGCGTCGATGATGTTCCTCACCACAAGGACCGAGACCGAGGCACTGCTGCTTGAACAGAACCTGATCAAGCAGCTCAAACCCAAGTTCAACGTCCTCCTGCGCGACGACAAATCCTTTCCCAATATTCTCGTGACCGGCGATCACGCATTTCCACAGATCAAAAAGCACCGCGGTGCAAAAAAACAAAAGGGTGCCTATTACGGGCCGTTTGCCAGCGCGGGGGCCGTGAACCGCACGCTCAATCAACTCCAGAAAGTCTTTCTACTTCGTAACTGCACCGATTCCATGTTCGACAGCCGCACAAGGCCGTGCTTGCTGTACCAGATCAAGCGGTGCTCGGGCCCGTGCGTCGGACTGATTTCCGAGGCGGATTACGCCCAATCGGTCAAGGATGCTGAACGCTTCCTGACCGGCAAGAGCACCGACATTCAGGCCAAGCTGGCCGGGCAGATGCAGCAAGCGTCAGAAGAGATGGAGTTCGAGCGGGCCGCCGCCCTGCGCGACCGTATCCGTGCCATGACGCAGGTGCAGACAGCCCAGGGCATCAACCCCCGCGGCGTGACCGAGGCCGATATCGTCGCCCTGCACATGGAACAGGGACAGGCCTGTGTGCAGGTGTTTTTCATCCGTGCCAACCAGAACTGGGGCAACCGCGACTTCTATCCCCGTGTGGGCGCCGACGTGGACGCGGCCGAGGTGCTCGAGGCGTTTTTGGGCCAGTTCTATGACACCAAGGAGCCGCCGCGGCAGTTGATCCTGTCGAACGAGATCGAGAACCCCGACCTGATGACTGAGGCGCTCAGCCAGAAGCTGGGCCGCAAGGTCGAACTGCTTGTGCCCCAGCGCGGCGAAAAGGCGGAGTTGGTGGACAGTGCCCTGCGCAATGCGCGCGAGAGCCTGGCCCGCAAGATGGCCGAGAGCGCAACACAGGCCAAGCTGCTGCGCGGTCTGGCGGAGGCGTTCGAATTGCCCGAGGCCCCCGACCGGATCGAGGTCTACGACAACTCGCACATTCAGGGCACCAACGCCGTGGGCGCCATGATCGTCGCGGGGCCCGACGGGTTCATGAAAAACAGCTACCGCAAGTTCAACATCAAGGGCGATGACCTGACCCCGGGCGACGATTTCGGCATGATGAAGGAAGTGCTGCACCGCCGGTTCAAACGGCTGCTGTCCGAAGATCCCGACCGCGAGAAAGGCATGTGGCCCGACCTGCTGCTGATCGACGGCGGGGCCGGGCAGGTGAGTGCCGTGGCCGAGATCATGCGCGAACACGGGGTTGAAGATATCCCTATGGTGGGCGTCGCCAAGGGCGTAGACCGGGATGCGGGCAAGGAAGAGTTCCACCGCACCGGCAAGCGCCCCTTTGCCCTGCGCCACAACGATCCGGTCCTCTACTTCGTGCAGCGTATGCGGGACGAGGCGCACCGCTTTGCCATCGGAACCCACCGAGCCAAGCGCGCGAAATCCAACATGAAAAACCCGCTCGACGACATTCCGGGCGTGGGCGCGTCGCGCAAGCGTGCGCTGCTGGCGCATTTCGGGTCCGCCAAGGCTGTGGCGCGCGCAAACCTGGCGGATCTCAAGGCGGTGGACGGGGTGTCCGAGGGGCTGGCGCAGAAGGTCTATGACTTTTTCCACGACCAGTAGGGGGGCGGTGTCGCGCAGCCTCTTCCGGCTGTGCATGGGACGCGCTAGAGGTACGGCATGATTTGGAATGTACCCAACGTTCTCACGACCCTGCGCCTGATCGCGGCCCCGCTGGTGGCGGTCATGTTCCTTTACTTCACGCGGCCGTATGCGGATATGCTTGCCGTGATCCTGTTTGTGGGCGCGGCCATCACCGACTGGTTCGACGGCTATCTTGCCCGCGCGTGGGGACAGCAGACCAAGATCGGCACCATGCTCGACCCCATCGCGGACAAGGCGATGGTGGTGATCGCGCTGATGGTCATCATCGGCTTTTCCAGCTGGTCGCCGTGGCTGGTGCTGCCTGCGACTATGATCTTGTTTCGAGAGATTTTTGTCTCGGGTCTGCGGGAGTTTCTGGGAGACACGGCGGGGACGCTGAAGGTCACTAACCTCGCGAAATGGAAGACAACTTTGCAAATGATCGCCATCGCGGTCCTGTTTTCGCAAGGCGTCTTCGAACATTACTTCGGCATGTCCATCTGGGGGATGGATGAGGCGACGGTGAACGCGATCCTGAATGGGGAGGCGCCCGATCATCTCGGGCTGTGGTGGAAGCTGGCCGGGGCCGACTGGTCGGGGCGTATAGGCCTTTGGTTGCTGTGGATCGCAGCGGCCCTTACCATTATCACCGGGTGGGATTACTTCCGTAAGGCCATGCCGTATCTGAAAGGGTGACAACCATGGACGTGCTTTATTTCGCCTGGGTCCGCGAACGGATCGGCATCCCGCGCGAGGCGGTCGACACGCAAGCTGCGACGGTCATGGATCTGGTGGATGAGCTGCGCGGCAAGGAAGAGCGCTATGAGGCCGCCTTTGCCGACATCTCGGCGCTGCGCGTAGCCGTCGATCAGCAATTGACCGACTTCGATGCGCCGTTGTCAGGCGTGCGAGAAGTGGCATTTTTCCCACCCATGACAGGAGGTTAGACCCATGCGGGTCGCTGTGCAGGATGCCGCTTTTGACTTTGGCGCCGAAGCGGCAGCCTTTGCCGAAGGGCGAGCCGTGTCTGGCGCTGTTGTGACGTTCACGGGCATTGTCCGGGACGTGGATGGCGGGCTGCAGGCAATGGAGATCGAGCATTATCCCGGCATGACTGAAAGTGCGCTGACCGACATCGCAAGCGAGGCCGTGACCCGCTGGTCGCTGGAGGATGCGCTGGTCATTCACCGGCATGGGCGGCTGGAGGTCGGAGAGATGATCATGATGGTCGCCACCGCCGCGCGGCACCGCAAGGACGCGTTCGAGGCGGCGGAGTTTTTGATGGATTACCTCAAGTCGCGGGCGCCTTTCTGGAAGCGAGAGATCACCACAGACGGGGCCGAATGGGTCGCGGCGCGGGACGAGGATGAGGACGCGCTGACGCGGTGGTGACCGGATGCACGGGGGTGTCGCAGCGTTCGGTGATTCAGCGTTTGTTTATATGGCTGAATCGCTGAATCTGCCGGTGCACATCCCGTACACAAGGCGTGCACAACCTGTGCACAGGTTATGCGCCGGAACCGCAGATTAACGGACCGAACGATGGTTAATAAAGGAACGATGGTTAATAAAGGGTTGTAGATCGTAAGGCGGATCGTGATCCGCCCCGCGCGTCAGCTGGCCTGCTGGCGGTCGATCCAGGCGCGCAGCTCTTCCGTCTCGTGACGGGCGTCGCGCAACCCGTCCATGGCGGCGCGCAGCTCGGCCTCGGTCTGGGCAAGCTGGTTGGTCAGTTCCGCCTCGCGCTGCTGCAGATAGGTGATCGCCTGATCGCGGGTTTCCTCGGCCTCGTGCAATTCCTGGCTCATCCGGTCCAGTTCAGCCACATCGCCAGAGGCAACGCGGGTGAAGCGGTGGATCAGCCAGTTCGCGAACCAGCCCAGGCAGAACGCAATGAAAAGAATGATGGCTGTCGCAATGACAAACTCAGTTCTGCTCATCGTCCCCTTGTCCTTCGGCGCTATCCTCGGTTGCGGGGTCTGTATCGCCGTTTCCGGCCAAGGTTTCCAGCGTTGTTTCGCGTTCCGGCGCGGAAGGGGTCGGGCGGATCAGCTTGAATTCGATGCGTCGGTTGGCCTCGCGCCCCTCTTCGGTGTCGTTTTCGGCGATGGGGTCGACCTCGCCATAGCCTTTGGCGGAATAGGTCGAGGTCAGCACCCGGCGGGCGCGCAATTCGTTCAGGACGGACTGGGCGCGGGCCTGGCTGAGGTTCAGGTTCATCTCTTCCCGGCCCTGGCTGTCGGTATGGCCCTGGATCTCCAGCCGGATGTCGCCGCAGGCGCGCAGCACCTCGGCGATGTCGTCCATCGTGCCAAGCGCGCTGGCGTCGATGGTGGCGCTGCCCGGCTCGAACGTGATCTTTGAGGCGGCGAGGATGCCTGCAATCTCGGCCTCGCATTCATCCGGCGTGGGCAGGGCCGCAACGGGATCCAGCTTTTCCTGGTAGGTGACGCGGATGTCGAACTCTTCCGCCTCGCCCAGCTTGGAGGCAAGCAGGGACGCGATGTTCGTGCTGGCCTTTGGGTTGCCGGTGTTGCCAGAGACCTTCAGCGTATCCGGCGTGACCGTCACCGCCCCGTTCGACAGTTGCGCCAGCGATTCAAGCCCCGTCAGGACCCGCACCGGCCAGTCACCGGGCAGGTCATCGACAATGCGTGTCGCCACATAGACGCTGTCGGAGCCAAAGGCCGCCTGCGCATAGCTTTGCACCAGCGACCGCAGGTTCTGGTCCGAGATGCGGCCACGCAGTTGCACCAGCCCTTCGGGGCTGAGCGTGGCCACGAATTCCGGTGGCCCCTGGTTCGGGTCCACGGTTTCCGGCAGCTTGGCATAGAGGGCAAAGACCGGGGGCAGAGCGTTTTCCAACTCGCCCACGACGCGGTCGAAATCCGCTTGCGGCGTGCCCTCGGCCGCGATCAGGGTGATGTCGGCGTCTGAAAAGGTGATGGAGCCCGCGCCAAGCGTGTCCAGCGCGCCGATGGCCTGTTCCACGGCGACGCTCCATGTCGGGCTGGGCACGCCCATGCCGACGGTGCACAGGCCCGGTCCGGTCAGGCCGGCGGCAAAGGCGGCGCTTACAATACGGGTGCGTGCGGTCTCGCTGTCGGCGGAGCAGGCGTCGAACCGGGTGCCGGCCTCGTCCTTGACCAGCCGCAGGGTGAAGGGTGTGATGACGGGTCGGGGCGCCGCGATGTCGAGCGCCATGCGCAGGCCGGGTGGTGCCGCGCGGTTCAATTGCGCCTCAAGCCGGGTCTTTTCCTCGGCGCTGTCGGTGATGGCGCGGATCGACACGCGGCCCGCCTCGACCGATACTTTGGCGCGGGGCAGGCGTTCCATCGCGGCGAGGGCAAAGCCCAGGGCGTCGGTCCATCCATCCGGGGCCGGATAGTCGGCCACCTCGATCAGGTCCGTTACGGGGGTGTCGCCCGCGATGGCCGTGATCCGGTCGATGACGGCGGTGCGGTCCGTCGCGGCCGGGATCAGCCCGATGATCGACAGGCCCGCGTCGTTGCGCAAGAGTTCAGCAGAAAAGCGGGGTGGCGCGATGGCGGCGGCGGCCTCGACCTGCATGTCGTCGATGACGCGGGCGGCGTCCACGATGCGGCCCGCGGTAGACAGCGCGGCAAAGCGCACCGCTTCGGTGGGTGCGATGCCCGCGAGCGTTACCTGCAGCCCGTCGGCTTGCACCTCGGCCCAGGTCATTCCCTCGTCATCCAGCGCGTCGCGCACGCCGATTTCCGAGTTTTCCTCGATCAACTGCACCGACAGGTTGGCGGTGACGAGTGCCAGGACGGCGGCCACGGAGAACGTGACAACAATGATCAGAAGGGACGACAATCGCATCATCGGAAAACCTGTCCTTGGGCGTCTTGCGCGGGCCTATGGTTTACGCCGCTTGGGCACCGGGTTCAATCACACGAGCAGGGCGGCGCAGAAAAAGACCAGCGGGATCACGCCCGTGTCCCGGTTGGCGCGAAAGAGTTGCAGGCATTTGGCTGGATCGTCGATGTCGAGACCGCGCAACTGCCAGGCCATGTGCCAGCCCATGGCCCACGGCCCGCCAAGCGCAATGACAAGGGCCAGCACGTTGGCCTCGTCGATGGCGGCAAAGATCACCGCGATGCCCATCAGACCCACGGTCGCCATCAGGAAGCGGCGCAGCCATTGCGGGGTTTGCGTGCCGAAGAGGCGCGCGGTGGATTTCACCCCGATCAAGGCGTCGTCCTCTGTGTCCTGATGGGCATAGATCGTGTCGTAGAACAATGTCCATGCGATCCCCGCGAGGTAGAGGACCACGGCGGGCGCCTCGAGCTGACCCGTATGCGCGGTCCAGGCCAGCAAGGCGCCCCAGTTGAAGGCGAGACCCAGAAACACCTGCGGCCACCACGTGAACCGCTTGGCAAAGGGGTACACGGCCACCGGCAGCAGGGCGAGAACGCCCAAGAGGATCGCGGCGGTGTTGAAGGTCAGGAGGATGCCGAAGGCCAGCACCGATTGTACACACATCCAGATCACGGCCCCGCGCACGGTGGCCTGCCCCGCGGGGATGGGGCGCGAGCGGGTCCGTTCGACCTGTCCGTCAAAGTTGCGGTCGGTGATGTCGTTCCACGTGCACCCGGCCCCCCGCATCAAGAGCGCACCGATGGCGCAGCCCACTGCGATCCAGAGATCCTCGAACCGCACCGACTGGTCATGCAGGATGGCCAGCGCCAGCCCCCACCAGCAGGGCAGCAGCAGAAACAGGACCGGCGTCGGACGGTCCAACCGGCTGAGCCGCAGGTAGGGCCGGGCGCCTTCGGGGGCGTAGCGGTCGACCCAGTTGCGATCTTCGGCATCGGCGACTTGTCCGTCTGGTGCAGGCGCGGGCTTGGTCATATGTAGGGGCTCATGAGTGACGCAAAGATACGCCTGTATGTAGATCACCCGCTGGGGCAGGGGCAATCGGTCCCGCTGTCGCGGGAGCAGGCGCATTATCTTTTTGGCGTGATGCGTTTGTCCGTGGGGGCGGCGGTTCTGCTGTTCAACGGCGTGGATGGCGAGTGGCGGGCGGAGGTGGCCGAGGCGGGCAAGCGCGGCGGCACGCTTGTCTGCGCGGCACGGACGCGGCCGGTGCAGATGCCGCCGGACCTGTGGTTGATGTTCGCCCCGATCAAGAAGGCGCGCACGGATTTCATCGTTGAAAAGGCGGCTGAGATGGGCGCGCGGCGGATCCTGCCGGTGCAGACCGAGTTCACGAATGCAGGCCGTGTGCAGCGCGACCGCCTGCAAGCCCACGCGGTCGAAGCGGCAGAGCAATGTGGCGGGACCTACGTGCCCGAGGTGGCCGACATGCAGCGGCTCGACCGCGCGCTGACGGGGCTGGGCGACCGGCGCCTGATGTTCTGTGACGAGGCGCTGGCGGGGGCGGAGGACACCTCCGCCTTACCGGACACGCCGGGCCCCTGGGCCATCCTGATCGGGCCGGAGGGCGGGTTTTCCGACAAGGAGCGTGCCCGGTTGCACAGGATGGACACGGCCCACGCCGTCCAGCTTGGCCCGCGCATCCTGCGGGCCGACACGGCGGCGGTGGCGGCGCTGACGGTCTGGCAACAGCGGTTGGGGGATTGGTGATGGCGCAGGATGCCTGCGCCTTACGATTGGCGCGCGCCTATGAAAGCATAGGCTTTCGCTGCATCGGCGCGTGCCGTGTGGTGATGTTCGATCCACCCGCAACGATCAAGGGGGACGTCTGATGTTCTTCCGACCCGAAGCAAAAGCCGCCCTCTGGCGCTGGCGCGAAGTGCTGGCCGGTGTTGTGCTTGCTGTCCTCGCCCTGTGGTGGCTGGCGCAGGCGCGCGGTGTGCTGGGCTATATCGCGCCGGTCATGCTGGTGGGCGCCGGGGCGCTGATCATGGTGGGGTTGCAGCGGGGGCGCTTTCGCGGTGCGGGCGGGGGTCTTGGCACCGTGCAGGTGGTCGAGGGCGAGGTGATCTATTTCGGCCCGCTGACCGGCGGGTCCGTGTCGTTGCGTGATGTGCAGCGCGTGATCCTCGACGGCGCGCAGAGCCCACCGCACTGGCGGCTTGACCAGCCGCAGCAACCCGCCCTGATGATCCCGGTGGACGCTGACGGGGCCGATGCGCTGTTTGACGCCTTCGCCGCGCTGCCGGGGCTCAAGACCGAACGGATGCTCGCCAAACTCAATGCAGGCGCCGACGCGCCTGTCCTGATCTGGGAACGCAGCGCGCCGACCCTGGCGCAGATGGAGCCGCGCGGGCACGCATAAATGCGCACATCTCCGTGACCCTGCGCACGACGCCTGCGCATTGACACCTCCGTAAATTCGCACCAAGGCTTGCACCTCAACGGCACGGCAAAAAGCGGAGCGCGCCCATGTCCATCCCCCAATCCGGCGGCGGCCCCATCGAACATCACGACCAGTTGGCGCAGTACCTCGCCGATGGCTGCAAGCCCAAGGAAGACTGGCGCATTGGCACCGAACACGAAAAGTTCGGCTATTGCCGCGACACGCTCAAGCCGCTGCCCTACGAGGGCGCGCGATCCATCGAGGCGGTGCTGAGCGCCCTGCGCGACCGCCACCAGTGGTCGGAGGTGCGCGAGGCTGGCAAATTGATCGGGGTCGAAAAGGATGGCGCGAATGTCTCTCTGGAACCTGGCGGTGCGCTTGAACTGTCCGGCGCACCGCTCGAGACCATCCATGAGACCTGCGACGAGGTGAACAGCCACCTGCGCGAGGTCATGGAC
This sequence comes from Tateyamaria omphalii, assembly GCF_001969365.1. Taxonomy (NCBI): domain Bacteria; kingdom Pseudomonadati; phylum Pseudomonadota; class Alphaproteobacteria; order Rhodobacterales; family Roseobacteraceae; genus Tateyamaria; species Tateyamaria omphalii. The sequence goes on along the minus strand of NZ_CP019312.1, from coordinate 2,422,003 downwards.
ATCGCGAATGAGATCGGCGTCGGCTTCATCGGCCTGGGTGCGGCCCCCATCTGGACCCACGAGGAAATGCCGCTCATGCCCAAGGGGCGCTACAAGCTGATGGATGCCTATATGGGCACGGTCGGCACGATGGGGCGCACCATGATGCGGCGCACCTGCACCGTGCAGGTCAACCTCGACTTCGGGTCAGAGGCGGACATGGTCCAGAAGATGCGCGTGGCCATAGCGTTGCAGCCGGCGGCCGTGGCGCTGTTCGCCAATTCGCCGTTCTTTGAGGGCCAGCCCAACGGGCACAAGTCCTGGCGCAGCCGGGTGTGGCGCGATCTGGATGCGTCGCGTACCGGCATGGTGCCGTTCGTGTTCGATGACGGTTTCGGCTTTGAACGCTGGGTCGAATATGCGCTCGATGTGCCGATGTATTTCGTCTACCGCGACGGCAAATATATTGACGCGCTGGGCCAGTCCTTTCGCGACTTTTTGCAGGGAAAGCTGCCCGCGCTGCCCGGTGAGACGCCGCTGATGAGCGATTGGGCGGATCACCTGACCACCGCATTTCCCGAGGCGCGGGTCAAGAAATTCATCGAAATGCGCGGTGCAGATGGCGGGCCTTGGCGGCGGCTTTGTGCGCTGCCCGCGTTCTGGGTGGGGCTGATGTACGATCAGACGGCGCTCGATGCGGCCTGGGATCTTGTCAAAGGGCTGGATGCCGAAACGCGTGACGGGCTGCGGGTTGCGGCGTCGGTCGACGGGCTGCAGGCCGAGGTGAACGGGGTCAGGATGCACGATCTGGCGCGCGAGGCGGTGGCGATTTCCCATGCCGGCCTGAAGGCGCGCGCCCGGCCCGGTGCGGGTGGCATGATCCCGGATGAAACCCATTTCCTGAATGCCCTACAAGAGAGTGTCGAGACGGGGAAAACCCCCGCAGATGAGCTGCTGGATCACTATCACGGCGATTGGCAGGGCGACATATCGCGCGTTTTTGCTGAGTATTCGTATTAGGCAGGGGCCGGGCCGACGGCGTCCGGCGTCTTTGCGCCAAAGGTTGCTTTTTCGCGCACAAACACCTCTTCGGTAGCGTCACAGCGGGTTCAAAAACCTGTGCTCAGCCCCGCCACTGGCGGGGTTTTTTGCGGTTGACGCGTGGAAAATTCAATTTGTATACAAAAAGTATCGGAGAAGTATTTTGACCAAACACAAAAAATCATTCTGCGCCGCCGACCTGCGCGCCCGCATCCTGACCCAAGACATCGCACCGGGCAGCGATCTGGACGAGGCGCGCCTGGCCGAGGAATATGGCATCTCGCGCACACCGTTGCGCGAGGTGCTGCAGCGTCTTGCCGGTGGCGGCTTTGTCCGGCTTGAGGAAAACCGCGGGGCCAAGGTCGAATCCATGGACTTTGCGACGCTGCGGATGTTTTTCCAGACCGCGCCGTTGATCTACTGCTCCACCGCACGGCAGGCGGCGGAAAACAGATCCTCGCGTCAGGTGGCGGATCTCAAGGACATCCAGCACAACTTTGCCAAGGCGGCCCGCGCTGGCGATGCTGCGGCGGCCGGTCTGCTCAACCACGACTTTCACGAAAAGATCGGGGACATGGCGCGGAACCCGTACCTTCTGGCCGGGCTCAGGCGGATGCTGATCGACCACACGCGGCTGGGGCAGACATTCTTTGCGCCGCAATCGGAGGCCGACAAGACGCGCGTGACAAAAGCGATCGACCAGCACGAGGCGATGATCTCGGCCATTGACGCGCAGGAGGCGAACCTTGCCACCGATCTGACCTTGCAGCATTGGGACCTCTCGCGTGACCAGTTGGAAAAATACGTCCGTCCGGACCCGCTGCCACTCGACGTCATCTCGATGAAAGACCGCCGCAATGCGCTTTGAGGGCATCTATACCCCCGTCGTCACGCCCTATTTCGACGACTTTTCCTGTAATGAAGACGCGCTGGCGCAGACCATTGAACATCTGATCGGCGCCGGGGTGCACGGGATCATCGTGGCGGGGTCCACCGGCGAATACTACGCCCAGACGGAAGAGGAGCGCATCTGGATGATGGGCCGGTGCGCCGATCTGATCGCGGGCCGCGTGCCCATGGTGGTCGGCACCGGTGCGATCCGGACCGAGGACAGCGTGCGCTTTGCCAGCGCGGCCAGGGCCGCCGGGGCCGACGCGCTGCTGGTGGCCACGCCGCCCTATGCCTACCCCACCGGGCGTGAGATCGCGCTGCACGCGCTGGCCATAGACCGGGCCGCGAACCTGCCTGTCATGCTCTACAATTACCCGGGCCGCATGTCCGTCAACATGGACGAGGACACGCTGGACCGCCTTGGCCGGTCCGCCAACTTCTGCGCGATCAAGGAAAGCTCGGGCGATATCAACCGGTTGCACATGCTGGCCCGCGACTATCCCCATATCGCGCTTAGCTGCGGGATGGACGACCAAGCGCTTGAATTCTTCGCCTGGGGCGCGCGGTCCTGGGTCTGTGCCGGGTCCAACTTCGCCCCCGAGGCGCATCTCGCGCTGTACACCGCCTGCGCGGTCGAGGGCGACTTTACCAAGGGCCGCGCGATCATGTCGGCGATGCTGCCCCTGATGCGCGTGCTCGAACAGGGCGGCAAGTTCGTGCAGTGCATCAAACACGGGCTGACCCTGCGCGGCATCGACGCGGGCCCACCCCGCAAGCCGCTGCAACCGCTCAACAAGGATGACAAGCGGCAGCTGGCCGAAGTGATCCGCACCATGAACGCGACAGTGTCCAACATCACCGGAGAGCCGATATGAGCGACCTGCTGACCCACGCCGAGTATCTGGCCCTGGCGCAGGAGATGGATTTTCCGCGCACCGCCTTCATCGACGGCGCGTATCGGCCCGGACGTGGCGCGCCCTTTGCCACCATCAACCCCGCAACGGGGCAGGAATTGGCACAGATCACCGGGTGCAATGCCGACGATGTCGATCTGGCGGTGGAAAAGGCGCGCGGGGCATTTGCGCAAGGGCACTGGGCCAAGCTGCACCCGTCGGACCGCAAGGACACGTTGATCCGCCTGTGCAAGCTGATCACCCGCAACCGTCGCGAACTGGCGGTCATGGAAAGCCTCGAAAGCGGCAAGCCGATCCGCGACTGCGAAATCATCGACGTGCCGGAAACGATCCATTGCATCAAGTGGCACGCAGAGGCGGTGGACAAGATCTATGACCAGGCGGGGCCCACCGGCGACGATGCTTTGTCCCTGATCGTGCGCGAACCGATTGGGGTGGTCGCCGCGGTGCTGCCCTGGAACTTCCCCCTGATGATGCTGGCGTGGAAGATCGGACCGGCGCTGGCGGCAGGCTGTTCGGTGATCGTGAAACCGGCTGAACAAACGTCGATGACCGCGCTGCGGGTCGCGGAACTGGCGCATGAGGCGGGCGTGCCGCGCGGTGTCTTGCAGGTGCTGCCCGGCGACGGACCATCGGTGGGCGAGCCACTTGGACGGCACATGGATGTGGACATGGTCAGCTTCACGGGCTCGACCGAGACCGGCAAACGCTTCCTGCGCTACGCCGCCGACAGCAATCTGAAAAAGGTCGTTCTGGAATGTGGCGGCAAGAACCCGGCGGTCGTCTTCGACGATGCCGAAAACCTGGATCATGTCGCCGAACATGTGGTCAATGCGGCCTTCTGGAACGCGGGCCAGAACTGTTCCGCCACCGCGCGGCTGATCGTACACAAGGATGTCAAAGCACCCCTGATGGACCGCATCCACGCGCGGCTGCGCGATTGGAAGCTGGGCGATCCGCTGGATCCGGCCAACCATATCGGTGCCCTGATCGACGCCGAACACTGCCGAAAGGTGCGCAGCTATCTGGGTGAGACGGACAGCGACGACGGGCCTTTTGTCCCGCCCCGCGTGATCGAGGTGGACGCCAGGGATGCGCGCGCGCGAGACGAAATCTTTGGCCCGGTGCTCTGCGTCATCGAAGTAGCCAGCAATGACGAAGCCATCGCGGTGGCCAACGACACCGACTATGGCCTGGCCGCCAGCGTGTTTACAGCGAGCACACGCCGCGCCATCCGCGCGGCCCGTGACATCGCGGCGGGCACCGTGACGGTCAATTGCTACGGCGAGGGCGATATCTCGACACCCTTCGGCGGTTACAAGCAATCCGGCTTTGGCGGGCGCGACAACGGGATCCATGCCCATGATCAGTTCACCGAACTCAAGACCATCTGGATTGACCTGACCGATCCGGCCGAGGGGGACAATATCGGATGAGTGTTGACGCCGTCGGACGCACCCGCCGGGGACGCGGTGCGCGCAAAGCGATAAGGCAAAGCCGCGACATCACGATGCTGCCCGCCCTGAAACACGGCCTGCCGCTGGTGGAGCCGATGACCGCCGAGCAGGTTGCGCGGATCGACGATGCCTCGATGGGGATCCTCGAGGATGTGGGCGTGATGTTTCGCGACCCCATCGCGCTCGCGGATTGGAAACGGGCCGGGGCGGACGTGCGCGGTGAAACGGTGCATCTGGACCGCGGCCTTGTCCGCGCGCTGATCGCGTCGATCCCATCGCGCTTTACCTATGTGGCGCGCAATCCGGCGAACAACCTGCCCTTTGGCGAGGATCATTCGATCTTTGTGCCGATGACCGGTGCGCCCTATCTGCGCGATGTCGATGATGCGCGCCGCAATCCGACGCTCAGGGATCTGGCCGATTTTCACAAGCTCAGCCACATGCTGCCCGCGATGCACTCGACCGCGCACCACATTGTCGAACCCTATGATCACCCGATCAGCCAACGGCATCTGCGCATCACCTATTCGTCGATGAAATACTCCGACAAGACGTTCATGGGCATGACCACAAGCCCCAAGAACGCCGAAGACGTGATGGAGATGTGCGCGATCCTGTTTGGCAAGGAGTTCATGCTGCAGAACCCGGTCGTGACCGGCAACTGCAACGGCAATTCCCCCCTTGTCTGGGATGAGACGATGCTGGGCGCGATGCGCGCCTTTGCCCGGTACCGACAGCCTGTGCTTTGCTCGCCCTTTGTGCTGGGCGGGGCGAACACGCCTGCGGGCGTGGCCCCGTCGGTGGCGCAACTCAATGCCGAGGCGCTGAGCGCGCTGGCCTATACGCAGGTGATCCAGAAAGGGACGCCCGCGATCTATGGCCATTACCTGTCCACCGTATCAATGAAATCTGGTGCGCCGATGGCAGGCACACCGGAAATCAGCCTGATGAACATGATGATCGGCCAGATGGCACGGTATTACGACGTGCCGTGGCGGACATCGAACACGCTGGGCGGGGCCAAGACCTTTGACGCGCAGGCAGGCTATGAAAGCGCCGCGACCATGATGGCCGTCCTGATGTCGGGGGCGAACTATATCTGGCACTCCGCAGGCTGGAACGAGGCGGGCATGCACTGTTCCATGGCCAAGTTCGTGGTGGATGCCGAACAATGCGCTATGGGCCACCGCATGATGTCCGGTGTGAACTGGGACGATTTTGACGAGGCGTTGCAGGCCGTTCGCGATGTGGGCCCCGGCGGCCATTACCTGGGACACCCCCACACGCTGGAGAACTTCCAGAGGGCGTTTTTCATGCCCGAGCTGTTCGACAACAACGCCATCGAACAATGGCAGGCCGACGGCGCGGTCGAGATCAACGAACGCGCGCTCACCCGCGTCCGCGACCTGTTGAACGACTACGAGGAACCCAGGCTGGACGCCGGAGTGGACGAGGCGCTGCGCGACTATATCGCCCGCCGGGAACGCGAGATCCCGGCCGCCGATGCGCTGAACCAGGATCACTGACATGGCCGCGATCAAGGTCAGCCAGCTGCCCGTGGATCCCGGTCCGGCCGCCTGGAACACCCTCTTGCCCCCGGCAGAGCCAGCGCGCCCGCTGGCAGGCAACACCATCTCCGACTGGCTGGTCATCGGCGCAGGCTTTGCCGGTCTTGCCGCCGCCCGGCGCCTGTCCCTGCTGTGCCCCAGCGACCGCATTGTCGTGCTGGACGCGCGCCGGGTTGCCGAAGGGCCCGCCGGGCGCAACTCCGGCTTCATGATCGACCTGCCGCACGACCTGTCTTCGGCAGATTACGGCGGCACGCTTGCGGCGGACAGGACGCTGACCGCCGACAACCGTCACGCGATCCGCTTTGCGGCCCGCATGGCCGCCGATTTCGGCCTCGGGCCAGAGGTGTTTTGCCAAAGCGGCAAGGTCAACGCGGCGGCCACGGACAAGGGGGACGCGCACAACCGCGACCACGCCGCGCACCTCTCTGCCATGGGCGAGGACCACACCTGGCTCGATCGGGCCGACATGGCTGCCCTCACCGGAACCGACTACTACCGCAGCGGTCTTTTCACCGCGGGCACGGCCATGATCCAACCCGCTGCCTTCGTGCGCGGCGTGGCGCGGGGCCTTGCGTCGAACCGCGTCCAGATCTTCGAAAACAGCCCCGTGACCACGCTCGACCGCACCGGCGGCTGGACGGCGACGACACCCGGCGGATCCGTTACGGCACCCAAGGTCATCCTGGCCGTCAACGGGCATCTCAACAGCTTTGGCTACCTCAGAAACCGCCTCATGCACGTCTTCACCTACGCCTCCATGACGCGGCCGCTGACGGCGCGGGAAAATGCGGCGCTGGGGGGGCAGGCGGTCTGGGGGCTCACCCCGGCGGACCCGATGGGCACGACCGTGCGGCGGATACCGGGGCCGGGGGGCGACCGGATCATCGTGCGCAACCGCTTCACTTTCGACCCGGCCATGCAGGTCAGCGACCGCCGGATCGCCCGCGTCGCGCGCGACCACGACCGCGCCTTCCGCGCCCGCTTCCCGATGCTGCCGGAGGTCGATATGCAGTACCGCTGGGGCGGGCGCCTGTGCCTCAGCCGGAACAATGTCAGCGTGGTGCGCGCGCTGGATGACGGCCTGTATGCCGCCTGCTGTCAGAATGGGCTGGGCACGGCGCGCGGCACCCTGTCGGGTATGCTGGCCGCAGAACTGGCCACAGGCACGCGGTCAGAGCGCCTCGACCGGGCGCTGGCCGCACCGGATCCGACACGGCTGCCGCCCACTGTGCTGGCCAAGCCGGCGGCCAACGCCTTTCTCAGATGGCAGGAACGCAAGGCGGGTGCCGAGCTGTGACGCCGCTGGCGCATCCCGCTCAGACCAGCCGCGCCGTCAAGATCCTCAGCGCAGCCGCGCCAAAGAACAGGGCAAAGACCACCTCGAAGCCGCGCTTCGCACGGGCATAGGCGCGGGTCATCGGCGCGCTGGAAAAGATCAGCGCATAGCCGTGAAAGACAGTAAAACTCAGCGCCCCCACGGCCAGAATGATGGTGACCAGCGCCGTGACCGGCGTGCCGGGCGGCACACCCACGGAATAAAGCGCACCAAAGAACAGGATCGCCTTGGGATTGGTCAGGTGCAGGGCAAGACCCTTTGCATACTGCCCCCGCACCGACCGCTCCGTGACCGGCGGCACCTTGAGCGCAGCACCCAGCCATGCCGAGCGCGCCGACCTGATGGCCAGCCACCCCAGATAGGCGGCCCCGGCATAACGCACGATCTCGAACAGCCACGAATTGGCCAGCATGATGGCGCCCAGACCGAACGCGGCAGAGACGGACCACATGAACGACCCCGTGGTCACCCCGGATGCCACGGCCAGACCAGACCGGCGCCCGGACGCCATGGACGTGCCCGCGATGGTCAACGTGGCAGGGCCGGGGCTGGCACTGGCCAACAGGGCCGCAAGCAGGATGAGGGAGAGGCTGATGTCGGTCATGGCGGAAGCCTAGGCCGCCGGAACCGTGTGGTCCATGGCCTCATTTGACCGCCGGGATTTGCATCTGGCGATTGCCGAAAGCCGACGTAGGGTGCGCATTCAGTGCGCACCAAACCGGGGACGCCGCGGTGCGACCACGCGGAAACGCCCGCTTCAAAGCCCATCCCCGACATTTCGGCGGTTCATCTCGTCCTCGCGAAATTGAGCACACGCCGACCACGGGCCGACAGTCTATAACCAGTTTGCCGGCTTTCGGTCAGCCCCAGTTCCTTGAGCTTGCGGATATGGATTTTGAGTTTCTGCCGTTCCATTCCGATGTGATCGGCAAGGTCTTGCGCCCGCCTGTCCGGCGATTGCGCGATCCAATTCAGGACCGTCAACGACAGGTCCTGAACCGGTGCCGCCTTGCCAATCCGCTTGATCCTTCTGACGATCTCGGCGCATTCCGCATCAGAGATGCCATCATCCTTGGCAAGCGTCTTTCTTCGATCATCCCCCTGATATCGCAACGCGATCCTGAACACGTCACCCTCTGACCGTTGCGACAATTCAGCTTTCAGGTCTCGAATATCATCATACCCGGCCCGACGCGCATCTTCGTCTGTTATGGAACTCACCGAAACATCACAGACCGCGTCAATCGCCAGTTCCCCGACCGCCGTACGCAATTGACTGCCCGGCTTGACAGTCGGCCGCGTCCACCGCCTGAACGCGAGGTCGATGTCTCCACTCGCAATTCTTTCGAGAATGGCGCGTTTGATAAGCATGTTGGAAACCTAGCCGGGTGCGGCGCGCGGAACAACTGTGTCCGCTTCGTTCCGCGTGCGCACCGTCGGCCCGCGACATCAGATCACGGACCTCACCTCGGGTGCTTCAGTCGACCACCAGATCGACCACAAATTCCCGCACCTTCGCCTCTGGCATCTCGCATGGTTTGAGGCGGCCGCCGGACGCCAGCGCATACCAGTTCAGGCTGATGTAGTCCGCACCACCCAGTTCCTCGGCCACCAGCTTTATTGACTTGTCCCCGGCGAACCGGCTCTTGGTCACGACATAGCGTCGGCCATGCGCGGTGCCCTGAAAGGTGCCACAGGGCAGCGCCCCAAGCGCGGTCTCAAAGGTCGACATGACCTGTCGGGTGTGCCGTCCCGGCGCAGCGGCCCATGTCGGTCACGTTGATGTCTCGCCAATTTTTGGCTCGGTCCCGGCCTTGATCCGCCGCATGTTTGCGCGGTGGCGCCAGAACACAAGCAGCGTCAGAATAACGCCCAATATCAGGGCGTTGGGTGCGCCCAACCCCATCATCAGAAAGGTCGACGCCGCTGCCGCCACGATCGCCCCCATGGACGAGATGCGCGACAGGCCCGCGCCCACCAGCCAGGCGATGCACGCGCCGATGCCCACCGGCCAGTGCAGCGCAAACAGCAGGCCGAGGAATGTCGCGACACCCTTGCCACCCTTGAAGCCCAGCCAGATGGGGTAGCAATGCCCCAGCATCGCAGCCAGCCCAGCAAGTTGCGCCGCATCCTCGTGCCCGGTCACAAAGCGCGCCAGCAGCAGCGCCGCCGCTCCCTTGCCAGCATCCAGTAGCAGCGTGAGGGCCGCGGCGGTCTTGTTGCCCGTGCGCAGCACGTTGGTGGCGCCGATATTGCCCGACCCGATCTCGCGCAGGTTGCCGAGGTTCATGGCGCGGGCCAGAACCATACCGAAGGGTATGGAGCCGAGAAGATAGCCGATCACGGCCCACAAGGCGAGCGCGGCAAGGGTGCTTTCGATCAGGGGCATTTAGTCTTTCTTGTAAACGGAACGGCCAGCGACAAAGGTTTCCAAAACCTTACCCTGCATCCGCGCCCCGTCAAACGGGGTGTTGCGCGATTTCGACTGGAGTGTGGCACGGTCCATCACAAAGGGTGCGTGGGGGTCGAAAAGGACCAGGTCAGCAGGGGCGCCGGCCGTCATACGTCCACAATCCAAACCCAGCCTCCTGGCCGGGTTCAGCGACATCGCCCGCCACAGCGTCGGCAGGTCAATCAGGTTGGCATGGAAAAGGCGCATCGCTGCAGGCAGCAGCGTCTCCAGCGCCACGGCCCCCGACGCCGCCGCCTCGAAGGGCAGCCGCTTGCTCTCCTCGTCCTGGGGGGTGTGCATGGAACTGATGATGTCGATCAGGCCCGACTGGACCGCCTCGGCGATGGCGATCCGGTCCTCCTCGTCCCTGAGCGGGGGCTTGATCTTGAAGAAGGTGCGGTAGTCCGCCACGTCCAGCGCATTCAGCGTCAGGTGGTGGATCGAGGTGCCCGCGGTGATGTCGAACCCGTTGCCCTTGGCCCGCTCCAGCGGGGGCAGGGCGCGTGCGGCGGTGATCTGGTCGGCGTGATAGCGCGCGCCCGTCATCTCGACCATCGCGATGTCCCGATCCAGCCCCATCCGCTCGGCCATGGGCGACACCGCTGGAAGGCCGCGGAGCGAGGCGAACTTGCCCGCGGTGGCGGCGGCCCCGGAACTCAGGCCCGGATCCTGCGGATGCCCCAGCACCAGCGCGCCGAGAGAGCGGGCATAGGACAGCGCACGTGCAAAGACCTTGCTGTCGGTCACCACCCGGTCGCAATCGGTGAAGGCCACGGCGCCCGCGTCGAGCAGGAAGCCGATCTCGGTCATCTCGCGCCCTTGCCGCCCCTTGGTCAGGGCCGCCATGGGCAGGACATTCACGGGGGCCGCCTCGCGCGCGCGGCGGATCACGAATTCAAGCGTCTCGGGGTTGTCGATGGCGGGGTCGGTGTCAGGGCGGGTGACCATGGTCGTGACCCCGCCCGCCGCCGCCGCGAGGCCCGCCGAGCCGAAGCTTTCCTTGTGCCGCTCACCGGGCTCGCAGACGTTGACCCCGATGTCGACGATGCCGGGGGCGAGGTGCTTGCGGTTGCAGTCGATGACCTGTGCGGCCTCTGGCAATGGGCTGTCATCGGTGATGATCGCACTGATCCGTCCGTCTGCGACAGCCAGCGCGCCGGTCGTCACGCTTCCTTCGGGATCAAGCAGTTTGGCGTTTTTGAGAAGCAGGTCCATCATCCGCCGATCCAGATCATCAGATATGTCAGAATGCCAAGTACAATGAGCGCAATCATTGCGATGCGGCCCGACATGGCGGCGTCCGATGGCTTTTTCTTCACTGTCTCGGACGGGGCGGAGTAGGGTTTGGCGCTGTCGGCCTCGACCTTTTCCGCGGCACCCCAATCGGTGCGCAGCTCGCCATATGTGCCGATCAACGTCAGCGAAGAGGCCGGGTCCAGTGTTGCCGCGCGATCCTCGAAGGCGAGTGAGAAGATGATCAGCACCCAGCCGCCCAGTTTTTCCAGCTTGGCGCGGTCAGGGGTGATTTGATCCATGGGCACGGCGTTGCCCTCTGTCAGATAGCCGACCAGGCCGACCCCTTCGAGGTCGGCGACGGGAAACACCTCGACCTGATCGGCGTTTACATCCGCGCCGAGGGCCATGTTGATGGCGGCGGGGTCATCCTTGAGCGCTTGCGCTTCCTTGTCCGTCATGGACAGCGCGAAGACACGGATGACACCGCGTTCGTTTGTTGGAATGTCGATCAATGCGGTCATGACCGCAATCTAGCTATGTATTCGTCGCGCGCATGAAGTATGCGGCGGCGCAGGTCTCGCGGGGATTGCGGAATGGGAAGCGTCATTGCTGTTCCGTTCTCGAAGCGAACGACCAGCGACCAAAATGGCCAGCGGTTGATGCGCTTGATTTCGTCTAGCGGGATTTCGGGTGCAAAGTCTTCGTTCGCGGATATGTGGATGGCCTCGTTCGTTAGATACCACTGGGTGTTCCGGTGGCGCCGCCAGACATCGAGTTCACCAAAAACCCACATATTGAACAAGACAATCACAGCCGAGGCTGGAACACCGAGAAGAATAAGCCAAAGAGCTTTCCCAAAATCGCCAAGCAAGCCAATGAACACCCAGATACCTGCAATGGCACAGACGCGAACGAGGTAGGAGCGTTTGGAGATTGTCCAACTGTGCAGCAGGACTTCGCCAGGCAGAAATGTGGGCGACGTCATGCGACCCCCCTCACGGCTGCCAGGTTGCGCGCCAGAAGGTCCATGGCGGCCATGCGCACGGCCACGCCCATTTCCACTTGTTCCTGAATGACCGAGCGGTTGATGTCGTCGGCCAGCGTGCCGTCGATTTCGACGCCGCGATTCATCGGGCCGGGGTGCATGACGATCGCGTCGGGCTTGGCGTGGGATAACTTGTCGGTATCCAGGCCAAAACGATGGTAATACTCGCGTTCGCTGGGGATAAACCCGCCGTCCATGCGTTCTTTTTGCAAGCGGAGCATCATCACCACATCGACGTCTTTCAGCCCTTCGGCCATGTCATCGTAGATCTCGACGCCGAATTCCGAGATGCCGGAGGGCATGAGCGTCGGCGGGCCGATCAGGCGGATGCGGTTTTCCATCTTGCCCAGCAGGATGATGTTAGATCGGGCCACGCGGCTGTGCGCGATGTCGCCGCAGATGGCAATCGACAGCCGGTGCAGTCGTCCCTTGGCCCGCCGGATCGTCAGCGCATCAAGCAGCGCCTGCGTGGGGTGTTCGTGCCGCCCGTCGCCTGCGTTCAGCACGGCGCAGTTCACCTTTTGCGCCAGAAGGTCCACGGCCCCCGAATGCGGGTGGCGCACCACCAGCAGGTCGGGGTGCATCGCGTTCAGTGTCATCGCGGTGTCGATCAGCGTCTCGCCCTTGGCGATGGACGACGCCTGCATCGCCATGTTCATCACGTCCGCCCCGAGCCGTTTGCCCGCCAGTTCGAAGCTGGCCTGCGTGCGGGTGGAGTTTTCGAAGAACATGTTGATTTGTGTCAGCCCCGCGAGCGCATCCTTGTGCTTGTCGGGCGCGCGGTTCAGCGCCACGTAGTCTTCGGCCAGATCCAGAAGCGTCACGATCTCTTCGGGGCGCAGGTGTTCGATCCCCAGAAGGTGGCGATGGGTGAAGGTCATGGGCATCCCTTGGCGTGTCTGGGCGCTTATATGCGGTGGGCAGGCGTGGCGGCAAGCGGTTGGAATTGCATATTTGAAGAACAATGAAGGGGCATTCCGGTTCCGGTCCGGCGGGCGTAGTGTGGTGATATGGATTCGGCGGAGTATCACAGCGCCCTTGCGGCCCTGGCCTGGCAGATCGAGCTGGGTGTGGATGAGTGCATCGCGGATGCGCCTGTGGACCGCTATGCCGTGCCTGCCGCTGTGCCGAAGCCGGCGAAACCTGCGGCGGTGCAGCCCGAGGCCGCGCCCGTTTTGCAGATGGGTGATGATCCGGTGGCCGTTGCGCGGGAGGCCGCTGCTGCGGCGCAGGATCTAGAGGGTTTGCGCGCCGCTTTGGCCGCCTATGAGCATTGTGAATTGAAGAAGGGCGCCCGCAATCTGGTGTTTTCCGATGGCGTGCCAGGTGCCCGTGTGATGATCGTGGGCGAGGCTCCCGGGCGGGACGAGGACATGCAGGGCAAGCCCTTTGTCGGCCGGGCCGGGCAGCTTTTGGACAAGATGCTGGCCGCCATCGGGATGAGCCGGGACGAGAGCGTCTATATCACAAATGTGTTGCCCTGGCGTCCGCCGCAGAACCGCGACCCCAAGCCCGAAGAGGTCGCCATGATGCAGCCGTTTCTGCACCGGCATATCGAATTGGCAGATCCGGATGTGCTGGTTGTCGTGGGCAACCATTCCTGTCAGGCGCTGTTGGGCAAGCGCGGCATCACCCGTTTGCGTGGCGACTGGACAGAGGCCCGTGGCAAGCCTGCACTGCCCATGTTTCACCCTGCTTACCTGCTGCGCAATCCGGCGGCCAAGCGCGAGGCCTGGGCTGATCTCTTGAGCCTGCGGGCGCATCTGAGGGGGGACACATGATTGATCCGATTTTGTATCTGGCGTTTTTGCCTGCCGCTTTGGCGTTGGTGCTGACGCCGGGGCCGGACATGCTGTTTGCCATGGCGCAGGGTTTGCGTGGGGGCAAGGGGCCTGCCGTCGCCGCCTCTGCCGGGATTGCGAGCGGGGCGTTTGTGAATGCGGGGCTGGCGGGCATTGGTCTGGGTGCCCTGGTGTCGGCGGCCCCGTGGGTCTTTGGCGTCGTGCGCTGGGTTGGCGTGGCCTATCTGCTCTATCTGGCGGTGAAGACGGTGATGTCGCCCCTGGTCGGTGAAAACACGCGCGCTGTGCGTCCGTCGCGTGCCTTTCGCGACGGGTTGATCGTGAACCTGTCGAACCCGTCGGTGATCCTGTTCATTCTGGCCTTCATTCCGCAGTTCGTGGACCCCGCGCGCCCGATCCTGCCGCAATTCCTGATCTATGGCGGGACGATTGCGTGCCTTGGCTTTGTGGTGAAGTCGGGCGTGGGCATGACCGCTGGCGGGCTGGGCCGGGCGTTGGCGCGCAACCCCGTGATTGAACGCGTGCTGCGCTGGGTGACGGCGGGGGTGTTTGGTGCGTTGGCGGCCCGCGTGGCCTTTGCCGGGGGGCGTCCATGAGCCGGATTGACGAGAGCCTTGATTTCATTGCCATTCGCATCGCGGTGTTGACGGTCAGCGACACGCGGAGCCTTGACGAGGACCGGTCCGGCGATGTGCTGGTGGGGCGTTTGACCGATGCGGGCCATGTATTGGCGGATCGCAAGGTGCTGCCGGATGAGCGGGACCAGATTGCGGCGCAGCTGCGCGCATGGTGTGACGATCCCGAGATTGACGTGGTGCTGTCGACGGGCGGCACGGGCCTGACGGGGCGGGATGTCACGGTCGAGGCGCACCGCGATGTCTATGAGAAGGAGATCGACGCCTTTGGCACCGTCTTTACCATCGTGTCGATGCAGAAGATCGGGACCAGCGCGGTGCAAAGCCGGGCGACGGGGGGCGTGTGCAACGGCACTTATCTCTTTGCGCTGCCGGGCAGTCCGGGCGCCTGCAAGGACGCGTGGGATGAAATTCTGGGCCGTCAGCTCGACTATCGCCACCGGCCCTGCAATTTTGTCGAAATTTTACCCCGTCTTGATGAACATCAGCGACGGAAATAGCGCGCCCATACGTAACAGCTTTGTTGTTTGGACAATTTCGTGGCGCGCCTAGATTATGATACGGATCCGGCGCGGCGACTAAGGGCGTGAAAGAATGAGATTTTTGAGGCAAAGCCTGATCGGCCTGGTGCTGGCGGCGCTCAGTCTGGGGCTTTTGGCCTATGCCGGGTCGATCGTGGGCGGTGCTGTGCAGTCGCGCCTGTCGGAAGAGCCGCGGACCCCGCCTGCGCGGGAACGCGTGTTTGCCGTGGCCGTGGTGCGGGCCGAGGCGGGGACGGAAACGCCTGTGCTCGAGGCCTTTGGCGAGATTGCGAGCCGCCGCACGCTTGAGCTGCGCGCTGCCGTGGCAGGCCGTGTGATCGAACTGGCGGACGGGTTCGAGGATGGTGGCGATGTCAGTGCCGGTCAGCTGCTGGTTCGGATTGATCCGGCCAATGCCGAAGCGGCCCTTGCCCGCGCCGAGGCCGATTTGCTGGACGCCGAGGCGGAAGTGCGCGACGCCGACCGCGCGCTGGTGCTGGCGCAGGACGAAGAACAGGCGGCACAGGTGCAGGCCGACCTGCAGGAACGCGCGTTCCAGCGGCAACAGGACCTGCAAGAGCGTGGTGTCGGCACCGCCGCCGCCGTGGAAGGCGCCGAACTGGCTGCGGCCTCGGCGCGGCAGGCGGTGCTTGCGCGCCGCCAGGTCGTGACCACGGCAGAGGCGCGGATTGACCAGGCCAAGACCCAACTGGCCCGCGCCCGCATCGCGCTGGACGAGGCACAGCGCACTCTTGACGATACCACCGTCACCGCCCCGTTCAACGGCACGCTCAGCGCCACCAGCGTCGTGGCCGGGCGCCTCGTGTCTGCAAATGAACAATTGGCGACGCTGATCGACCCCGGCGCGCTTGAGGTGCGGTTTCGCGTGTCGACGGCGCAGTTTTCGCGGCTGTTGAACGAGGATGGAGGCGTCATCGCGGCCCCCGTGACCGCAACACTGGATGTCGTGGGCATCGACCTTGCCGCCACCGGCACTGTCAGCCGCGCCAGCGCCGGCGGGGGCGATATGCAGACAGGGCGGCTTGTCTTTGCCCGTCTCGACACCGGACTGGGCTTCAAGCAGGGGGATTTTGTGACCGTTGCCGTCTCCGAACCGCCGCTGGAAAACGTCGTGCGCCTGCCGGCCACTGCCGTCGATGCGTCAAACACGGTTCTGGTGCTGGGGGAGGACAACCGGCTGGAGAAAGTCGATGTTGCGGTCCTGCGGCGTCAGGGCGATGATGTGCTCGTGCGTGGCGATGACATCGTCGGGCGCGATGTGGTCGAGGCGCGCTCGCCCCTGCTTGGTGCGGGCATCTCGGTGCGGCCCCTTCAGCCACAGGCGGCAGAGGCGTCCGACGCGCCCCTGGAGCCGGAAATGGTCGAACTGACCGATGAACGGCGCGCTCGCCTGGTCGCCTTTGTCGAGGCGAGCGAGCGTATGCCCGCGGATGCCAAGGAGCGGGTGCTGGCCAGCCTGGCTGAAACACATGTGCCAGCCCAGATGGTGGCCCGGCTGGAAAGCCGGATGGGGGGCTAGATGGCGCGGCGGATCCCAAAGGCGGCAGGCGGTATCCTCAGCTATTTTGTCCGCCACCGGACCGTTGCCAACCTCCTTTTGCTGATCATGCTGGTTGCGGGTGTGGCGTCGGTGCCGAACATGCGCGCGCAATTCTTTCCCGACGTCATTGTCGACAATGTCCGGGTCAACGTCTCCTGGGACGGGGCCGGGGCCGAGGATGTGGACGCGGGCATCGTTCAGGTGCTGGAGCCGGGTTTGCTGGCGGTCGAAGGCGTGGAAAGCACGGAATCGCGTTCGACAGAAGGCTCTGCGCTGATCACCCTTGAGTTCGAACCGGGTTGGGACATGGGCCGGGCGGCCGACGACGTGCAGACCGCCGTTGATGCTGTCACGACCTTGCCCGATGATGCGGATGAGCCGACGGTGCGTCGCGGGGCCTGGCGCGACCGGGTGACCGATGTGGTCATTACCGGACCCGTGGGCCCGCAGCAGCTGGGCCTGTTTGCCGATGAGTTCGTGGTGCGCCTGTTTGCCGCCGGCGTCACCCGCACCACCATTCGCGGGGTGGCCGCCCCGCAGGTGCTGATCGAGGTGCCGTCCCTTTCGCTGATCGCGAATGAAGTCACTATGTCCGAGATCGCAGCCGCCATCGCCGCCGAGGTGGACACCGACCCCGCTGGCGATGTGACCGGCGCCAATGCGCGTGTGCGCACCGGCACGCAGAAACGCACGCCCGAGGAGATTGCGGGCATTGTTCTGCGGTCAAACCCGGACGGGTCAAAACTGCTTGTCCGCGACGTGGCGACCGTCCGGCAGTTGGGTACAGCGCGCAACCGCAGCTATTTCGTGGGCGAGGACCCGGCCGTGTCGGTGCGTGTGGACCGGTCCAACAATGGTGACGCCATCGCGATGCAGGCGACGGTGACCGAAGTCGCGGCGGAGTTGCGCGCAACCTTGCCGCCATCGGTCACGGTCGAGTTGATCCGCACGCGGGCCGAGGCGATTTCCGCCCGTCTGAACATTTTGATCGACAATGCCTTTGTCGGGTTGGGCCTGGTCATCGCGCTGCTCTTTCTGTTTTTGAACGCGCGCACGGCGTTCTGGGTGGCCGCGGGCATTCCGGTGGCGCTGCTGGCTGCCATTGCGCTGATGTATCTGGGCGGGCTGACCATCAATATGGTGTCGCTGTTTGGTCTGATCATCACCCTTGGCATCGTGGTGGACGACGCCATCGTCGTGGGCGAACATGCCGATCACCGCCACCGCGCCTGGGGTGAGCCGCCCCTGGTTGCCGCCGAGAATGCGGCGCGGCGCATGTCCATGCCCGTCTTTGCCGCGACCCTGACCACGGTCATCGCCTTCTTTGGTCTGATCGCTGTCGGGGGCCGCTTTGGTGATTTGATCCGTGATATTCCTTTCACCGTGATCGCGGTGCTGGTGGCGTCGCTGGTCGAGTGTTTCCTGATCCTGCCCCATCACATGGGCCATGCGCTGGCTGCCTCTGACCGGCCGCGGTTCAGCCGCGTGAAGCTGGCTGTGGCGCTTGCCAGTGTCGCCGTGCTGTCTGCCGTTGTGTCGGGTGCTGTGGGCTATGTGATCTGGTCCGACAGCATTGCAGGTCTGTTCGATGCGTGGCCCTATCTGCTGGCCGGTCCCACGATCATGGCCGCCGTGTTCCTGCTGGCCCCGCGCCGGTTGAAGGCGCGTTGGGTCGGGGCGATGGGCACCAAGGGCCTCGATACACCCTCTGTCATCGTGAATGCCGGGTTCGAGTGGATGCGCGAAACGCTGTTCCGCCCGATGATGGCCGGTGTCATTGCCGCCCGCTATGTCGTGTTGGCCGGGGTCTGCGTGGTGCTCGCCAGCCAACTGGCCCTGTTCATCGAGCGCGACGTGCAATGGCGGTTTTTCAACGCGCCCGAGCGCGGGTCGGTGACCGGCAACTTCGCCATGCTGGAAGGCGCCAGCCGCGCCGATACACTGGCCATGATGCGCGAGATGCAGCGCGCGACGGAAGACCTGGGCGCGCAATATGAAGAGCGCTATGGCCGCAATCCCATCGACTATGTCATCGCAGAGATCGGCGGCAATGCTGGCCGGGGTCTGAGCGGTGTGGAAGCAAAGGACGCTGATCTGCTGGGCGGCATTTCCATCGAGTTGATCGACGCGGACCTGCGCCCCTATTCCTCTTTCGCCTTCGTCGCCGAGTTGCAGGACGCCGTGGTGCGTCATCCGCTGGTCGAAACCGTCAGCTTCCGCGGGTGGCGGTCGGGGCCGGGCGATGACGCGCTGGACGTGCAGTTCTTTGGCGCGGACACCGACACGTTGAAGGCCGCATCCGAGGACCTCAAGCGCGCGCTGCTCCAGTACCCCGAGGTGAGCGCGGTCGAGGACAATCTGGCCTACGACAAGGAGGAGTTGATCCTGGATCTGACCGCGCAGGGCCAGGCGCTTGGCTTTACCATCGACATGCTGGGCCGCGTGCTGCGTGATCGGCTGAACGGGATCGAGGCGGCGACCTTCCCCGATGGCCCCCGCAGCGCGGAGATCCGGGTGGAGCTGCCTGAGGGCGAGTTGACGGCCGATTTCCTGGACCGTACGCAGATGCGCACCCCCGACGGCACCTATGTGCCGCTCGCCGACATCGTGAGTGTCGAGCGGCGCACGGGGTTCTCGACCGTCCGGCGCGAGAACGGCATCCGCCTGATTTCCGTCACCGGCGACATCTCCGAAGACGATCCGGCCCGCGCAACCGAGATCAACCGCGCGCTGGAGGAGGAGATCCTGCCCAACATCGCCGCCGAACGGCAGGTGGAGTTCCGAAAGGCGGGCCTGAGCGAGCAGGAAGACGAGTTCCTGTCCGACAGCCTGACCGGCCTGATCCTGTGCCTGACGGGCATTTACCTGGTCCTTGCCTGGGTCTTTGCCAGCTGGACGCGGCCCATCGTGGTGATGGCGATCATCCCCTTTGGCCTCGTGGGTACGATCTATGGCCACCACCTGTGGGACGTGCCGCTGAGCATGTTCACGGTCGTGGGACTGTTGGGCATGACGGGTATCATCATCAACGACAGCATCGTGCTGGTCACCACCATCGACGATTACGCCAAGGATCGGGGGCTCTTCCCGTCGATCATCGACGGGGCGGCGGACCGGCTCAGGCCCGTGATGCTGACCACGCTCACGACCGTGCTGGGGATGACCCCGCTGCTCTACGAGACGTCGCAGCAGGCGCAGTTCCTGAAGCCAACGATCATCACGCTGGTCTATGGGCTGGGCTTTGGCATGGTGCTGGTCCTGCTGGTGGTCCCCGCACTGGTGGCCGTGCAGCATGACATCTCACGCCAGATTAAGGCGATGCGGCGCGGACTGTCTGCCCCTGCCGCAGCCGTGCGCTGGGGGTTCGTGGCGCTGTGGGCCGTGGTGCTGGGCTGGTTCGGGGCCACGATGGGCTACACGTTGATCACGGGCGGCCTGCTGCCTGCATTCACTCGGGCCCTGCCCGCACTGGGCGACCTGACTGCGTTGAGCGCGGCGCTGCTGCTTTTTGCGGGCGGCGTGCTGGCACTGGGATTTGTTGCCTATGTGATCGGAGCGCTGGTGTTCCAGATCACGCGCTGGCGGACGGCGGCCTAACCGCCGGTGCAGCCCTGCACGTCGACAGCGTAATCGGCACCCAGAATGGTGATCCGCACATCGGACCGGTCCACGGCAAAGGCACCGCCATCGGCGTGCATCATCTCGCTGACGGCCACCACCGTGTTGCCGCTGCGCGCGGTGCGCGCCTCGCTCACCCAGACGCCGGGCACGCCGGGTTCGATCACGGCCACTTCGGTCCCGCCGGTGTGGGGCAGGGCCACGCGCGCCTCAATCTGCATGCCGTGTTCGGTCGGGGACAACCGACAGGTGGCGGACTGCACTTCGGCCTCTGACGCTGAATAGGGCATGTCGGCAAGGGCTGCGACAATGGCAGGTGTCGGGGTCAGGTCGGGGCTGTCCAGCATCTCGTCAATCTTGACGCTGTGGGGGATGCACACATCCGAACATACGCCCATGGACAGGGTCGTGCGCAGGCGCATGGGCTTGCCCGCGCGCGCCGGTGTGATGTGCATGGGGATCACCACCTGATCGGTGTACCCGATGGAACGCATGCCGTTCTGCACATGCACCTCTGGCGTGGGCCATGACAGGCTGACGGCGCCAATATTGCGGGCACGGGACCAGTCGAAATGCGGCGGAATGCCCGCATCGCCCGGCGCGCGCCAGTAGGTCTTCCACCCCGGGGCCAGCACCAGCCGCACCGCGGCCAGCCGTTGCCCGTTGGGCAGGTCCCATCCTTGCAGCACCTCCGTGCGCACAACGTGATCGAACTGGCCCTGCGCATAGATCGGCAGGGCGGTCACAGCCGCAAGGGCGACGGCAAGGGACAGGGCACGTTTTTTCATTCCCTCTAAATGCAGGGTCGCAAGCGCGAAGCCAAGTCACGTCCCGGTCAACTTGCTGTAACGAAATGGTGCGCGATGGCTTGCCTGCGGCACATCCGCAGGTTGCTCTGACCGGGCCGCCACGCCATGTTATGTGTAGATGACACAGGAACAGACGATAATGGGGGCCATGACCCTGGACCTGACCGGGCAGCTTTTGGTCGCCATGCCGGGCATGGGCGATCCGCGCTTTGACCGGTCGGTGGTGTTTATGTGCGCGCATGGCGAAGATGGCGCCATGGGCCTGATCGTAAACAAGCCTGCGGTTGACATGAATTTGGGCGAGTTGCTGGACCAGCTCGACATCAAGGGCAGCACGCCTGCCCGCACTCATCCCGTGCATTTTGGTGGCCCGGTTGAGACGCAGCGCGGTTTCGTGCTGCACGGGGCCGATTATACCTCGCGCCTGCAAACGCTTGAGGTCGGGGCCTTCGGCATGACGGCCACGCAGGATGTGCTTGAGGATATTGCCACCGGCGAGGGGCCGGAACGCGCGCTTGTGATGCTGGGCTATGCCGGCTGGGGGCCGGGCCAGTTGGAGGGCGAGATTGCCCGCAATGGCTGGCTGACCGTGGGCGCCACGCCGCAGCTTGTGTTTGGCACGGGCGATACGTCGAAATGGATCAAGGCGCTGAATGCGCTTGGGATTGATCCGCTGGGGCTGTCGGGCGAGGCCGGGCGCGCCTAGCCGCGCGGGGCGGCAGCGCGTCTCAACCGGTCGTTGATCGCCTGACCCAGCCCACAATTCGGGATCGGGGCCACTGCAATGGGGTAGCCCGTGGCATCCAGCATGTGCAGGTGGTCAAAGAGGTTTGCCGCTGCTTCCACCAGATCGCCCGCGACCGACAGGTTCAGGTCCGACTGCATCGGCCCAAAGCCCAGCAGCACCTCGCCCGGATTGGCGCAATTCGCGTTCAGCCGGACGGTGGCGTCGGGCGCGTAATGCGACAGCATCTGTCCGGGTGCGGTGATCGCGTCCCCTGCATGTTCGAGCGGTCCAACGGCGGCCTCGATGTCTTCCTGCGCAAGGCCACCGGGACGCAACAGTGCCAGCGGTGCGGCCCCCACGATGGTGGATTCCAGTCCGACCGGGCAGGCGCCCGCGTCCAGCACCGCC